>JBHJHD010000001.1:0-13421 GCA_050331115.1 Elainellaceae cyanobacterium
TAGGACACTCGCTATCTCAGCTGAAGCTGCTGTATAAATTACGGCAAACTTTTTCACTTTTGCTCCCATCTAAACCCTCCTGAAATTAATCAGTAAAGCGGAGCGATCGCCATTTAGCCATATCGATTACTGATGACAATCTGTGGGCTTGATAATAATTGAGAGGTCTAACCTAGGCAATATTGATCAAAAACAGCTGTTTTTTTCCAGAAATTCCAAAAAAAAATCTCAAATTGCTGAAAATTCGACGTTTGGTCATTCCAAATTATCAGACTTCCCTTTAGAATAGGGCATTGAAACTCAGCTTTGACTGGGGTTTCGCAAGCTGGCAAAATTTTACTCTACTCACGTCCGTCTATTTATCTCAATCCAATTCTAGGAGATTCGTATGAACAAAGGTGAATTAGTTGACAAAATTGCTGAAAGAGCAAGCGTCACTAAGAAAGAGGCAGATGCTGTATTAACCGCTGCTTTAGACGCGATTATGGACGCTGTCTCGGACAACGACAAAGTTACTCTAGTCGGTTTTGGCTCATTTGAGCCCCGTGAGCGAAAGGCTAGGGAAGGTCGCAACCCCAAAACAGGCGAGGCGATGACAATCCCAGCAACGCGGGTACCGGCCTTCTCAGCAGGCAAGCTCTTCAAAGAAAAGGTTGCCCCTAAGTAACCGCACCCCAAGTAGCCGCAACAGCGTGATGACGCAACCCAATCACGGGGGGAACTTAGCCTGGGCAGCTCGGCTCGCCGGCTGTTTCCCCCATGATATTTTAGATTTCTCGGCCAGCATTAGCCCGCTCGGGCCGCCGGACTCGGCGATTGCGGCGATTCAGTCCAATCTGGGCCAGCTGCGGGTCTATCCCGACCCCACCTATGGCCATCTTCGGCGCGTGCTGGCGGAGCTCCATCAGCTCTCTCCCGACTGGGTCTGCCCGGGCAATGGCTCTGCTGAGCTACTGACCTGGGCCAGCCGGGAGCTAGCTCAAACTCAGACCACCAACCTAATCACGCCTGCATTCGGGGACTATCGCCGAGCGCTAGCAGCATTTGGGGCCCGCGTAGTGTGCCATCCATTGACCTTAGAGGGCTGGCCGGACATACCGGACCGGCTCTCTCTCGATCCGCCGCCGGGCTCCGGGCTACTGATTAACAGCCCCCACAATCCAACCGGCCTGCTCTTCGACTATTCGGACCTATGTGACTGCCTCGACGCCTTCGACCTTGTCGTGGTAGATGAAGCCTTTATCGACTTTCTACCGCCTGGCCAAGGGCCTAGCCTGGTGCCGCTGGTGACCCAATATCCAAATCTGGTAGTGCTACGATCGCTGACCAAGTTTTACAGTCTGCCGGGGCTGCGTATCGGCTATGCAGTGGCTCACCCAGATCGGCTGCAGCAGTGGCAGCGCTGGCGTGACCCCTGGTCCGTCAACGCCCTTGCGGCGGCTGCAGCCGAAGCCGTGGTCCACGACGCCGCGTTTCAGGCCAAAACCTGGCGCTGGCTACCGCCGGCGCGGCAGCGCTTGACTGCCGGCCTAGCCCAGATACCCGGGCTAACGCCTCGCAGTAGCGTCGCTAACTACCTTTTAGTCCGCAGCGATCGCTCAGCAGTGACGCTGCAGCGCCAGCTTCTGCAGCGCCACCGAATCCTGATTCGCGACTGCGCCAGCTTTCCTGAGTTAGGCGATCGTTATTTCCGCGTTGCCGTGCGTACCGAGACGGAAAATCAGCGGCTGTTTGAGGCCTTATCGGACGTTCTTGCCAGCGAGGCACTGGTGGGATAGATGGCCCTATCTATAGACAAGGGGCTCGATGGCTGTTGACTATAACCTAGTAATTTTGGGCGGCAGCCTGGTTGCCCATAACGCCGCGCTACGCGCTGTCGCTTGGGGCGCGCGGGTGGCTCTGGTAGAGCCGCCCCGCAGCTCAGTAGACTGGGAGCGTGAGCAGCTTCAGCTCGCCTACCTCCAAGCCAGCTGGAACGCAACGGATAGCCCAGCGCAGAGCCCAATGCATCGCTCCAGCCGGGACGCGACGCTGCAGGAGCGCCTGGCCCAGGCGAACGCTTTCGCAAACTGGCAGCTTGAGCAATCCTCGCCGGCCTACTTGGGGGCTAAGGGAATCGATGTAGTGCTGGGAAAGGGCGCTTTCGTCAACAGACCAGCTCTAGGGGTGCTGGTGGGTCACCGGCTGCTTCGGGGGCACCACTATTTAATCGCTGGCGCGGCTGAACCCCACGCGCCAGAATCGCTGCAGTCCGTCAGCATCGCCTCGCTGCAGCAGCTCCTGCCGGCTCAGTCTGTTGGGGTCTGGGGAGATCACCCGCAGGGAATAGTTCTGGCTCAGGCGCTGCGACGGCTGGGTCTGCCTGTAGTTTTGGCGACGCCCGCCCCACGCCTGCTGCCCGATGAGGCACCGGCCGCCGTGGCCCTGCTTCAGGCGCAGCTTGAGGCTGAGGGCGTGCGCGTTGTGACATCGGCAACTCTAAAGACTGAGCCCCTCGCGAGCAGCTGGAATACCGGTCTTCGAAAGGCCGGTGCTTCAGAGGCCACTGCCCTCGGAGAAGAGGGGCTAGCGACGGGCGATCGCGCGTCAGAACGCCCTAAAGCCACAGACCGCGTCATCATTCAGTCTGGCTCGCTTGTTTTGGGGGTTGATAGCGTAATTTCTCCTGGGGTCTATCGCCCGGCCCTATCGACGCTAAATCTTCCATCTACCATCAGCACAACCCCCCGCGGCATCGAGGTCAATTCTCGCCTACAGACGGCCCATCCCTGCATTTACGCCTGTGGCTACACGATCAACGCTGCTTGTTCAGAGAATAAAGCGATCGCCGAAGCTCAGGTGGCTGTCGACAATGCCCTTTCCCTACCGTACCGCCGCATTGCCTACAGCAAGATTCCACGGGTGCTGATGGCGGACCCGCCACTCATCCAGATCGGGCTAACGCTACAGCAGGCTCAGCAAGTTAGCAAAGGGGCTGTAGCCAGCCAAACCGCTTTGCCCCCCAAGAGGCAAGCTCAGCTCGATGGAAAGCCCCTAGGCCTATACCAAACCGTCCTGTCGAGGCGCGGCAGAATTTTAGGCGGCTGCGCCGTTGGGCCGGATGCCCAAAGCTGGGCTGAGGCCCTAGGCTGGGCAATCGCTCAGCGAACGAAGATCCAGTCGCTTGCCGACTGGCCTAATACCGCCTGTGGAGAAGCGATGTCGACCCTAGCAGAGCAGTGGCGGCGGCGGCGGCGGGGGTGGCGCGTCGACGGGCGCGAACTGCTCTTAAGCTGGCGGCGGGACTGGACCCGATAGCCCGACTTCGAGCAGCTTACGACTCGTCGTAGGCCTCTAGATCGAGCAGGTGCATATAGGTTTCCACCATGTCGGGCCGCTGAAAGGCGATCGCCCGCAGCAGATGCCAGTCTTGGAGGCCGTCGAAGGGGCTGCTATATTCGTCCTGCTCTAGACGCATAGCCAGCTGGTCGATGTCGCGCTCAGTAATGTTTTCTATGTCGTGCTGTGAAATGGTTGAGGTCGTCATAGCGAGGGGGCTCCAAAGCAAACGCAGTGGTTGAGGACTGGCGGACCGCAGCTCATCTTTATGACTCGCCAGCCGACGTACTTACTTTATTATCCTATTCGGTCTAATCTAGCATTGGTCTACTCTGTTCGATGAAACTTTGCATAAGATTAAGAACTTTAGGTGAAATTTCGTGCCCCATGGACAGCTCGTGGTACTCCACTGGGATGGAAAGGCCGGTGAGCTGCTCACGGGCCTGATGGGCGGCCTGCAGCGGCACAACGGCGTCTTGATTGCCGTGCACTAGCAGCGTCGGGGCTGGGCTATCTGCTTCGCTCAACGCCCGGTGTAGATAGCTGCTCAGGGACATTAGCCGCGCTAGGGGCAGCTGCGGCCCGACATCCAGCGTCATGGCTCCACCTTGAGAAAATCCCCCCAGAATCGTGCGGGACAGCGGAATATCGAGCTGACCGCAGAGGTTCGTCAGCCAGTCCCTCAACCGCTGGCGGCTCTCCCGTAGGTCGTCTTGGTCTAATCCGATGAGCTGATTGAGCTGGGTTTTGGGAAAGTCGTACCACATGAAGCCCCCTGGCGAATCGGGATGCCGAAACGGCGCATTGGGAAACGCCAGGGCGTAGCCTGGAAGCCGTAAACTGTCCGCTAGGGTCGCCACGTCCTGGGCATTTGCGCCCCAGCCGTGCAAAATAACGAGCAGGTCTTTGGGCTGCGCCTGGGCGTTGCGAACGATGCCGGTGAGGGTGCTGGTGCGGTCAACCATGGTAAAGCGTTAGAAGTGAAGACGTTAGAAGTAAAGACGTTAGCGCGAATGAGCAGGCGAGATAAAAGCGGATCAGCGGTTGTCACGAGCGCAGTGCCGTTCTCGTCGATAATAGGGGACATCAAGGCCGGATTTACAAATTTTCCGCCCGCTGATTTTTTTGGATTGTTTTTTCCCGTTGAGGGGGTTGAGTGAGGAGGCATATGGCACCACTAGCATTGCTGAGCGTATCGGATAAAACGGGACTGGTGGAGCTTGCCCGCGCCCTAGTGGACGAATTTGGCTTCGATTTAGTGAGCAGCGGCGGCACAGCCCGCGCCCTGCAGCAGGCCGATATCTTGGTGACTAAGGTGTCTGATTATACTGAGTCTCCCGAGATTTTGGGGGGGCGGGTAAAGACGCTTCATCCCCGTATCCACGGCGGCATTTTAGCGCGTCAAGACAGTGCCCAAGATCAGGCCGACCTGGCGTCTAACCATATTCGTCCCTTCGAATTAGTTGTCGTAAACCTCTACCCCTTTGAGAAAACCATCGCTACCGCCGATGTTGCCTTGCCTGAAGCCATCGAGCAAATCGATATCGGCGGCCCCACTTTAATCCGCGCCGCCGCTAAGAATTTTGCCCATATTACGGTCCTGTGCGAGCCGAACCAATACGAGGCCTACCTGCAAGCGCGCCGAGCCCGAGGCGCTCTCGATCTAGGGTTTCGCCGCCGCTGCGCCCAGCAGGCGTTTTGGAAGACGGCCTGCTATGACCAGGCGATCGCCACCTACCTCACCCAAGCCGACGGGGACGAAGGGATTAACGGGGCGGACGGAGCCAGTCTACCCCAGCGCTTCAGCTTCACCGGCCAGCAGCGCCAGCCCCTTCGCTATGGCGAAAACCCTCACCAGGCGGCCGCCTGGTATCAGACCGGAACGGTAGCCTCGGGCTGGGCCGCCGCCGATAAGCTGCAGGGGAAAGACCTGAGCTACAACAATCTGGTGGATTTAGAAGCGGCGCGGCGCATCATTGCCGAATTTTCTGCCGACCAGCCCGCCGCCGCGGTCCTTAAGCACACCAACCCCTGCGGGGTAGCCATGGCCGATACTTTGGCAAACGCCTATCTGGCCGCCTTTAATGCCGACAATGTATCTGCGTTTGGCGGCATCGTCGCCCTCAATCATCCCATCGACGCCGAAACCGCCACTGCCCTCACCCAGACCTTTTTAGAATGCGTCGTCGCTCCCGGCTGCGACGCGGAAGCAGAAGCGATACTAGCCAAAAAATCGAAGCTGCGGGTGCTCATCCTGAAAGATACTGCAGGCCCCAGCCAGCTGGTTCGTCCGATTGCCGGAGGCTTTCTAGTGCAGCAGAGTGACGATTGCCCCATCACCCCCGCCGACTGGACCGTGGCGACCCAAGCGCAGCCCAGCGACGCTCAGCTCGCCGAGCTGGCCTTTGCCTGGCGGGTGGTGAAGCACGTGAAGTCTAATGCTATCGTCATCAGCCGCGATCGCACCACCCGAGGCGTTGGGGCAGGGCAGATGAACCGGGTCGGGGCAGTGGCGATCGCCCTGCAGCAGGCGGGAGAGCTCGCCTCAGGATCGGTTCTAGCGAGCGACGGCTTTTTCCCGTTTGATGACTCGGTACGCACCGCTGCCGCCGCTGGCGTGAGCGCCGTCATTCAGCCAGGGGGCAGTATGCGAGACCAAAACTCCATTGATGCAGCCAACGAGCTGGGCTTGGTGATGGTGCTCACCGGGACGCGACACTTTCTTCATTAAGCAAACCTTGACTGAACAGGCCTTCGCCAGATAATCCTTCACTAAACAATGTGAAGAAGATTAAAATCATTTAAGTGACGCTTTCCCACAAACGCTATAGAATCCATGGACTTTATTCCTGACGCAATCAAACCCTGGCTTAACTTCATCCACCCCCTTTTGATGTGGGGACTGCTCGTAGCCGCGCTCTACGCGCTCTACCTCGGTTGGCAGGTGCGCCGTATTCGGTCGGCTGATGCGGAAACCCGCAAAGCGTTGGTCAAGAAAAAGGTCAACGTCAAGCACTACCAGGTCGGCTCCGCACTGCTCGCCTTTATGGTCATCGGCTCAATTAGCGCCATGGCGGTAACCTACATCAACAACGGCAAGCTGTTTTTAGGTCCGCACCTGCTGGTAGGGCTGGGCATGACGGGGCTCATTGCCACCTCGGCCTCCCTTTCACCCTTTATGCAGAAGGGCCAAGATTGGGCGCGCTACACGCACATTACCCTCAATGTGGCGCTGGTGGGCCTGTTTGGCTGGCAGGCGGTGACCGGGATGCAGATTGTACAGAAGATCATCGAAAGCATGATGAATGCCTAGATGATGACTCAGGTGGCGGCGGAGCTATAGAAGCTACAATAGAAGTATTAACTTTTGTATCTTTTGTGACTGACTATGTCCGCTGCACCCCAAACCCAAGCTGCCCCCCAAGCGATCGCTCAGCGCGTCGTCGTCATTGGAGCCGGCATTGGTGGACTGACCGCAGCGGCACTGCTTGCCTCCCAGGGCTACCGCGTCACCGTCTACGATCAGGCCCTCGTCCCCGGCGGCTGCGCCTCCACCTTTAAACGGCGCGGCTTTACCTTCGACGTGGGGGCTACCCAGGTCGCCGGCCTTGAGCCCGGCGGCATCCACCACCAGATCTTTAGCCAGCTCGACATTCCGCTTCCCGAGGCCCATCCCTGCGACCCCGCCTGCGCTGTCTACCTACCGGGCGAAACCGAAGCGATCAGCGTCTGGCGCGACCCCGCTCACTGGCAAGCCGAGCGGCAGCGGCAGTTCCCCGGCAGCGAGCCTTTTTGGCAATGTCTAGCGCGGCTATTTGACATTAGCTGGCGATTCCAAAGCCGTGAGCCGGTGCTGCCGCCCCGCAGTCTGTGGGATCTGCGGCAGCTCACCGCCGCTGTGCGCCCCGACACCCTGCTGACGCTGCCCTACGCGCTGCTGACCGTAGGGCAACTGCTGCGGCTCTACGGTTTACAGCGCGATCGCCGCCTGCGGACCTTCCTAGACCTGCAGCTGAAGCTCTACTCCCAAGTAGACGCCGACGAAACGGCCCTGCTCTATGCGGCGACGGCGCTGGGGGTGTCGCAGCTGCCCCAAGGGCTATACCACCTGCAGGGCAGTATGCAGGTCTTAAGCGATCGCCTTGTGGCTGCCTTAGAGCGAGACGGCGGCGCGCTGCACATGCGCCATACCGTGGAGCATGTCTACACCAAGGAGGGGCAGGCCGCCGCTGTGGAAGTGCGCGACCAAAAGACTGGCAAGGTCTGGACCGAACCAGCAGACCACGTCGTCGCCAACGTCACGGCCCAAAACCTCACCCAGCTTCTAGACGGTCAGACCCCTGCGGGCTACCAGCACCGGGTCGATAAGCTGCCCCCCGCCTCTGGCGCCTTTGTAATTTATCTGGGGGTCACCCAAGAGGCCGTGCCTGCAGACTGCCCGCCCCACCTGCAGTTTCTCTACGACTACGATGGCCCCGTCGGCGAAAATAATTCCCTATTTGTCTCTGTGAGCCGCCCCGGTGACGGCCGCGCGCCCGAAGGCCACGCTACGGTGATTGCCTCGTCGTTTGTGGACCCGCGCCCCTGGTGGCGCACCGACGACTACGATGGGCTAAAGCAGCGCTATACCCAGGAGGCGATCGCTCGGCTGAGCGGCTTTTTCACCCTCAACGAAGACACCATTGTCCATTGCGAAGCCGCCACGCCCCGCACCTTCGAGCGCTTCACCGCCCGTGAGCAGGGCATCGTTGGCGGCGTGGGGCAGCGGGTGAGCACCTTCGGGCCGTTTGGCTTGGCAAACCGGACCCCGGTAAAGCAGCTGTGGCTTGTAGGAGATTCAACCCACCCAGGGGAAGGGACCGCGGGGGTGAGCTATGCGGCGCTGACCATCGCGCGTCAAATCGAAGCTGGAAACTTAAGCCAGAAGCCCAAAGCAGGTAAAGTTCAGTAACGAATGCTCCTTCCAAAGAAGGATTTTGCCGCTGAAACCGCGCTCAAAGCCCGCGGAGTTTCTTACTATTCGGATGAGCAGATTTTATAACCGCTCAACCCCCCAATTTTTCTGAGACTCCTCACCATGTCCTTGAATCCTCAAAGCGAGAATAGTCTAACCGCGTTTATCACCGCCCTAGCCGAGCAAGACGACGCGCTGCCCGAAGGCCTGCAAAAACAGCTCCACGCCATCGGTCAAAACCTTGAGAACCGAGCCGTCGAGCTGCCGGTTATTGCTGCGAGCTTGCCGAAACTCAACCAGGCCTATCAAGCGGCCTTAACCAGCGGTTCAGAAAGCGACCAGGGGGCTACGCTAGTCTCATCTACAGACCAAAGCCCCAGCGATAAACTGCTGGAGCGGGCCGCCGAAATTTTCACCGACCCCAATCCGGTCCAGGCTGCCCAGCGCCATCCCGCCCAGAGTTCAGGTCAGTTTGCCGCCAATCCGCTAAAGCGGCTTTTCGGCCGAGGATAAACCAACCAGAGATAAACTAAAGGGGAGCCCTCTTTAGGATTTTGCGCTATTCATGGCAAACGTAGTTGCTCAGCTTAGAGATTGGCTGCTAGAAAAGCGGCCATTTCGTACGGAGCGGCTCGAGAAGGATGCCGCCTACAGCTCTGAGGTTGAAGACACCCTAAAGGCTCTCCCCACCGACATTGCTCAGCAGCTAGCCACGCTAGTGAATGACCTGCCGAGCCACCCCGATGACAAAGCGGCTATCTGCGAGGCGCTCTCTGAAGCCCTCAGTCAGTGGGAAGAAAACCACAGCGCCGCCAACAACTCGCTCACTATCATCGGTAGTCCAGTGTCGGCTGTAGCCCGCATTTTGACTGAAGGACTTGCCGACTGGCTAGCCGAGAGGGAGATATCTCCAGTGCTCTTGGACTGGGTAGAGCGGCCAATTGAGCCGCAGGACATCAGGTCGAAGATGGGCGAAATTTTTGAGCAGGGCGGCCCTGAGTCGGAGCCCAAGGTGGCCATTATCCCCAACTTGAGCTGGTGCTTTTTGCGGACGGCTGAGGGACTAGACGGCATCGACTACCTGCGGGACAGTTTGCTGAGCGATCGCAACCAGTTCTGGGTACTCGGCAGCGGACAGGTTGGCTTTCAGTATCTCAACTGCGTCCTCAAGCTTCAGGCCCACTGCGGCAAGGTCGTGTCGCTTCCCGACCTATCCGGTAAACAGCTCAGAGACTGGCTCATGCCCATCATCGAAAAGCTGAATATTCGGCTTGACGAAGATCCCATCCAGGAGCGGCTGCAAAACTTAGGAGAGGAACATTTAGAATCGTCCTCTTTTAGTACCTTAGCAGCGCTTTTAGAAGAGATTAGAACGTCTCTTAAATCTCTATTTCGCGACGTAAAAGAGGATGCGCTGTTGTCCTCGAAGGAGGACAACGGCGATATTGGATTTGAGTGGCAAGACTATTTCGAGCGCCTAGCCGATCTATCCGACGGGGTGAGCACGGTCGCGCTCCAGCTCTTTGTGAAATCAATTTACTACGAGGAAGTCAAAGGAGAGGTCAAGGAAAAGCTGATTGACACTGTCGAAGCAAGCGATGAAACCATAGAAGACTACGTCGATCTTGAGCCGGAGCCGATGCACCGCATTATTGCTAAGCTGCCAAAGTTACCCAGCTTACCCAAGCTAGAGCAAAGCGACCTCTATATTCTGTACTCTCTACTCGTCCACGGCGACTTGACCCTCGAGGCATTGGCCAAAAGCTTGGGGGAAGAGCGGCAGCTCGTCAATGACTCTGTACAAATTATGCGGGGGAAAGGAATCGTCGAGCAGCGAAAAGACACGATTAAAGTCAACCCTATGCACTACCCCCGACTCAAGCGCCGTCTCGCTAGCAACAACTTCATTATCGACAGTCCCGATTAGCCATGATCCCGATTTCCCTGACGATACTTGCCCAAGCCGCAAAAGATGCCGCTGAAAATACCGCTGAGAACGCGGGTCGAGCGGCCAGTGAAGCGGCTAGCGACACCGCCAATCAGACCAGGCGAATCCTAGCGGAGATCACCGGCACTAAAATCCTTCAGGCGCTAGTCATCTTGGCCGTCGCTTACGTGACGATTAAGACTGCCGACTGGTTTGTTACCTGGCTTTCCGAGCGAGTTGCCAAAGAAGGGCGGCTGCGGGTCATGCAGTTCCAGCCGTTTGCCCGCACCTTCGTGATGACCCTGACCATTGTTACGCTAATGAACCTCTTCTTGAGGCTATCCCAGGAGAATGTGCTGGCGGTCACAGGAACGGTGGCGGTCGCTTTAGGATTTGCCTTTAAGGATTACGCTAGCTCGGTGATTGCAGGCATCATTGGGCTATTCGAAGCTCCCTATCGCGTGGGCGATCGCATTGAAATTGCCGACGAATATGGGGAAGTGATGAGCTACGGCCTGCGGGGCATTCGGCTGCGCACGCCTGCAGACAACATTGTCACGGTGCCCCACAACCACATTTGGACCAACTCGGTGTCTAACGCCAACATGGGCGAGCTAGAGGCCCAGGTGATCACCGAGTTCTACCTAGCCCACGAGGCCGACGCGGAGCTTGTGAAGCGAGTCCTATACCGCATCGCCCACACCAGCAAGTTTACCCATTTGGGACTGCCCATCGTGGTGGTGATGGAGGACAAAATTTGGGGCAGCTTATTCAAGCTTAAGTGCTATCCACTCGATGCCCGGGATGAGTTTATTTTCAAGACCGATCTGACGCTGCGGGCGAAGAAGATTTTTGCTAAGCTCGACCTGCCGTATCCCAAATGGTTTGACCCCTCTAGCGACAATTAGTTTAATGACCGCTAGAGGGTACATAGATAGCTTTTGGTACTTTCATTTCTGAAAGCGCTTCAGAGCGACCTAAACATTCTCGTAGCTGACTTGAGATTCTACCGACTCCTCTTGATTGTAGTGATAGTAGCTGTGGGTATTTCTCGATTCCTGCTTCGCACCGTTGCCCACCATGCCGATAATCGGAATTTTAGCAATGGCCAGCTCGTCTAGTGCCGACTGAAGCTCAGCATGTTTAACATGACCCAATCGAGCGGTCAATAATAGTCCCTGGGTTTTTGCTGCGATGGTAAGCGCATCGGCAAAGCCCAATAGGGGAGGCGTGTCAAAAATAATGACGTCAAAGATGTTGTGAGCAGTCTTTAGAAAATCTCCCATGCGCTGTGCAGAAAGCGCATGGAGCGGGTCGGGCGGTACGGGGCCAGCCGGAACAAAGAATAGATTCTCGCTCAGCGGAGAGTCAATCAGTACGTCGGCCAAATCAAATTCACCGGCGATATAGCTCGACAGGCCTTTGCTGCTGCCCGGTAGGCCAAAGAGGTGATGGAGGCTGGGTCGCCGCAAATCGGTATCAACCAGAAGCGTCTGCTGCCCCATCGACGCCATGGCGTGGGCTAAGTAGAAACTGATCGTGCTCTTGCCCGCACCTGGCGTCGGTGAACTAATCGCAAAAGACTTGATGGGATTGTCTGGGTTGCTGAGCCTGATACCCGTAGAGAGAATTCTAAATGCCTCAAGAAACGGCGTAGACATCTCCCTTTGGACCCTGGCTGTAAGCTCCGCGTTGAAGTCCCCATTGAGATCTCCATCGAATCTCGCTACAGGCTGATCTACAGACGATAGGAGCGATCTGCCTTCTGCTAAAGCCTGACTGTGGGGGATATTGCCCAAAATCGGCAGTGGCGCAGCCTCCTTCAGCTCTTCAATCGTGTAGATTTTGCCCTTCAGCCGGTCTATTAAGATTGCAGCGCCAGACCCCAGCAGGAGTCCTAGCACCGTACCTAGAATTAGGTTCCGTTTCGCGCTCGCGGCAGAGGCCTGCGGATTTGAAATTGGGGTCAGAATCTCCCAGGGCGTTTGGCTCTGAGCTGCGTTGATCCGCAGCGCTTCGCGTCTGGTGAGAAACTGGTTCAGGTTTCCAGTCGCAATATCTAGCTCGCGCTGAATGCCGTTATACTGACGCGTTACGGTAGAAAGCTGATTGATTCGCTGATTCAAGGTTTCAATAGCCTCGCTGAGAGCCAAATCATAATCCTCCATTTCGCGAATGCGGCTGGCAATTTCCTGCTGGACGCGCAGGCCCTCACGCTCGAGCAGCGGCTGAATGTTATTGCGGCGATCGCCGATTACGCCCACCTCCGGGCTATCTTCCAGGTACAGCGATAGCTCGTTGGCGAGCTCGCTATCGATTTCAACCAGCTGGTCAAGTAGTCCTTGATAGCGGGCGCTCTCTGATAAGGCCGAATTAGCTGCCAATTCATTCCCGCTGGACAGATCCCGCTGCAGGCTTTGATAGAGCTGCTCAGTTTGCTCAATTCGCACCCTCAGGTCAAGCTGCTCCGCCGTGAACTTAGCCGCCTGCTGCGAGAGCTGCTCTCCCTGAACCAGCGGATCAATTAAATTGGAGCGCTGTCTCAGGTTTTCAAGCTCTGACTCAAGCTTTTCGACCTGCTCTTCGAGCACCGGAAGCTGCTCATCAAGAAAGTCAATACCGCGATAGATGTTATTCTGCCTGTCTTCCAGGCTATATCTGAGGTAGGCGGCCGAAACGACCTCTAAAACGTCCTCTACTTTTTGAGGATTTTGGTTTCGATAGGTCACCGTTAAAACATCGCCCGCTTGAGAAGGCGAAATGCTTAGCCTATCAACGATTTCTCCATAGGCAACATTTGGATAAAGCCTCTCTAGATCCTCAACAATCGGCTCCATAACGCGAGGGCTCGTCAATATCTTAATCTGCGTTTCGTCTATGGCGACGTTGATAATCTCGGACTGATTCTGGAGTGCGTCTGGGAGAGCGGAAGTGATTTCAGTTTCAACGGTGACCGGAGGCGTGAGCAGCTCAAAGCCGGCTTGATAGACAGGCACATCAGTCACCGCTTTGAGTACTGCAGCCGACGCCGTTACCGTAGTCACCCCAATGATGATCAGCGCTTGACGTTTGAGGGCCGACACAAAGTGATCTAGCCGCAGTCCTCCTTCATGGTCCTGTTCTAGAGGAAGCGCATTCACTGAGGCTGGGCGAAGTTCAGATGCCATTTTATATCTTTCCCTCGATGTCCATAGACTGCAGGCCAAACGGTTCTCGCTAATT
>JBHJHD010000002.1:0-42298 GCA_050331115.1 Elainellaceae cyanobacterium
GAGCGGCAAACTCCGCATCCAGGAGAACAGTGCCCAATAATGAAACTGCTAGGGACAATCGTTATCCCCAATGCCAAACTCACCCAATACCTACTTATTCCTCGCCCAGAAGACGATAAATCCAAATTTCTCGCCCAGGCCGGATTCACCGCCGACAACCCTCAGCAACTGCAGCAAGCCATTCTCACGCTAACCCAAGCCCACGAGGCCACTTCCGATCGCCAAGACAAATACGGCACCTACTATTTGGTCGAAGGCTCCCTCGTTGGTCCAAACGGCACCCTTGCAGTTGTTACAGTTTGGATAGAACGCGCCGCAGACGGAATCATTCAGTTTGTCACCCTAAAGCCGAAGCGATGAGCACCACCATCCCCCTGTACAGCCGCATCTCTCTCAATCGAGACTTTCCGAACTACAACCTCAAGCGGGGAGACATCGCCACATTTATTGATACAGTCCCTGACCCAGAAGGCATCGAAGAAGGCTACATCCTCGAAATTTTCAACGTTCTAGGCGAATCCATTGACGTCGTCACCGTACCCAAATCTGCCGTCGAGTCGCTGCGAGCAGATGAGATTCCGAAGGTGCGCTCCCTCAAGCAAAAATCTTCTCAACCTCGATTTAGCTGGCGGCGGCGATCGCTGCGAAGCCCCCGCACCATCGTCGTGAGACGTCAGCGCAATAAGTCAAGTCGCAAATCGTCCAGACAGTGACCCATCGCACCCGTAGGAACCCTTACCCACCGGGAACTCTCAAGACAGCGATACTTGCCTAAGGTCTGATGAGCAGCTTTACCACCGAAGACCAAATCGAAGCATACAACCTCAACCTACTCGATGGGCTAGGGTATCATTACACCCATGGAGCCGATATTGCGCCAGCCAGTACCCTCACCCCAAACCCCTCGTCCAAAGGGCGAGGGACTTTGTTCTCCTCCCCCCGGGAGGGGTTAGGGGAGGGCCAAGAGGGTTTAGGAGAGAGCTTCCGGGCCAGCGACAGCAGCGGCACCTACTTGAACATAGCCAAACGTCAAAGCTACAGCGACGTCCTACTTAAAGATCGCCTCACCACCGCCATCAGCCGCATCAACCCCCACATTCCCCCCGACATCCGCCAGCAGGCCCAGCGTGAGCTGCAAAACATCGCCAGCCCCGACCTGATTACCAACAACGAAACCTTCCACCGCTACCTTACCGAAGGCATCACCGTCGAATACCAACGAGACGGCGAAACTAAAGGTGAGCAGCTTTGGCTGCTCGACTGGGATACACCCGATAACAACGAATTCCTCGCGGTGAACCAGTTCACCGTCATCGAAGACAACCACAACCGCCGCCCCGACATCATCCTCTTCATCAACGGGCTGCCCCTGGTCGTCATCGAACTCAAAAACGCCGCTGATGCCAAAGCCAGCCTCAAGGCCGCTTACAACCAGCTCCAAACCTACAAGCGCGAAATTCCTAGCCTGTTCACCTACAACGCTTTGTTGGTCATCTCCGACGGCCTCTCAGCCCGAGCTGGGGCACTCTCTGCCGACTACACCCGCTTCAGCCAATGGAAGCGCAAGCTGCCCAGCGGAGACATCGACAACGACCCTAACACCAACGAGCTAGAAATCCTCACGCAGGACATGCTCAACAAGCGTACTCTGCTCGACCTGGTGCGCCACTTCACCGTCTTTGAGAAGATCAAAACCGTAGACCCCGCCACCGAAGTTGTCACCCTCAAGACCATCAAAAAGATAGGGGCCTACCACCAGTATTATGCGGTGAATAAAGCGGTGGAAAGTGCGCTGCTAGCTTGCGGGATGCCCTCTCCTAGTCCCTCCTGGTCGCCCTCCCCTAACCCCTCCCATAGGGAGGGAAACTGGAGTTCGGAAGCCCCTCGCCCCTTGGGAGAGGGGTTTGGGGAGAGGGGCAGAGGCGGCGTAGTGTGGCACACCCAAGGCAGCGGTAAATCCCTCTCGATGGTGTTCCTCAGCGGCAAGCTGGTACTCACGCTGGATAATCCAACCCTAGTAATACTCACCGATCGCAACGACCAAGACGATCAGCTCTTTGATACCTTCGCCGGGTGCCGCCAGCTGCTCCGCCAGGAACCGCAACAGGCTGGCGATCGCGCTGCGGTCCGCGACTTACTCAACGTTGGCTCCGGCGGCATCGTATTCACGACGGTGCAAAAGTTCGCCCCTGCCGATGACGAAACTCTGTATCCGAAGATTAGCGATCGCACCAACATCGTTGTCCTAGCCGACGAGGCCCACCGCAGCCAGTACGGCTTCAAAGCTAAGCAGGTTACTCTCAAAGACGAAGACGGCAACGAAATCGGCAAACAGACCCGCTACGGCTTTGCCAAGTACATCCGAGATGCCCTGCCCAACGCCACATTCGTCGGCTTTACCGGCACCCCCATCGAGCAGACCGACAAAAACACCCCCGAAATCTTCGGCAGCTACATCGACATCTATGACATCGCCCAGGCCGTCAAAGACGAGGCCACCGTGCCCATCTACTACGAAAGCCGATTGGTGCAGGTAGACCTAGACGCGCAGGGCCTTGGCCTGCTGAATGAACTGGACGATGACCTCCGCTTTGAAGACCTCAGCACCACCCAGCAGGCCAAAGCCAACCAGACCAAAATTGAAGCGATCGTCGGCTCCACCCAGCGCCTCCAGACCATCGCTCAAGACATCGTCACCCACTTCGAGCAGCGCCAGACCGCCAACCGGGGCAAGGGCATGATTGTGACCCTGAGTCGGCGGGTGGCGGCCAACCTCTACGGGCAAATCGTTCAGCTCCGCCCCGACTGGCACAGCAGCGATCCAAGCGCAGGCAAGATCAAAGTTGTGATCACCGCCAGCGCCTCCGACGAAGGCAACCTGGTGCAGCATCACACCACCAAAAAGCAGCGGCAGGCCCTGGCCCAGCGCCTCAAAGACCCCGACAGCGAACTAGAGCTGGTAATCGTCTGCGATATGTGGCTTACCGGGTTTGATGCCCCCTGCCTCCATACCATGTACATTGACAAGCCGATGAAGGGCCACAACCTGATGCAGGCGATCGCCCGCATCAACCGCGTCTACTTTGAGAAGCAGGGCGGGCTGATTGTGGACTATCTTGGGGTGGCCCAGGAACTCAAAGAAGCCCTCGACTTCTATTCTCAAAGCGGCGGCAAAGGCGACCTGGTCTTGGATCAAGACGTCGCGCTCGGGCTGCTGCTGACAAAGCTGGAAGTCGTAGAAGGCATCATGGAAGGCTTTGACTATCAGCCCTACTTCACCGCTAGCACGGGCGACAAGCTCAACTTGCTTAAAGCTGCTACCAACTACGCTGCAGCTCCCAAACAGAAAGACCGTTTCCTCGACGCCGTCGCCGCCCTCTCTAAAATTTATGCCCTTACCGCCCACCACCCTGAGGCGATCGCCCGCGCCGAGCAAATCTCCTTCTTCCAAGCCATCCAGTCCAGCCTGCGGAAGCTGGAGCCTAGCGACGGCGGCCTCAGCAACGCGGAGATCGAAACCGCCATCCGCCAGGTAGTAGACCAGGCCTTAGTGTCCGATACCGTCATCAATATCTTCGATCAGGCGGGAATCAAGAGCCCCAGTGTCTCGGTCATCTCCGATGAGTTCTTGGCCGAAGTCGAAGGCATGGAGCACAAAAACCTAGCCGTCGAACTGCTCAAAAAACTGCTCCGAGACGAAATTAAAGCTCAGCGCCGCACTAACGTCGTTCAGAGCCGCAAGCTAGCAGAAATGCTAGAAGCGGCCCTCAACCGCTATAAGAGTCAGGTGATCAGCGTTACTGACATCCTGCAAGAGCTTATCGAGCTGGGCCGAGATGTTCAAACAGCCAAGCTGCGCGGTGAAGAGCTGGGCCTAGAACCCTACAAACTCGCTTTCTACGATGCCCTAGCCCAGAATAAAAGTGCCCAGGATGTGATGGGGCAAGACAAGCTGAGGGAGTTGGCGATCGCCCTGGTGACCCGCGTCCGCAAAAATGCGACGATTGACTGGAATCTAAAAGAGAGCGTCCGGGCTCGAATGAAGGTGATGGTCAAGCGCCTCCTACGGCAGTACGGCTACCCACCAGACATGCAGGCGCTGGCCGTTGAGCTGGTGCTGGAGCAGGCGAAAGTATTCACCGAGTTTGAGGTCGAGACAGCGCACTTGCATAACGCGTAATCGGCTCAGCAATCGCCCCTATTTGATCTCAAAGCTTCTGACGAGGGCGATCGCCTCCAAAAGTAGATCGGCGCTCTGCATCACTCTACGGGTAGACCCGCGACTAGAAATCGCTATAAGTACTCACACCAGCAAAAATTATGTAGAGGACCTTGCTTTCGTTAGCGCCGCCTCAGCACTGTCACCCAACAAAAACGTCAGCGGACGGCCCATATTCTCCGCAAAGCCCAAAATGCCTGGGTCGCGGTGCTCGTACAGTAGCTCTCCTTGAGCATCAAACAAAAACGTACCGCCCCGCTGGGTGAGGTAGGCGGCATTGGGCACATAGGCCTTCCAGTGTCCCAGCACCTCCGCCATGTTGCGCAGCCGCAGCGTCGCCAGCTCAAAGGGCCGCTGGAACCCCTTACCGCCCGCCAGCTTAAAGAACTCCCCCTTAAAAGGCGGCAGCGGCCTGGCGTGCACCGTCTCCTGGTCGCCAATCAGCTGGGGGGCTTGGCGATCGCCGCTATAGCCCCGAAGCACCTCCGATAGGGTGCCAGGGCTGCCGAGTCCTGCGCACATCAGCATTAGGTTCAGCCAGGCCGACTGTCCAGCCTTCAGTCCCGGTAGCGATAGGGATAGGCCTTCGTATAGCCCCAGCTCGCGGTGCAGCGCCGCCTTGGGGTCAACAAACAGGTGCTCCGCCGGGAAGCCGGTATACTCGCAGAACCGTTGACCAGAGCTGCGATCGCCGATGCCCACCGCCCGCACCGCGATATTCTCCCGCTGCAGGCGATCGCGCTCCCGCTCTAGCCACCAGGCATATTCCAGACTGTCGAAGTCCCCCAGCTGGGGCCAGAGCAAGATAAGCTGGCGAGCGCTAGCCTGCGACAGAATTGGGGCCAGCACGCCGTCGCTGACGCGCTCGCGCTGGGTTTGCTGAAGTTGGGGGTAGATATCCACAGAAGCTGATAAGGTGAGCAATCTATAGTTTTACTGTAGCGCTTTACTTTCGCGTAAACTATGGAGGCAGATCGCCGAGCCTGCTTCATGGCCGAAGACGCCCGCTTCCTCATTAAACTCGCCGTCGCCTCCACAGCGATCGCCCTGCTGATTAAATACGCCGGTCCCCTCATTCCCCTACCCGCCACCGCAGGGATCGCCCTCACCATCGTGCTGACCCCTATCGCTGGCGTGGTGCTGTGGATGGTGTGGCGGCTTCAGCTCCAGCGCTAATCCACGGGCGCTCATTCAAAGCGCTCACCTAACTTTCTAAGAGCAGCATGCGCACCCTAGAGGAGATTAACGCCAAAATTTCCGCCCGCAAGGCCGCGGTGTGGACCGTTGAGCAGGTCAAAGCCCGGGCCGCCGAGCAGGGAATCGAGGCGATCGCCGAAGCCGTGGACGTGGTGACCTGTGGCACCTTTGAGACCATGGAGTCCTCCGGGGCCATTATTAACCTGGGCCACACGGACCCGCCCATCAAAATTCGCCAGTGCTGGCTCGACGGGGTGTTGGCCTACTCGGGCTTTGGCGCGGTAGACCTGTACCTAGGGGCTACGCAAATGGCCGAAGCCTCTCGCCTAGGAGATGGCGTAGACAGCGATGAGGGGCGCGAGCGGGGCGGCGGCCACGTGATTGCCGATCTGATTGCCGATAGGTCAGTACAGCTGCGGGCCATCGGGCAGATGACGGACTGCTACCCGCGCGCTTCCCTAGAGACCACCATCACCCGCAGCTCCATCAACCAGTTTTATCTGTTCAACCCCCGCAACCTCTACCAAAACTTTATCGTGGGCGTTAACGGCGGCGATCGCCCGCTGGCGACCTATCTAGGGCCGCTGCAGCCCCGGCTGGGCAACGCCGTATACTCCAACCCCGGCGCTATCTCGCCCCTGTGGAACGACCCCGAGCTAGAGGTTTTGGGCATCGGCAGCCGCATTTGGCTCGGCGGGGCAGAAGGCTATATCGCTTGGGAAGGGACTCAGCATTTTCCGGTACAGCGGCGCTTGCCTAACCGCACGCCCATCGGCCCGGCGGCCACCGTAGCCCTGATCGGCGATGCCAAGCAAATGTCGCCTCAGTGGGTGCGGGGCTGCTATCTGCGGGGCTACGGCCCGTCTTTGATGCTAGGCGTGGGCGTGGCGCTGCCGGTGCTCAGCCCGCGAGTGGTGGAACGCTGCGCGGTGAAGGACGAGGACATCGTAGCCCCCGTTGTCGATTTTTCTATTCCCCGGCGCGTGCGCCCCACCTTTGGCCTCGTGAGCTATCGCCAGCTCAAGTCCGGAAAAATTAAGATCGACGGTCGCGTCGTCCGCAGCGCGCCGCTGGCGAGCCTGGCCTACTCACGGCAGATTTCAGAAGCGCTCAAAGCGGACATTGATGCAGGCCGGTTCCACCTCAGCCAGCCCGTAGCGCCGCTCCCCAAAGACCGAGCTTTTATGGCTCAAGACAGTTGGGGAGGCAAGGCGGGGGTCTAGCCGTTCGCCCCGATTAGGGCTTACTCAGCCGGGGTAGAAGAGCGGCTCTGACGCTTGACAGGCTTAGGAGTGGGACGCGGCGGGGCACTACCCTGCCGCGGCGCGGCAGGCGCAGGTCTATCGTTGCGGCGACGGGGCGGGCCACCACTTCTCCCGCGGCGGGGCGGGCCACCTTTCCCGCGGCGCTTCGTCGGCGGCATATCTTTAATAAAGATCGCCTCCTGAATGACCAGGTCATTTCCCTGGCGCTGGACGTGCATGTCCCAAAAGGAACCCACCGCGCGCCGCTTGACGGTCCCTTTAAGCAGCAGCTTGAAGGCCCGCCCTCGCTTGTCTCCTTTACGGGGTGCCTGGCAGATTTTGATCGTCATATCGGGGCCGCCCCGAGACTGGCGCACCACTTCCCCGCGAATTGAGAAGTAGCCATCCTCAAGGCTATCCGCACTGGCTGGCCCAGGCGCGTCGGCATCCGAGACGGTTTGCTGAGGTGGGGTGGTAGGCTTACTCGCTGGCGCGATCGCGCGAATCGTTGCCCCGCTGCTGGTCTTGAGGTCGGCTTTGGCGCTGGGCTTACCCTCTGTCTCGCTCTCTGTATCTCCCTCTGGCGCACCTTCTGGCACGCCTTCTGGCGCGTCCACCTTTTCAGCGGTTGCAGCGTCGCCGGCTCCCTCTGCAGCCGTGTCGGCCTCACTCAAGCCGGGCTCTGGTGCGGCCGAAGCCTGGGCGACTTGCCTGTCTGGCGCATCACCTTCTGGCGCATCACCTTCTGGCGTATCGCTGGCGCTGCGATCGCCCTCGAGGTCACTGCTTTCGAGGTCGCTGCTTTCGAGGTCGCTATCCTCAACGTCAATATCATCATCTTGTTGAGCAAGATCATCTTGTTCGCCAAACGCCTGATCGTAAGCGGCCTGCGCCTCAAAGTCCTGCTCGTCAAAGTCTTGATCATCGGCGTCAAGCTCGTCGTCGTCTTGCCTAAGGCTCTCTGGCTCCCAAATGCCGACAATCTGAGCGTGCAGATCGTTATTGTTGGGCCGCGTCCGAGGATAGACGACCCATAGATGGGGCTGAGCCAGATCGACATGCTTTTTGACCAGGCTCATGACCCGCCCCAGCAAAACAGCATCAATGGAGGTATCATCCTCAGCCATGATGTTGCCGCGGGTAAACTGCTCCTCCGAGGGCTGGTAAACGCCTCGAATCAGGCCAATTGCCCGATACTGAAGGGGCTCGCTGGCTGGAGGAATGGGAACCTGGCGGAGCGTGGCTTCACCACTGCTGGCCTCGTCTTGGCCAGACTCATCTGCACCAGACTTGCTGCCGTCATCACTGACGTCAGCCTCAGCGCTAACAGCAGCTTCTGGCGCTGCAGGTTGAACCTGGTCAAGGTGCGTTGGCCGCGCTTGATCTTGATCTGGCCGCGCCTGATCTGGCCGCGCTTGATCTGGCCGCGCTTGATCTGGCAGGTGCTGTTCGACCTCTACTGATTTCGAAACCGTCATATCGCTCGTCGTTTGTGAGGGCTGATTCATCTCAACGTCCGCTGAATCCCGAACAGAAGTGTCAGACGCTTGTGCATCAGACGTTTGCTCGGTATCGTTTACGAATGCAGAACCATCAGACCGACTTTGAAAGCCATCCTTGGGGGAATTCATATCTTTTCCTTCCAATGAACGCTGGCCTCCTTTACCACTTGCCACAGACAGAGATACCCACTAGGTTAGCATCCGCGTTGCGGCCCCTGCTGGGTTAAATCAGCGGCAGAAGATGGTAACGGTCAATGACCTGACGTATGGTAATTGCTGCATCTTACTTTTCGTTTATACATCTGAAATCCCTGACCTCAGGTACTTTTCACCATAACTTCATGGCTAGAGGGAGCGGCGAGCGACAGCTAAGTTCAACCCATTCCCGCCAATCACATTCATAATGGCAATAGAGTTTGGGAGATGAGGCGTGTTCGATAAGCGCAAGCGCTGGTTTGTTAACGCTGTTTTGCTGATTGCTGTACTGGCGTTCATTGCGATCGCCGCCCTGCCGTTGCTCGGCTCCTTCTTTCAGCAAACCGAGCCGACAGCGGATACCGTCACCCCATCTCAGCAAAGCGAGCTTGAAGATCAGGCCAGGGGATATGAGCTGGTGCTTGAGCGGGAGCCCAACAACCAGACGGCGCTGCGGGGCCTTCTGCAGGCTCAGATCCAGCGGGGTAACTTAGAGGCGGCCATCGAGCCTTTGGAGAAGCTGGCGGAACTCAACCCCGGGCAAAGCGACTACCAAGTGCTGCTGGCCCAGGCGCGGCAGCAGACCGGCGATCTCGACGGAGCCGCTCAGGTCTACCGTGAGGTACTCTCAAAGAATCCCGGCGATATGAACGCGCTTCAGGGACTGGTAGCCCTGCTGATCGTGGAAGAGCGGCCCCAGGCCGCCGTCGGCCTGCTGCAAGATACGCTACAGACGGCGGACGACACCAATCTGGTCCAGCCTGACAGCGTCGACGTTGCGGCAGTGCAGCTGCTGCTGGGCCAGGTCTATGTCGAAACCGACCAGGATGACAAGGCCATGGCCCTCTACGATGAGGCGATCGCCAGCCACCCCGAAGATTTTCGCCCGCTGCTCAGCAAGGCGCTGGTCCTGCAGACGCAAGACCGCAATGAGGAAGCGCAGCCTTTGTTTACAGAAGCGGCGGCGCTTGCCCCCCCCAACTACAAAGACGAAATTAATCGGCTCGCCTCGGCCCCGGATGCCGAAGGCGCTGTCAGCAGCCCTGAAGATGCGCCAGACGCTGCTACCAGCGATGTATCTGGTGAGGCAGACCGCGAAATTGAAAGCAACACCCAACCCAGTGCGGCTGGCGCGTCTGACGAATAGTCCACTTAATTTTTACCAAAGGCCGATCGCCACGGCCCGCGCCCTAGTCTAAAAATCCCTTTATCGAAACCGCTCGTACTATGCCGCTTTCATCCGACATTGAGCAAAAGTCAGATGCGATGGTCACTGGCCGGCCCGATAGGGCTACCTCATCCTCGACCGACAGCACCCATGACTACTGGAATGAGCTCCCCGAAGACGCCGAGATGTCCCTCTTTGACCATCTCGAAGAGCTTCGTCAGCGGATTTTCTATTCACTCATTGCCGCTGTAATCAGCGTTGTCGGCTGCTTCGCATTCGTCAACCGCATCGTAGAGCTGCTCGAGGTTCCCGCACAGGGCGCAAAGTTCCTGCAGCTCTCCCCCGGTGAATATTTCTTTGTCTCCGTCAAGGTCGCTGGCTACAGCGGCATCCTGCTGGCTAGCCCCATCATTCTTTACCACATGATTCGCTTCGTGCTGCCGGGGCTTACGCGGCGGGAGCGTCGCCTCATCGGCCCTATCGTCCTTGGGTCGAGCGTGCTATTTTTTGCCGGACTGGGGTTTGCCTACATCGCGCTCATTCCAGCCGCGCTGAGGTTTTTCATTAGCTACGGGGCCGATGTGGTCGAGCAGCTTTGGTCTATCGATCGCTACTTCGAGTTTGTGCTGCTGCTGCTGTTTAGCACCGGTCTAGCGTTTCAAATTCCCGTTGTGCAGCTGCTGCTGGGGACGCTCAAGATCGTCTCGGCAAAGCAGATGCTGTCGGGATGGCGATTTGTGCTGCTAGGGGCGGTAGTGCTGGGGGCAATTCTGACGCCTTCGACTGACCCGATTACCCAAAGCCTGCTGGCGGGAGCGGTCTTAGGGCTGTATTTTGGCGGCGTCGGTTTGGTCATTCTATTCACGCGTCCCCAGTCAATTCTGCCGTCGAATTAGCGGGGTTTTCCTGACGGCGTCTACTGTCTTGGAAGAATGAAGTGGTAGATGCACCCTGATTCAATCCCTGGCCAGCTTTTGGCCGGGGATTTTTTTTGTCTGGCACTCAGGGGTATACTGTCGAAGTTGCTTTCTTTTGAGCTTCACACTGATGACCTACAACGCCGACATCGAAACCAGCCCTGAGCCCGGCATGATTGTCGATGACACCGTATCCAATGATCTCGTCGACATGATTGAGACCATTATCAGCAGTCTGGATCAGAACGATAGCGCCATGGTCCGCCACGCCGAGGGCGGCCATCTGTGGCGGTTCGAATACGGCAGCGTAGACCTGTTCGTCCAGCTTACCGGGACTACAGACGACGATACCTTTACCGTATGGTCTAAGGTCTTGACCCTGCCGGTGCAGAACGAGACTCAGCTGATGCGCAAGCTGCTAGAGATGAACTGGTCTGACACCTTTGAGGCCTGCTTCTGCATCCTAGGCAGCGATCAGGAAGCCCAGGTCGTCGTCTCTACGACCCGGGCTGTGGAAGAAATTTCACCGGGCGAGATTTCTCGCAACATCACCATCGTGGCCACCATTGCCGATGAGCAAGACGAAGCGCTAGCAGCAGAGTTTCCGGCTGCCTAGCGGTAGGGACGGCTGAACCTCTGGACCAAGGTTTGCTGTGAGCATGGACAGAACCTCGTATAACAAGAGAGCATCTGAAGAGGCCGGTGGCTGAATGGTCACAGGCCAGGAAGACAGCAGCTCTTGATTTTTCACGACAACCCGTAAAGGAGGTTCGCAATGCTGAATACCTACTGGCGATCGATGACGGCAGTTCTCGCGGCCATGGGGGTCTCCTCAGCCGCGATCGCCCCTCTAGCGGCGCAGGCCGCAGTGGCCCAATCCATCCGTCCGACTAGAGTCAGCCAGCTTTTCGACTCGGCTCGCATCACGCTGCCTGCGGGTACGCCAATAGACACCGTCTACGACGAAGTAGACGATGAGGGCAACGCCGTTGAGCGCATCGTTGTCCTGCCCGATGAGACCGCTCCCCTATCGCTAACGGTAGCCCGCGACATTCGGTCGGCAGCGGGAACGGTGATTATCCCAGCGGGAAGCACCCTAGAGGGAGAGCTGCGCCCCCTAGAGGGCGATACGCCAGGCACTCAGTTTGTCTCTGAGCGCGTCCTGCTCACCAGCGGACAGAGCTACGACATCGACGCGGCATCGGGACCTGTGACCCGTACTGAGGTGATTACCGAAGAGCGCAACCCGGACTTCATTAGGGGGGCCGTCATCGGCGCCGCTGCTGCCGCAGTGCTAGCGGAAGTTCTTGGGGATATCGATATTCTTGAGGTGCTGGGGGGGGCAGGCCTAGGAGCCCTGGGCATCCTGGTATTTGGCGGTGGGGACGAAGAGGTGGAAGTGGTCGTGGTAGAGCCCGAGCGCGACTTAGACGTGACGCTGCGATCTGATCTCGCCTTTTAGTATTGGGCCTTGACTTAGGCCATCAGCGCAGTTTCTTTTGGTACGGGCGTCAAGACGCTCAAGTATGACAAGGCATGTCGCATCGCCGCTGGCTAGAGCGACCTCGGATAAAATACGGGTAGTCTAAGGCTGCCCGTATTTTTATTGACGCCCGTATCGCATGAGTCTGTGCATCAATCCCCGCTGTTCGCAGCCCAACCATCCTGGAAATCAGACCCAGCAGCTTTGTCAATGCTGCGGGGCCAGCCTCATCCTGCAGGGGCGCTACCGGGTAATGCGGCTGCTGAGCGATCGCAGCGGATTTGGCTATGTCTACGAAGCCTACGAGCACAACATTCCCAAAATTTTAAAAGTTCTCAAGGAAACCCATAACGACAACCTCAAAGCCGTAGAGCTATTCGAGCAAGAGGCCCGGGTACTGAGTCAGCTGAAGCATCCCGGCATTCCGTTCATCGATCAGTCGGGGTGCTTTCAGTTCCGCCCCACCCCCAACAGCCCGCCGATGCACTGCATCGTTATGGAGAAGATAGACGGGCTTAACCTGCGGGAGTGGATGCGGCAGCAGGGCAATCATCCCATCAACGCCGATCTGGCCCTCGACTGGCTGACTCAGCTCGCCGAGATTCTCCACCTTGTTCATCAGCACAACTATTTCCACCGAGACATCAAGCCGGAGAACATCATGCTTCGAGCCAGCGGTGAGCTGGTCCTGGTGGATTTTGGGGCCGCCCGCGAGATGACCTATACCTATTTCGCCCGTCTCGAAGAAGCTGAAGGGATAACGCGGGTCAGCTCCACCGGCTATACGCCCCCCGAACAAGAGCGGGGGCGCGCGGTACCCCAGTCAGACTTCTACGCACTGGGCTGCACGTTTATGTTCCTGCTCACCGGCCAGCGGCCCATGGACCCTACCATCTATGACGCCCTAGCCAATCAGTTCCACTGGCGAAGGTATGCCCCCCATGTTTCAGAGGCCTTTGCCGGTCTGATCGACGATTTGACCGCAGCCCGTGCCATCGATCGCCCTAGCGACACTCACGTTCTAATGCAGCGCCTGGCTAATCTCGAGGCGATCGATGCCGTGGCTCTCAGGGCTGTTGCCAAAGGGGCTGTTGCACCTGAGGCTCTGTCTCCGAACGCTAGCCGGACAGCTGCGACTCAAGCCGATTTCAGCTTCACAGAGCCGCCCCCCGATGCGTCGCCGCTTGACCTACACGAGAGTGAACATTGGTATAGGCATCAGAACAAATATCAAAAGAACAAATATCAAAATGAGCAGCAGAGCGGGCTTGATGCGGTGCCCCACGGCGCAAGCTGCAGGGCGGACGAGAGCGTGAGCCGCGAGGTCTCAGGCCTGCTCTCTAAACACCAAAAGACGGCCCTAAAACCGTCCGAGCGCCGCCTGCGCGGGCTGTTGCTGGCGCTTGGGGTAGCGGGGCTTTGTGCAGCGGGGCTCTTCGCTAGGCGCTGGTCTCAGCCG
Organism: Elainellaceae cyanobacterium; assembly: GCA_050331115.1. Classification (GTDB taxonomy): domain Bacteria; phylum Cyanobacteriota; class Cyanobacteriia; order CAKZMO01; family CAKZMO01; genus JBCCAG01. The sequence continues at coordinate 13,385 of JBHJHD010000002.1, forward strand.
GTGGCTCCCTTACAGAGTCAGACTGAGGCACTTTACGCTGAGGTGATGACCCTCAGCGGGCACAGCGCCAAGGTCAACGACCTCGCCCTCAGCTTGGATCAAACGCTGCTGGCCAGCGGCAGCGATGACCGAACCGTCAAGGTCTGGAACCTAGAGCAGGGGCGAGCGGTGCAGTCCATACCCACCCAGGGCGATCGCATTCAGGCGGTCACGTTTAGCCCAGACGGAAAGTGGCTCATCAGCGGCGATGGTGATGGCGACATTAGCATATGGGACGTGAGCACGGGAGAGCAGATCGAGTCGCTTGTCGGGCATCGTGGCGGCGTTAACGACCTTAAGGTCACCTCCGATGGCAGAATTCTCGGCAGCGCGGGCGCAGACAGCACCGTTCGCCTATGGGATCTCGACACCGGCGAGCCGATAGAAGTACTCAAAGCGCACGACAGCTACGTCAACGCGATCGCGTTTACCCCAGACGGTAAGACGCTGATCAGCGGCGCAGCGGACCGCACAGTTCGCGTTTGGGACCTGAGCACCAAAAAGGCGACCGCGCTCTCACATCACAAGGCCTACATCAACGATGTCTCCATTTCGCCAGACGGCTCAACCCTCGCTAGCGCGGGCGCTGACGGCGACATTGCCCTGTGGAACCTACTCGAACAAGCGCCCATGGGCCGCCTCAGCGGTCACCTCAGCTACGTCAACGCCCTCGCGTTCACTGCAGACGGCAAGACGCTGATCAGCAGCAGCGCTGATCATACGCTCAAGGTGTGGAATTTACCCCTGCAGGAGCTAGAGTACTCGATCGACTGGCAGGGAACCCTAATCGACACGCTGGTGGTGCGGTTTGGTAACCCCTACTGGCAGGTCATGGCCGGGGGAAAAGGCAGTACGGCTATCAAAGTCTGGCGCATCGAGTAGGGCAGTAGACTTAGGCGTAGACTTGGGCACAGTTAAGGGCGCAGCATCCTGCGCCCTCAAAAGCGTGACTATATCCATCAGGCAGCTGCGCAATTGCTAGCGTGCTGGCTCGATTGACTCGGAGGGATACCCAACCGCTTTCCAGGCCGCTAGACCACCGCGCAGCTCAGCGACGTTGGAGTAGCCCGCCTCCCGCAGCAAAACGGCGGCCACCGCAGTTTCATCATCGGTTTCACCGTAGACATAGATATCGCGGGCCATCTCTAGGGAAGCTTCTGCCTGATGCGCTAGCTCTTTCGCGGGCATGGAGATTGCCCCCAGAATATGCTCTTGATTAAACTGCTGGCGATCGCGGACGTCCAAAATGGTCAGGGCCGGCTCTCCCCAATCTAGACGCGCTTTCAGGTCGTAGACGCGCACCTTAGGCTTGACGCCGGGCGGAGTCGGAAATGGATTAATTGTATTGACCATTGCTTATATGTGTGGGAGCTGGTGTGTTGGAGCATCTATATTGCAATTTAGCAATATTTTTTAAGATTAACAACATATTTTTTTACAGTTTCTCATAATATTTTCCTCGCCCAGCCGCGATCGCTCCCATAAACTTGGACAACTTTGCGCAAAATCGGTCGGATTTGCCCAGAAGGGGGTTAGATGGGTACCTCTGATATATCTTCGACCGACAGCAATCGCTGAGTCTGTCGCTGGTTCTGGCGCTGCCTGGGTAGGCGATCGCAGCGCACCGCGAAGGCGCAGTCAGCGCAGTGGGGAGACCCAGGCGGCAGCTGCGGAAGAGGCCTATGCTCGTAGCGCGCTAGCCACCGATCGAGCTGCTGTAGGTGAGCGGTGAGGTCAGCGCGGGTCTGGCGGTGCTGAACGACGCTATAGGGCAGCACCACCGACTGGGGTACCGGGTGCTCTGGCGTCAGACGCACGAACCAGTAGACCATCGACAGCGACTCTGGAGAATAGGTCCCCACCGCCGCCAAGATATAGAGATATAGCCGAGTCTGCCAGCTTTGGGCAAGCTGCTGACGGGAAAGGGGCCGGCTGTGGGTCTTCCAGTCGTAGATGGTAGCGCGATCGCCTTCCAGTACGAGGCGGTCGTATACAGCCACTAGCGCATGATTCCCGAGGGTCAGACCGAGTCGGTGCTCGCTTTGCTGGTTGGGCGCAGAGCCAAACAGGTAAGGCGCGGCAGCCTGCAGCGCCGTCATGCAATGGCCTAACTCGGGGTCAGGAGCCGACAGCGGCAGCCCTAAGCCCTGCTGCTGCATCAGCTGGTGAAACTGACTGCCCCAGAGCTGCTGCTGGGTTTGAGGCACAATGCCGCCAATTTGATCGAGATAGCGGTACTGAAACTTTCGCGGGCAAAGCGTCAATATAGCCAGATGAGCTTGGGAGAGCCGAAGGGGCATTGGGACAAGTCCGCCATAGTAAGGCAAAACGGCTGGAACACAACAATTAGACTTGAAACTGGGCGGCTTTAGAGAGCACAAACAGGCTGCCCGCGTTGCCGCGACCCATCCGCAGGTCGGCGTCGAGGTAAGTCACCTCTAGCCAGCCCCGCTGATTCTGGCGGCGGATGGGAAAATCGAGGGCGGTGAGCGGCCCCGCGCGCATCTGCTCAACGAGCTGGGCAGGGGACTGGTAGTTGGCAAGGCGCTGGAGCCCAAATACGGCCCGGTCAAAGGCTACGCTCACCCGCAGGTCTGAAACCACGGTAAACTTTGCCGAAACGCTGATCAGGCCGTCGAGATAGGGCAGTCCCTGCACCTCGGCAATGTTATATATCGTATTTGTCTCAGCGAATATACACTGGTAAATCTGGCCCAGCTTGAACAACGGAAAGCGATCAATCTGCAGCAGCTCCTGGCTCGTGGTGTAGAGCAGTCGCCAAACTCCGTTTATTTCTGGCGATTGAAGCGGCTGCGGGTGGGGCGACTGCGCTTCTAGCTCGGTGACGGTGCGCTCGATGTATCCTTGGGTTTGTGGGTCAGCCAGCAGCCCTCGGTTGGTGCCGGCGATCGCCTGGAGCAGCGCTTCTTTAGTGGTCATGTGCCTCTCCCGCACGCTATTGTGGCCTGCTGGGCCTATGATTTTTTTGGGGCCTGGCTCTAACTATTGTACTGACCCACAGCCGGATCAAGCTGGAGATTGACTGGCGCTCTAACTGGCAACTTTTAGGGCTGGCAACTTTTAGGGCAATTTTTAGGGCGATCGCTCGGTTACCGACACCTCTAGCAACCGTGCAGCCATCCACGCTGCAGCCGTGCGCCAGTCAATTGAGCTAATATAGAAGACTGTCAAATCGCTTTCCGCTAGAGCACGCCAACTTAACGTCCTGACCGATCACCCCACCCGATTACTATGAAGAACCCTGCACTACGCGCCTATCCACGCAGCCAGCCCGCTGGCGTCGTTTCCAACGAACGTCGGATTTCCATTCTAGAATGGCTGGAGCAATCGGGACGTCTCATGGAGCGGGACGTAGAAGACCAAGATGCGCCCAAAGAGGACGTTGAAATCAATGAGCTTATGGGGAATGAAGATAACTTCGAGGAGGACGACGACTCAATGGCCGTCGAAGACTAGCCCTATCGCTAAAATGGTTTGCGGCTGCGGCCACAGACCACGCCGCAGTTAGTGAACTCAACGCGCCGCCCCCCCCTGCTTGACGAGGGGTACCGCTGCTTGCGCCTGGCCCTGCCGCTAGCCAGCGCTCAGCTGGCCCAGGCTGCAACCAGCTTCGTCGATACCGTAGTTATGGGTCAGCTGGGCAGTGAGTCTCTCGCGGCAGGGGCCCTGGGCGCCATCTTTTACACGCAGCTCCTGGTGGTCGGGACCAGTCTAGTTTCGACTAGCAGCCCTTTCATCGCCGAGGCTTACGGAGCCGCGCAGCCCAAGCGGGCCGGAAGCTGGCTCGACCAAAGCATCTGGCTGGCGCTGGCGATCGCAGTCCCCGTGACCCTGCTGATGTGGAATGCCGGTCCGCTGCTGCTGCTGCTGGATCAGCCCCCCGCGATTATCGATCTCGCCAGCGGCTATCTCAAGGCTACCGCCGCTGCCTATCCGCCCGCCCTGCTGTTTGTAGCGCTGCGTAGCTTTGTCTCAGCCCTGTCTCGGCCCCGAATTGTTCTGGTCATTACCCTGGGCGGAGTAGCGCTTAACGCGATCGCAGATGAGGCGCTCGCCTTGGGTCGGTGGGGCTTTCCGGCCCTGGGGCTGGCTGGCATCGGCTGGTCTACCACGGTCATCTACTGGTGCATGACTCTGGCGCTGCTGGCATACGTGCTGGGTCAGCGGCAGTTTCGGCCCTATCTGCCCCTGCAAACCCTTCATCGTCCTCACTTCAATACGCTTTGGGATCTCGTGGGCGTCAGTACGCCAGTGGGCATCCTTGCCGCCCTGGAGACGGGGCTCTTTACCATCGCCACGGTTTTTGCGGGACAGATGGGCATCGTCGTACTGGCCGCCCACCAAATCGCACTGCAGACCGTGGCGCTCACGTTCATGGTGCCGTTAGGTATCTCTCAAGCCGCAACGGTGCGCGTCGGCCAGTCCATTGGCCAAGGCGACTGGCATACAGCGCGGCGGGCTGGGGTCGTCTGCCTCGGCTTAGGCAGTGGATTCATGGGAATGATGGGCGTGCTGCTTCTGGCTGCGCCCAGGCAAATTGTGTCGATGTATATCGATCTGCTGGACCCGGCAAATCGTGACGTAATCGCGGCTGCGGTAACGCTGCTGGCGGTAGGCGCTGTATTTCAGATTGTGGACGGGCTGCAGGTAATTGCAGCCGGAGCGCTCAGAGGGCTAAAGGATACCCGTATACCGATGGTAATGGGGGCGATCGCCTACTGGGTGATTGGCGTACCCTGCAGCTATATCACTGGGTTTACTCTCGGCTGGGGCGGCGTCGGGCTGTGGTGGGGGCTCGCCGTCGGGCTGGCGATCGCCGCGGCGACCCTCACATGGCGCTTCAACCGCCTGACCTCCAGACCGCGGTCCATCAATCCCTGGTTATGAGCCCTTAATCTTAAGGCAGTTATGATTCAGGTATAGCGAATGTCCTCACGCGTGAGGACATTTGCGCGTCCAGCTGCCGATAAAACGTCAAGGGTTAAGCCGTTTGCATCGCGCGGCTAGCCAAAGGCACTGTTCTAAAGCAGCTGGGCAAACGCAACAACATACTCGGCTTTGGCCGTCTCCGCCCTAACCGCTAGACTCTATGGCTTCAACCGGACACGACCTTATCCTAGATTTTACCTGCGTCCTCGGGGCCTCGGCGGCGGGGGGCTATTTGGCCCACCGGCTGCGGCAGCCGGCACTGCTGGGCTATATCATTAGCGGTGCAGTTGTCGGGCCCTTTGGCTTTGGGCTACTAAACGACGTTGAGCAGATTCAGGCGCTTGCAGAGATTGGCGTCGCGTTTTTGCTCTTTGCGCTAGGCGTGGAGTTCTCGATCGCTAACTTTCGCCGAGTGCGGCGCATTGCCCTGCAGGGCAGCCTGATGCAGATTGGCTTTACCATGGCCCTAGTCGCCGGAGTAGCGATGGGGTTAGGCTGGGTCGACCGGGCCTCTGAGGGGATTTTTCTGGGGGCGGTGATTTCCCTTTCCTCGACTGCGGTCGTGCTTAAGACCCTGGCGGAGCGCGGTGAAACCAACACGCTCCACGGACAAATCATGCTGGCCCTGCTGATTGCTCAAGACCTGGCCTTGGGGGTCATGCTAGCCCTGCTGCCCACTCTCAACCAGCCGGAAAGCTTCTGGGGAGCCTTAGGCGGAGCCCTGCTGAAGGTTTCGCTGTTTATGGTGGGGGCGATCGCCATTGGACGCTGGGTAGTGCCTCCGGTGATTCGCGCGGTGGCGGCAACGGAGAGCAGCGAGCTATTTTTACTGACGACAATTGCCCTATGCCTGAGCGTGGCGCTGGTGACGGCGGCCCTGGATCTTTCGATTGAGATGGGGGCGTTTGTGGCAGGGCTAATGCTCTCTGAGGTGGACTATTCCGATCACGCCCTCGTCAAGGTGCTGCCCCTACGGGACACATTCGCCAGCCTGTTTTTCGCCTCCATCGGCATGCTGATCGACCCCGGCATCTTGGTGCAAAACTTTGCCCTGATTATCGGGCTGGTTTCTCTGGCCATGGTGGGTAAGGCGCTAGTCATTCTGCCGATTATCCTCAGCTTCGGCTATTCCCCCCGCACGGCCCTGACCAGCAGCTTCGGCCTCAACCAAATTGGTGAGTTCTCCTTTGTACTCGCCCTCATGGGCCGCCAAATTGGCCTCATCGAGCAGAATCAGTATCTGCTGCTGCTGGGCACCACCGCCATCACCCTAATCCTCACCCCCGCCTGGATTCACCTGGCGACGGTACTTACGCCGCACCTCGACAAGATTCCCCTCCCTGGCTATCTCAAGCGGCTCTCGGAGCCCAAAGATCTGCTGATTCCCGACACCATTAAGGACCACATCGTTGTCGCTGGGTATGGCCGCGTGGGCCAGGTGGTCGTCAACATTCTGCGGAGCCAGGGCTACCCCATGCTCGTGATCGACAACAGCGAGGCCGCCATCCAGCGGCTGCGCCTGAACCACATCCCCTACATCTTTGGGGATGCGGATGCGGAACCGGTGATGGAGCGCGCCCACCTGGAAACGGCCAAGGCGCTAGCGATCGCCCTGCCTGACCCTGGCAGCACCCGGCGACTGCTGCAGCGCTCCCTGGAGGTGGCTCCCGATTTAGACGTGGTGGCGCGCTCCCACACCGATGGTGAGATTGACCTGCTGGCTCAGATGGGGGCGCGGGAGGTGGTGCAGCCAGAGTTTGAGGCCGCCTTAGAGCTAGGAGCTCACATGCTGCTGACCATGGGGGTGAGTGAGCACCAAATGCACGTCGTCGTCAATAAAATTCGCGACGATCGCTACCGCAGCATCCGCCCCAATGAGATGAAGTAGGCAAAGCTCCGGTTCGCTCAGCTCGCCGCAAACTTCGTTGGGTCCTGGTCGCGGCGATGCTTTAGAGAAATCGGCTCACCCTGGCGATCGCCCACCAGCGCCGCCGTCTCCTCCAGCGCCTGCCGCAGCCGCTTCGCGGCGTAGATCGACATATCCCGAGGCACGTTAACGCGATCGCGCAGGTAGCGCAGCGCCGCGTCGGGCTTAGCGCCAAACGCCTGGGGCGGGGTGCAGGGCTTTCCCGTCATCAAGCGGGTGAGGGCGCAGCGCAGGGGCTCGTCGAACCGCTGCCCCATGGGGTTAGCGCGCAGGATGCTGTCGCGGTGCTTAATCACGCGGTAGAGCGCCTCTGCCTGGGAGGTCCCGGGCTCTGGATACTGCGCATCGGGCAGCGCCATCCAAGGGCCGTGGTCGACCCGGGCCTTGTTCTCCAGCATTTGAGGCTCGCCGTTTTCGTAACAGCCCCCCATCTGGGGCGGCAGGTCGTGGGCGTGGGTGTGAAAGTCGCTCTGGGTACCGCGATAGGTGGGGCGAGTTTCTAGGGCGTCAAACCAGTCCCCGAGCCGGGGGTTCTCCTCCCGCAGGGCGTAACCCTTGTAGTAGTAGAGGCTGGCATTCATGCGCTCGACGTAGGGCACGAAGACCACATCTGCGGTGCTGAACGCCTCCAGAAAGTAAGGACCAGTCGTGCGGCCCAGAGCCGTTTCTACATCGGCCACGGTGCGAACAAACTGCTGGCGGTTGAGCGCTTCCTGCTGCCCCCGCGCCGGGTAGCACAGCCAGCTGCACCAGGCGCGAAACAGCTGCCGCTCTAGCTGCCGCAGCGGTATAACCTTGGGGTCTTCCATACCCCAGCTTAAGGGACCAAAGGCGTCCTCTAGGGCCATCAAGATCACGTCGCTCTCGGTAATGATTTGGCCATCTAGCGCTAGGGCGGGCAGCATCCCCGAGGGCACCTTGCGGGTGTACCAGCGCTCCTTCTGGCCGTAGCAGAACATGGTCACCTTTTCGATGCGGTAGGGCACCCGCTTTTCCTCTAGCCACAGCCATACCTTTTGGCAGTAGGGGCACCAGGCGTGGTTATCGCGGTAGAGGGTGACCCGCACATCGGCCTCGGATTGGCCAAACAGCCGCAGGCGAGCCTGGGCGTTGGTCGGGCCGTGGATGGGGTCAGCGTTGACGTTCTTGGCCAGGGCCTCAAGCTCAGTCCAGGAGAGGGGAGCGATCGCATCAGGAGATGTCATAGGGAGAAATTTGGAAGAACCTTAGCTTGGTGATAAAACCTTGGCTTGGTGAAAGTTCACGCGCGCCACATCGATGGAACAGCGGACTTTTACAGCCTCCTCACAGCGTTCCGCAGCTTTGTGGAACTCTGACAGTAGTAAGGGCGTTATACGCCATAGCCCTTGTGCTAATGCTGACGCGAGGAGCCAGCACCATCAGTAGACGACTTTTATTACTATACGGACTCACCCATGGATACCGACAATCTATTGACCAAGCAGAACATGACCCGCATCGGCTTGCAGGGGAAAGACTTAAGCCAGGCTGACTTACGGGGAAGCTGGCTGCGACGGGTCAACCTGCGCGCTAGTATTCTAGCAGGCGCTAATCTAACGGCAGCAGACTTAGAAAATGCTTACCTCGGCTACGCCAATTTGCAGCAGACCGATCTGACCCAGGTCAACCTGCGCGGCGCATCACTTCCCGGCGCGGCGCTTCAAGGGGCGCTGCTGACCAATGCCTGCCTGCGTGGTGCAGATTTAGAGGATGCAGATTTGTCTGGCGCCGAACTCGAGGGCTGTGACCTACGCTGGGCCAATCTTACGGGAGCCCGCGTTTCCAAAGCTCAGCTCAACTCGGCGACTTTGGACCACACAACGCTTCCCGATGGCGTAATGTACCGGGCTGCGGCCGCAGATCAGCCCAAAGCTGCTGCAGTCTCCCTACCGCAGCAGGTGGAGACACAGACCAATCAGCTCAACGCGGCGTTAGCTCCGGTAGAAGTCTGCCCTGCGGCTACCCCTGAAGACCTATCCCTTTCCAGCTCAACGCCGGCAAAGGCGGCTAAGACAGCTGTGTCTTCTGGGCTACGGATGTATCGGGGACAGCAGTATCAACGCTAGTAGAAATCGCTAGTAGAAATGCGCATCATTCGGTTAGTCCCTCGATTCTGTGGTGACGACTTCAAAACCGTAGGTCCGAAAAACGTCCTCGGCGGCGTCTGTAAATAGGAAATCAACAAAGTCTTGAGCGGCCTCCGGGGCACGGCCCTCTTCAACCGTAGCCACAGGGTAGACAATAGGCGAGTGAGACTCCGCAGGGGCGGTGGCGATCGCCTTAACCCGCTTTGAAACCAGCAGGTCTGTCCTGTAGACCAGCCCGGCATCTACATTGCCCGTTTCCACATAGGCCAGCACCTGCCGCACGCTTTTACCGAATACGAGCCTGGGCGTCAGGTCGTCCCAAAGGGCTAGGGCGGTCAGCACCTCCTTGGCATAGCGCCCTGCTGGGACGCTCTCTGGCTCTCCGATGGCCACCTTGTCCAAGGTAATCAAGTCGGCAAAGCTGGCGACGCCAGCCTGCGTAAGCGGCACCGCTAGCACAATCGAATTCTGCAGCAGACCCTGGGACGGACCGACGCGGCCTTGGGCCTCAAGCACCTGCATCCACTGGGATGATGCCGATAGGAAGACATCTACCGGGGCACCTTGGGCAATTTGCTGAGCGAGGGAGCCCGATGCGCCAAAGTTATAGGTGATGGTGACCTCAGGCGCTTCAGCTCGGTACGCGGCAGCGATCGCCTGCATGGCGTCTTGGGTGCTCGCTGCCGCAGATATGGTCAGGGCATCATCCGTAGCGGAAGCGGTGCAGGCAAGCGTCCCTAGGGCTGCTGCTAAGGCTAAGGCGATCGCCCCGCATGTCTCGGGGCGCTGACTCAAGCGTCGAAGCTTCAAGCGGGTATCCTAGAAACACTTTCACATAACTTTACAGGTTTAAGGACCGCTTTAAGCTTGGCTAGCAACAAGTCACCGAAAAAAGCAGGTTGTGCCCCCATACAGAGCGGTAATCTCGGCATCGGGTTCGCTTCCGGTCAAAAAGCCGCCCAGACCACCGACAAAAAACTCAAGGCCCAGCGTCGTCTCCTCCACATCAGCAGTGAGCACCTGGTCTAGTTCAGCGCGGGTCGAGCCAGTCCCAATGCCAGAAATTGTCGTGAGCTGCTCAGCGCCCTCGTTTCGCCCATCCACAAACCACCCGGCGAACTCGCCCTCCGAGGACAGAATGCTCAGTCCATCGGCCCAGTTTACAAAGGTGAGCGGACCGGCGCCGCATTCACGGTTTAGACCGCGATCGCTGGGCTCGCCCCGCAGGTTGGTCAAGATCGAAATTACATCGCTCTCAGGCTGACCAAAAGAGACGGCGCGCGTCGAGCCGGTCGCGGGGTTGACCAGCCGCAGCCCTTCGAAATCGAGGGCTAGCACCGGCGGCGCGGTCTGGCCAGAGGCGCTGCGCCACCGAGTGGCCTGGGCCTCGGAACAGCCGTCAACAAACTGATTAAATACCCAGCCGTCGAAAGGCTCGAACACCACCCAGCCGTCAAAAGGCGATTCCATCCCGTCGGCTTCTGCTCCGTCTGGCGGAAAACCGTAGACCCTGGCCGCAAGCTTTACCCAGCTGCCCTGCTGGTATTCTGCCCGCACGCCGTCTCCGCTGTTCAGCTGCGCCACCACGGCGCTCTCGATGCCTGGCCCCTGACGGATATTGACGCTATCTCCGGTGATTACGCTACAGACCGTGCTCTCCTGCAGCTCAATCGCGTAGTCAGAACTTTCAGAATTCACAGGCGCTTGCGCAAGGGGCATGGGCCGGTCCTGCTGGGCCAGCAGCGCATCGGCTGCCGGGGCTACACCGGAGTAGGCAAGCGCCGCCGAGAGGCCTGCTGACCAGGCGAGCATTGCGAAACGCATTTTGACAACAGACATAGCAATCGGTCGATAATTGAGTCGAACTAGGACGGCAATTCTAAAATTCGAGATTTTGCTTTCCCTACAAACATTAGCAGCAGTGCCCCCCTTGGCGAGCGAGCACGAGCAACGATTTGTAAATTTCAGTACGGTAATCACCAGCGTACAGGTGCGCAGCGCTGCAGCCAGCTATTAATCAATCGTTACAATAGTAGCGGTAGCGATGAACGCCGTATGAAACGCACCCTCGTCTGGTTCCGCCGCGATCTCCGCATCCACGACCACGCGCCGCTCTACCGCGCCGCCCGGCGGGGAGCCGTAGTGCCTGTATTTGTGCTGGACAAGGCGCTGCTCCACCACCCCGAGACGGCCCCGGCCCGCGTGCAGTTCATGCTGGAGAGCCTCGGCACCCTAGACCAAGATTTGCGATCGCGGGGGGGACGGCTCATCTTGCGCTACGGCGACCCGATAGAAGTGCTGCCTGAGCTATTGCGGCAGACCCAAGCGGAGGGCATCTACGCCTACATCGACTTTGAGCGCATATACGGCCGCGTGAGGGATGCGCGGCTGAACCGAATATTGGCGGAGCGGGGTATGAAGGTGCGCTGGTTTGAGCCGCCGGGCACCACGGCGGAGCTGGTGTCCTACCCGCGCTATCGCAGCCTCTGGTTTGAGCAGATGAACGAGCCGCTGCTGCCCGCACCGCAGCAGGTGGTGGTGCCGGAAGATATCGCCAGCGATCCGCTGCCTAAGCTAGGCGAGCTGGGCATTTTGCCCGACGGTAAGCCGATGCCTCCCGCTGGAATTGGGGCGGCGCGCAGGCTGCTGGGCGAATTTCTCGAACAGAAAACCGAGCGCTACTACTGGCAGCTCTCCTACCCCGGGGCGGAAGCAACTTCTGGCATCAGCCCCCACGTGAAGTTTGGCGCTATTTCCTTGCGGGAGTGCTACCAAACGGCCCAGGCCTTTGAGGCGACTAACTATCGCACCCGGCGCAGCCAGGAGCAGTTTATCTCGCGGCTGCGCTGGGGCAGCGGCTTTGCCCAGCGGTTTCGCTATCTGCCCCAGCTCGAGCTGCGATCGCTCTATCGAGTGTTTGACGAAGACGGCTGGGAGTTTGACGACGGGCTATACGAGGCGTGGCAGCAGGGGCAAACGGGGTTCCCCATTGTCGATGCCGCCGCCCGCTGCCTGATGGAGACCGGCGGCTGGCTTGCGCTCAATTTTCGCAGCCGGGCGCTCTACGCCAGCTTTTTGACCAACCTCTTGGGCATAGACTGGCGACTTGGGGCACTGCACTTCATGCGTCACCTAATCGACGGCGACTGCCCCATTGACCACTACCAGTGGGCCATGCAGTCGGGGGTGACCCACTGCGTCGACAAAACCTGGACCCGCATCTACAACCCAGAGCAGTGCGCGGTGGACCGCTGCGACCCAGAGGGCACCTTTATCAAGCGCTGGGTGCCGGAGGTGGCGCACCTGGTGCCCTGCCAGCTCGGTAACCCGCCTCGGCTCAAGGATTATCCTCCGCCCATTTTGAACTACCGCGAGGCCCGGCAGCGTCGGGTGGCGCAGCTGGAGCGGCAGCGAGGCCAGTTTTTAGCTGAGGCCAACCTGCTGCCCCACCTGGCCCAGATGCCGGCGTCGGTTGTCCCATTCGGGAGCGATCGCCACGCTAGCGAGGTGGGCTGGGCTCAGGAAGAGCGTCCGCCCCTATTCCCATCGCCGCTGGATATAGAGGCCTTAGGTGAACGCGAAGCCAAGGCGCAGCGCACCTGGTTTCTGGCTAGCCGGCGAGAGCAGTCGTGGCGGCCCCGTAAGCGGCGATCGCCAGCGCGTGAGGCGGCGCCAGGGCAGCTGTCGCTTCTGAGGTAGGGCGGCGAAATTACTAGCTAAACGCGAATTCTGAGGGCGAGCGGCGGTGTGGAAACTGTAGGCGATCGCTAGCGTTCAACCACCAGCGCCATTTCCTGCTCTACCGGCAGTCCTGCAACCCACTGCCGATCTTCAGTCACCATCGGAAACTTAATCTGTCCGGGCGATACCCCCCGGGCCACCATCCGCTGGCGCAGCGCCTCAAAGCCCCCCGCCGCTAAAATGCGCAGGTGCGGCGGCGGTACCAGCTTCGCCCCCCGCTTCACCGCATAGGATATGTGCACCTCGTGCAGCACCTGATCAAAGCGCTGCAGAAACCGCTTCGGGTCCGCTAGGGTCTGGCCCGCCACTGGCTCAACGTTGACCCAGTAGTGGGGCGGAATGTCCTCAGACAGGGTGATGCAAAAGTTTTCGAGCTGGACCCCAAACTCCTGCTGCAGCCGCTGCATGGTCTGAATGACGTGAAACTCGGTCGTCTTTTCGGTGGAGGCCGAGATCACGCCGCCGCGACGGTGACGAAATACAAAGCGCGGGGCAAGGCCGCAAAACCCCTCAATCTCCACCACATCCCCCAGATCGTAGCGATAGAAGCCGCTGTAGTTGGTCACCACAATTCGGTAGCGATCGCCCACGGCCACCTCCCACGGCAGCACCGTCTGGGGCTCGGCGGCCTCCCACTGAGCCTCAGGAATAAACTCGAAAAATCCGCTCTCCAGCGCCAGGATAACGCTGTCGGTGTTGAGATCGCGGTGCACGCCAAACGTCGCCTCGGCCGAGGCGTAGGTGCCGCCGAATACGGGAGTGTCTCCGAAATGGGCCGGAAACTGCTCAAAGTAAAAGTTTGAGGTGCCCCCCCGGGCCGTAATCATAAACTTTAGGTTGGGCCAGGCTAGGTCGGGCGTCAGGCTGGCGTGCTGGGCGAGAATTTGCCGCAGCTCTGCCGCTCGCTGCGGCGATGGCGACCACTGCCGCTGTAGCCCCTGGCGCAGCTCGGGGTCAAGGGGCAGGTCTAGGGACAGGGTCTCCTGGGCCAAATCGTGCAGCAGGCGATCGCCTTGGGCCTCTAGGGCCTGGGCCAGACTCAGGGCCAAAATAGGAAAGGTGGCGCTGATTGCCCCGAGCTGCCGCTGCCTAAGGGCAAACAGCAGGCAGACGTAGGTGCGGGTCTGACCATCTGGAATTTGCAGCGCCTCAAACGGAAAGGCGAAGACCTGACGATAGATGAAGTTGGCCAGCCGCAGGTCAGAGGTGCTCACCGGGCCATAGGGCACGCCGCTGGCGGTGGTGCCGATGGGCACGGCCGAATTGATGTATAGCATTTTGCCAAAGGACTGGCCGCGACGGCGCAGCGCCGCCGCTAGAAAGCCTAGCGCCGCCTGATTGGCCTGGGCGATCGCTCGCCGGGACCGACGCGTTACCGGGATCAGCTTTTTCTTGCCCGTCGAGCCGCTAGTGAGGTTGAAGAAGATCGGCGGCTCCGCCGTCAGCAGGTTGGGCTCCCCCGCCGCCATACGCTCGAAGTAGGGCTCGAAGGCGGTGTAGGGCACCACCGGCAGCCGCTGACGAAACTGATCCACGGTCTGCAGCTCGCCGAGCCGATACTGCTGCCCGAAGGCGGTGTTCTGGTGCTGGTTCAGCAGCGATCGCAAAAAGCGACTCTGGACGCGATCGGCCTGCTGTGCCTGCCGCAGCAAACGCACCCGCGCCCGCTGGCCCAGCGTCGCCAACCCAAAGAGCACGATATTCGGCATGGGGCTTCCCTCCCTCTCTAGGCATTAACCCTACCAGAGATCTGCTCGGCCTTCCCGCTCCCGCCCGCGTCCTCTAGAATCTGCCCGCTACTAATCTGATAGCGTCTAATAGCGTCCCTTGAGCAAAGTCGACGGGGGCCACCACTGGCCCAACAGGCGCTGCGCCGACTTCTGTATCCACTGCCGCCGCTTCCAGCGCTGAAAGGCCCGCTCGTAATTGTCCCCTTCAGTCTGTAGCGATCGCCAGCCGTCTAAGGTCAAGAACAGCCCCCAAACCAGGGCAATATAGAGCGAGAAAGACAGCGTCAGGGTGCCGTCACCGTAGGTCGTTAGGTCAAACAGCATCAAAAACCCGTTGACAATGCCGTATCTGATCAGATGCTGACGAAACCGCACCCGGCGATAGCGCTGGAAATCTTGGTGCTCGCGGGACGACTGCCGGCCCAAAAGCCAGTCTTGCTCTGCCGCCTGAATATGCTGTTCCGAAAGCCCCAGCTCTTCGGCAATCTCGAAAAGCTGCTGGCGAGAGAGCTCGTCAACCGTAGCGTGGTGAGCGATCGCAATCTGCAGAATTTCTTGAACTTCGTCCTGGCGGTAGGTGTCGGCCATGGGGAGATTAGGCATATGGAGGGCACTACCTCCCTTATACAGAATTTTCAGCCCCAGTGGACAGGCCCAGGAGGTACGCTTAGCCCTACCGACGCTCCCTGGACTAGTGCTAGGGTAGCGAGTATGCCAAATAGCATCAGCCAGCCTTTATTTAAGCCAATATATTGCAATGGTATCTTCTCGCCTTAAAGTTCTCGCCGACAAAGCCGCCGTCGTCGAGCAGTCTCTCGATTTAGTCACCAAGCGCATCTGTTCTGCCGCTGCTGAGCACGACGTTTGCAGCCTCGCCGTTGCTGGGGGCAGCACCCCAAAGCCCCTGTACGAAGCGCTTGCCGACCAGTCCCTGCCCTGGGACGCGCTGCACGTGTTTTGGGGCGACGAGCGCTTCGTGCCCGCTGACCATCCCGACAGCAATCAGCGCATGGTGCGGCAGGCCTGGCTTGACAAAGTCTCTATTCCGGCTGACAACGTGCATCCTGTACCAACAGACGGCGAGCCACAGGACTGCATCCAGCGCTACGAGCAGACCCTCCAGGACTTTTTTCAGGTCGGTCCTGGAGAATTTCCCCGATTCGACGTCGTGCTGCTGGGCATGGGGGATGACGGCCATACGGCATCCCTATTCCCCCGCACCCCTGCGCTGGCCGTGAGCGATCGCTTGGTCGCGCTGGGCGATAAGGATGGCCAGACCCGTATTTCCCTCACGGCACCGCTAATCAACCGAGCCCAATGCGTTATTTTCATGGTGTCTGGAGCCGATAAAGCCTCGGCGCTGGCCCAAGTGCTGCAAGAAGAAGTGACCAAAGCAGCGGACTATCCAGCCCGGCTGATTAAGCCCGAGGGTGAGCTATGGTGGATTGTCGATGAGGCTGCCGCTGCTCAGCTCAACTGGCGCTCGGCGTGATTCGGGCCTGCCTACAGCACGCTGAAACCGAGACGACTGTTGCGCTGCCGAGCCGGAACGTTATTCATATTGGGAAGCCTAACGACCGAGTCCCTCCTGACATCGACGTTTCCGGCTTCCCCTACTCTGACGTTGTCTCGCGGGTCCACGCTGACATTTACGTTGAAGGAGAGGCCCACTACATTCAAGATGTTGGCAGCGCAAACGGTACCTACGTCAATAATCTGCCCATAGCTCCAGGCGTTCGTCACCGGCTGCGGACGGGGGATCGCATCGCGTTTGGCAAAAGCGATAGGGTATCGTTCTACTTTCAGGGACCCGAACCAGGCGAGTAAGACAACCCCTTTGGCATCGCCATCGACGCGCTTGAGGTCGTTAGGGAAGGGCGTCAATTTTATTTGCAAAAATATTATCTAGAGACTAGCGCCGCGCAAATTTTCGAGTAGCATTGACCTGTCGGTTAGAATTTGCCGTGCATCGTATCGTGGTCTTCTTAGAGTCAGCGTGATTACTCTTCTACTCCTTCATCCCCTCAAGCAGACGCCAGTCCAAATTTGGCCCTTCGAAAGCGAAACGGTGATCCGCATCGGGCGCTCCACAGACAATGACGTGATCCTTTACAGCGCCGTAGTTTCCCGCTATCACGTTGAGCTACGCCGCGTTTTGGATCACTCAGATCAGTGGGAAATTATCAATCTGGGAACCAACGGCACCTACGTCGACGGCAAGCGCGTGGCGAAGATACCCGCCACAGACGGCGCGGTCATCCGCCTGGCCCGCTCTGGCCCAAACATTCAGATTCGCCTAGGTCCAGAGGCGATCGCCGACCTACCCAGAAACTTACTCAACGATCAGCCCATCGGGCGCTTCCCCGCACCAGGCTTGCTTGACCCACCGCTGGACGAGCCCGCGGCCACGGAGGAACCCAGCGCCACGGAGGGACTCAGCGCCACGAAGGAACCCAGCGCCACAGAGGAACCCAGCGCCACAGAGGAACCCAGCACCACGGCGATCGCTGTCAATATCAGTCAGTCGGTGACCGTTATCCCCAGCCATCGGCCTCAGTTCAATAGCCTCCGGCCCAATAGCGCTCAGCTTGACAGTCCCCAGCCTAACAACGGCGCGCAGCTCAGCAACGGTGACAGCGAGTCCGCTTGGCAGACGGTTGAGGGGCACTGCATTCGCCAAATTTTAGGCCAGGGGGACGTCGGCATTACGTATCTCGCTGAGGCCTCAGGCCGGACCGTGGTGCTCAAAACCCTCAATGCCAGCTGGGTGGGTAACGAAACTGCTGGGGCAGCGCTGCAAATGGAGGCTGAGTTACTCCGACAGATTGAGCATCCCAAGATTCCTCAGGTGATAGAGCAGTTTTGGGTCGAGCAGCAGCCCTACGTCGTCATGGAGCATGTTAAGGGCTGTAGCCTCGCCCAGCATGTTATGACCCACGGCGCGGTACCGCTGCGTCAGGCAGTGGCCTGGATGGCGGACCTGTGCAAAGTCCTCGCTCACCTCCACAGCTTCACCCCACCTGTATTCCACCGCAACATCGAGCCCGCTAATTTGATTTGCCGCACCTCCGGAGAGCTGGCTTTGATTGGCTTTGGAACGGTCAAGGCGCTGGTGCTAGAGCGAATTAAGGCCGTCGGCGCGGCTGGATTTGTAGCGCCGGGGCAGCTCGACTTCAATGCCCACCCCCAGGTTGATTTCTACCCCATTGCCGTCACGCTGGCTTATCTGATAAGCGGCCAAAATCCACTGCGGTTTTGCGATCGCCAATATAATCGCTACTGCCTTAACCCTACCGCTATTCCGCAGATGCCTCAGCCCCTACAGCAGGTCATGCATCGACTGGTGCAGGGGGAGTACCGGTGCGCGGATGAGATTGCCGATGCGCTGAGCGTCGTTGCATAGCGCGTTGAACATGAGCAAGCATAGGGCCTGTAGAGCTTAGCGGCAGCGACCGCCGCCAGCGGCGCGGCACAATATCGCAATGTAGGGGTCAGCGGCAGCGGGGATGCTGTAAAACTCGCTGCGGGGGTTAGCCGCCACCGTCTCTAGCGGTCTGACAAATGGCGGCGCAGTGCCGTACTGCAGGGCGACATCATAGCGCCAGTGGGGCCGGGCTAAAGCTTGGTAGGCGTCGTAGCGCGCAGGCTTTGGCCGCCCTGTCTCCCAGGCGTCTTGATCAAAAGGGGCCGTGCTGTAGCGACTGTATCCCAGCTGCACCCAAGCGCCGCTAAAGGTCACTGTCTCCCAGTTTTCCAGTCGCCGCAGCTGATCCACCAGTCCGCCTGACGCCTGACGCGGGATTGAGGGCACCATGCCGCTGACAATAACGGCGTTCAGTGACTGGGGTTGAGCGCGGATCAGCGGCTTCGGGTCGCGGAATGAGCCGTAGTTTCCGGCGTAGTCTGTGCCGCCCTTGAGGACAGGGTTGCCCTGGGCAGAGATCACGATGGGGGAGGCCAGATCTTCAGCCACGGCGCGCTGCCAAGGATCGCCACCCGCCGGAGCGGGCGGGCGCGATCGCGGACGGTTTTGGTTTAAGAAGGACGTGCGGCGATCGCGGTTGCGGCAGCCGTAGGCGGCCATAACGTCGTGGGGGAGTCGCGGCTGGGCCAAGCCAGCGGTGACCCAGCCGTCCTCAACGCTGCCGTCGCAAAACTGCTCAGACAGCACCGTGACGCTGTCAGCTACGATTTCGCTGGCGCGCCAGTCGTCCTGCCGAGGATCAGCGAAGCGCGGGTCGAGGCTGTGGCGTCGATAAAATTCTCGGGGGCCATAGAGACGATTTGAGGGCAGCAGCTCTCGAAACTCGGCCAGCGAACAGTTTCCCTGGCATCCCGCCTTCTGGTGCAGATTAAACGGCCCCATGACGTAGGCCGGGTTGTCGGTGATGAACGACAGCCCCTGGGCATGGCCGCCTCTAGCCAGCCGGGCTCCGTTGCGCAGGCGAAACCCATAGGGGCGGCGGTCGGGGTCGGGGATGCCGTCTACGGGCTTAGGGCTGATGGCGCGATCGCTGAGGGGTGGGTCGGTCGCGCTTGCGGCTGCCGCGCCAGTGCGGCAGCCGGCCCCGGGATTGGTCAGGGCGCTATGGCGGCTGCAGGTCGACCAGGTCTGCCGGGCTGGCCTGGTGATGCCGTCTTCTCCCACGGCGTCTTCCCGGAATCCGTAGACGATACCGCTGTCCGGTAGCCAGCTTCGACCCCCCACCTGCGACTGGCGCAGCAGGTCCAAATCCAAATCGAGCACCCGCGCCAGCAGCATCTCCCGGCCGTCGAACAGCGCCGCATCCTTGACGGCCAGCCTCACCCGCCCCGGGCTGCCGCTGCAGGCCGCCCCCTCGCAGCTGAGATACAGGGCGCGATCGCTGAGTACGGCACCGGCGCTCTCGGGGGTATGGGGGAGCTGCCAGTTTGACAGCGGGCGGGGGGCAATGGCGACCTCCTGCAGAACGGCATCGTCAGTCAGGTCAAGGGTACGATAGCGCCAGCCTTGGTTGCGCGGGACAATGTAGCGAGCGCGCCAGGGGGGTGCGCTGCCTTCTTCTTGGCCAGCCGCCGTTTCGTGGGGGAGTGGGAAGAGGTATTGCAGCGCCGGAAAGGCGGGCTGAGCCGGGATGAGCCGCTGCAGCGCTGCGTCCAGGCTATCTAGGCCACTCTCAACTCGGCCAGCGGCGAAACCCTGACGGCGATCGCGGTGGACCTGTTCTTTAAGGGCGATGGTTTCGGCGAGGGCAATGACTTCGAGCGGGACGCCGGTCTGCCGCCGCAGTGCGGATAGCGCTGCTTCTGGAGCGTCAAGGGCTGGAGCGTTAAGGGCTGTGGAACTGGCCGGTAGCGCGCTGAGCGCGTCAATTAGCTGCCGCAGCAGGTCGGGCGCGGCATCAGCGGTCGGGTAGGCCATCTGGGACAGGTAGCCGACGTTATAGGCCAGGATGCCCAAGCTACAGGCCGCCGAGTGCAGGGTTGTTTTGTCGGCGGGACTGAGCTGGCGGTAGGACGTTGCCCCAGGGCGGTCGAGTCTGGTCAAGATGCGCCTCAGCAGCGAAAAGTCTCCCCAGGCTGCCAGCAGGGGGTAGGGGTGAACGGGCTCTGTCAGCGCGTTGTCGGCCGGGGTGAAGGAGGGGCTGCCCCCCAGGGGATCGCCCGCGAAGTGCGCCAGGTTGCGCAGCGCCTGACCCAAAGGACGGTTGGCCGCGATCGCCCGCTCAAAGTCGGCCTCGGTACGTACCGTAGCCGGCAGGGCGTCGTATTCCCAGCCGTTGGTGCCTCGCCCCCGAAATAGGTCGCTGAGGATGGGTTTGCCGGTGTAGAAGCCGGGCGGCAGCACGTCTTTGAGCAGGGTAGCGCGATCGATGAAGGTGCTGCTCGCCGTCAGGGTGGCGGCGGTGCCAGGATGAACCGTGGAGAGCAGACAAGCCGCAGGCCGGTCGGGCTCTGGGGCATGAGCGGGGTAGATTAGCGTGGACTGTACGGCCGCCAGAACATCCTGGAGCGATCGCCGCTGGCGGGCTTCGTGGCAGCGCTGGCGGGCGCTGCTGGGGCAGCCGGGCCAGGGCGGCGTGGATGCCCCCAGCTGCAGGCGCTGCCCGACGATGAGCCGCAGTCCCTCGGCCCGGGCGCGCCGTTCCCAATAGCCGTCTAGCCCCACCCAGGTGCTCTCGTCAATGGCGCTGGCGCTTTGGTCTAGAGCATTGCGCGTCAGCCGCGCGTCAGACAGCGGCACTGGTCCATCCAAAAGGCGATCGCCGACAATCGGCTCCCCGATTTTTCCGGGAATGAGTCGGCCACCGATGACGGGGGCAGGGCCGTAGCGGTCGTCAGCGCGAAAGCGATCGGCGGTTAGGGGTAGGTCTTGGTGCTTGGGGTAGAGGCGGGTCGCAATGCGGTCTGGCGGCTCGTGCCGCTGGCCAGCTAGGTTTCCGCCGCGATAGGTCTGCCGCGCCGCCGTGAGCTGCTCCAGCGGGTCCAGCAGTAGATCGGTGGGGTGCTGAGCACCGCTTTCCAGGGCGTCGGTGGCCGCAGTGAGCGCTGCTGTCGCACTGGCCCTGTCGTACAGTGTGGCTCTGCCGCCGAAGCGATCGCGGTCGATACTGCCCGCAATGCCGTATCCTTCATGTCGCGAGCGAGCATGCCGATTATGCTGTGGCCGATCATGCCGATTGTCAAATTCATTCAGCAGACTGCGCCCTGTGGTCAGCCGATCCGCTGAGGCATCAGACAGACAAGAGGCAGGTGTACTAGCGGGCAGCAGGGCGATCGCATCGTCAGAATCGACGATTAGGCTGCCCTGGGTATGCAGAGCCCCGTTAATAACCAGCGGCTCCTCAGAGCTTAGCTCCAGGTCATCCTGGAACCAGGCTCCCCAGGGAAAGCCTTGATACACCTGTCGCTCCTGCTGAAGCTCCAGCGTCGTGACGGACCCAGCGCGGTCGGGCAAAACGTAGACGTCGATTTGAATGTTTTTGCGGTACCGGGAGGGATGGTCGAGTTCACTGCGCCAGCCAGCAGCAGCGTAGGCCTCTGCCAGCCCGGCATAGCGAGGCCGGCAGAGGGGCTCTTCTTCAGCGCTGAGCGGCCCGTGGCGGACTAGCCCGTGATAGGCACGCTCCGCCGCTGAGGGTGTATCCCCTGGGCTAGGCTGGCGGAGCCAGATGCCGTACACTACGGTCGCACTGCTATTAGTGGCGCTGTTATTAGGCGCACCGCTATCAAGCGCATCGCCATCTTCACCCGTTCGGTAGCGCCAGGCGTTGTCTAGCGCGCCGTCACCGTCGATATCAAGGCGAGTCTCATCGGGGAAGGTGTAGGGATCAGCGGTGGGCGGCTCTGCCAGCGCGAGCCGGGGCTCACTCTGATTCAGCAGCATCTGCTGTAGCCGATCCTGGTGGGGGACGCCTACCGGAAGCCGGGGGTCGCTGCGCCGGTCGAACAGATAGTCCAGTTTCGCCTTGGCCCGATCTGCAGCGGGAGAGGCGGCATTGACCACTACCTGCCGCTGGCGATCGCGCCCTGTGCCCGCGGCCTGATCGTAAGCCCGCAGCACCATCGCCCCCACCGACAGCGAGACGATCAGCAGCAGCAGCGTCGTGGTGGGCAAAATGAAGCCTAGCTCTGTCGGCCGCCTATGGGTCAAACCCGGTCTTTGGCGTCGACAATCGCTTTGACCTGGGCTGCCGCATCGCGATCGCCAGCGTCCAAAATAGCGCCGCTGCAGCCGTCTCAGCAGATTCTCTCCGGCAGCAATTGCCCAGCGCTGCAGGCGCTCAATGATATGGCACCAAAAGCGCTTAATATTGCAGCAAAGCCGCCTTAACCCTCTGACCACAGCGATGCTCCCCTAATAGCCCAGCCCTGAGCCAACGTCCCATATCGCAGATGCCTCGCACTATGGCAGGTGAGCGCTGGCGATCGCCAACGGAAGTTCACCCAAAAGACCGGAGGTCTTTGGCGCTTGAGCGACAAGAATTCCGTAATTTCCCAGGCCAAACCAGGGACGGGTTTGGGCAGGCCCAGAATCTGTCAGAATTTCTACAAAGGCTGAGCGATGACGTAATGACAACTTCAAACGCAACCATATTGGGCTGTGGCTATGTGGGCGAGGCTGTGGCCCGCCGCTGGCAGGATCAGGGGCTCGTGGTCACCGCCACCACCACCACCCCAAGCCGCCTCTCACAGCTGGAAACCCTGGCCCAGCAGACCGCGCTAATCAAAGGGAGCGATCGCCCTGCTTTGGTCTCGCTGCTTCAAGATCAAGCGGTTTTGCTGGTCAGCGTCGGGGCTCCCCGGTCAGACGCCTACCGGCAGACCTATCTAGAGACGGCGAAAAGTCTGGCGACGGTCCTGCCCGATACCCCAATTACCCAGGTGATCTACACCGGCAGCTACGCGGTCTACGGCGATCGCCAAGGGGCCTGGGTGAGCGAAGCGGACGAAATATCTCCAGTCAACAAAAACGGGGAGATTTTGGCCGAAACAGAGCGGATACTGCTGGATTTGGCGACCGCTAGTCGCTCAGTATGCGTACTGCGGCTGGGGGGCATCTACGGCCCAGGGCGAGAGCTAGCCAAAATCTTTGGCCGCGCAGCGGACACAACGCGACCAGGAGCCGGCGACGATGCCAGCAATTGGGTGCACCTAGACGACATCGTCGAGGCGATCGATTTTGCTCGCCGCCAGCGGCTCAGCGGTCTCTATAATCTGGTGCAGGATGCGCCGCCTACCACAGGCGAGCTGCTGCACCACGTGATGCAGGCCAACGATCTGCCGCCGGTGCAGTGGAACCCGGCTGCGCGCAGCACGCGACCCTACAATGCTCGGGTGTCCAACGAAAAGCTAAAGCAGGCGGGATATAGCTTCATTCATCCCCTGTTTTTCTTTCAGGATCGTAGCGGGGAGGCTTCCAGATAAGCGCCACCTAAAAAGCGCCCCAAAAGCCCGCTAGAACAGGTCCTTCATGCCCCGCAGCTTACCGAAGGTTCTGGCCGGCGATCGCATCCCGGCTCGCTGCTGAAGGGCCGGTTCGTCCCAGCGCAAGAAAGGGTTGGTCCGCTTTTCTACGCCGATGGTCGAGGGTATAGTAGCCTCTCCAGCCTGGCGGGCTGCCTTAACCCGCTCAAGCCGCTGCGCCAGCGCCGAGTTGTCGCCGTCCACCGTCAGGGCAAACTGTAGGTTATTGAGGGTGTACTCGTGAGCGCACCACACCCGAGTCTCCTCCGGCAGCGATCGCAGCTTCGAGAGTGAAGCCACCATCTGCGCTGGGGTGCCCTCAAATAGCCGTCCGCAGCCCCCGGCAAACAGCGTGTCGCCGCAGAAGAGCTGGCCCACGTCTTCCCCTGCAGGCTCGAAGTAGTAAGCGATATGGGCCCTGGTATGGCCTGGCACAAAGTAGACCTGGGCCGATCGTCCCCCAAAGGAAACGCGATCGCCCTCGCTGAGATAGACCTGCTGACCAGGAATGCGGCCGCGATCGCGATCGCCACCGTAAACCACGGCATTGGGAAACGCTTTAAGCAGCCGGGCGTTGCCGCCAACGTGGTCGCTATGGTGGTGGGTGTTAAAGATGGCGACCAGCTCAGCATTGAGGGACTGCAGCCTGTCTAACGCCGGCCCTGATTCAGCCGGATCAACCACGGCAGCGGTGCCGTCCTCGGGGTCGTGGAGCAAGAAGATATAGTTATCGGACAATACCGGAAGACGATAGATATTCACGGGGAGATTGTGTAGGCGAGTCATCTGCGCCCTAGCTTAACGCGAGTTCAATCTTCTCCTGGGGGGGGGCTTCTCCTGGGGGGGTGAGCCGCATTGGACAAGCAGCTTGAAGACCTAGCGTTGCGAAACGACTTGAGCTTTGGGAACCCTGGTGCTGCACACCAGTCTTGTAAACTCTCATGCCGGCTTGTATTTACGGAATCTTCACCCGAATCTTACTCAGCGTTTGCCAAAGCCCGGATAAAGTTGCTCATAGTAGGCACCCAGTGCCGCTTAGCCTAGCGCCCTGCCAGCCCGGATGCTGGGATGAGCTTGGCGATATGTAGCCTACAACCGTTGGCCTACTGCACGCTTGTTTTCACCATGTCATTACTTCACCAGAGCGCGTCATCCGAGCAAATTCAAGCGCGACTAGCGCAGATTGAGTCTACAGGGAAAATCAGCCGGTACGAGTATTTTCAGCTGATGACTCGCCTGCTCGCCAACCAGGCGTCATCAGCTGATGAGTCGGCTCGCATCAACCAGATTGCGGATTCTGTCAGGCTCAATCGCGTTCAGCTGGTGGACTAATTGTCCTTGACCAGAGCCATTATTTACCAGCGCCCGGTACTGACCACTTCATATTTTAATTCTTACAGGACAAATCTTATGTCAGACGCAGCGCCGACTATTCTCGTTACCGGTGGAGCCGGCTATATCGGCTCCCACGCCGTTATGTCCCTCCAGCAGGCCGGATACCAAGTAATCATCTTAGACAACCTTGAGTACGGCCATGAGGATCTCGTGAAGACCGTTCTCAAGACGCCCCTGATCGTGGGGGACACGAGCGATCGCGAGCTGCTTGATCGCCTGTTCGCCGAGCACGACATCGCGGCGGTAATGCATTTCGCAGCCTATCTCTTCGTCGGCGAATCGGTAACAGATCCGGCGAAATACTACCGCAACAATGTCGTAGGAACCCTGACGCTGCTAGAGGCGATGCTTGCTGCTGACGTGAAGAAGTTCGTCTTCTCGTCCACCTGCGCGACCTACGGCATGCCAAAGTCAATTCCGTTGGTCGAAGACCATCCCCAAGACCCCATCAACCCCTACGGCATGACCAAGCTGATGGTGGAGCACATCCTATCCGACTTCGATAAAGCCTACGGGCTTTCCTCGGTGTGCTTCCGCTATTTCAACGCGGCTGGGGCTGACTCAGAGGGTCGGCTCGGCGAAGACCATAACCCCGAGACCCACCTGATTCCCCTCGTGCTGCAGACGGCGCTGGGTAAGCGGGAGGCCATTTCTATCTACGGCACAGATTATCCCACCCCCGACGGCAGCTGCGTTCGGGACTACATCCACGTGTGCGATCTGGCGGACGCCCACGTTCGAGGCATCCAGTATCTGCTCGACGGCAACAGCAGCACCGCCTTCAACCTGGGCAACGGAAGCGGCTTTTCCGTTCGCGAGATTATCGACGCCGCCCGCCGCGTTACGGGCAAACCCATCAAAGCCATTGAGTGCGATCGCCGCCCCGGTGATCCCCCAATGCTAGTCGGCAGCGCGGAGAAAGCGCAGTCGATTTTGGGCTGGCAGCCTCGCTACACCGACGTCACCGATATCATTGCCCACGCCTGGCAGTGGCATCAAAGCCGCCACGGGTAAGCGCCGCTCTGTTGAAACAGCAGCTTTGTCCAAACAAATAATTACCAACCAAGGTGCCAGTTCAGAATGCCCCACACCAGGGGCATTCTGTGCCGTGGAAGATCTGATACAGTCATCGATAAGTGTGTGGCCAGAACTAAACGTGCGAGGGTGCGCTCCGGCGCAGGAATGCCCCCATGTAGCATCGTTTATCTACGGCTTTTCTACTTAGGTAGTAATTCTTTGTCAAACTAACGCAGTTAATACATCAGCTATGACTCTACGAGCTACACCCCTCCAACCCGTTGTTCGCCGCGCCTTGGCCGCGATCGCTGCGGCAGGCTGCCTTGCCGGATCTTGGGCAACGGTGAGTTTTGCTCAAGGTCTGCCTGGATTCACCATCTTTAGCGGCGTTGACAGTGGGTATGAACTGGGCTATCGCCTCGACAACGGCGGTCGAATCAACCGCTACGATCGCTACCACCTCCGCATCCCGGCCGAAAAGCTGGAGACCGCAGGTGGCCTGTTCGTGGTCACCTATCCAGACACCTACGAGGGCATCTTCGATCCCGAAGACATTGAGATCCGCATCAGCGGCGACGCCGTTCCTCTGGAGGAAGTGACCTGGAACGAAGAGGATCGCTTTGTAGAAATCGTGCCGCTAGAGCCTATTCCAGCTCTCAGCCGGGTTGAAATCGTGTTTTCAAACGTGCGCAACCCGCGGCGCACTGGCACCCACTACTTCAATGCGCTCGTACGCGCTCCGGGAGACGTGATCCCGCCTCAGTACGTGGGTACCTGGATTCTCAGCTTCGGACGGCAGACGGACTAAGCCGGCGTCAGCGGCCGTAGAGCGCGTCACAGCGCGCATTTTCCCCGCAGCGGCGGTTACGCCAGCGGGGATTTTTCCGGGCGTGATATAGTAGTAGACCGTCGTTTATTTTTAGGCTAGGGGAGGCTTCCATGACCAAGCGTACGCTAGGGGGAACCAGTCGCAAGCGCAAGCGCGTCTCAGGTTTCCGGGTGCGGATGCGCACCCACAACGGCCGTCGCGTGATCACGTCGAGGCGGAAGAAGGGGCGTGCCCGTCTATCCGTTTCAAAATAGCGGTTTGGGCTGCGCTAGAATTTAGGCGCTGTGGCACTTCCATCCGTCCATCGGCTCAAGCGTCGCCAAGAATTTGACCGTATCTATCGGCGGGGCAAGCGCTTGAGTGCGCACCATTTTGTACTGCGTACGCTGCGTCAGACACCAGATTTGTTGCGCCAAGTGCCGGATTCAGGCAGCCATTTGGGGGCAGCTTCACGGCTAGCGCCAAGCAAGGTGGGCGTGGCCGTCAGCCTCAAAGTCAGCAAGCGCGCCGTGGTGCGAAACCGAATTCGGCGGCAGGTCCAGGCCGCTGTGAAGCAGCTTCTTCCAAGGATGTCGGGGGGCTGGTTAATTGTTATCAGCGCTCGCTCCGCAGCCGCTGAGTGCGATTATTGGCAGTTTCTGGGAGAATTGGAACAGTTATTGACGCGCGCTGAGGTGATCCATGGCCATTCGGGAAGAGGTGTACTTTGAGGGCGGTCCCCACGTGGGAGACCTAATCATTAATGTTTTGCTGGGGTTTACCGTAATCTGTCTGCCGTTAACGGTAGGGGCGATCGCCAGGGCAATTTGGCTGAGGTATCGGGTTACAAACCGCCGCATTTCGGTGACCGGCGGCTGGATGGGCCGCGATCGCTCAGACATTATCTACTCTGAGGTCGCGAGCATTGTTACAGTCCCTCGGGGCCTTGGAGCCTGGGGTGACATGGTTATTACCCTCAAAGACGGCAGTCGCTTAGAGCTGCGGGCAGTTCCGAAGTTTCGCAACATCTACGACTACATCAACGACAAGCTTTCCCCTCGCGCCAAAAACGCCAGCGGTGCCGTAGGTGGTCAGAGCTAGAGGCTCCCAATCCTTGGTCTATGTCAGGTCAGCGGGTCCAACGATATAAAAACGCAGAGATTATAGACAAAAATACTCTGTATACCTGGGCCGCGGCCTGAACAGATTAGACATAGACTAGACTAGGGGCAGTTGGCCTCTTGTGCAGGTGAGCAATCGTAACTAATCAATAAAGCGCATGGATTTTGGTATTGGATTTCTCTCGAACAACATCATGTTGCCGATCCTGGATTTTTTCTACGGGGTTGTGCCTAGCTACGGTTTAGCGATTGTTGCGCTAACGCTAGTGATTCGGTTTGCGCTCTATCCACTGAGCGCAGGTTCGATTCGAAACATGCGCCGCATGAAGGTCGCCAATCCCGTCATGCAGAAGCGAGTTAAGGAGGTTCAGGGGAAGTACAAAGACGACCCCACCAAGCAGCAGGAGGAGATGTCGAAGATCTACAAAGAGTTCGGCAACCCGCTGGCTGGCTGCTTTCCCGTCCTGCTGCAGATGCCAATTCTCTTTGCCCTGTTCGCTACCCTACGTGGATCGCCGTTTGCCGACATTGACTACACGGTTGACCTCGACATCTTACCCCAGGCGCAAATTGAGCAAATTCAGCCCCAGGCCTATGTTTCAAAGTCCAAAAGCATCTATATTACTGACGGCGTTCACGTACCGCTGATGGCCGTAATTCCGGGCGGCACCCGGCTTGCGGTGGGTGAGAAGACCAGCCTAGAGTTCCAGGCTGAAGACGGTACCCAGCTTAATCAGCTGGTCGAGGAGTATCCAGACTCAGACCTGGCGCCATCCTGGGAGGTAACCTCCGGCAGCGAGCTAGTGAGCTTCGATAAAAACGGCAACCTAGAGGCGCTAGCGCCGGGACAGGTCACGCTCAAGGGCGAGGTGCCTGGACTGGCGGCCAACAAAGGATTTCTGTTCATTCAGGCCCTTGGGCGCGTCGGCGTCACGGGTGAGAACGGCAGCATCAACTGGGATATTCTCAGCATGATTCTGTTCTTTGGCCTCAGCCTCTACGTCAACCAACTGCTTTCGGGCAGCGGCGGCAGCTCGGGCAACCCTCAGCAGGACACCGTAAATAAGATCACGCCTGTCCTGTTTTCCGGTATGTTCCTGTTTTTCCCGCTGCCGGCTGGCGTACTGATGTA
>JBHJHD010000003.1:0-8673 GCA_050331115.1 Elainellaceae cyanobacterium
GAGGCAGATCGTCATCGTTAGCGCCTACGGCAGCGTGGTAAATCGCCGTAGACTGGACCGCCGCCAAGTAGTCAGAGAGCGATCGCCGCTGGCGATTTTCGTGGCAGCCCAGGTTATTGGTGGGAACGCACTGATCGAAAGGATAGAGAGATTCATCTGTTCCAGTCCATCCGTAGGGATCGCCAAGCTGCAGACGCTGCCCCACGACAACGCGCATGCCTTCGTTTCTCGCCCGACGCTCCCAGTAGCCGTCAAGGCCGGCGTCTGAGTCGCCCGGCAAACCATCATTGACCAGGTCAGGATTGCCTGCTGGAATACCGACCGCGCCTATAGTGATGTCATTTGAGTAGCGGGGTTGGGGGCCCTGGCGGTTGTCGGCCCGGTAGGAGTCACCCACTAGCGGCTGATCCTGAGACTGGTTGGTAATACGCGCCTCAATCTCCGGCGTGTCGTCGGGCGTTGTCCAGGCGGGGGCCCTGTTTGGCTGCCCACTCCGGTTGACGGAGATGCCCTCCGTCAGCAGCCTTATCGGGTCTAGGGCCAGATCTGCGACTTGCGCAGCATTTGCATTCCCCGCGAGCGAATCAGATCCAGGCGCTAGCTGGGGTGGATTCGCCCCTGGATCGGCATTGCCAAAGACATGAACTAGCGAGGTTTGGTCATAAGTCTGCGCAGCAACGCTGCCGCTGATCACCTGCGCCTGAAAGTTCACGCCGCCGTTTTCGTTGACAGGCGGTTCACCAATGGTAATTTCAGAGTCGGACGCTGCCGTGTTCAGGCAGGAGTCCGTAGAGCTAATTAGGAAAGCTCTAAACGGGTCGACCTTGTTTCGACCTTCGCCGATGATTAGGTTGCCCTCGGTGTGCATAGCGCCATTCCAGCGAAATTCTACACCAGGGGTGATTTCGAGGTCGTTGCGGAACCAAGCGCCCCATTTATTGCCCGGCTCTATCTTGCGGTCCTGCTGGAATTCGAGCGTCGCGATTGTAGCGAGAGCGTTGGCGGTGTTCAAGGTGCCGTTAGCGTTTAGAGTGCCGGGGATGGCGATCGCATTCACCTGAAAATTCTTGCTCGGGTCGCTACCACCGGATGTGAACCAACCATCGCCTACCGCCGAAGCCCCCACGCTAGAGCAGCCCGTGCTCGCCGCCGCCGTTGAGCTCAGCGGCCCGTTTTTCACCTCAAGTACGTCGGCTCTGGCCTCAATTTCTGCAGGAAGCTGCTTGGATAACTCGTTGAGATCAGCAGGCGTCTGAAACACGATGGAGTAGGCAATCACCGTGTCGTCGGTGCCGTCACCGTCGCTGTCTACAGGAAACTGCCAGGCATTGTCGCGGGTTGCCGGATTGCCGTCTAGCTCAATAGGGGTCTCGCGCTCAAAGTCGTAGGGATTGGCCAACACGCCGCTGGTCAGCGCTTCTGTCTTTTGCGCCACCGCAGGTCCACCACGCGGTTGATTGTCATTGGCCATCATGCCCATCAGAAAATTCTCACCCGGCGTGCCGCTGGGCATGCGGTCATCCTGGCTGAACAGATACTCCAGCTTCGCCTTGGCGCGGTCGATGGCGGGCGTCGCCGCGTTGTAAATCACCTGCTGCTGGCGATCGCCAATGGCCTGGGTAGTTCGGGTAAAGGTACGTAGCGTAATTGACCCGACCGTCAGCGACACCACCAACAGCAGCAGCACCACCGTTGGCAAGATAAAGCCAGCCTGGGCAGGCTGCGCGAGCCGCCTTGGCATCACGAACAGCACCCGAAGCAGCGTCCGGGCGAGCGATCGCCCTAGCTTAGAGCCCATAGCGTATAAGCCGCCCTTCCTCTGTTGGGAGCGACGGGGACGTTCCTGCGATGGTGTTTGACGACGCCTACGAATTGACATAGTGGCTTTCGCTCTCGCAATAGATGACAACCGGCCCGCACATAGGTGATAACTTACCCAACCTGGAAAAAAATCTTTCAGGGGCAGGCATAAAAAGTTGCCCGGAAAATATTATCGGGCAGCAAATTAAGTAAGCTCAAGACAATCATAGCGAATCTGCCCAGGTAAACATGTTGCATAGATGTGCCTTCTCTGTGTCTCTTTAGACACATCGCCCCCTTCTCAAAGGACCAAATCGATATGGACGTTGTGCTGTGTCACACCACCGCTGACTTCGACACCCTCGGGGCCGCCGTGGGGGCCACGCGCCTCTACCCCGGCGCCAAACTAGTGCTTACGGGGGGTGCACATCCCACCGTGAGAGAATTTCTGGCGCTTCACCGCGACGCCTACGCCATTGTGGAGCGACGGGCCGTTGACCCACAGGCCATTCGGCGGCTGATTGTGGTAGACACAGCCCAGCGCGATCGCCTGGGCAGCGCCGGGCCGTGGCTCGATCTACCCCAGGTCACCACCGTCGTTTACGATCACCACAGCACAAATCACTACGGCGCATCAGCTGGGGCCGGATTGGCTGCCGCTGGATTAGCTGCCGCTGGGCCAGGCGACCTTGAGGATGCCCAAGACGGCGCGATTGACTGGAGCGATCGCCACATCGAAGCCGTAGGGGCCGCGACGACGCTGATTGTCGAAGCCCTGCAGCGGCAGCAGGTGGCGCTTACCGAGGCAGAGGCGACGGTGATGGCTCTGGGAATTCACGTAGATACGGGGTCGCTCACCTTCGACCACACCACCGCCCGAGACGCGGCGGCGCTGGCCTGGCTGATGCCTAGGGTCAGCCTCAACGTGATTGCCGAGTACGTCGAGCCCAGCTTTTCGCCGGCGCTGCAGTCGCTTTTGAGTGAGGCCCTACAGCGGGCCGAGACCGAGCAGGTCAACGACATTGCGCTTTCGGTGGTGCGGCTAGACCTGGGTGAGCAGGTCCCCGGGCTGTCGACCCTCGCGGCGCGGCTGCTGAGCCCTTTAGAGAGCGATGTGCTCATACTGGCGGCCCAGTACCCCGTCAGGCCAGAGCACCCTGAGAAATCTGATCAGCGGCTTGTACTGATTGGCCGAGTTCGGGTGGGGCTGCTGGGGCGATCGCAGCTAGAGGCCATCGACCTGGGGCAGCTGTTCACCGACCTGGGCGGGGGCGGACATCCTCGCGCCGCCGCCGTCACCCTAAAGAACGCAGACCGAGAAGCGGTGCTGGGGAAGCTGCTCGATCAGATTCGGCAGCAGCTTCCCCCACCCATGACCGCCCGCGAGCTGATGTCCTCTCCGGTGCGTACGGTCCGCCCCCAGGTCTCTATCAGTGAAGCGCAGCGCACTGTGCTGCGCTACGGCCACTCGGGGCTGTGCGTGGTCGACGCGGCCGATCAGCTGGTGGGAATAGTGTCCCGCCGCGACATCGATATCGCCCTACACCACAACCTTGGCCACGCCCCCGTAAAAGGGTTTATGACCCAAGAGATCAAGACCATTACCCCAGAGACCACCCTGCCCGACATCGAAGCGCTGATGGTGAGCCACGACGTCGGCCGGCTGCCGGTGCTAGAGGGCGATCAGCTGGTGGGCATCGTCACCCGCACCGACGTGCTGCGCCAGCTCCACCAGACCCTGCGCGATCGCAAGCGGCTGGAGGGGGCCCACTGCCGGCTGCCTCAGCCCTTGCAGCAGGCCCTGCGCGATCGCCTCAGCCCGGCGGTATGGAAGCTGCTGATGCAGGCGGCAGCGGCGGCAGAGCAGCGGGGTTGGCAGCTCTACGTGGTGGGGGGCGCGGTGCGAGATTTGCTGCTGGCGCAGCGGGCCAACCGGACGCTGGTTTTAGAAGACATTGACCTGGTGGTGGACGGCTTCCATCGGGCCGCCGATAGCGCCGTCGGTGTAGAGCTGGCCCAAGCGCTGCAGCAGGTCTATCCCCAAACGCGGCTGCAGGTGCACGGCCAATTTCAAACCGCCGCGCTGCTGTGGCACAGCGACCCCGAGCTGGGCGACCTGTGGCTCGATATCGCCACCGCCCGCACTGAGTTTTACCCCTACCCCGCCGCCAACCCCGAGGTGGAAGCCAGCTCCATCCGCCAGGATCTGTACCGCCGCGACTTCACCATTAACGCCCTCGCAGTCCAGCTCACCGCGCCCCGGGCCGGGCGGCTGCTCGATTTCTTCGGCGGTCGACCCGACCTAGACCAGGGGCTCATGCGGGTGCTGCACGCCAACAGCTTCATTGAAGATCCCACCCGCATCTTTCGCGCCGTTCGCTTTGCGGTGCGCCTCGGCTTTCAAATCGAAGCGCAGACCGAAGGCTATATCCGCCATGCGATCGCCAGCGGCATCTATCAGCGGGTGCAGGCAAAAATGGAGGTGACGCCAGCGCTGCAGACCCGTCTGCGGCGTGAGCTGAAATACGTGCTGGAGGCCCCCTACTGGCGCAGCGCCGTGCAGATGCTCGGGGACTTAGACGCACTGCAGTGTCTACATCCCGCGCTGGCGCTTTCCCCTGATCTCTGGCGACAGCTGCGGCTGGCCCACCAAGGGCTGACCCGCTTTGACCACAGCCGCCAGCTCGACCATTGGCAAGTGCTCCTAGAGGTGCTGCTGGCCCATATTCCCCCTTCAGAGCGCCGGGACGTGGCTGCCCACCTGCAGCTGCCGGCAGATGCCCTCGAGCGGCTGCAGCATTTAGGCCAAGCTGAAGCGCACCTGGCGCAAGCACTCAGGTCCGGCCTTAGGCCCAGCGAGGCCTGCGCTCAGCTCCGGCCTCACGGTCTGGCAATGCTCGCGCTCGTCTGCGCCCGCGCCTCGCGTCCGGTGCGCCGCCTCATCTGGCGCTACCTAACGGTGTGGGCAAATCTTGACCTGCCGCTGGACGGAAACGATCTCAAAGAAATGGGCTACAAGCCAGGAATCCAGTTCAAAACGATGCTCAACCAGCTGCGGGACGCCGTTTTAGATGGCGAGGTTGTGGGGGAGGCGCAGGCCCGTCAGTTTATTTGCGATCGTTTTCCTAGGGAATTGAGCTAGGAATTGACCACTTTTTGAGAAATCTTAAGCTTTTTGAAGTATCTTGGTAACGGTGTGAATTTCGGCCATGCGTTGGGTACGTGGAGACGGCTATGGGCAAGCCTCAGCATTGGATAACTGTTATGCTCTGCGCAAGTGGGGCAGCGGCAGGACTAGCAGGTGGATACTTAGGCACTATATTGGCGAGCGACCCCGAATCCACCCCGTCCTCAACATTTGCTGAAGAGATCTTGGGAAGCGACCAGGCTTTTCCGCCTTCTGAGGACTGGCCCGGTAGTGCTTCATCCTTAGCCCGCGACGTGCTGTTTGAAGAGGATGCTTCGCGGACCTGGGCCGCCGAGACGCCTACACCCCGGCGGAGGCGCTCTGAGAGCTGGTCTGCGGCTACGGATGTCCAGGTAGACGGCGGGCGGGCAGATGACGAACGGGTAGATGGCGAGCTCGAGCCCTCTTCTGAAACCAGAGAGGGATACGATGCCACAGAGCCCGAGCTCGTAACTCAATTCGACGAGGTTGATGACGAAGCAGCGGCTTGGAAAGGCGTTCCCGCTGAGGTGATGGATGAGCCGTTCAACGACGCAGCGCTAGATTCCGCTCCGGAAGCCGCTATGGATGCAGTAGAAGCTTCGGCAACCGAAGACACCGTCGGCGAGATAGCCTCCCCCGGCGCTTTTTCTGAGGATGTAGAGGGTTCAGTTACTGGGACTAAGGCCCAGGGCAGCGGCAGCTGGCCGCTTCTACAAAATCCGACGCTGAGCGGGGCTGAAGGAGACCGGGTTTTCTAAAGATCGCTACTCAGCAGAACCCTCTCCCGCAGCGATCCCGTCTCCCGCGGCAGTACGCTCTTCAGAGTCACCGTCGGGCTGAACTGCGCCAGCGGCCGGAGCATCTAGCCACTGCAGATCATCAACCGCATCGGTGTGCGCTTCAGAGTAGCTGGATAGACCCTTGATTACTGCGGGATTGTAGAGCCTCAGATAGTTCCAGTAGTTCTCAAAAACTGACTGGACGTAGCCCTTTGTTTCAGAGAAAGGAATTCGATTAATGAAGCGATCGGGGTCAGCGGTATCGAAGCGGGTAATCCAGTCCGCTACATTGCCGGGCCCAGCGTTATAGCTGGCGACAGCGTACAGAGAGTTATCGCCGTACTCTTGATGGGTATAGTTCAAATACCAGGTTCCCAGCCGGATGTTGTCGTCTGGGTTCGCAAGCTGGTAATTTGACAGCCCCAGCTGATCGGCGACCCACTCCGCCGTGGGAGGAATGATCTGCATCAGGCCTTGGGCGTCGGCGCTCGACTGAATCTCTGTCTCAAAGCGGGACTCCTGGCGAATGAGAGCGGTAACCAAGAATGGGTTGAGCCGATGCTCTATTGACCAAGTTTGAATCAGCGGCCGAAACGGGAAGGGATACAGCCCTCGCCAGTAGGCCAGCGAACCTCGGGCATCGGCTTCGCCAAATTCGTCGGTGCTCTCAGCGCGCCAGTCTAGGCTAGAGAGCATAAAAATGCCCTCTAAGTTGTCGCCTACCCCCAAGCGCAGCAGGCCGTCGGTCATCTGCTGCGCTACGGTGGGCCGCACCGGGTAGTCATACTCCACCTGCCAAAGCGCCCAGGCGTCCTTATCTTGGCCAAGCTGATAGAGGGCCTGCAGGGTCTTTGAGCCAGCGGGCAGGGGCGATCGCGCTATTTCTGGGGCTAGGTCGGGCTGCTTGTAGCGGGCGGTCGAAAAGTCCCCTACGTCCCAGCCTAGGCTAGTGGCCGAGCGCCAGGCATAGTACGACTCCGGGTAGGTCCTCAGGACGTACTCAAAGGCGGCCGCAGACTCCTGCGACTCTCCCAGCTGGCTGGCCCAGCGCCCCACCCAAAAGGCCGCAGCAGGGGCAAATTCGTTTTCGGGGTTTTGCTTTACTAGCTCCGTTGCCCAGCGCCAAGCCGTGACCAAATCTGAGCCCTCTGCCGACTGCTGAGCCCAGCGCCAGCGCAGCTCTGCCGCCGTATCAGAGTCACCATGCTGCCGGAGAATGGACTGACGTGCCTGCTGGGCCGACTCTGGACTATCGAGGCTCCCCAGGATCTCAGCCCGCAGCAGCAGCGCTTCCGCAGCCCGGTCGGGGAAGGTCTGGACGACGCGATCGGTGTAGGGCAGCGCCTCTTCAGACTTGACCAGCTTGGCGAGGTGCAGCAGTCCCTGGGCGGTCTCCTCTGCCTCAGGAAACGCCTGGCCGAGGGCCTGATAGCGGCCAATTGCGTCTGTCCGCCGGTCGTCTAGATGAGCGCCGCGGCCAGCCCGGTATAGGTTCAGCGCCGTTTTCGGCGCTTTGGCGTAGGCGTTCCCCGCGCTGCCATAGCGCTGCATCTCCCAATAGCCAAACCCCACGTCTGCCCAGTCCTCGGGCTGAAGCCGATCAGCAAATTCCTCAGTAAGCCTGTCGAGGATGGCTTCTGACTCGGGCAGATAGCGGGCGTGGCGGGCCAATAGCAGCAGCAGCTCGGGCTGGTCCGGGCTCTCCGATAAAGTGGCCTGTACCCAGGCGACGGTGCGGGGGTGAGCCGGAAATGCTTCAATGGCCCGCTGCCAGTAGGACGCCTCGGCGGCGTCAGCGTTACCCAGCGCGTAGAGAGCTTCCGCCGCGGCGGGGCTGTCGCTATAGCGCTTCAGCAGCGTTTGCCAAGTCTTCTGAGCCGTCTGGGTATCGCCTAGCTGGATATAGGCCCGGGCCTGCTGAACCAGCACGTAGGGGGCCAGCACGGGGTAGTCTCGCTCTAGCCCCTTCAGATGGACCAGCGCCTCTTCTGCAGCATTTTGGGCCAGCAGATCGCTTGCTAAAACGTAGCGGGCTTCGTGGCGATCGCGCTGGGTGATTTCTTTGGCCTTGCCGGCGGCGATCGCCTCTAGAGCCTGACGGCGCTCGGCCTTGGGCTGCACCGCTAGAGCAGTCACCGGACTGTCGTTTGCAGTCTCTAAGGCATCGCTGAGGTCAGCGTTTAAGGACGCCTGGGCGTCCCCACCGTCCCCCATTCCAGCGCCGGCGCCAGATCTCCAAACCCTAACCGAAGACGCGCCGACCAAAAGCAGCCCAAGGCCAACGCCTGCTACAACCAGCAGGCGACGCTGATTTTTTAGCCCCATGGATCATCCAATACACAACTCGGCAGCCCGCCTGATTCTAGCGCATGACCCGCCGATATTGCCCTTGGGTGTAGCCGACTTAAGGGGACGCTGCAGGCGATGCTGCGGGCAAGGAAGCGACCTCTAGCAGCGCCTCATATTTAGGCGAGCTCTCCTGATAGACGTTCTCCAAGGCTCCCCAGCTGCCCCACTTGCCAGGATCGCTGATATCAGAGAAGTGCACAAATAGCCCCCCCGTCTGGTTGTACCAGCGCTCTAGATAGGTTTGGTACAGGTCCTTTATGCGCGGGTCCCGGTTGGCGGCGATGAATAAATCGGCCACCGCCTGATTATTCTCCATGCCGTTGTGGAGTGGTGCGAGGTGCTGCCCCCCCTCATAAGCTACCAGCATCAGCCCCTCATCCTGAGTCAGCTCGACGTAGTCGCTCACCCAGTCAAAGGCGCGCTGCAAGCCCCCCCCGGGATAGCCTTCCGAGATGACGCCGCCGGCGGTAATCTCTTAGAACAGCTGGTCCAAAGAGGCTTCAGTTCCCGCTTCAGTCCAGCGCTCCAAGTCGGCCTTGACGCTTTCGCGGTTTAAGGGCAGCCCAACGTAAGGGG
>JBHJHD010000004.1:0-10605 GCA_050331115.1 Elainellaceae cyanobacterium
CCTCTGCTGCTGAAGTCCTCGCTAAAGCGGGTATCGAGACCTATCTATTTGAGCGGAAGCTAGACAACGCCAAGCCCTGCGGCGGCGCGATTCCGCTGTGCATGGTCGACGAGTTTGACCTGCCGCCAGAAATTATTGACCGCCGCGTCACCAAGATGGAGATGATCTCTCCCTCTAATCAGGTGGCCGACATCCGCATTCGCATCGGGGGCGAGTATATTGGCATGTGCCGCCGCGAAGTGTTGGACGGCTTCCTACGCGATCGCGCCGCTCGCACGGGCGCTAAGCTGATCAACGGCACCGTCCACAAGCTAGAGCTGCCCCAGACCACAGACGGTCCCTACACCCTGCACTACACCGACCACTCCCAGGGCAAAGGCGAAGAGGCCATCCGCACCCTAAAGGCTGACGTGGTTATCGGCGCAGACGGGGCCAACTCCCGCGTCGCTCGCGCCATCGACGCCGGAGACTATAACTACGCGATCGCCTTCCAAGAGCGCATCCGCCTGCCTAAGGACAAGATGGCCCGCTACGAGAACCTAGCGGAGATGTACGTGGGCGATGACGTCTCCACCGACTTCTACGGCTGGGTGTTCCCCAAGTATGACCACGTCGCGGTGGGCACCGGCACCATGCGCGTCAACCAGGCCAGCATTAAGCAGCTGCAGGTGGGTCTGCGCAAGCGGGCAGCCCGCAAGCTAGAGGGCGGCAAGGTGATCAAGGTGGAAGCGCACCCCATTCCCGAGCATCCTCGGCCGCGCCGGGTGGTGGGTCGCGTAGCGCTGGTAGGCGACGCCGCCGGCACTGTGACCAAGTCTTCCGGTGAGGGCATCTACTTCGCCGCCAAGTCGGCCCGCATGTGCGCCGAGGCCATTGTCGAGCGCTCCAACGCCGGTCAATCCATTCCTACCGAAGCTGACCTGAAGTCCTACATTAAGAAGTGGGATAAAGAGTACGGCATGACCTACCTGGTCCTCGACGTGCTGCAGCGGGTGTTCTACCGCTCCGACGCGACTCGCGAAGCGTTTGTGGAGATGTGCAGCGACCTCGATGTGCAAAAGGCCACGTTCGACAGCTACCTCTACAAGACGGTAGTGCCCATGAACCCGATCAAGCAGCTGAAAATCACGGCGAAGACGGTGGGCAGTTTGTTGCGCGGCAGCGCACTAGCGCCTTAGGTGCGGCAGCGCACTAGCCCTCTCATAAGCATGGTGTAGAAAGGTCAGGTGAGCGTGCTCACCTGACCTTCTATTTATCCTGCCTCCACCGGAATATGCTGGACGTCTCGCTCCGGGTCCCCAAGCTCCCGCAGCGCCGCCGCAAATTCTAGCAAAATGCCGTTGGGGTCAAAGAAGTAGAACGACGAGAGAAACGCGGTGTCATCCGCCACAGGCACAAAGCCGCTGGGCACATCCGCGTGGTGAAGGATAGGCGTAGCCTGAATACCCATAGCCGTAATCTGCTCGTAATAGTCGTCGAGCTTATCCGCATCGACCCGAAAAGCTACGTGGTT
This sequence comes from Elainellaceae cyanobacterium, assembly GCA_050331115.1. Lineage (GTDB taxonomy): Bacteria > Cyanobacteriota > Cyanobacteriia > CAKZMO01 > CAKZMO01 > JBCCAG01. Next base: position 1,514 of record JBHJHD010000004.1, read on the forward strand.
CATGGACCCGTGGGCAGTGGCAATCTGCCCAGTTTGTAGCCCGTTTGGATCTACAGAGGCAACCCCGGGCGCAGCTTCGGGCGCGTCTGGAAACCAGAAGAAAGCGATCGCATCCCCATTACCGACGTCAAAGAAAAAGTGCTGGCCTCCCCCGGGGAGCTGGATGGTTTTCGTGAGGGTAAGGCCTAAGGTATTGCAGTAAAAGTCTACGGTCTGGGCCATGTCTTTGCAGACCAAGGCGAGGTGATTGATGCCTTGAAGCTGAAACTCTTTCACGGCGACACAAGGGCTTAGTAACGTCCCTGATATTATATTGAATCGATCAGCTGCCAAGGCTTAAGGCGTCAAGGGTGGACAGAACAGAGCTGCTCGTGTCCACCCGACAGGAGCACGTTGGTCACTAGCTCACTAGCGTGTGGCGCGCTAAAATCTGAGCTAGCCCAGGGACGGCGGCCTCGACGTCGCCTTTCACAGATTTGCGCAGCTTGCCGTAGGAAGAGCGGACGACCTTGTTGTCGGTTTTTGCGGCTCTTGCGTCGGTCGTCTCAAGGATCGCATCTGCGGCCCGAGCGCGATTTTGGCTCAAATATTCGACCGGGTCACCAGCTTTAATACCCTCTTCCCACATGGGATCGAGCGATGCGCATACTTCGGGAAGCAGCCGATTGACTGCGCCAGGAATGTAGCTAGGTCCGACGCTCTTGACGACGCCGTAGGTGGCTTTGAGCGCCATGCCGCCCAATCCAGACTTGGCGGCCACTTGCTCATCGATAAGCTGAGTGGCGTCTTCTGCAATCTTTGCCCGGACTGTTTCGTCCCAAATTATTTCACGAAGTCCCATATGGTTCTGTATATCCTTGCAATATAGGGTTTACTGTAAAAACGCGCTGCCCTAATATTTAGGCTGCGCCTAGATGTTTCTACGGAAGCTTTTCCCGCGACGCCAAAAGCGTACGTCTCCCATTGTTGGGATTTCTATGGGGAAGTCACCTGTCCAAATCGATTTTTGATATTCCTTAACAATCTGATGAACTTTTAAGCTGTTCTAAATCTGTTGTTCTGGAGCTGTCACTCGGATGATGCCACTTTTCCCCGCCTGAGGTCACCATGCTCTCGCTATCGCCTCTCCTAATCGCCGCCCTAGTTCTGCCCGCTCCCGTGCCGACCCAGCTGCCCACTGCCCAAGCCGCGCCTCGGGCTGAGGCGCAGCAGATCCTACGGCAGGGTAATGCCCTATTTCAGCAGGGTGACGTCAACGGGGCGATCGCCGCTTGGCAGCAGGCGTTAGAGCGCTACCAGCAGCTGGAAGATCTTCAGGGGGAAGCCACAGCGCTAGGAAATCTGGGCTTCGCCGCCAACGCCATTGGGGCCTATGACCAGGCCACCGGCCTCTACCGTACGGCCCTGGGGCTGGCCCGAGACCTGGGCAATACTGAGCAAGCGCTGACTTTTTTGGCCAATTTGGGGCTGGCCCACTCGGCACTAGAGCAGTATGAGCTAGCCATTGGGGCCTACGAAGAGGCCCTGCCCCTTGCCCAGGCCCAGGGAGACCGAGCCGCAGAAGGGACGATCGCCGGCGACCTAGCGATCGCCCATGAGCGGGTGGGTCAGTACGCGCGGGCGGGAGAGCTGTACCGAGTTGTGTTGGCGGTGGCTAACGAGCAGGGAAATGGGGAGATGGCGGTGGTCGCCCAGCAGGGCCTTGAGCGGGTGGAGAATGCGCTCAAGGCGCTAAATGAGTGATTTAGCCCCGGATGAGGTGCACCTTTGGTTTTCTGCCCCAGAGCAGTGCCGCCATCAGGTCGAAACCTACTGGTCCTGGCTAGACGAGCGCGAGCGGCAGCGCTCCAGTCGCTTTCGGTTCGACCGCGATCGCCACAGCTACCTGGTGGCCCACGGGCTACTGCGGAGCTGTCTATCCCGCTACGGAGGTTTGCCGCCTGGGCAGTGGTCATTCTCTACAAACGCCTATGGCCGACCGGAAATTGCCGCTCAGAGGCCGCCGCTGCGGTTTAATCTGTCTCGCGCCCGCGGGCTGGTGGCCTGCGCCGTCACCCGCTCGGCCGATATCGGCGTTGACGTTGAGGCAGTGGGGAGGGCAGCAGACCTAGCGGCGATCGCCAGGACAAGCTTCACCCCAAAAGAGCAGGCGGATTTGGCTCAGGCGGAAGGGCCGCGGCAGCGGTTTTTTCAGCTTTGGACGCTGAAGGAAGCCTACGTAAAGGCCATAGGGCTGGGGCTGTCGCTGCCGCTTCAGAGTCTTGAGTTTCGCGTGGGTGCCGACGAGCCAGCGACGATTGAGTTCAGCGCGCTGGCGGAGCCGAAGCCGGCTGAAGGCTGGCAGTTCTTCCTGCTCAAGCCCACTGCAGAGCACTGTTTAGCGATCGCGGTTCGCAGCGGCTTGTCAATGCAGGTTCAGGCGGGACGAGCCGTTCCAGGGGAGTCGTTTCAGATGATCTAGGTGCTGATTTAGGTACCGCCTATCGCATCAGCTGCGGACGTAGGGCGCTAGCTCAGGCCACAGGTCTGGAAACTGGGACTGGATCTCCGCTGCTTTAGCGATGGTCATGTCCCGGTAGTCAAAGCCGGGAGCCACAGACTCCCCCAGCAGCCCGTATTCTCCCGACTTTAAAACGGCGGCCTTCCAGTAGCCGCCAGACACCAGCAGCTGCGGCACTTCGCCCTGAGCCAGGTTCAAGCCGAGCTTGACGCGGCTTAGCTTGCCCTGGGGATCGACCAAAACATAAGTAATCGGAGACCCCGCATGGAAGTAATGCACAATGTCGGACTGGTTGCGATGCAGATGGTCGATGGGGCGATCGTCGGTGAGCAGGTAGTAAATCGAGGTCATTACTGCGCGGGTAGCGCCGTCGCGCGGCGTTTCTATTGCTTCTGTAGCGCGGTAGGTCTCGCTAAAGTAGCCGCCTTCAACCTGCTCCACCAGCGATAGCGTCTCAATCCAGCTCTGTTTGTTCATGGGTAGCTCTCGGGTTTGCCTTTATAGCCATTCTCCCAACGCATTCAATGCATTGAGACGAAGACGCGTCCCAAAAAAACACGCCCTACGCCAGAAGCCAGGCGATCGCCAATTTGCTACGTTGGATGGCGAAGTTCACATTACGATCTTAGCTAGATTATGTCTAATGCCACGACCCAGTCCGAACAGCTCAACAAGCTGCGAGAGCTGATTAAAGATATCGAAATCGCCATGCTCACTACGGTTGCTGAAGACGGCAGCCTCCACAGCCGACCCATGTCATCCAACGGCCACATCGACGTGGACTTCAGCCTTTGGTTTTTCACCTACGCCGACTCCGGCAAAGTTGACGAAATCGGCGAAGAGCGCCAGGTCAACGTCAGCTTTTCTTGCCCTGAAAAACAGGAGTATGTCTCCGTTTCAGGCGTGGCTCACCTGGTCAAAGACCGCAGCAAGATTGAATCGCTGTGGAGCCCAGAGCAGCAGGCCTGGTTCCCCAAAGGCTTAGACGAGCCCGGGCTAGCGCTGCTGAAGGTAGTGCCTCACACGGCGGAATACTGGGACGCGCCGCCGAGCTTTATTGCCCACACCATCGGTCTCGCTAAAGCCATCACCACCGGTGAGCAGGCGAGCCCCGGCGAAAACGCGACGGTCAATTTGAGCTAAGGTCCTTCAAAACTAGACAAAACCCATGGCAGAAGCGCTGACGATTGGTGTCCAAGAAGAATATCAAGTCATCGCCCCCGAGACCCGGGAGCTGACGGGGCGCGCCGGCCACGTGATGGCGCTCGCCCAAAATTCCCCTGACGATACCAACGTCCAGCGCGAGGTATACCAGTCGCAAATTGAAATTGCCACCTCAATCTGCGAGAGCCTAGGTGAGGCCCGAGCCGAGATTGTGCGGGCTAGACGCACCATCATCGCGGCCGCTGAGCGGGCCGGCAGCGCGATTGCCGTCGCCGGCACCCATCCCTTTTCCGACTGGCGCGACCTGATGGTTCGGCAGACGGCTGAAGACGTCGTCTAATCGGGCTATTCCCCGTAATATGGCTCAGCGTCCGGCAGCGTTCCGACCTGCTCATCGTAATCGTCATAGGTCGGCTCGCTATAAACTGGCTCACCATAGACTGGCTCACCATAGACTGGCTCAGTATAGATTGAGTCACCATAGTTATCGGCCTGCCACTGCCAGTCGGCAATCGCCTCGCGGGCGTCTACGTAGACAGTTGCGTCCTGGGGCACGAGGGAAGCCGCACTGATGGCGCTGGTGAAGCGGCCTTCGTAGGCCCGGCCGTGGGCCAAGTCGAGGATGTCGCTGCTCCAGCGGTCGATTAGATCTTGGGCTTGGGCATAGTCGGCGTCTCGCCGCTCGATCAGGCGGAGATGGGCGATCGCCTCATTGTAGGACGAAGCCTGGTTGGGCTGAATCAGCGCCTCCGCCGACGCCAGCAGGCTCTGCTGCGTACTCCCTTGACCAAGCTGCTGCTCCCACTGCTGAATGCGCGCCTGGGCCCGCTCATGGACTACCGCCACCGAGGGGGGAATCAGCCGCGCTGCGCCGATGGCGTCCACGTAGTTTCCCGACTGGGCGCGGGCCTCAGCCAGGTCGATGACGGTGTTCCCCCAGCGCCGAATGTAGGATTGGGCCTCGTCATAGAGGGGCTGGCCGGGCTGGATGCGCTCGGCGATGGCGATCGCTCGGGCAAAGTCAGAGGCCTGGTTGACCGGCGTTTCCTCGCGCTCCTGGTTGAGGGAGGCGATCGCCTGGGCTAGGATCTCTGCGTTCACCTGCAGGAGGTCGCCCTCTGGCGCCGCCTGGTTCGCCCCCGTACGAGCAAGCTGCTGCAGCTGAGCGTATTCCCGGTCTTGGGCTGCAGGCGGCACCGTATCGAGCCACTCCAGCGCATCGTCGTACCGCTGGGCTTCGATGGCGGCCCGGGCTGAGGCTAGGGCTGCCGCCGCGCCGTCATCCGCGCCGTCATTCGGGACTGTCGAGATTACCGCTGTCCTATCGTTAGGCGGGTCTGCTGCACTAAAAAGGGCGGCGCGGTTGCGGACCACAACGCCGAAAATCAGCAGCGACAGCAGCCCAATCCCCCAGGGGGCTATCCGCCGCCAGAAAGCCTGGTTTGTAGTAGGAGGGTCTTCGGAGGGCAGAGACGATGCGGCCTGAGGGATGGGGGCCGGAAGCGTTGGGATAGGGGGCTTAGGCGGAACAGTAGGGTCGGGGAGGGATAGTGGCGTTGGTGCCGGGCCAGCGCCGTGAGCTGGTGACCCCGGTGGCTGGCGCTCCGGTATCGCTGGCCTTGGGCTAGGGGAGACGTCTTCAGGGATTGGGAAGGGGTTTTCGAGGGGCTTTCCCGGTACGAGCAGCTGGTAGCGCCTGTCGTCTGGGATGTAGACCTCTGGGTCCTGCCGGGGTCGCCAGTGGCGATCGCTCAGGGCGGGGAGGCGATCGCCTAGGTCGACGGCCAGCTGCTCCAGGGCGATGCAATTATGGCCCAGGCTCTCCAGCAGCGCCGCCGTAAACAGACCCTGTCGGAGGGTCAAGGTCTCATGGGACTGCTGCCCCGGCTGGCCGCTGAGGATAACCGGGACGTCCAGCTGCTCTGCTCGAATCAAGGTCGATTTTCCTAAAGCAACGTCAGACGGGAGTCCGAGCGACTTTAGGTCCACCAGCAGCACTGACGACGCAGCGGCCTGATGCAGGGTTTTCATCACCCGGCTGAGGGCGACGGCGGTGGCGGGATTTTCTGGGTTGCTGTCTGCGGCGAGCAGGTAGTCCTCATCGCCGTCGCAAAGTCCATAGCCACTGAAGGCGAACCAGATGAGGTCATCTTCTGCGGCCCGCTGCGCTATCTCCTCTAAGCTCTGATAGATGCGCTCGGCGGACACTAGACCTGAGTCATCACCTGAGTTATCAGACTGGAGTGCCGCTCTGGTCAACAGCTGGCAGCGGTCTGCAGAAAACTCAGCCCCATCGACGCAATAGCGATAGATCGCAGCGGCGTCTCGCTCCGCGTACATCAGCGGCTTTAGGAATGAGTATTGATTAATACCGACCGCGATCGCCCAGTATTTTGTCATGCCTGCCCCTTTGTCATGCCTGCCAACTTGACTCAACTGACTCTATTTCTTACCGGCTCACAGCTGCTAATCTAATGCTCTGGCCCGTCCCGGTGGATAATGGCGCTAGGAATGCATTACATCACGCTTGCTAATGCTTAATAAGTAATGCCTGATCGATGCTTCACAATAGCGTAATTTGTGTAAAAGCTACAAGGGGCATCTCTTTGTCAATCGGTTGCTCTGTTTTGGGGATTAAGTTGAGCGCAATGGTGGTTAGACTAAAAACGCGAGCTTTGAGTCGTTCTAATACGCTGAATCTTTATTCACTGGGTCTCTGTTCACTGGGCCTTTACATAACAGGCCTGCGCAAGCGCTTCAGCGCGCCGGGCCTGAGCATAATGAGCCTGAATGCGCTGGGGCTGCTGGCGATCGCTAGCGCTGCGCCTGCGGCAGCGGTCACGGTGGAGGCCGGCGGCATCCGGGCTGAGTATACCGAGACGGCCGGCGACATCTGTATCGAATCCCCCCAGCTCACGATTACCCGAGAGGACGCGATTGCCTTTGAGGGGGTCATTGCTAGCGAGCTGGGTATCTGTAGGCGCGCTGACCGCTTTGAGGTGCGGGACCTAGACCAGGACGATGAGCCGGAAGTGCTGATCGATTTCTACACCGGCGGGGCCCACTGCTGCTGGTTTACCCAGGTCTATCGCTATAGCCCAGACCAAGAGCAGTACCTGGTGGAAGAGCAGTTCTGGGGCAACGGCGGCAGCGCCTCCCTACAAGACATCGAGGGCGACGGGCAGCCCGAGTTCATCAGCCGCGACGATCGCTTTGCTTACCAGTTTGCCGCCTACGCCGATTCGGCCTTTCCGCCGCAGATCTGGCAGTACAGCGACGGCACCTTTACCGACGTGACGCGCCAGTACCCCGACCAGGTCTACGATTTGACCTTTGGGCTGTGGCAGCGCTACGAGCGGACGCTAGCCCAGGGCGGAGAAACTAGAGGCGTGCTGGCGGCCTATTTGGCGGCCAAGCACCTGCTCGATCAGGCGGAGGACGGCTGGCAGCGGGTGCAAGCGGCCTACACCGGCGGCGATCGCCCCCAGTATTTCTCAGACTTGTCTACGTTCCTGCAGCAGACGGGCTACACCGCGGCTGCCCCATCTGCGGGGTTTTCTCGGGCCTCTGATGGGTCATCCGATGCGGCTGGGGAGGCTTCCCAAAACGTCCCCACAGAGGCATCATTAAGCGGCCCTATGGCAGAAGCGTCAGTTTTGCTAGAGCAGCAGGGCAGCCTTGACCCTGGCGACAGCATTTTGCCCACCGATGGCAGCCTCTACGATGAGCATTCGTTTACGGCGGATGCCGGAGATATCGTGCTGATTCGCATGGAGAGCGCGGTCTTTGACCCCTATATCTTTTTGGTCGGCCCTCAGGGAGAGCTGATTGCGCAAAACGATGACGTCAGCGAATCGGAGCTGAGCGCGGTCCTGGTGCTGACGCTGCCGCAGTCGGGGGAGTACCGGGCGATCGCTAACTCCTATAACAGCACGGGGCGCGGGGCGTACCAAATCACCGTTCGCCGCCGCCAGATTGACGCGACGCCCGCTGACGCGACGACTTTAGAGGAAAGCTTGGAAGAAAGCGCTGCAGAGGATGAGGCGATCGAGAGCGGCAGTGGTGATGGTGAAGACAGGAGCGAAGACGGGGCTAATGAGGGTCGTGAAGGCGACGACCGCTAGCGCCAGCGCCTTTCCTCGTCGCTATTGCCGCAGCAATAGTCTTGATCTCGCTGAATCATAATGTCACTATGATCAACAAAAATTAACTGCGGAAAGGCGATACAGGGAAGTCCATGTCAGATTTGCACATCTCTTGGCCAGAGTACTACAACAAGGTTGAGCGGCTCGCCGCTAGCGTTCATCAGTCGGGGTGGTCATTCGACCAGATTGTCTGCATCGCTAAAGGCGGTCTGCGCATTGGCGATACCCTGGCGCGGCTGTTCGACGTTCCCCTCGCGGTGATGGCTACGAGCTCTTACCGCGGCGTGGGCAGCGACAGCACCCGCGAGCAAATCGTTTTCTCTCAGCACCTCGCCATGACCACCCGAAACTTAGGTAGTCACGTGCTGCTGGTGGATGACCTGGTGGACTCTGGCGTCACGCTGGAGCGCAGCGTGGCCTGGCTGCAGCACTACCACGGATTCTATGTGGAGGCGGTGCGTACGGCGGTGCTGTGGTACAAGAGCTGCTCGGTAATCAAGCCAGACTACTATGTAGACTATCTGCCGGATGACCCCTGGATTCATCAGCCCTTCGAGCGCTATGAGGCGATGAGCCCAGCAGAGCTGACGCGATCGCTGGAGGCGGTTCGGGGCGCTTGAATAGGCATGAATTCTGGCTTCGCATCGCCTGCCGTTGCTGGATAATGCGGGAGTGCGCTAGTGCAGAGGTGTCAGGAGTCGAAGCGAAATGGAATTTATTGAGTATCTTGAGGAGAACTTGGCGGTGGTTGCAGAAATCGCCAAGCTCTTTTTGGAGGGCTTCTCAGTTCTCTTTGTGATTTTGGGGACGCTTAAGGCAGTGCAGCTGATCTTAAGGCTCAGACGTCGCTATCGACACAGCGACGATTTTCCCTTTAATCAGGTGCGGCTTCGATTTGGGTCTTGGCTGGCCCTGGCTTTAGAATGTCAGCTCGGGGCTGACATTCTGGCAACGACGGTGGCCCCGACGTTTGAGATCTTGGGTAAGCTAGCCGTCGTTGCGCTGGTGCGAACGTTTTTGAACTACTTTTTGAATAAGGAAATCGAGGCGGAGATAGAGCAGGAGAATATGCGTCGTGAAAAAGAGGCGGTTTAGGCTCAAATCGTAAAGCCTTTTCGGCTTTTCAGGGACTCTGCGACCCGCTTGATTCCAGTTTCTACGTTGAGCCAGGCGGCATCGCGATCGCCCCACTGCGTCACAGGGTCACCGTTTTGCGGGAGCCAGCTCAGTTTGTTGAAGGGCGTGTTGCGCCAGTCTACCGGACGTAGAAGGATGGGAATCAC
>JBHJHD010000005.1:0-5626 GCA_050331115.1 Elainellaceae cyanobacterium
CGCACGGTGGTAGACCACTACATGATTCGCCAGCACCAGCTGGGCTACGCGGAGCCGAAGGAGTGGAGCTGGGCGCTGCCTGCGCCGGATGGGGTGAATATGATGCGGATTTTGACGAAGCGGTTTCCGAAGCGGTAGAACGGCCTTGTTGAATGAAGCGGGGTTATCTGTAGTGGGTCCACGTCCATAAGGGGGGACCCACTACGCGATCGCTAACCTGGTGGAGCGTCAGACCTAAATTTGTAGGTTGCGGTTGACGTCAGGAAACCCAACAAAACTCCTGCTATCGTTGGGTTACGCTGACGCTAACCCAACCTACGGCATCTCTCTGGGCCTGTTTTGTGTAGACCAGTTTCCAGCTCACCAATCTAGCTCCTGGTCACACTCCTCGATAGGTGTGGCTAAACCCTCGCGAATCGACTCGCGCATTCCAGGGACTGAGAGAAGGTACAGGGTTTCCTGAACCGACGCCCAATCGGATTCGGAGAGCAGTATGGCGTTGCTGCGCTGGCCTTTGATAACGACGGGCTGATGGGACTCGCTGACGGAGTCGATCAGGTCTTGGAGCTGCTGTTGGGCTTCGTTGACGGGGATCATGGTCCTCGGCTCGTGGCTGTGGTTGGGGTGGTTACTCAATTATGGGCAACTCCCCAAGAATATGGTGCCTTCTGGGTTCTGAGGGCCACTATTGAGGCTCCCTAGGTCGAAGTTTTGCCGCCTCAAAAGAAATACTTACGAATCAACGCTGTCTGGCCGGATTTACGGTTTGATGGGGTGTAGTGGCTTTTAATTATTCCTTCCCGTCGCTAAAGTTATGCGCTATGTCGGCAAGGATTACAGCAGTTCAATAATTGATTATCACGAGCAGGCTTTCGCGATCGCCCCGAATCTGGCCTCGCTCACCCCTACTACTGGGCACCGTTTATCCTAATCGGTAACAGCCCATAGCCGAACCCTATGCCTAAATGGTTTAACGTCGCCGGACCCTGCCAGTCCGATATCCACTACATGCTCTCCCCCTTAGAGCGCCTACCCCAGCTGTCCCGATTAATTCAGCAACGAGGCTACTTCGTCATCCACGCCCCCAGGCAGACCGGCAAGACCACCGCCATGCTCGCCCTCGCCCAGCAGCTCACCGCCAGCGGCCAATACACCGCCCTGATGGTGTCCGCTGAAGTGGGTGCAGCCTTTCCCCACGATCCGGGTACCGCCGAAAAAGCCATGCTTAACGACTGGCGAGACACAGCGGCATCTTGGCTACCGCCAGAGCTACAGCCTCCCCAGTGGCCGACAGCTGAAGTAGGACGTCAAATTGGTGCCGCCCTGAGCACTTGGGCCAAAGCCTCCCCTCGACCACTGGTCATCTTCATCGACGAAATCGACTCACTTCAAGACGAAACGCTGATCTCAATCCTACGGCAGCTGCGCTCGGGCTATCCCAAACGTCCCCGCAGCTTTCCTCAGTCTGTGGCCCTCATCGGGGTGCGAGACGTGCGCGATTATAAAGTCGCCTCCGGCGGCAGCCAAAGGCTCAACACCTCCAGCCCCTTCAATGTCAAGCTCGAGTCCCTGACGCTGCCAAATTTCACCTTTACCGAGGTGGCTGAACTCTACGGCCAGCACACCACCGAAACGGGCCAGCCCTTCGCGCCTGAAGCAGTTCAGCGGGCCTTTGACCTCACCCAGGGTCAGCCCTGGCTCGTGAACGCCCTCGCCCGTCAAGCTGTCGAAGTCCTAGTCCCCGACCCAGCGCAGCCTATTACCCTGTATGAAGTAGAGAGCGCCAAAGAAATTCTTATCCAGCGCCAGGATACCCACCTCGACAGCTTGGCCAGCCTGCTGCGTGAGGAGCGGGTGCGGGCCGTGATTGAGCCAATCTTGTCAGGCCAAGAGCTGGGCGTAGTTTCTAACGACGATCGCCAGTTTCTCTTAGACCTGGGGTTGGTGATCCGCCATCCCAGCGGCGGACTCGCGCCCGCAAACCCGATTTACCGGGAAGTGCTGCCCCGCGTGCTGGCCAGCAACTCGCAGGACAGCCTGCCGATGATTGCGCCTCGGTGGCTGACGCCGGAGGGAAAGCTAGATCCCGACGCGCTTCTCACCGCCTTTTTAGACTTCTGGCGACAGCACGGCGAGCCCCTGCTCAAAAGTGCGCCCTACCACGAGATTGCCCCCCACCTGGTGCTGATGGCGTTTCTCCATCGTGTGATTAATGGCGGCGGCACCCTAGAGCGAGAGTACGCGATTGGGAGCGATCGCATGGACCTTTGCCTGCGCTACGGAGAGGTGACCCTGGCAATGGAGCTGAAGGTATGGCGTCAGGGTCGCCCAGACCCGCTCAAGGCTGGGCTAGAGCAGCTCGATCGCTATCTGGCTGGGCTGGGGCTTGGCGCTGGGTGGCTGGTAATTTTTGACCAGCGCTTGGGGCTGCCCCCCATCGCTGAGCGCACCACCACTGAAGCCGCCGCCACGCGGAATGGTCGTGCTGTGATTGTAGTCAGAGGATAACCTCAAACAAAACCCACCGTGAAACGTCGCCACTTCCTCCAGGTCGCCACCACCACCCTCACTACCCTCGGTGTTAGCCAGCTCCAGGTCCAGCAGCAAAGCCTCCGCTACGGCCAAGCCCTCGCCCAGCCTACCCCTCGCAAGCTGGCCCTGCTGGTGGGCGTCAACCGCTACCCCGAGAGCGATCGCTTCCTCAACCTTCGCGGGGCCGCCACCGACGCCGAGATGCAGCGGCAGCTGCTGATCAGCCGCTTTCGCTTCCACCCCAGCGATATCTGCGTCCTGTCTGACGAAGCCGATTTTCCCCCCACCCGCGACAATATCCTCACCGCCTTCGACGAGCACCTGATCCAGCAGGCTAAACCGGGGGATGTCGTGGTGTTTCACTTCTCCGGCCACGGCTCCCGCGTCTTAGACCCCGACCCCATCCACGAAGACGACCTCAACAGCACCTTCGTCCCCGGCGATGCGGCGGGCGACGCCGAATACGTGGACGACATCATGGGGCGCACTCTATTTTTGCTGACGGCTGCTCTGGAAACCGATCAGGTCACCGCCGTGCTCGACAGCTGCTACTCCGGCAGCGGTACGCGGGGCAACTTGCGCATTCGGGCAGCGGACGGGGGCAGCATGTTTAAGCCCAGCGATCGCGAACTGAATTTCCAAGAGCGCTGGCTGAGCAAGCTAGAGGCTAAAGGGATACTGAACCGGGAGGCGTTTCTTCGGCAGCGGCGGTTGAGGGTGGCTAGGGGCATGGTGATCGCCGCCTCCCAGCGGCAGGAGGCCGCCGCCGAGCTAACCTTTGACGGCTTCGACGCGGGAGCCTTCACCTACCTGCTCACCCAGTTTCTGTTTCAGCGAACCGATGCCGTGGGCAACACTATCGCCCGCATCCGCCCAGCCGCTCGCGAAATTGCGGGACAGCTGCCGCTGCACGAGGTGAGGGAGGCGCGCATCGAGGCGCAGCCGCCCTATTTTGTGACGGAGGCAGACCTGGTGCCTGCGGCAGAGGCCGTGGTAGCTAGCGAAACCGAAGGCCTGATTTGGCTGGGGGGCGTGCCTCCAGAGGCGATCGCGGCCTACCGCAGCGGCACGACTTTGCTTCCGGCGTCGGGAGGCAAACCGCTGACGATTGTGGAACGGCGGGGGCTGCTGGCCAAGGTTGATGCCTCCCAGGGCTTAGGCCCGCAGACGCCCCTGCGGGAAGCGGCGCGGGTTGTGCCGGGAGACGTGACCCTCGCCATCGGCGTCGACCCCTCTCTGGCGGCGGACTTTGCCCAGATTCAGACCCACCTCGACGGCTTGCCCTACACCACCACCATTGCCCCAGCGGCTGACGGCACCTACGGCACCCCGATCGACTACATCCTCAGCCGCATGACGCCGGACTATCGAGAAATCTTTGAGGATAGCGCCGACTTGCCCGAAGAAAATGCCCTCGGTCTGTTCTCCCTCAGCCTCAGCGACTGGGTTCCCGGCTCCTTTGCCTCTCCTGACAGTTCCCTACGCTCGGCGCTGATTGGTCTGACGCCTAAGTTTCAATCTCTGCTGGCGGTGCGCCTCGTTACCCTATCGTTCAATGCCCAAGCCTCACGCCTAGCGATCGCGGTCGAAGTCACTACAGTTGACGACAGACTTATAGCGGCATCTACGACTGGACCCTCGGCATCGTCTGCTGACGGGCTACCCTCTGGGCCTTTACTCACCGACGAACCGCTGCGCATTCAAGTCACCAATCAAGACTCCGTCACCCTCTACCTCGGCATCTTAGGCATTTTCCCCACCGGGCAGCTCGCCGTCCTTTACCCCGAAACTCCCTCGCGAGTAGCGGCCTTAGCGCCAGGGCAAACGCAAACGGTTCCCGATCCAGCCATCCAGACGGATCTAGTGCTAGAAAATCCAGGTCGCTACGAAGTAGTGGTGCTCGCCAGCCCCAGCCCCTTCACCCACGCCCTTCAAAGCCTAGACGCCATTGCCAACGGCGATCGCGCGCCCGAGGCTGCTCCCGAGACCGACCTGAGCGGCGTCAATGGCTTGTTTGAGGGTCTTGGCGATTCTCGTAGCGAGCAGCAGGTCGCCCACAGCCAGACCCTCTCGACTCGAGCACTGGTCGCCCTTTCGCTGCCTATCGAAAGCGCTAGAAAAACTAGAGATAGCTCTGGATTTCCCAGTCCGACACGTGGCTATGGTACTCCTGCCACTCCTGGGTCTTGAAATCCACGTAGGTGCGATACATCAGCGGCCCCATCACCGCCTCGCTCAGCGGGTCAGCGGCAAAATCGGCGATCGCCTCCCCGAGGGTTTGGGGCAGCGTATCGATGCCCAGCTTCTCCAGCTCCTCTAGAGAATACTCATACATGTTTTCCCGGTGGGGCACTCCGGGGTCTAGCCCGTCGCGGATGCCCTCTAGCCCTGCCGCCAAAATCATCGCCGCCCCGAGGTAGAGGTTGGTGGAGATATCAGCCGCCCGGCACTCCACCCGTCCCCCGCCCATGGGAATGCGCAGCATGTTGGTGCGGTTGTTGTTGCCGTAGCAGACGTACACCGGAGCCCAGGTAAAGCCCGACATGCTGCCCTGGCGCACCAGTCGCTTGTAGCTGTTCACCGTGGGGTAGGTGACCGCCACGATCGCCTTGGCGTGCTTCAGCACCCCAGCGATGAACTGGTAGCCTAGCTTGGAGAGCCCGCAGGGGTCGTCGGGGTCTTGGAACAGGCTTTTGCCCGTCTCTAGGTCTGCCAAAGACATATTGTAGTGAGCGCCGCTGCCGGTCTGGTTGGCGTAGGGCTTTGGCATGAAGCTGGCGAAATAGCCCTGCTCGCGGGCCAGCTCTTTGACCATGAAGCGGAAGAAGGTGAGCCGGTCGGCCATTTTGAGGGCGTCGCAGTAGGTGAAGTCGGTCTCGAACTGTCCCTGGGCATCTTCGTGGTCGAAGGAGTAGACGTCCCAGCCCAGGTCATTCATGGCGCTGACGATGGCGTCTAGGATTTTGTAGTTGTCGAGGACGGTGGGCAGGGCGTAGGCGGCCTTGGGTAGCGTGTCGCGATCGCTAACCGGGCTAAAACCATTCTCAGTTTCCTTGAAGATGAAGAACTCGGTTTCGATGCCTAGGTTAAAGCG
>JBHJHD010000006.1:0-104233 GCA_050331115.1 Elainellaceae cyanobacterium
GGGCCATGCCCGTAATCACCAGGTCAGGCCGCACCTCGTGGATGCGCTCCAGCTGGTTCTAGTTATCCGGCTTCTCAATGATGCGGGGTAGAGCCACGCCCATCTCATGACAGGTCTGCTCCAGCAGCTTCAGCTCCGCCGCCTGGTAGCGCTTGTCCATGTAGGGGATGCCGATTTCGGGCACCGTCATGCCGCAGCGGATGAGGAATCGGGCCAGGGAAATCTCCAGCAGGTTGTCTCCCATGAAGAACACCGACTTGCCGCGAATCAGGGAGACGTAGTCCTCAATCGACTCCCAAATCTGGGCCTCGCGCTCGTCCAAGCCCTGGGGCTCAATGCCGAATACCGAGCAGATTTTCTCAATCCAGGCGCGGGTGCCGTCGGGGCCAATGGGGAAGGGCGCGCCGATGAGCTTGCACTTGCGGCGGCGCATGAGGGTGGTGGCGGTGCGCGACAGGAAGGGGTTTACCCCAGAGACGTAGTAGCCTTCTTCCAGCACCGGCAGCTCGGTGTAGCGCTTGGCGGGCAGCCAGCCCGAGACCTTGACGCCATGGCGCTTCAGCTCTAGGGTCAGCTGGGTGACCACCGGGTCGGGCAGGGAGCCAAACAGCACCAGGGGCGGGTGGTCGACGTACTCCGACTCCTCTTGCTTGGACTCTTCTTTACGGCCAAAGCTGAGCAGCTTTTGCACCGCGTTGCGCTCTTCTTTTTCTTCAGCGGAGTCTACCTTGGTGGGGCAGCGCTGGGCCATGGCGGCCAGCACGGTATCTTCTCCTTGGGTAAAGGCGTAGTCGAGGCCATTGGCCCGCGCCACCACGATGGGGATGCCGATCTCGCCCTCTAGCTTGGGGGCGAGCCCTTCCAGGTCCATCTTGATGATTTCCGTGGTGCAGGTGCCAATAAAGACAATTACCGACGGGTTGCGATCGCGCTTAATGCCTAGGCACAGCCGCTTTAGCTCGTCGTAGTCGTTGAGCTTGGCGGAGATATCGCCTTCTTCGAGCTCGGCCATGGCGTAGCGCGGCTCGGCGAAGATCATCACGCCCATGGCGTTCTGGAGGAAGTAGCCGCAGGTCTTGGTGCCGATGACGAGGAAGAAGCTGTCCTCAATTTTCTGATAAAGCCAGGCGACGCAGCTGATGGGGCAAAAGGTGTGGTAATTGCCGGTTTCGCAGTCGAAGCTGAGCTGGGGTTCGGGTGGGGTGTTGGTGGTAGTGGTCATGTCAAATCAATTTCAATGTGGGATGTATGGGTAGGGGCAAATGGCCATTTGCCCCTACGGAGAGGTTGCTATCGATCCCGGGGATTATCGCCATGTCTGCCGCCACAATTCTCGTCCTTTTGAGCCGCCATCTCACTGGGCGATCGCTCCCCTGAAGCTTCCATAGACGCAGATTCTACTGGAGGCGAAACTTGGGCGGGCAGCATTTTGGGTTGGGGATCGGGCTGGTTTTGAGCGAGGTCCAGGTCCTCCAGGGCATCGTCAGGGCTGAAGTTGAGCCCCAGGGCGGTGATGATGCGATCCGGGCTGTTGCTCAGCCCAACCACCAGCGGCAAAAGCTGCGTCAGACGGGGCTCTAGCACCGACAGCGTCGCCAGAATGAAGCTAGATGAAGGGCGACGCTGCCCGTTATCGTTGACCCAAACGGCTAGGTGGACCAGCCAGTCTCGATTGTCGCGGTAGTAGATGAGCCACCGATGCCTGAGAGATTGGCGGAGCTGTTGAACGTTCACGGGGTTTAAGCTAGATGAAGACGACGGGAAAAGCAAAGGCTACCGTATCACGATTTTCTGCTGTTCCCACCGTCTTGTGACGTTCTGCAACTCAGGCGTGCCCGGCAACACCGCGCCAAGACCCTAGACCATCATCAGGTCTAGCTCAGACTCTTTCTCCTGCGGCGCGGCCGGGTTGAGGTAGAAGTCGGACAGCAGCGCGAACAGATCGCGGTCCTGGGCGTCGTTGGGCACCACACCCTCGGGCTGAGCCAAAAGCTGGTCGGCGATGTTGAGGTAGTAGTCGCAGACGTAGTTCAGCGCGGGCTCGGTTTCGGCCATCTCAAACAGCGTCTTGCCCTTGACGCGGGAGACGCGGATGTCTTCAATCAGCGGCAGGATTTCCAGCACTGGCATGGGCACCTCTTCGATGTACTTGTCGATTAGGTCGCGCTTCGAGGTGCGGTTACCAATCAGGCCGGCAAGCCGCAGCGGGTGGGTGCGGGCTTTCTCACGCACGGAGGCCGCGATGCGG
Organism: Elainellaceae cyanobacterium; assembly: GCA_050331115.1. Lineage (GTDB taxonomy): Bacteria > Cyanobacteriota > Cyanobacteriia > CAKZMO01 > CAKZMO01 > JBCCAG01. The sequence continues at coordinate 2,249 of JBHJHD010000006.1, forward strand.
TTGGCCGCAAACAGGGCGTCGAAGCCGTTGTCCGTGACAATCATGCAGTAGTCGGCGTAGTTCAGCGGCGCGGCGAAGCCCCCGCACACCACGTCACCCAGCACGTCGAACAGAATTACGTCGTACTCGTCAAAAGCGTTCAGCTCTTTAAGCAGCTTCACGGTTTCGCCCACTACGTAGCCGCCGCAGCCTGCGCCCGCCGGGGGACCGCCCGCTTCTACGCAGTCCACGCCGCCGTAGCCCTTGTAGATCACGTCCTCAGGCCACACGTCCTCATAGTGATAGTCCTTCTCCTGCAGCGTGTCAATAATGGTGGGAATCAGGAACCCCGTCAGCGTGAACGTGCTGTCGTGCTTGGGGTCGCAGCCGATTTGCAGCACTTTTTTACCGCGCTTGGCTAAAGCGACCGAGATGTTGCAGCTGGTGGTGGACTTACCAATACCACCTTTGCCATATACCGCTAATTTCACGTGGGTTATCTCCTTAATTGCTTATTGATGGGTGCCAATCGGTGCGCGGCGTGCGCTGAGGGGTTCGATGAAAATGTTGTCTTGTGCCTATCTGCTGGGGCGAGATATCTGAGCTGTTGCTCACTTTAAGCGATACGCGCCGCCAGGCTTACCTGTGATGTCCAGTCCTGTAGGCATTATTGTTCAACACCTCTACAAAACAAAGGGAATGACAAATTAGTTGACATAGTGAAGCGGCTTTAGCTGATCTTTAGAGGGTTCTAGCAGACCTCAACGCTATTTTAAGGCCGCTCAATCTTCAAGAAGCCCCCAAGCTCGCTTTTGGGGTCTGATTTATATAAAAAGAGAAACAAAAGACAAATTGCCTGTCTCTGAAGATGCTACGCTTTGGAAGCGATCGCCCCATCGGTGTCAAATCGGCGGTAATCCCGATGAGCAATGCCTGCGGCTGATTAGCGGTAGCCCATCCACACAGGGCCTATCCGCCACGGCAGGTAGAAGCGATCGCCGCCCAGTACGCATCATGGCCCGGTCGGCAAGGCTCGCGACCTATCTCAAGCGTCTCCACGACCCGATCCATAGCGATTTCTAGACTTGTAAATAGATTTATTACAGATTTTGGTTAAGAAACCTCACGGTTTAGATGCTGGCAAGCTTCCGGCGACAGGACCAATCCCTTATGCCGCATAATCTATAGCTTTACTAAAGCCCCGTGAGCTCCGGCTCAAATCGATTGCATAATAGATAACTGCTAGAGCGTAAGCGCTGTCGGCTATAGCCTCTGTCTGCCATAACGGATAGCTGAGCACCGCTGAGCCGACCTTTGAGACGACTGTCAGTCGAGATAACAAGGAGAGAGCATTGGTTAGCACACCGATTAAAACCACTAAATCAGAAGAAATTTTTGCGGCAGCCCAGAACTTAATGCCTGGCGGGGTCAATTCCCCGGTGCGGGCCTTCAAATCCGTTGGCGGTCAGCCCATCGTTTTCGATCACGTCAAGGGCGCGCATATTTGGGACGTAGACGGCAACGAGTACATCGACTATGTCGGCACTTGGGGACCGGCCATCTGTGGTCACGCCCACCCCGAAGTGCTTGCCGCGCTGCGGAATGCTTTAGATAAAGGCACTAGCTTTGGCGCGCCCTGCTACCTAGAGAACGTGCTGGCGGAGATGGTGATCGATGCGGTGCCCAGCGTTGAAATGGTGCGCTTCGTCAACTCCGGAACCGAAGCCTGCATGGCGGTGCTGCGGCTGATGCGGGCCTTCACCGGGCGCAACAAAATTATCAAGTTTGAGGGCTGCTACCACGGCCACGCGGACATGTTCCTCGTCAAGGCAGGGTCTGGCGTCGCCACCCTGGGCTTGCCCGATTCCCCCGGCGTGCCGAAGAGCGTGACCAGCGACACCCTGACGGCTCCCTACAACGACTTAGAGGCGGTGAAGCGGCTGTTCGAAGACAACCGGGACGAGATTGCCGGCCTAATTCTTGAGCCCGTAGTGGGCAACTCCGGATTCATCCCGCCCCAGCCCGGTTTTCTAGAGGGGCTGCGGGAGCTGACCCAAGAGCACGGGGCGCTGCTGGTGTTTGACGAGGTAATGACCGGCTTTCGAATCTCCTACGGCGGCGCACAGGAAAAGTTTGGCGTCACCCCCGACCTGACGACCTTGGGTAAGGTAATCGGCGGTGGCCTGCCCGTGGGAGCCTACGGCGGACGGCGAGACATCATGGAGATGGTGGCCCCGGCTGGCCCGATGTACCAGGCCGGCACCCTGTCGGGTAACCCGCTGGCGATGACCGCTGGCATCAAGACCTTGGAGCTACTGCAGCGTCAGGGGGCCTACGATTATCTAGATCAAGTCACGAAGCGGCTGGCGGTCGGCATGTTGAATGTAGCCAAGGAGACGGGGCATGAGGCCTACGGCGGCTCCATCAGCGGCATGTTTGGCTTTTTCTTCAATCCTGGCCCTGTACACAGCTACGACGACGCTAAAAAGTCGGACCTCGACAAGTTTGGCCGCTTCCATCGCGGCATGCTAGAGCGCGGCGTTTACCTGGCGCCTTCTCAGTACGAGGCGGGCTTTACGTCGCTGGCCCACACCGACGAGCTGGTGGACCAAACCCTGGCGGCGGCGCGAGAGGTAATGCAAACCCTGTAGGGTCTGCGGATTTGAACATAAGGGCGTACGGGCGTACGCCCTTACAAAAGGCTATGCATAGCGATCGCTTCTTGATATAAGACTCACTTGCCGCTATATTTAGCGAAACAATCTCCGATAGATTTTGAGGCCAGCTAGCTGAGTCATGAAAGTACTGATATACTACCGACAGCCCGCCTAGCCCTCTTGGTCTATCCAACCGTGAACGTCGCCAATGTCACCCCAGCTGTTCCACCCCGTCCCTTTATCAAGTGGGTGGGCGGTAAGACGCAGCTTCTACCCGAGCTGACGCGGCGAATCCCCAGTCAAATCGATCGCTACTACGAACCTTTTCTAGGGGGCGGGGCGCTCTTCTTTCACCTGCAGCCCGAGAAGGCCGTCCTGACGGACATCAACCCCGATCTGATCTCGCTCTACCAGGTCATTCGCGACAGCGTGGAAGACCTAATCGAGGATATGGGTCAGCACGTTCACAATAAGGACTATTACTACTATGTTCGGGGCGTTGATCGAACCCCAGACTACGCCACATGGACCGAGGTGCAGCGGGCGAGTCGCCTGATCTATCTCAACAAGACCTGCTACAACGGGCTATACCGCGTCAACTCAAAAGGCCAGTTCAACGTCCCATTCGGCCGCTATAGAAACCCAACAATTCTCAACGCCGATAATCTACGGGCCTGCCACCGGGCCCTGCAGGGAACGGCGATCGCCACCAGGGATTTCCGCGCTGTAGGAGAGAAGGCCCAACTGGGCGACTTTGTCTACTTCGACCCGCCCTATGCGCCGCTGAGCGCCACCGCAAACTTCACCGGCTACACCAAAGACGGCTTTGATCGCGACATGCAGTATGCGCTGCGAGACCTGTGCCGCGACCTAGACCGCAAAGGCGTGAGGTTCATGGTGTCCAATTCCTCCGCGCCGCTCGTGTTCGATCTCTATGCCGAGTTTAACGTTGAGCTGGTCTACGCGACGCGGTTGATCAACAGCAAAGCGGGCAAGCGGGGCAAAATTCCGGAAGTGCTGGTCACTAACGGCAAGGCGTGAGCTAAAAATTGATGGCAACCACCCAGGGCGGCGCGGCAAATCGACAGGGAAAGGTCCTTGAGAGTACGGTAGTCCCGACGTTTGCGTCCAGGGGCTTCACGGTGATGCGCTACAGCGCCTGGCGCAAAAGGCCGCGGGACTACAGCACGGAGCTGCTGCTCAAAAACGTGCCCTACACCACGATTTATGGCCAAAGGGGATACACAGAGTTTCTCGTCAAGTCTGAGCGGTTTGGCCTCAACACCCGCATCGAGTGTAAGTGGCAGCAGTCCACCGGCTCTGTGGATGAAAAGCTGCCGTATCTCTACCTCAACTGCGTTGAGGCCATGCCCGAGCTAGACGTCATTATTATTGCCGGGGGCGGCGGCATGAAGCCGGGGGCAATTCCCTGGCTGAGGTCCGCTGTTGAGCAAGGCAAGTACTTGACGCCCGGCGCCGCTCGAAAGCGGATTCAGGTATTTTCCCTAGAGGAGTTTTTGGCCTGGGCTAATCGGGCGCTGCGATAAGCTCACGAGAGGCCAATTACCTTTTTGAGGAAGCCCAGCTTGCTCGCCGGCAGCCCAAGCCAAAACGGCTTGGCATAGGGCGCATACCGCCAGCCCAGATCTATCCAAGTCGGCTTTTTCAGCACGCTCTTCAGGTGAGAAAACGTCTCGAAGCCGGCCTTACCGTGGGAAGAGCCGCTGCCGCTGTGGCCCACCCCGCCAAACGGGAGTGCCCAAATCGCCGCCTGTAAAAAGACCTCATTGACGCAGGCGCTCCCTGAGGAGGTAGAAGAGAGCACTGTCTTCTCTACCGCCTGACTATTGGTAAACAGGTAGAGCGCTAGGGGCTTAGGCCGAGCATTGATCTGAGCGATCGCATCTTCGAGCGTTCTGTAGGTCAGCACCGGCAGCAGCGGGCCAAAAATCTCCGCTTGCATCACCGGAGCCTCCCAGCTCACGTCGTCCAAAATCGTAGGTGCAATATAGCGATCGCCGCGATTGGTCTGCCCGCCCATCACCACTTTTTCGCCCTCTAAAAGCTGCGCCAGTCGGTCGAACTGCCGCTCGTTGACCACCCGAGCCAGATCTGGGCTCTGGGCCGGGTCCGCGCCAAAAAACTCGCTTATCGCCTGCCGCATATGGCGCAGCAGCTCAGGCTTAACCTTCTCCTGCGCCAGCACGTAATCCGGGGCAATGCAGGTCTGCCCCAGGTTGATAAACTTGCCCCAAACGATGCGCCGCGCCGCCACTTCTAAGTCGGCAGCTTCATCGACGATGCAGGGACTTTTGCCCCCCAGCTCTAGGGTGACGGGTGTCAGGTGTTTGGCGGCAGCCTCCATAACGATTTGGCCGACGCGAGCGCCCCCGGTAAAAAAGATATGGTCAAACTTCTGCGCCAGCAGGGCCTGAGCCATGTCCACTCCGCCCTCTGCTACGGCAACGTACTGGGGTTCGAAGGTCGCTTTGACCAGCTCAGCCACCGCGCGCGAAGTGGCTGGAGCCTGCTTCGACGGCTTGACGATGGCGCAGTTGCCAGCGGCGATCGCCCCCATCAGCGGCGACATCAGCAGCTGAAACGGGTAGTTCCACGGCCCCATAATCAGCACTACGCCCAGGGGCTCAGGCTGTACCCAGGCGCTTCCCGGCAGCTGAGTCAGGGGCATTGCCACCCGCCGCGGCCTAGCCCAAGACCGCAGGCGCTTGCGGATATGGCCCAGCTCGCCCATGACTCCTAATTCAAAATAGCCCTCGTACTCAGGTCGCCCTAGGTCTGCCTTGACGGCCTCAATGATGTCGGCCTGCCGCTCAACAACGGCGGCTCTAAGCCGGCCCAGCTGCTGGAGTCGAAACTCAATGGGTTTGGTTGCGCCTGTGGCGAAGAAGGCGCGCTGGGCCTTAAGGAATTCGGCGGGGGATTGAGTGATAGAGCGCACTGTCATAAACCCGTGACGTAATTGCTCCCCTGATTCTACCGAAGGTTTTGGTAGGCGTTTAGATTGGCGAAGTGAGTCGTTAACCGATCGCAAGCCCTAGGAATTACGCTGCAGCGACGCGATCGCCTAATCGTCATTTTGGCCTAGCTGTCCCAAAAACGTCTCCACATCACGCGGCCGACTTTCCCAGACTTTCACCACCACGCCGCCTCATCGGCGACGGTAGCGAGTTCGTTCAGCTTGCGCTGCCCCGGCGTCGACTGAGAAACTGCCTCGCCGACGCCAGCCAGCTCCTTCAAGCGATTGATCAGCTGCAGGTCTACATGAGCCTCTCGCCCACCAGCTTGAGCAAAAACGCCTGCTGTTCCGCTTTAGAGAGCTTAGACAGCAGGTTTTCTAAGGGCGGCTCTGGCGTCGCTTTTTGAGAAGGGCTCGCCTGGGCAGCAGCAGTCACTAAATCTGGATCTAGCTCTACCAGCTCAATGAAAGCTTACTGTGCGTCCGAGAGCTGCCCTAAATTGGGCGGAATCGGCGGCTCAAGCGGGTTTCCTCCAGCCCATAGCCTACCTGGCTGGGCGCTGCCCACAGCCAGGCGAGATACAGCAGCCGCAGATCTCCGCTGAGCAGCTCGTCGCGCAGGGGCAGCAGTCGGGGGAACCAGCCTTCGCCGTCTACCCAGCCGCCACCTTCCTCATCGGAAATGGTAACGTCCAGAACAATGTGCTTGGATGTTTTGGTGACGTCGATCGCACTGTCGATCTCGTAGGGCCGAAACCATTTGACGTTGGCGATCGCCTTGGGAAAGCGAAACATGAGCCGCCAGGTGCCCCAGCTGGCGATGTAGAACATCATGTCAAAATACTGGGTCAGCACCTCCTCTGGGTCGCCCCGGAAATCGCCGTAGTTGTAGAGAAAAATCGCCTGGGTGGGTGAGAGCTGCACCCGGCTCGATAGCTTCGCGACCTCCACCTGCTCTTGGGTCGTGAGCGGGCGATCGATAGCCTGAAACGCGTGATATTGATACCCACTCATGGCGAGGTAGAACAGGCCTGGCGAGAGGCTCGGGCAGTGGCACCCTGTCAAAGCGCCAGCCCCCAAAGGGAGCATTTCAGGCGGCAGCGTGCAGAATACTACTTATGATAGACCTATATCAGGGCTAGCCCTTATCGTTCAACGCTTCTGGTTGTCAGCCCCCTACACTCGCCGCTTAAAGGTGAACTCAACGTCGCTCTATGGAAAATATCTTGACCCTGCTTCAGTATGCTGATGCCCAGTGGACTGTAAAGTTTGATCTGGCGACTATTGTCACCGCCGTCGGGGGCCTGCTAGCTGCGATCGCTCTATATTGGCTTCCAAGCGTAGTTGGCGCCGTCACGGCTAAGCTCTCGCCGGCAAAATCCAGCGTGCTCTACAGCAAGGTAATCCTTCCGTTCAACAACTGGATTGGGTTGACGCTGCTGGTGATCGTTGCCGATATTATCCTGCTCTTCTTTCAAGACCGGTCGCTCGAGCTCGACGTGACCGAATTTGTTGTTGGGCTCGCGCTGGCAATCAATGTTATCCTGCTTGGCTTCAAGATCTCGACCCAGTTCTTTGATGTCTATCTGCTCGAGAAAACCATGCAGGGGAATGGTAAAGCCAATAGCGAGCTGCTGCTGCTATATAAATACTTATCCAACGCCGTCCTGCTCCTAGTGGTGATTTTCGTCTTTGCTCAAACCCATCGGGTTAACGTTGTCGGCCTTTTGGCAAGCCTGGGCGTAGGGGGAATTGCGATCGCCTTGGCTGCCCAAAAGATTTTAGAGCAGGTGCTCTGGAGCACGATGATATTTCTTGATCGCCCGTTTGTAATTGACGACTACATCCACCTGTCAGACGGTACTTTTGGTCGGGTAGAGTCTATTGGCTGGCGGTCTACCCGCATTCGCCTTTCGGGAAAGGGAACGCTGGTGGTTATTCCCAACAGCATGCTGACCCAAATGGCGATCGAGAACCTGACGGGGGCTCAAAAAGTTATTTCTCTTATCAACGTGACGTTCTATCGGCTCATTCCTGACGAAGAGCGGGCGCTTGTCCGACAGCTGATCATTTCGAGCACCAACGACATCTACGGCATTGACCATCGACTCACAGAAGTTACGTTTCAGGATATCTCAAGCAGTAAGTTGGGCGGCTTAGTTCAGGCGCAAATCCGCTTCTTTATTCTGGGAACCGGGGAAAACTCAATGGAAATTCGAGGTCAATTTCTAGAGGCAGCGCGAAAGATCGTCATGAAGCAGCTCAGGGACTACGGCATTGAGTTTGAGATCGAAGAGGGTACTGTTAATATCACATCGCCAATGAATATTTGACGGGCCTCTAATACTCTAGCTTACTTGCAACGCTCTAATTTTTACGTCAGTGCGATCGCGTACAAAGCCTGGAATAAACATGCGATTTTTAGACTTCTTTAATAACTTTGATGTTAGCGCCTTGATGAACGAGGATAGGAAGCAGCTGCTGATTTTCTTTGCGATTCGCTTTGGCCTTTTAATTGTTTGCATCATTGCTGCTGTTATTGTAGGCCGGTTGATACCCTGGCTAATGCGATTCGTCCTAAGTAAGGCATCCGGTTCTGAGAAACGAGCCAGCGAATATGCCTCGATTGTCGAAGTGGTTGGTCGACCGCTTTCAACTGCCGTCACCCTAATCTTGATCTCCGTCAGCCTAAACATCATCAGAACCTACGGTGGCCTTCACTCCGTGACGTCTTTTGTTGTTGATGCCGCCGTTGCGCTGAGCCTCGCCTGGACTGCGTCACGCCTAGTGAAAACGCTGATTCGCCTGTATGGCGTTAGCGTGCTAGGTCGCATTGGGGAAGAGGTCAACGATATCGTTCTGATTATTGAAAATGTCGCCAACTTCTTGATTGGATTCTTTGCAATCACAATTTTTGCGCAGACTCGAGACTTCAATTTCTTAGCGCTGCTAACCGGGCTCGGGATTGGCGCTGCTGGCATCGCATTCGCCGCACAGGAGGCCCTAGGGCAGCTTATCGGCACCATCGTTATCTATCTTGACCGGCCCTATATTGTTGGGGAATATATTCGGGCCAACTTTAACATTCACGCTGAGGATGTCTACGGGCGAATCGAATCAATTGGCATTCGCTCTACTAAAATTCGCATTGCCGTCACCAATACGCTTTTAATCGTGCCCAACTCGCTGATGTCTAGCATGGACATCGAAAATATTTCGCGCGGCACGAAGGTCATGGTCTTGCTCTACGTCGATTTTTCTCGGCGGCTTGACGACACTGCAGAGGCACTTGTATCGCAGACGATTAAGAAAAGCTTTGACGGCATATTTGGCATTGATCCAGGCAGTACCCGAATTCACCTGTTCAAGCCGGATGACAAGGCAGGCACGCGCGCCCGGGTCAGCTTCTTCGTAATGGGGACTAACGAGTCATCGATCAATCTACGTAAGCGTATGCTAGAGATTGCGAGCCAGTCTTTGAGAAAAGAGCTGCGGGATTACCAGTTTGATTTCTCGATGCAAGAGCCTACGGTCTATGTCGATTCTCCCGTGACGCTCTAGCGCCTCCGCGCTATCTCCTGCATAAAACAGAAATTTAAAGACAAATGAACTATCCTGCGAGAAACTAGAGCGGTTATGAACGTCCAGGAAATTATTCGAGAAATATTTCTGCTCGATGCCGAGTTTCAGCAAGAGCTGATCGCCTTTGGAATACAGGCGGCGCTTTTTGTTGCCATATTGGTGTGCGCTTTTGTATTAGCAAGATTCCTGCCGCTAATTCTAGGCTTTGTCGTATCGCGTCTCGCGCCAGAGCCTTTCGCAGTGGGCTATAAACGGGCCACCGGTCCAATCCGCCCAGCGCTGACCAGGGCAGGTTTTTTCGGGCTAGCCATCTTTGCCCTCGATGAGCTCCGTGACTATCAGGGGATATACGGCGTCGTTAATTTCTTTGTCTACCTGGGGTTTGCAGTCTGTGCTGGCTGGTTCGCCTCGCGCCTAGTTCGCCAGCTGCTGCTCGCCTACGGTATGAAGTTTGTCCGACGCTTGAGCCACGACGCAGACGATTTCGTCATGGTGATTGAAAATCTAGCCAACGCGATTATCGTGTTCTTCACGGTGGTCTACTTTGCCCAGACGCAAAATCTCAATATCATCAGCCTCTTAGCCGGACTCGGCATCGTTGGCTTAGCCCTCTCCTTTGCCGCAAAGGAGACTTTTGCCCAAATCATCGGCTCCATAGTGCTTTACCTCGATCGCCCTTACCTTCCTGGCGAATATGTGCGAGTTAGCTTTAATCCAAAAGATGAAGACGTCTATGGCCGCGTTGAAGCAATTGGGCTCCGCTCAACAAAGATTCGCGTAGCGGCCAAAAACACGCTGGTGATTGCGCCTAACTCGGTGATGGTGAAGAAGGATATTGAGAATATTTCCCGAGGTACTAAGGTAATGTCTTTGCTCTATCTCGATTTTCCGAAGACGCTCGAAGATAGCGAGCGAGCGTTTGTTAAAGATGTGGTCGGCCACGCAATTGGGGAGCTGCTGGGGGTAGAACCGCTGAGCACTAAAATATTCCTGTTTGAGCCAGACGATAAGCCCGGGACGCGGGCTCGGGTGAGCTTTTTCCTGCTTAGCTCTAGCCAGAGCTCCCTCGGAATTCGCAAGCGCCTGGTAGAGGTCGCAAATGAAAAGATTACAGCCTCCTTTGCCGATCGCAATCTGAAATTCACGATGGAGGAGCCTATGCTCTATGTTGATTCTCCGGTTACCCGCTAGCTTTAGGTGATGAGTGCGATGTTTTGGTGCTGTGCGTCAGCGGGGTGCCGATAATCCTGCAAAATCCGCTAGAAGCTGACAATTTATACGGTTTTACCCGAAAGAGGCGGGTTAGATTTCGGCTCGGATGCTCTATCTGGCCTTAAAGCGAATCAGCGTTACGATAGGCCACAGCGCCGCAGCGAGGAATAAGACAAGCCAGCTATCGACGTCGTCCATGCTCGTGGTGTGGTCTTGATGGAAGTCCCGTAGCAGGAGAGCGAACGTCAGCATGGACGGTAGGCCGTAAAGCAGCATGATCATTTTATTGTCTCGACAGTTTCTATGACGGATAGGGGTTAGATTTTGTTTCTGTCGGAGATATGCCTCGCGACCAAATAATCTACGCTTAATTTTCCCGAACAAGAAATATGAAGTTCGGTGTTAACCCTAGTTTGATGCCTCTTGAGGAACACCTGTGATGAAAACATCAGTGTTTTCCGAAGTGTAGGGCTAGCTGTTCGAAGTGTTAGAAGCGTGGAAGATTTTCTCAAAGCTGCCGAGGCGATCGCAATGCGCATAGTATGGCGCATGACCCGGAGCAGGATATATAGTCGTAATATGCGATAGATTTTCGGCGGCGCTCACTATGCAGTCAAAAAGCGAGATTCAAGCACATCTCAAAGAAAAATACGCGATCAACAAGAATATTAGTCAGCCTCTAACTATCGAGGAGTGCGAGCAACTGCTAGCTTTACTGAACGAGCATCAAGCTGCGGCGAAGATAGTGGGCTCTTTTGTCTCCAAGAATTCAGATCTGAGCCAAAATAATAGGCATTATGGTCAGTTACGGGGTCGAGCGGAAAAGAAGCTAGAGTCTCTTCAAGCTGAGTATTCTCAGCTAGAGCAGTCAATTGAAGAATTAGAGTCATCTAAAGGAATATTGGGCGATCGCAAGCAAGAGCTTTCCCAAGAGCATGGAGAGCTTGAAAAGCAGGTTGATGAGCTGTCCTCAAAAAATAAGTTTTTAGCCTCTAAGGTTCAGGGCCTGACTACGCAGAACGATGAGCTTTTTGAAGCTAATGCTCAGCTTAAGAAAGACAACAAAGACCTGAAAAACATTGTCGATCACATTAGACTTCGGCTAGCAAGAGATACAAAGCTGCTTCTGCAGTACGAAGACAGCGAAATTCGCAAGGCCTTAATCCGCCTCTTTCAGTGGACGTTGGGCTAAAAGACTAACATCATGACCAAGAAGCGACTGTTTAGCGGAATGGGCTATCGCGAGGTACAGCGGTCTAATAGCCACCGTAGAAGCCATTTGCCTAAGGATAATCAAAAACTCCTGAAGCGCAATGGCTATCGAAACGTTGGCTGGGAGAACGTCATCAGCCTATATCAGAAAATCAACAGCTTGCTTGAGCAAACTTCTGACGAGCCCTCCCTTGAGGAATTGTTTTTAGAGGCAGACAGAATAGGCGAAAAGTATCAGTCTGCTGAAGAGGTGCAGCAGTTTGAACAAAAAATGCTCAAAGAGATTGAACAAATTAGTAGTCTGGTCGACCAACAGTTTCCCGATGAGGAAGCTGAGTTTGTTGACTTTGGTCAGCGTAGATAGGTTTATTTAGAGTAGTGATATGGCAGAGGACGGTAAAAACATCAAACTGTCTGACCTTTTTTGGCTTGCAGACAGAATTGGCAATAAACGCTACCACAGGCTGACGGCCCAGGATTTGGAAGACTACCAGAAGTTTGAGGAATGGCGCTATGTCAACGGGAACAGTAAGTTTGGCAGTACTCCAGAGAGTAAGCGCTGGGTCCAGGAAAACTCAGAGTTCCATTGTCCTATATGCGGCATGCGCTACGGCGATCGCGACGGTCGAACCATTGACCACAAGCTTCCCCGCGCTCAATATCCTTGGCTATCTCTAGACTTCAAAAACCTGTGGGTAATCTGTAAGATTTGCAATCAGGAAAAAGGCGAAATGCACTGGTACGAATACGAGCACTACATATATCTCAATCACCCCAAGCGCTACGACGACGTGCGATTCGCCCGCCCCAGCTATCTGCTCAAGACGCTCAAGGAGTGACCTTAGCCGCGATAACGTTGCTCAAGCCAGACCCAAACCTCTGCCTCAAAAGAGCCCGCTAAAGCGCTGATTTACGGACCGATCATAGATATTAAAGCGCACCTAATTAAAAGAATATCTACCGTGTATGTTGAAGTCAATAAAGACAACATTGATACCGACTTCTTTCGAGATCGAAAAGATGATCAACCTTTAATAGATTATATGATAAGTTACACGCTTAATCGCCCACGTGACCTGCTGAATCTATGTAAGAAAGCAATAGGCAAGGCAGAAGCTGGTGGCGTAACACACATTTTTCCGAGGCACATTGAGCAAGCGCTTGACGATTATTCAATCGAGAGAGTTATCGCACTAGAAGACGAATGGAAAGCTTCAAATCCAGGAATTGAAAACCTCATCAGTCTTGATCTTGTCACCATGGAGCAAGAATTTGCAGCTCTAGCTGGCCGAGACATTGATCTGATCGAAAAACGCGTCATCGAGAACAGCGATAACCCCATTCGCAAGCGGGAGATCCTAAACTCGGCGCAGATCATCTATTCTCAGGCATTACCCTGTGACCCCGCGTGATCGCGCCTCACTGCTAGACATTCGCCAAAGCAGCTCGACTAGCGCAAAGCTTTGTCCAAGAGATGGACTGGTCCACCTTTGCCGCAGACGTCAAAACCCAGTCTGCCATCCTCTACCAAATTACGATCCTTAGAGAGGCCGTCAAACGGCTCTCTCCAGATCTCCGCAGCCGGTACCCAGAAATCCCTTGGAGTGCAATGGCAGGAATGCGAGACAAACTCATCCATGATTATGAAGGCGTCGACACTGAGAGAGTCTGGTTAACCCTACAAACCAGTATTCCAAAGCTACTGGAGGCTGTCGCCGCAATTCTAGAGGAGCGATAACCGCTTCAGCTTCGCCCAAAGCGTCCCAACTATTTCTCATGACGGCACCCTCCGCCTCATCCCAGACGCCGCGTTCATCGTCATCTTTGCCCCGCCATCGCCCGTCCCAGAGATAGCGGCAGAACCAGTCGACAGAGGAAGCAGTGACGCTAACGTAGGACTTATCCACTAATCCCGAGATTTCAAACGGCAAGCCAACTATTCGAGGGCTGCGCATTTCCGTTACCGTGATCTTAGAGCTGCTGGCCAAAGGAGCAAGTACTCAAGAAATATTAGAAGACTATCCAGAACTCGAACTCGCTGATATTCACGCCGTCCTACTCTACGCCTACCGCCTTGTGGAAAGCGAAGTCGTTTTCGAACGAGCCTACTCCTAAATCGACTCCCTCTCAGCCGTCTGAATCAATACGCCGATGTTAAATCAGTAGCCGTCTCATCTGGCACAGAGTGACGGAAATCTAGAACCTCTATGAGCACCAAGCTGTCGTCACCATAGGCAATCGGGCGATTACCCTCCGGGTACGCTTCGCGATCGCAAATCTCGATCAGCGTGCGAGGATGAAGCCTATTGCGATCGCATCAAACATCTGACGTGACACATTTTGGCCTTGAAGCTGGCAGTAAGGCCTGCGGCGCTAGTTGGCCTAGGTGAGGGTAAGACCGCGATAGATCTGCTCGATGGGGAAGCTGAGCTGAATGCTTTTGAGCTCTATGGTGTCGCCGGGCTGGTAGTTGAGGATGAGCCACTGATCTGCTTCTTTGCGGTATGGGTCAACTTCAACGCGAGTGGAGCTGACGAGCAGATAGTCTTGCAGGGCTAGATTGTTGCGATACAGGCGAAATTTTCCGCCTCGCTCGCGACTAGCGAAGGCGAAGCTTTTCTCGTAGGCTTCTGTGCTCTCTGAAAGAACTTCGACAATGAGGCAGGGGTATGTGATGTTTTGCGTGGTGGCTTGGTCGCGCTCGTCGCAGGTGACGCTGAGATCGGGATAGGTGTAGTCGGTGGTGCCAGCGATGTTGACTTTTAGGTCGTTGGGGATTGGGCGGTTTGAGGGGGTTTCAGGTGGGGAGGCTTTGTAGATGCTGGGGTGGTTTGACGTAGGGGAGAAGCTAATTTTTACTCCGGATGAGCGGGCGAAACGGCTGGCAGCTCGATTGCGGGAGTTGGGGGAGGACCCGGAGCTGATTTAGCGATTACATCAAAGAGTTGTGCGGCTGCAATCAAGAGTTGATGTGCCACATTCAAGAATTGGTGTGCCACATCGCTGTGTTGGGCGATCGCAATTGAGAATTGAGCGATTGCACAAAAGGGGTGAGCGATCGCAATAGAAAGCTAGTGTGCCACATCGCTGTGTTGAGCAGCTGCAATTGAGAGTTAACTGGCATACGCCTCAACTCAAGGTGCTTGAATCTATTTAATATGAAGCTTACTTCAACGTAGTTGTGTCTCTGAAAAAATAGGACATCGAGATTTTGCTTAGCACTACATACTCAAAGACTTCACTTCAGCTAAGTGGCTGTAGTCTACTGCTCGCGATGATTTCCGTTGCACTCGGTCAGCTGGTGAATTACTTAGACAATCTCTTGCTCTTCAACGCTATGGCACTGGTCATGGTATTAGCTGGTGTAGCAGCAGTTCTGGCAGGGATGATCGGGACATGGCGCACTAGAGGCCGGAGTGCACTGTTGTGGTTCGCAGACACGATCGCCTTGTTGACAGTAGCACTCTACGTTTTTGACTGATAGGGAATTAACCGTCGTTCGTTTGAGGTTTATAAGCTGGTGGGCGGGGCATATTGACTTCAGCTTAGCGTACTGTTTTGGATGCCGGAGGTTGGTTTGGGCATTGGGCGGTTTGAGTGAGTGTCGGGCGGGGAGGTTCTGGAGATGTTGGGGTTGTTTGATGCGGCTGGGAGGCGCTATTTGACTCAGGAGGAGCGATTGTCCTGTAGCCACCCTGGCGGGAGCGGAGCAGCTGACGGCTTGGTGGCGGGATTTTGGGGAGGACCCGGAGCTGATTTAGCGATGGGGCAAGCTCCGCAGGCGATCGCATCAAAGAGTCGGATAGTCGCAATAGGGAGTTAGACAGCAGCAATGGACGCAAAGTTCATGACCTGACCCTTGCGGCAGATCTCGAGCACATTAGGTCAAGCAATAAGCCAAAGGTCTAGCCATAGCTCCGAAATGGGTAGCTCTGTGAGGATTATGCCGCTTTTTAGCAAAGATTACGTAAAAATTGGGCAATCTTACCGTGAGCGCTAAGTTAGCGAGATTACATAGTGATAGGAAGCCTATATCAAGGGCCTACTGCTATTGTAGATGCTGCGTTCATCGAGACATTCAGCGCACTATGTAGAGGGTGAAGCTTTGACGTTCGATTTTGAGAGTTGCCGCAATGAGAGCGAAGTTGAGAGCAAGCTGATTGTTCAATATCTTCTCCCTACTTTGGGATACACATCAAATGATTGGTACCAGGAAGTGGCTCTAGGCCGAATTCGCCTGGATTTTCTGGCATTCGCGGCTCAAGTATTACCTTTTACGCTAGACGAAAATTCGCCGTTGAGCCTGATCATTGAGGCTAAGAGTCCACGTCACACACTTGACCGATACGTGCGGAGGCTTCGACAGTACCTTGCTAATCTCTGTGCTAAGTACGGTGTCCTAACCAATGGAAAAGATTTTCGCATCTATAAACGATTTGGCGATAATATGCAGCTATGGCTTCAGTGCTCTGGCAATGAAATTGAGCCTAAGCTTGAAGAGATAAAGAAGTTGATTGGTAGGGATTCTCTAAAAGCGCCTGCTACAAGGATATCTATAAAACGACCAAAGGAAGTCAAACCGATGAAAACAATTGCGATTTATCATAACAAAGGTGGAGTTGGAAAAACAACGGTATCTGTCAACCTTGCAGCAGCGCTTCGCAATCGGGGCTATAGCGTTTTACTAGTTGACCTAGATTCTCAAGCCAATTCGACTTTTGCAACAGGGCTTGTCAAGTTTCAGTTTGAAGAAGATGACAATCTTAAAGACAAGAATGTTTATCATGTTCTAGAGTCAGGAGAGTTTTATAATATCCCAGATGTGGCGCGAAAATCAGATCTATTCAACGCTCAAGAACTAGACGTCATACCTTCTCACATCAGCTTAATTGAAGGTCAATTTAAACTAAACTCAGTTATGGCGAGTCGAACTCGGCTACTAAAAAAAATCAAAAGGGAAAGAGAAAATTACGATTTTGTGATTATCGATACCCCGCCATCACGAGACTTATATGCAAAAGTAGCTATTACGGCTGCTGATGCCTTGATTATTCCATCTGATTTAAGGCCATTTGCAAATCAAGGGCTGAGTAGTGTTAAGAATTTTGTAGATGAAATTAATGAATTTCGCGAAAGTATTGGGAGTCTACCAATTAAAATCATCGGTGTTCTCCCTTCAAAGATTTCAACCAATGCAAGATTTAGGCAAAGTACTTTTCCCCGGCAGAAATCCACGATCAAAGAGCATTATGAGTTACCGGTGATGAAAACTATTATATTTGAGCGAGCTGCGCTATCGCACTGCGTCAACCAAACCATACCGATGGGGGATTTAGAAGTACCCGACCCAAAGTCAATCTTTGAGTTTGCCGAGAAGGAACCTTCCGCTAACCAATCAGCAGAAGAATTTGAATCGCTTGCTGAGGAAGTTCTTAAAGAGATGGAGGTAATGTAGTGGCCGATCTCGTACAAAGTTTTGGTCGGGCTGACGTCAGCGAAATCACATCAGAGATTCCACGATCTCAGTTTTCTGAAGAGAAGATTGAGCAACTCGCCGATCTGATTCTTCAAAGTGGTGGCGTTATCCGTCCACTAGTCTTACGGCAAGCGGGGCTCGACAGCTATGTAGTCCTTGACGGACATCTAGAATACTATGCTGCTGTTCGCGCCCGTGAGAAAGACGCGCGGCGTGGTGAAATGGTAAATGCTTTTATTATTTCCAAAGGAGATGAAGATGCAATTTTAAATCAGATTGCTAGTTTGGACGAGGCAACTTCTCGTACAGATAGTGATGGCGGTATAAGCTCAGATAGTACCAGCGCAAACTCACGCCAGCAGTCCAACGCTTTTGAACACAAATATACTAATTACGAAGCGAGACTCAACAATACTGAAACACGCCTTAATACCTTTCAGGAAGACCAGCGTGAAGCTCTGCGAGACCTCAAGAACCGATTTCAAAAGCTTGAGACTGCTATCATCACCAAACCCGAAAATCTACTTGACAAACTCAATACATCTAACCAAGCTAAATTGGAATACCTTTTTCAAAGGTATTCCGTTTCGTCTGCGAAGAAGTCTGCTCGATTGGTTCATGAGGCTCGTCAGAAAAAAGACAATCAAGAGTTCATCAGCTACCTTGACGTTGTCGAATCGACCAAAGGATTTGGAACAACCAGCATGCTGACTCTGATGAATAACTGGGAGCTTTACAGCTAGCTTTGGCGATCGTCCCAAGTTTCTCTAGAGCGCGATCGCCCTCCTACTCCTTCGGACCAAACTCGTCCGGCAACTCATCAAACGTTACCCCTAGCTCCTGGCAAAGCAATCGCATTTGAGGCACCGTTAAAGTCGGCGGATACTCCCCCTTCTCCCAAGCACGAACCGCTCGGTCCGATACCCCATGCGCCGCGCCAATTCCGCCTGCGTCAGTCCTGCCTGTTGCCGCATTCGCTTCAGCGGCGACTCGAATTCTCCTTGCTGCTTATCCTTCGACATCTAAAGCATTTTACTTCCGGAAGTTTGCTTCTTAATAGGCCGCAGCAACGGAAGTAAGCTTCCTTTATGATCACATGTCGCCCGCTTCCGATTTGCAAGAGCAAGTTTCGCGCAAATGTTTTGAAGCTACCAAAATATATATGCTAAACCTGCCCCAACGACGCCGCCGCCCATACTCTCACCCGCCGCCGCCTCATCCCAGCCGCCACCTTCATCGTCATCTTCGCGCCGCCACCACCTGCCTCAGAAGCCACGACAAAACCAAGCGAGAGAGGGCACGATGGGGCTGACATAGAATCCACTCACCCCGTGAACCAAACGTTTAGCAATGGTCGATAACAAAGCACTTCTCCCATTCCACAGCGCTAAGATTGATTTAAGAACACCCGAGGAGCTAAGCCCGTACTTTCGGGATAAGGTAATCAGCGAGGCAGTCGTTCTAATTGCGCTCTGGAGCACGTCAATGCGTCTGCTGACGGGCCTCCTCAGCGAGCTTCAGCAGGTCGTCTGGCGTAGCCTGTAGCCGATCGCATCCATCCATCTCAGCCCGCAGCCACAGCAAATATTCAATATTGCCGGCCGGCCCCACCAGCGGCGACCAGGTGACCCCCGCCACGCCCCAGCCCAGCTCTTGAGCTGCTGCAATCACCACCGCGATCGCCTCCGCCTGCAGCGCGGCCTCCCGCACCACGCCCTTTTTGCCAACCTTGTCCTTGCCCACCTCAAATTGGGGCTTCACCAAAACAACAGCCTCCCTAGGCGGGGTCAGCAGCGCCCATAGCGCGGGCAGCACCTTCGCCAGCGAGATAAACGACACGTCTACCACGCCCAAAGTAGCATCTGGAGGGCGATCGCCATAGAGATCTGCAGGCGCTAGGTGGCGCAGGTTAGTGCGCTCTTTAAGCACGACGCGGCTGTCCTGCCTCAGCGACCAGGCCACCTGCCCGTAGCCCACGTCAATACCGTAGACCTTTTGGGCTCCCGCCTGCAGCAGGCAGTCAGTAAAGCCCCCAGTCGAAATGCCGCCGTCTAGGCAAATGCGGTTTTCTATCTGAATCTCAAACCCCTCTAGCGCTTTCGCTAGCTTCTCCCCCCCGCGGGACACATAGGGCGATCGCGCCTTAAGGTCGATCTGCGCCGCCACGTCTACAGCAGTTCCCGGCTTGTCTATGAGCTGCTGATTAACCCGCACCTCCCCCGCGCGAATCAGCCGCTGGGCCCGCTGGCGCGAGTCGCAAAGCTGACGGTCCACAAGGAGCTGATCGAGGCGCTGCTTAGTCACAACTGCACAGTTTTCTACGGTCTCGTAAAGGTATGGGGCCGTCAGACGCAGCGCCGGTGCGAGAACCACAAGCGATGGCATCCTAGTGGATAATAGAACACTGACGGTTCACCAGATAAGATTTGGAGCGTGACATTGGCTGAGGACAACTCCACAACACAAACGGCGTCCCGTCAAGAATTGCGAGAGCTGGTGAGGCTGCAGCTGCAGGCCCTACTTGAGCAGAATAATCTTCAGGGAGCCAAGGCGCTGCTGATTCCAGTGCAGCCCGCCGACATTGCCGACGCCATCGAAGGCCTGCCGGAAACCATGCAGGCGATCGCCTTCCGGCTGCTGCTCAAAAGTGAGGCGATCGAGGTTTACGAACACCTCGACTCTAGCGTGCAGCAGTCGCTGCTAGAAAAGTTCAAGCGCCAAGAGGTGCTCAACATTGTCGATGAGATGTCGCCGGACGACCGCGCCAAGCTATTTGATGAGCTGCCGGCTAAGGTTGTGACCCGACTCCTATCGCAAATGAGTGCTGAAGAGCGCCGGTCTACCGGTCAACTTTTGGGTTATGAGGCCGATACCGCCGGGCGCATGATGACGCCGGAGTATGTCTCTTTGAAGGAAAGCTGGACAGTAGCCCAGGCCCTAGAGCGCATCCGCAGCCTGGCCCACGTCAGCGAAACGATTTACTCCCTTTACGTGACTGATAGAGCCCGACAGCTGACCGGCATTTTGTCGCTGCGAGACCTGGTCATTGCTCAGCCCGAGCAAACCATCGGCGATATTATGGTGCGGGAGTTTGTCTATGTGCAAACCGATACCGACCGAGAAGAGGCGGCCCGGCTGATTCAGCGCTATGACTTCCTAGCGCTGCCCGTGGTAGACACCGAGAAGCGACTGGTGGGCATTGTCACGGTGGACGATATCTTAGACGTCCTGGAAGAGGAAACCACCGAAGATATCTACACGCTGGGCGGCGTTCAGTCGGGAACCGACAGCTACTTCCAGACCAATCTGCTCACCGTGGCGCGGCGGCGGGTGGTGTGGCTATTCATTCTACTGATTACCAGCATCGCCACTAGCGCCGTAATTCGCAGCCAGGAGGCGGTGCTAGACCGGGTTGTGGCCCTGACGGCGTTTATTCCGCTGCTGATTAGCGCCGGGGGAAATGTGGGGGCGCAGTCATCGACGGTAGTGATTCGCGGCCTGAATACGGATGAGGTGAGCTTGGGCAAGGCGGCGGAGGTGATTCGCAGGGAGGCGATCGCCGGCACGTTTTTGGGCGTCATGCTGGGGTTTGCCGCCATGCTAGTGGCCTATGTCCTGCAGGGCGATTGGCGCGTGGCGGCGATCGTGGGAGTAAGTTTGATTGGCATTTCGATTATGGCGTCGGTGGCAGGGTCGACGCTGCCGATGCTGTTTCAGAAGGTTGGGTTTGACCCGGCGCTGATGTCGGCCCCCTTTATTACGACGGCGGTGGATGTGCTGGGGGTGACGATCTATCTGGGGATTGCGCGGCTAGTGCTCTTGTGAGACGGGCTGTCGGGACACGGCACGCCCCTAGACCATATACCCTCTGGGCGTAATCAGCCAGTTCCCCAGACGGCGGGTGCAGCGGTTGCCAATCAGCACCGTGGTCACCATATCCACCGGGTACTGCAGGAACTGCGCCAGCGTAGTGAGCTGCACTTGCTCATCGTCGCGGTAGGCCGAGCGCACCAGCGCCACTGGGGTATCGGGAGCGCGGTGCTGCAGAAAAATCTCCTGGGCAACGGCAATCGGCTGGGTGCGGGTCTTCGACTTAGGGTTGTAGAGGGCGGTGACAAAATCCGCCTGAGCTGCAGCTTTAAGGCGCGCCTCAATGGTTTCCCAGGGGGTGAGCAAGTCGCTGAGGCTAATGGCGCAAAAGTCGTGCATCAGCGGGGCTCCGACGCGAGCCGCCGCCGCCTGTAGAGCGCTGATGCCCGGAAAGACCTGAACGCCAGGCCGCTGACCATCCCAGCCCTGCTGTTCTAGGGTCTCCATTACCAACCCCGCCATGCCGTAGATGCCGCAGTCCCCCGAGGAAATCACCGCTACCGTCAGCCCCCGCCGCGCTAAGGCGATCGCCCGCTCGGCCCGCTGCCGCTCTTGGGTAATGGGCAGCGCTTCAATAATTTGTCCAGGGCGGGTCAGCGGTCTAACCAAGCCCACATAGAGGCTGTAGCCAATGAGCACGTCCGCCGTCGCTATGGCCGTGCGGGCAGCGGGGGTAATCTGCGCCAGCGCGCCTGGTCCGGTGCCCACCAGCCACAGCTGGCCTTCGCGCCCTGTCTCTTCCTGCGCCGCCTCCGCCACCGCGACGGTAGCGGCCCCTGGCTCCCCCGCCAGCCGCACCACCTGCTTTGTGGCCCGCAGCGCTGCCGCCCTAGAAGCCTGCAGCGCTGCCGCCTCCGCGACGCTAGGGGTGCCCACGGCCCGCGCCACAGCGTCGGAGGGGTGGGGAACGCTCACCTGCTTGAGGGTCTGGGCGTCGAAGCAGCGCAGGGGCCACTGGCGATCGCGGCAGAAGGCCAGCAGACCCGGCTCGTCGGCCTTGAGGTCCAGGGAAGCGACGCCCGCAACGGCCAGTGGCGAAAGCCCCTGTTGGGCGAGGGCTTGGTCCACGCCTGCGGCAATCACGTCGGCAGAGGTGCCCCGCTCACAGCCCACGCCCAGCCAGAGCACGCGGGGGTGCCAGTAGGCGGCTGGCTTACCTTGGGGCGCAGGCACCCCCGGCGTCACGGCGGCGGCGGTAATGTGCACCTGAGCCGCCGCCGCCGCTGCTTCAAATTGAAAGGGGTGCTCCTCAGGCAAGCCGCCGCGCCAGAGCGCTGTCCCCGCCGTCTGCTTTACGGCTACCGGGTCCCGGCGGGCGATCGCGGCGCTGACTGCGGTCCAGTCTCCCGTGCCGCGCCGCCAGCCGAAGGGCAGTCCCAATACGTCAACGCCGGGGAGGTGAGCGGCCTCGGCGGCCCCGGTAATCACGGGGGTAGCGCTGAGGTGGTGAGCCACCTGTCGCGTCAGACGGTCTGCGCCGCCCTGATGGCCGCTGCAGAGGCTGATGGTGAATTTGCCCGCCGGGTCCACCACCACCACTGCCGGGTCAGAGGCCTTATCTCGCAGCAGCGGCGCAATCAGGCGGGTGACTGCGCCCGCCGCCAGGCAAAAAATTAGGTCAGGCGGTACTTCACCCGAGGTTCCGCGCCATAGGGACGCGAGATGGTCTTGGAGCTTGCCCTCATAGCACTTCAGGTCAGGCGCTTCCGCCTCGCGCGGCCCCAAGGACGGCGGTATCCACAGGGTGATTTTCCAAGCTTGGCACAGTGGCAGCAGCAGGCGTATCCCGGCTGGTGTTGTGGCGATCGCGGCGGTGGAACGTGCCGGGGTAGGCGTATGAGTCACAATGTCTATCTATAATCCTGAGTACAGACCGCAAAAGCCTGAAATGCTTTCCAGGCGAGGGGCGAGATTCGCCGCTTGTAGTTTGATGATTAGCTACGGCTCGGGCGCTGCACGACCGCCTCTAGAACTCGGCGCTTTGCGCTAGGATCGATGCCGATGAGCCGCACGTAGTCGTTGGGGTGTAAGGCGAGACAGGCCTTTAGCGCGGCTTGGGCCGCTTGCTCACTTTCGCAGGGCGATGTGAAGCTCTGCCACGCGTTGGTCTGAAACCGCCGGCGGTCTACATGCTCGATGCCAATGCGATAGCCCTGGGACAGCAGCTGACACATGGTCTGCTGGACGCTCGTGGGCAGGCGGGGCGGCGGCTGTGGGGCGGACGGGTTGGCGCAGAAAGAGGCGGTTTCAGCGGTGGTTTCGTTGGTTCTAGAGCCCGCCTCAGCGGTCGAGGCCTGGCCGTTAGGCCCATAGCCATCAGAATTATAGCCGCTGGGCTTATGGCCGTTGGGCTTAGACTGCGCCTCACCGCCGCCCTGCAAAACGCGGTTATAGGCCTCTGCAAGCTGCCCCTCCTGCACCCGCAGCTGCTCACCCACCATGCTTTGCCCCAGAGAGAGGAGCAAATCGAGATCCATGGGAGGGGCCGGAAAGCGGGGCGGGCCGTCGGTGCTGTTGACCACCCGCTGGGAGATCTTCTCTAGCCCAATGTCTAGGATAAAGCGGCGCACTTGCTCATCGTAGACGCGGGCCCGCAGGGCGCTAAAAAAATCGATAGACTGTTTGGGGAAAGCCTCTACAAGCTGGGTCACCGCCGCCCCGCCAAGCCCGTCGGGATGAAAAATGCCGCCAACGATGCCGAGGCGCTCACCCCCGTCCGGCTGCCAGTAAAACTTCTCCATGCGGCCATCCCGCACCAGCGGCGCGTATAGCGTTGAGAAGTCGTTGCCCGTGGCGATGATGGGGACGCGGCGAATAGGATTCTCGTCGTAGCTGCCGGGAAGCTGCACGTTTGTAGGGTTATCGGCGATGTTCATCAGCGTGGCGTTCACCAGCTGGGTATTGACGGTGTATTGGGTACCGGCGTCGAATCGCCCCGCACCCGCATCCAGGTCGTTGATCATCACCACGGCCATGCGCCCCCGCACCCGCACCAGCTCCGCCGCCTCCCGATAGCGCAGCCGCAAGAGCCGCGCCGGGTCGCCCGCGTCCGGGCTCTCTAGCTCTCCGCCCGAGATGTGCACCACCTCAATGCCCATGCGCTCAAAGGTCAGCTCGCACTGAAAGGTCTTGCCCTCCCCCTTGCGGCCATGGACCCCCAGAATCAGCGGCACCCTTACCCCCGGCAGGTCGAGGTAGTTCTTCGTCACGTGGATCGCCAGCTTGTCGCGGAACCGAGGAGACAGATAATAATCCATAAAACCACCGAAAACGTGCCGACCACCCGGGCAATAGGGGCGATAGGGTAGGAGAAAAAAGGGCTGCACACCCTTACCCTCATAAGGCTACACCACCAGGCCCAACTATTTTTGAAGCGCGGCGAACCGCGATCGCCCGAGCGCAGCGAGCCGCGATTCACCATTTCACGGCTGCGTGGCCGCTAGCAGCGCCAGCATCTCCACCGTGGGCCGCACGTCGTGGGTGCGCACAAGGGTTGCGCCCTGCAGCACTGCCGTTGCCGTCGCGCCCAGGGTGCCGTAGAGTCGCTCGTCTATGGGCAGTGGCTGACTGCCGCCGAGCACCGCCCCGATAGTGCTTTTGCGAGAGATGCCCACCAGCACCGGGTAGCCTAGCTCAGCGAAGCTTTGGGTGTGGGCGATTAGCCGCAGGTTTTCGCGGACCGACTTACCAAACCCGAAGCCGGGGTCGACGACGAGCTGGGCGGCCCCGGCCTGCTGGGCTACCAAAATAGAGGTCTGCAGCGATCGCTTCACCGCCGCTACAGCATCGTCGTAGCGGTGCTCGTGGGGCATGGCTCCCGGACGCCCTAGGGAATGCATGACGATGAGCGGGGCGTTTGCCTGGGCCGCAACCCGCGCCGTCTCAGGAAACTCCCGCAGCCCAGTGATATCGTTGACGATATGGGCCCCTGCCGCTAGGGCCGCTAGGGCCACCCCAGGCTTGTAGGTGTCGATAGAGATCAGCGCCTCCGGAAATCGGCGGGCGATCGCCTCAATCACGGGCAGCACGCGGCGCTTTTCTTCGTCTTCTAGAACGGGGTCAGCCCCCTTGCCGTAGGCGCTGCCCTTGGGCCGAGATGACTCTCCCCCTACGTCAATGATGGCGGCCCCGTCCTGCAGCATGCGCTCCGTTTGGGCAAGGGCGTCGCCTTGGTGCAGGTAGCGCCCGCCGTCCGAAAACGAGTCTGGGGTCACGTTGAGAATCCCCATGACGTGGGCTCTGGTTTTGGCGATGGCGCTAGGCCTGCAGTCGAGCTGGCGATCGCCGCAGGTGAGAATTAATCGGGAGCTAGGCTCGCTCGGGCCGGGGCCAGCAGACATAGGTCAAACCGAAAGACGCCGCCTTCAACTCTAGCACCCGCGCTGATGGGCACCAGAGCGCGATCGCCTCTGGAAAACTTTTTGGCGCAGTCTGTTCAACGCGTCAGAAAACAGGTTAGTATGTTAGCAATATCGGAGTGCAAAGTGCGGCACCAGACGCCGCAACGCTAAATAGCGAAACGTTTAAGCCAAAGCGCTAAGGGTGCATACAGAGCTAGCGCTCTGTCAGGGGTACATCGACTGCATCTATCTCCCGAGAAGCATTTATCGAAGGCCAAGCCTGCAGTAAAGCCAAGCCTGCATTAGGGCCAAGCCTACAAGACCAGACAAAGGTCTCAAGAAATTGATGATTGACGGCTGTTCTAATGGGGTTAGGGCTGCCTAGACGCCCAGGGATAGATAGGCGTCTACTGATTGGCAGCCCCAATTGGGTGGCTCAGGTAAGCGGCTCCAGCAGAGCTGCTTACCAAGGCTAAGCCAGCCCGTTGCACAGCCCTTTTAGGACATCCCACAAGTTTGCATCTGCCTAGGACTGCCCGTTTTATCGCTCTAGAGCTTTATTCTAAAGCCGGGCTTCGTATCCGGATAAGCTCCCTACTTACGCGGGCATTCCTATTTCCTACTCCAGCCGAGCCTGGATGACGCCCCACTCCCCGGCCGTCATCCAGCGCTCATGCGCTACATCTAGCCCATGCACTTTATCTAAGTGAGAAATCTGCGCTGCCGTTAAACCCACAACCAGCTCCGATTTGAGCGTTCTCAGGGCAGCGACAGCGCTGGGAAAGTAGGCCGATACTCGGCTGAAATGCGCCGTCGGCGACCATTGACAGTCCCCCAGCAGGCGGCGATAGTTGGCGTCTCCTTTCAAAATCACGAGCCGACTGCCCTTAAAAATCGCGCTCAGCGGCTCCTGCAGCTGCCAAAAAGCCAGGGGGCGATTCCACAGCGGGCTGTCCTGGAGCTTTAGGACTCCCTGGCTGAGGTGGGGCTTTAGCTCAGCGCCTAGAGGGGTATCGGCGATCGCCGCCAGCGTCTGCGCTGCGTCAGCCAGAGTCGCGTCGGAAACAAAAGTGGGGTAGGCCTTCAGGTGTATCTTCACCTGCGCGTCGGGACGGGCCTTGAGCAGGCTTGCCGCTAGGGCGAGATCTGAGAGCAGCTCGGCCCCCGCGTTGTCCGCCACGATGTCTATTCTGATCCGCCTACTGCTTGAGCCACCCGGCGCCTGTAGGTAGGCCGCGATCGCCTCGGTGCGGTCCACCAAGATGCGGTCGGCCAAAATGCGATCGGCCAAAATGCGATCGACCGGGGCAGGCGACTCCTGACGCCAGAGCTGCTCCGGGTTGAGGCTGAGGTCAGCGCGGTTGCCCCAAAGCGCTCCGTAGAGGCTCTGCGCCACCGGGGCTGCGGGCTGCGCCGCGGCGCGGGCTGCGTCTCGAAGCGCGGCCTGCTTCTGCGAGGCGAAGGGGTCGACGTCGCCTGAGAAATAGGCCACTGCCTCTAGAATTCGGCGGTAGAAGTAGAATTCGGCAAAGAGCCAAGGGACCTCGGCCCAGGGCAGGCCAAGATAGGGCAGGAGGTCCTGCTCCCAGTCTGCCCAGTCGGGGGCGTCCTCGTCTTGGAGCGATCGCACGGTGCCGCTAAACAGGTCGCGGCAGAGCTGCTGCAGACGCGCTACCGTTGGGGCCTCAAAGTCATTCTCTTTGAGGATGCGCTCCACGACGGCGGGCCAGCGAGTGGTGTAGGTATGGTGGGCAAAGGAGGCCGGGTCGCTCATCATTAGGGGCGGCGGCACCTGAGATATTTCGGGGAGCTGGACCCGCTGAACCGGAAAAGCCATGGGCAAACGCTTCTACGCTAAGGCATCTAGGGCAGTTTAGCGTTAATCGAAGGGCTCGCGGCGATCGCCCATCAGACCCACGACAATCGCGCCCAAGAGAAACCAGCCGATCCACTGGGGGATGTGAAGCATATGAATGATATAGAGGGGCAGGTAGGCCAGGAACTCTGTGAGCAGCACCCCCCCAACCAGCAGCAGCAGCAGCGGTATGATAATAATTGCCATGGCGTCAGGCCAGTAAGTTACGCGTCAAATTACTCCTCATAGTCTGTCTGAATATCTACATCTAGCGTCTCTTCATCTACGGTGACGTAAAGGACATTGGGGCGACAGCAGACCTGACAGTCTTCGATGTATGACTGCTGAAACCCAGCGGTCAGATCGACAAAGGTGGCGCTGCTTTCGCCGCAGAAGGCGCAGGTGTAGTCGGCGGTGGTTTGCATATGGCGGTTTGCACAGCGGCGGTTTGCGTAGCGACGGTTTGCATATGGCAGTTTGCACAGCGGCGGTTTGCATTGCGGTACAGAAGGACGCCTACTGCAGCTTCACCAATATTTGCTTGTCGAGCAAAAGCCGATTCGTCAGCAGATCCTCCGCCGTCACCCTCAAAAAGCGGGACTCGTCCACATAGAACTCGAACCGCACCCGATCGCTGCCGGGAGAGCCCAGCGGGTCAAGCGGAGCTAAGGGCTGTCCGGTGTCGAGCAGCGTCCTGACAGGAGCCCGAGCGCTGTCTACCGCACGGGTTACCAGGCGATCGCCGTCAAAGTAGACCTCGGTAGTCGCCGGGGCGGATCCTATTTCCCCTAGCACCAGCTCGATGCCCGGCTGATTTTTCACAGAGGCCCCCAGGATCAGCTCAATGGGCTTATCCATTGGGTAGGCCTGACCTTGAGGGATTAAAAGATGCCAGTCGTGCCGGCTGTTGCGGCGGTCCCAATAGCGCAGCCCATAGCCGTGGTAAAGAAAGTCTTTGAGCTCGACTTGAGCCAGCTGCAGCGCCCCGTGGGCGATCGCCTCTAGCGGCTTTTCGCTGCAGAGAACGCTGGTTTGAAATCGCCGCTGCAGCCAGTCCTGCAGGGCCGGTATCTGTGCCCCACCCCCCACCAGGAGCACCGTCTCAATGCTGGCGGCCTCAAGTCCTTCCTGCCGCGCCTGGTAGAGGACCTGGGTGACCAGGCTGTCTAAGCTGTCGAAGAAGCCCCGCGCCTGTAAAATTTGATTGAACTGATCTCGGGTCAGGGTTAGCTCATAGGTCTCTAGCGTCTCGTCGTCGAAAAGCACCTCACGGGCCTCACTGACGATGGAAAGGGCGATCTTGAGGCGCTCGCACAGCCGCAGCGTCAGCGGCGATTGGGGTAGACCTTGGACGTCGGCAAAATAGTCTAGAAGCCAGTCGTCGATGTCGCAGCCTCCCAGCGAGTCTCCGGCCTTTGCTAGAATGCGGGCCGTTCTGGGCTGCTGCGCCGAGGCGGCCCGCTGCCCCGTCCACTTGAGTAAAAAGCCGAGGGAGCGCGTTTCAGGCGGGGCGAGCTGCACGAGGGACAGATCGAGGGTGCCGCCGCCAAAATCGACAACCAGCACCGGGCTATCGGGGTCGAGGCCGTAGCCCAAGGCGGCCGCCGTGGGCTCATCAATCAGGCGTACCCGCGATACCGATAGGGGCCGACAGGCCGTCTCGAGCCAGTTTCGGTAAGTCTCGTAGCTGTCTACAGGCACCGTCAGCACTAGCTCTTCGCAGCCGTCCTCGGGAAGGGCGTCAATGACGTTCTGCAAAAACCAGCTGCCCACCTGCTCAAAAGTGATGCTGCGCTGATCGAGCTGGGGCAAAAATCCCTGCATGTCTGCCCCTATGCCGCGCTTAAAGTTTTGGAACAGCCTCGGGTCTCCTTTGACGTCGAGGCCGCGATCGCGCACCGTCTGGCCTACTGTAAAGCGACCCTGCTGAGCGTCATCAATGTAGATAAGGCTCGGCACGCTGGGGGGGTTGTGGAGCAGCGTGGTAGACAGTCCCGGCAGGGCTATCGTAGCTGCCGCACCGGTATCGCTATCCCAGCAGGCAATAACGGTGTTACTGGTTCCAAAATCAATCGCATAGGTTCGAGCAGACGCCGTATCCATATAGAGCGCTTTGAGGCTTCACGAAAATAACATCTGTATGTATCTTACGTGACTATACCGACAAGAGGACATACGGCGGTCGATAGCGGGAAATATATAGCGTTTACACCGACATCAGCCGCCCTGTGGACGCTTTCAGGGCAATGGAAGCTTCCGGACACCTATTGGCCTACCCGTAAAAGGTAGTAAGTCTTCTTCATCAGGTAGCCAATATGTCTGTCTCATTTGCAACAGCTTGCGTCAGTACGCTGATCACCAGCCTTGTGACCCTGTCGGCGTTTAGCTATAGCGCTCAAACTTATAGTACCTTGGATCGGACTGATGCGCTCAATCAGCAAAATTCTAGTCAGCTGCAGGCGCACCGGGGCAGTGGACGGCTGACGCCCGCAGTTGAGCCTGCGTCAGCTCAAGCCTACGACGCTTAGGCCAAGGATTGGGGATTACACCTCTGAAGACTGCTTTAGGGTGGGTGAATTTAGTTTAGGGGGCGGCGAGGGCTGGGATGCAGGCTGGGGCGGCTGGGTTAGCGGTGGCTGGGCGAGTTCAGTTTGCGCAGACTCGTAGCACTGGCGGCGTCCATGCTCTAGGCAGAGGCTTACAGCCTGCTCTAAGTCGCGTCTTGCCCCAGCTAGATCCCCCACTTGTTTTCTAATCATACCGCGCTCGTAATAGGCCAAATCGTGGGAGGGCGAGATATTGATGGCTTTTGTAAAGTCCTGAAGCGCCCCAGCTTGGTCCCTGACCTCCAGCCGGACGCGGCCCCGGATATAGTAGATCTCTGCATTCCTCGGATCGAGGCGCAATGCCAGATTGAGATCCGCGATCGCGCCTTCAACATCCCCCAGTCGCTGGCGCACCAGCCCCCGAGTTTGATATACAGTCACAGCGCTAGGGTCCAGGTCAATGGCCCGGCTGCAGTCCTGCAGCCCCTGAAGATGATCGCCAGCGTCTGAGTGGGCTAAGCAGCGCTCAGCGTAGGCTGTAGCTGAGCTGGGCTGCTGCTCTAGGGCAAGCGTATAGTCGGCGATCGCACCCTGACTGTCGCCCAAAGCGGCCCGGACGCCGCCGCGCTGGAGATAGGTCTCCTCCGGGGACATGTCCAGTTTCAGCGCTTCGGTATAGTCGGCCAAGGCCCCCGGATAGTTGCCCAGGGCGCTGCGTACGTCTCCTCGGTAATAAAAGGCTTCCCCGAGGTGCGGCGCTAGGGCAATCGCCTGGGTCAAGTCGGACCGCGCCGCTTTCCAGTCCTCTAAACTGCGGTGGGCCATTCCCCGCTGCAGGTAGGCCGGCCCGCTGGGGATCAAACTGAGGGCGCGGGTCGAGAGGGCGATCGCCTGCTGATACTTGCCCTGCTCAGCCGTCTCGCTGGCGCGATAGAGCCAGTAGTGCGCCAAAAAGCGCTGCGGCAGCCCCCCGTAGGCGATCGCGATTAGTCCAGCTGCGCTCGTCACCGCTGCCAAAACCTTGGGCCGGCTCCAGAGCCTTGGTAAAGGTTTTGGCAGCCATCTACGGCGGTTTGACGACGGTAGCGTGCGGCCAGCGGCACGGCGGCGGTTTAGACTGCGGAGGTCCTCAAGCGCCGCGGCAGCCGACGGGTAGCCATGCTCGACATCAGCGCAGACCATTCGCTCTAGAATTGCGGCTAGGGCCGAACTGGGCGCAGCGGCACGAGGCCCCGCTGCGGGTTCATTGATATTGGCACCCACTGCGGGCGTCGACGCCGAGAACAGGGCAGATTGAGGCTCAGGGCTCGATAGGGCCTGCTTTGCTAGCAGTCCCAGGGCATTGATGTCGCGGTTAAACCAATGGCCAGATTTATTGGCCGCCTCAGGGGCGATCGCTTTGGGGGTATCTGCGTTGAGGGCCGCAGTCTGAGCGATCGCGTCGCTAGAATTCCCCCGCACAAGCGGGCGGGCATCCTCGAGAATAGCCTTAAATACGCCAGGTCCCGTCAGCAAGAATTGCCGATCCGCCTGACGTCGAATTATTTTAGAGGGCTTGATATCCCCATGAAGCACGCCCCAGCCGTGCAGGGTTACCAGTCCCTGAAGGACGTTCTGCATCAGGCCAATTACCTCAGCCTCGGGCAGGGCTTCCTGGGTGAGAATGCCGCGCAGCGACTCACCGGCAACAAACGCCTCAACCCAGTAAAAGCTGTGCTCATCTTCGAAGTAGCCCACAATCGTTGAGAGCCGCTGATGGCTGCTGATCTGCCGCAGCATCTCCACCTTTTTCCTCAGCAGCAGACGGGTAAACTTGGAGACCCGTGGACTTTGGTCAGCCAGATGGAGCTGTCTAACCACGCATTTAGGGCTGCCAGACCTATAGGTATCGTCGGTCAAATAGGTCTTTCCATGCCTGCTAGTGCCGAGACATCTAAGGATTGTGTAGCGTCCGCCGAGGCGTTGATTGATTGACAGTTGATTGGTTGACAGTTGATTGGTTGACATAGGAGTACTTGGAAATGGCGAGTAGTCGGATCGATCTCAGCCAAATCTCAGCGCTGTAACGGTGTATCAAAATTGGGGACTGGTGCACCAGCGGCCGAATTGGAGCGGCGTTTCCCCGTTGCCAGATTTTCCTGCTATCGATGGAGAAATGCACCAGTCAAGTATTCCCCAATGGAGGATGACTACCGACGTAAATCTGAAGTACTTTACTTCCAGCAAATACGTTACCAAGAGGAAGTAACTATGCCTGAGCAATACAACCGTAATCAGCCCGGCGACCCTAAAGAAGCTGAAGCAGGGCGAGGCGCTCCGGGGAGCCAGTGGGCCGTTCAAACGGCTCAAAGCACAGACGTAAACCCTGATGATGCCAAGATTCCAACCGATGCCGACGTTGAGAAGAACATTCAAGACGTGAAGGCGGTTGATGAGCAAGAAGCCGGCACCGGCATGTCTACAACAGACGGCTATGTCGTGGACGAAGCCGGTCGTCTCGACAATTTTGCTGTGGAGCCCCCCATCCGCGTCGAGGGTCAAGACAGCTAAGTCGCGGCGTTGCCAAAGCCCTACATACCTGGCTTTGGCAACGCTCGGTGCTATGGTATCGGCAGACCCAACGACGACCCGTCCGCCATGTCCCGACACCAATTTGCGGCTGAGGCCCTCGCCCAGATTCCTAAAATCTTGACGCTGCAGGACCGCAACCCCCATAGCCCAACCTACGGCTGCTTCGACCGCAACTTTTGGCAGTACAAGATTATTGATTTCCCCAGCGGCATGTCCCAGGAGTTTGTGCTGCCGCTAGCCTTGGCCTACGGGCTGTCCATTCCAGAGAATACCTACTATCAACAGCTGGCGCTGCGGCGCTGGGTGGTGGCCGGGATGCAGTACGCCGCCCGTAGCGCCCACCCCGACGGCTCCTGCGACGACTATTTCCCCTTTGAGCGCGCCGGCGGAGCGGCGGCCTTTTCGCTGCTGGCCTGCCTCGACAGCTACCGATTGCTAGAGCTAGAAGACCCAGCGCTGCTGCAGTTTTTCTCCCGGCGGGCCGACTGGCTAGCCCACCACCAGGAGAGCGGCAGGCTCACAAATCATCAGGCCTTGATTGCGCTGTGCCTAGTGCTGACGGGGCACCTGCTGCACAGCGATCGCTGGCGGTCGGCGAGCGAGGACAGACTCGCCCAGGTGCTGAGCTGGCAAAACCCTGAGGGCTGGTTCCAGGAGTACGAGGGGTTTGACCCCGGCTACCAGACCTTGACCATCGCCTGTCTAGCCCGGCTGTACGAGCTGCAGCCCAGCAGCGCGCTCAAAGACGCGATCGCCAAAGCCGTGCTGCTCACCGCCCACTTCATCCACCCCGACGGCTCCTACGGCGGCGAATACACTAGCCGCAACACCTACAATTTCTTTCCCCACGGGTTTGAGCTGGTGGGCCGCTGGCTGCCGGAGGCCCTCAGCATCAACGACAAGTTTTTAGAGGGGCTGAGCCAGGGGCGCGGCGCCTGCTACGCTGACGACCATATTGTGGGTCACCATACCTGGAGCTACCTGCTGGCCTGGCGAGATTTTGTAGAGGCGCGTTCGGGCGCACCATTGCCCAAGGCGCGGCTGTGGCTGCCGGAGGCCCGCATCTTAGTGGAGCGGCGGGGAGCAACAGCGCTGTACGTGGCGCTTAACAAGGGCGGCGCGTTCAAGCTGTTTCGCGGCGATCGCCTGGTGGTCTCAGACACGCAGATTTCTCTGCAGGTTCGACACCAGGGCGGCGTGAAGAACGCCGTGGGGCACCTGGTGGGGCACTACCCCATTCAGGTGGAGGACGGCAAGGTGACAATTAGCGGCACCCTCGGCTGGGCTAAGCAAACCCAAATGACGCCGCTGAAGCTAATGGTGCTGCGCATCGTGACGCTGACGGCGGGGCGATTTTTTCCCAATCTGGTCCGCCGACTGCTGCAAAAAGTGCTGATCACGGGCAAAGCGGCGGCCCCGTTTCGCTTTGTGCGGCAGTTTCAGTGGCACGGTGGCGACTGGCAAATCGTCGATACGATTACCCCGTCCGAGACCGCGGGCGGCTGGGATGACGTGGTGACGGCGGGCATTGCTGCCGACCAAACCTCCATCTATGTGGTCATGAGCCGCACCTATCAGTCGGGTCAGCTCCAGCCGTGGCTCGACCTGACCGCCCAGGTGCGATCGCTCAAGCCGGGTGAGCCGCTGGTGTTAACGCGATCGCTCTAGCACCCTGTTTTTCAGGAAATACTCAGGCTTGCGCGGTCTGCTGCTGCCATACTGGGCGTACCTAGCGTATTGCCCAGTAAGCCCGCCACCTCAAAACTTTGCCATGGTCAAGCCGTCGTCGCTTTTTCCAATCGGCCTAGCGCTATTCGCGATTACGGCCCCGATTACAGCCTGCACCCTACGCGACGCGGTTCAGGGCGATACTTTGCGGTCTCAGAGTCAGCAGGACGGCCCGTGGGAGGAAGTGGGCCAGCTCCCGCTAAGTCTTGAATCCCATCAGACGGTCGTGCTTAACGATTTTGTCTATGTCCTTGGCGGCTGGAACGAGACAGCAGGCCCCTACGCCGAGGTCTTCTTCACTTCCCTGTCTCCTGACGGAACATTGGACGATTGGCAAGAAACGGCGGCTATGCCGCTGCGGCTGCAGCACCACGCGGCAGTGGTCCACGACGGGGCGCTTTACGTCCTGGGCGGCGACAACGGTTTCTTTGACGACAGCGCCGTTTCAGATCAGATTTTCCGGGCCATTCCCAGCCCTGAAGGGGATATTACGGCGTGGGTCGAGGTGGGGCAGCTGCCCGCGCCCCTGACCATTCACGCGGTGACCAAAGTAGGCAACCAGATTTACGTGCTGGGCGGCAGCAGCACGTTTAGCTCGGGCACGACGGTAGCAGATACCGTTTTTACCGCCACAATTTCCCCGGAAGGAAAGCTTGGGGAGTTTCTGCCCCTGACGCCGTTTCCGACGCCCATTGGCTGGCTGACCGCTACCGCAGTGGGGCGTCACATCATCGCTATCTCGGGAAAAACCCAGTTCAGCCCAACCCGGCTGACGGAGACGATTTGGCGGGCTGAGGTCGACGAGGGCGGGCAGCTCTCGCCCTTCGAGGCGATCGCCACAACCGTTCCTCGGGAGCGCCACGCCACTGTCCTAATAGGGGATACGCAGATAGAGAATACCCTAGTGGCGATCGCTGGCGGCGGCTCAGACGGCGTTCTCGATAGGGTTGACGCGATCGCGGTCGACCCCCAGGGCAACATCCCTGGTCAGAGAGAGCTCGCACCGCTGCCGGAAGCGCGCTATGCCCACGCGGCTTTTGCCCACGATGGCTATATCTACGTGTCGGGCGGCTATCTGCGCTATGGCAGCAATGAGACCAGCCGTAAAGTGTTTCGGCTCCTCTATCGGGCTTCTGGCTCTTCCCAGAACGCTCCAGGAGAGTAGCTACAGTAAATGTCTTGATGCACTAGGACATTTGCGCGCGCTGTTGCCTACGAAATCTGAGGCTTTGCACCGATCGAGGTGTCCTAAGCAACTGGGCCAGCGCAATAAGCGTCTTAAGCCGAGCAAAGCGTAGGCTGAGACAGTCGCAGCGGTTCTGGCTTTCCAATGCCGTAGCCCTGAACATAATCCACACCCAAGGCCCTCAGCTTTTGCTGGGTTTCGTGATTCTCCACCTGCTCTGCGATCGCCTCTAGCCCCATTGAGTGCGCGATCTTAGTGATTGCCTCCACAATCGAGGTGCTGATATCGTCATGAAGCAAGTTACGCACAAACGATCCGTCAATTTTGATGTAGTCGATGGCAAGGTGCGGCAGGTAGCCAAAGGACGACATGCCGCTGCCAAAGTCGTCCAGCGCAAACGAGCATCCCAACACCTTCAGCTCCTGAATGAACTTACGCGCCGTATTGAGGTTAGAGACGGCTGCCGTTTCCGTAATCTCAAAACAAAGGGCCTGCGCAGGAAGCGTGCTTTGCACAACCTGCTGCTTGAGGAACACCAGAAATTGCTCGTCAGTAATGCTGACCCCAGAAAGGTTGATGGTGTAAAAGCCGCTGCCCGAACCATAGGGCTGAGCATTACCCGCTGACTGTTGGTCAACTAGGGCAAAAAAGGTCTGCACCACCCAGCGATCGATGGCGGGCATCAGGCCGTAGCGCTCTGCTGCCGGAATAAAGGCCATCGGGGGCACCAGCTTGCCCGAGCGATCCCGAAGCCGCAGCAAAATCTCGCAGTGGTGCATCGCGCCACCATCCCAAGAGGCAAGAGCGATTGGCTGCTGGTAAAGCCGAAACTGGTGGTTGTCTAAGGCCTGCTGAATGCGGCTAATCCACTGCTGCTGACTCCGCTGCTCGGAGAGCTCTTGGTCGTCAGCCCGATAGATATACAGGCGGTTGCGGCCCCGCTCCTTAGCCGCGTAGCAGGCGACATCGGCAGCCCCCAGCGCATCTGCCAGAGTATTAACGCTGCCCGTCAGCTCTACCACGCCCACGCTGACGCCCACGCCAAACGTCTTATCCTGCCAGGCAAAGCGAAAGTCTCGAATGGCATGACGAACCATCTCCATGATGGAGCGGGCGACCTCAAGGGTGCAGTGGCTGAGTAAGATACCAAACTCGTCTCCGCCCAAGCGGGCCACGATATCTGTAGAGCGGACATTTTGCGTCAAGATAGCGCCCACCTGCTTGAGCAGCTCATCTCCTGCGGCGTGGCCGCAGGTATCATTGACAATTTTGAACTGGTCGAGGTCGAGGAAGCAGAGAATGGACTCTCGGCGCTGCTGTTTGAGGATAGAGTCTAGCTCTAGCTCGAAATAGCGGCGATTCCGGAGTCCCGTCATCTCGTCGTGAGAGGCCTGCCATTCGAGCTGCTGCGAAAGCTTTCGAGACTCAGTGACGTCGTGAAACACCAAAACGACGCCAATCGTGGCGCCATCGCGATCTTTGATGGGGGCAGCCGAATCGGTGATGCTATACTCGCCGCCATCCCTAGCGATAATCGCCGTATGTCTGGTCAGCTCTACCATCTGGCCGGTGCGCAGGACCCGACTGGCGGAGTTGTCCACCCGCTGCCGCGTGACCTCATTGATGGTATTAAACACCTGCAGGAGTGGCATTCCTTTCGCCTCCGCTAGTGACCAGCCCGTGAGCCGCTCAGCTACCGGATTGAGATAGGCCACTTTCTCCTCTGCGTTCGTGGTGATCACCGCATCACCGATAGACTGCAGGGTAACCTGCGCCAGCTCTTTCTCCCGACAGAGCTCCTGCTCAATGCGCTTTTGCTCGGTAATGTCGATGGCGATGCCGCCCAGGGCGATACGTCCATCGTCTGTGGGACAAGGGAACTTACACATCATCCAGTAGTTCGAGGTACCGCTGCGATCGCAGATCTCCGTCAGAGACTGGCTCGCCTTGCCGGTTTCAAGGACGGTGGCGTCGTGCTGGCTGAGGCGCTGGGCTACCGCAGTGGGGAGCCAGTCCACATCGGTCTTTCCCAAAATCTCCGCCTGGCTGCGGCCCGCAAACCGATCAAACTGCCAGTTGGTGTAGAGGTAGCGCCCCGCCTCATCTTTCATGAAGGTAACGGCGAAGCTGTGGTCCATGAAGGTTCTGAAGCGGGCCTCGCTTTCCTGGAGGCTCTCCTCTAGCCTAATTTGAGCATTTTTCTGGGCAGTGATCACTTCAGTAAGCATGAGCAGCCCGCCCACCTCACCTGATGGGTCGTACCACGGGCGTAGCTCCCATTTGAGCCAGTCGGTTGAGCCGTCTTGACGCACGAAGACGTCTTCGTCGTTTTGCAAAACTCTGCCGCCCAGACAGGCCTGGTGCTCGACTTTCCAGCGATCGCAAACGTCAGGAAAGACCTCGTAGTGGCTCTGCCCCGTAATATTGTCCGCCTCGATGCCGTAGTCGATCAGCCAGCGATCGCTGTAGAACAGGTAGCGCATCTGAGCGTCAAACATGGCTACAGCAGCGGGCAGGTGTTTGATGAACTGCTGCAGCTGCAGCTCGCGGCGGGCCAATTCTGCCTGAGCTTTATCTCGCTCCTGACGCAGCTGTCGCTGCTGAGTCACATCACGAATGATACCCACAAAGCCTATCGCCTGCCCATGGTTATCCCTCACGACGGTGCCGATAGTTTCTCCAGTAAAAACCGAACCGTCCTTACGCCGGTAAACCACGTCGTAGGGCTCGAAGGTCTGATGTGCCGCTAAGTTAAAGCGCTTTTCGCCCTGAGCCTGGGCCTCCTGCGGGTTGTGATAGAGCATGTGGGTGGGCTTTCCCAACAGCTCTTTAGAGGTATAGCCAAACAGGGGTGCAATGGCCGCGCTGACCCGCCGAATCCGGCGGCTATTATCTGCAAAGACAATCGCGTCGGGAAGGGCTTTAAAGATGACCTCTAAATTTGCGGACTGATGCTGCAGATCCTTTTCGGTGTGCTCTAGCTCCTCCGCAGTCCGCAGGCACTGTGCTGTCTGAACTTCTAGAGCATTGGTCCTATGCCGAATGGCCGTCTCTAGAGCTTCCTCAGTTTTGACACGGCGCTCGATTTCTTTCCCAAGCCGTGCCGTAACGCTCATCAGCTGTCGTTCGCGCGCTTTGAGGCGCTGTATATTGCTGGCGCGCTCGATTGCGTATCGAATCGTCCGCGTCAGCAGCTGAATATTGAATCGCCCTTTGATTAAGTAGTCCTGCGCCCCTGCCTGGATGGCCATCAGCGCGCTGTCGTCTTGGTCGTCCCCAGTCAGGACAACAATAGGAGCAGTAACGGTGTTGAGCAGCCGCCGTAGGGTATCGATGCCGGTGCTATCGGTGACGTTGAGGTCGAGCAGAACAGCATCGACGACGCAGCAGGCGAGGATATCACTGGCTTTCTTGAGGGAATCTGCTGAGTAAAGCTGAAAAGGCTGCGGCGACGCAGCAAGATAGCGCTGAACTAATTCGATGTCCAAGTCGTTGTCATCTACGACAAGAATGTATGTCATTCTTCGATGCTGCATCGGTGCCTTCGCGCTTGAGTACCTCGTTTATTGTTGGCTGTTGCTGCTGTTGAGCGATTACGTGGTATCCCTGATTTTTGCTTAAACCTGCAGGGATTTTTCTTAAAAAAGAAAAAGCAAATACATTAAATTGCTAAAAATCTCTGAAATTTGAGCGGACGGCATGCTTTAGCCCTTGTAAGGAGCAGAGGACCTAGCCGATAGCCTATGCGAAGGTCGGTCTCCAGTATCTGAACTGCGACGGGATACAGATACCACACGAGCAAACCACACCTAGTCCTTCAGTCTCCATAACGCTATGTCCACCCGTGTAATGGTGATAGCCGCTTGCGTAACGGCCATGATCACCTCCATCAAGGTTGCTGTGTCGCCGGCGGTGCCCCTTGCGCTGCAGGAGCTCCCCCTACCTCAGAAGCTCCCACTCCTAAGCTGGCAACAGCTGGGAAGCGATTTCACCGAGCAAAAAGGCACCTATCGCTTTCGTCGCGGTGAAGACCGACTCAAGGTCGAAATCGCGCTTCACCAGGGTGGGAATCTGCTCGCTCAGACGAGCCAGCGCTGGGACATTCCTAAACAAGAAATCAGCATCCGCAAAACTCAAGAGATCGGGGCCTATGGCGTCTTTGCCGACAATCGTGCGGCCTACCTAACGGCCTGCATCACTCCAGATGGCTCAACGACGGTGACCGCATCCCAATTTGAGCTCAGTCGTCTCCAGCAGGCCATGCAGCCGCAGCGATCGCTAACCAACTTTTTGGACTACACTTCGGTGGCCGACTCCCGCTGTCTTTGGGTTACCCTGTCTACGCCTTTAGACGATGCCCCACAGTCGTCCTTTCGGACTTTGCAATCGGCCTGGTTCGAGCTCAACCTGCAGTGGCAGCCTGTGCTGCCTAAAGCTCAGGGGATAAGGCGGCGTTGAACGGGGTCATGAGCGGGGCATTCAGCCCTGTATTGCAGCACTTCGGGCGATCGCGGTATATAGATGCGACAATAGCAGTAGTTGCACCCTTGTAGCCTATGGTCGAACAGCGCCACATCGACTACTGGCGTCAGCGCCAGCGCCAGCAGCAAGAGCGCAATCGCCGCCTAGCCCAGCGTGCCCTAGCCGATTCTGAGGCGATCGCCGCCCTATTGCAGAGAGATTTTGGCGCCACTCGGGTTATCCTCTTTGGCTCTCTAGCCAAGCAGCGCTTCACGGCAGCTTCCGATATTGACATCGCCGCGGCCGGCATTCCGCCCGAGCAGTATTTCAAAGCTCTGGGCGCTGCCAACCATCTGAGCCAGTGGTGGGTAGACCTGAAGCCGTGGGAAGCCCTCGAACCTCATTTTCAGACGCGCGTCGTATCTACAGGAAAAGTACTCTATGAAGCAGCTGACCCCCAATGAGCTGAGAGAGTTCGCTGCCGATATTGAGATGGAGCTAGACCGACTCAAGCAATTGGAAACTGACATTCAGCAGGTCAACGGCGAGATTCAGCGCAGTTCTAACCTCGCCAAACTACTTTATGAAAACCTAGCCCTCAAGCTACATAACTTTTATACGGGTTGCGAACGCGTCTTTCGCATCATCGCCTCGGAACCCAATGGGGGAGAACCTTCGGGCTATGACTGGCATAAGCGGCTGCTAGAGCGGATGAGCGCGGAGCGGGAGGGTCGCGTCCCGGTGATCACTGCAAAAACAGCGCAGCGGCTCTCTGAGTATTTGAGCTTTCGCCACGTCGTACGCAATATCTACGGCTTTGAGCCAGACCTAACGCGCGTAGCGCAGCTGGTTAAAGGCTATCCCTCGGTCTGGCACGGTGTTCAGCAAGACATACAAAACTTCATCCGGTGGCTCCGTCAGCTTGCACAGCAGCTCTCCGATTGACGGCTAAGCTGGTTATCAGGCGCACTCACTACAGTAGTGTTCTATTTGTGTAGAGCAGTTGCTCTATTCATGCAGAGCAGCTGCTCTATTCGTGTAAAGCGCAGCGCTGCGACTAAACCAGCTAATTATTAAGGACAGCACCGATGGTTAATCCTGAGCAAAAGCACCCCTGGTGGGAGACCGGGGTGATTTACCAGATCTACCCCCTCACCTTTGCCGACGGTAACGGCGACGGCGTAGGCGATCTGCAGGGCATCATTCGACGGCTCGACCACCTCAACGACGGCAACCCCGAAAGCATTAGCTCCCTGGGCATCGACGCTATCTGGCTCTCCCCCATCAACAGCTCGCCAATGGTAGACAACGGCTACGACGTCAGCGACTACCGCGACATCAACCCGATGTTTGGCTCCCTCGAAGACTTTGATACCCTGCTCGACGCGGCCCACCAGCGGGGCATCAAAATCATCATGGACCTGGTGGTGAACCACACCTCCGACGAGCACCCCTGGTTCTTAGAATCTAAATCGAGCCGCGACAACCCCAAAGCTGACTGGTACCTGTGGCAAGAGACGGTAGAGGGGCAGTGGTTCCCCAATGACTGGCTCTCCTACTTTGGCGATACGGGCTGGACCTACGTACCCGAGCGGGGCCAGTTTTACTTCCACACCTTTAACGAAAATCAGGCCGACCTCAACTGGCAAAACCAGGATGTGAGGGCCGCCGTCTACGACATTGTGCGCTTTTGGCTCGATCGCGGCGTGGACGGCTTTCGCCTTGACGCCTCTAGCGCCTACAGCAAAGACCCCTTCTTCCGCGACAATCCCCTCAAGTACGGCGCGACG
This sequence comes from Elainellaceae cyanobacterium, assembly GCA_050331115.1. GTDB lineage: Bacteria > Cyanobacteriota > Cyanobacteriia > CAKZMO01 > CAKZMO01 > JBCCAG01. The sequence continues at coordinate 43,691 of JBHJHD010000006.1, forward strand.
GATACGGCCTCCTACAATAACTACCACCACCTCTACGACAAAAACCTGCCCGAAAATCACCACATTATCGCCGAGATTCGCGCCATCTTGGATGAGTACGGCGACCGCGTTTTAATCGGCGAGACTTTCATCGACAACCGGCTGTTCGACTCCATCGTCTTCCACGGCGTCGATAGCGACGAGCTGCACCTGCCCCTTAACTTCGAGTTTCCCTTTAGCCCTTGGTATCCGGGCTATCTACAGCGGCAGGTGCAAAAGACCGAGTCGCTGACCCCCTCTAACGCCTGGCCGGTCTACTTCCTCGACAACCACGACATCCCCCGTCATCTCTCCCGCTGGATTGAGTGCAGCCTGTGCGTCGATTCGGAGGCGATCGCCAAAGCGGCGGCCACCCTGCTGCTGACGGTGCGGGGCACGCCGATTCTCTACTATGGTCAAGAGCTGGGGATGGTGGATAACCAGGATATTCCCCCGGAGAAGCTACAGGACAATGTGATCAAGATTAGCGACACCGAAGACACCCCTCCACCCCGCGACGGCGCTCGCACCCCGATGCAGTGGGACGACTCAGCGCGAGCGGGCTTTAGCTTTGGCAAAGACGTGGAGCCTTGGCTACCCGTGCATGGAAACTACGCCGAGCTGAATGTGGAAGCCGCCCACAGCAACCCCGACTCAATTTTCAACTTCTACCGCCGCTTAATTCGCATCCGCAATCAGAGTGAGGCCCTGCGCCACGGGCGCTGGCGATCGCTGATCAACTACCCCCATGAGCATCTGGCCTATCTCAGGGAGACCGAGGCGGAGCAGGTGCTGGTGCTGATCAACTTCACCTACGAACAGCCCTTGGGCCTAGACGTGCCCATTGACCACGACAGCTGGCAGGTGTTGTTGTCTACAGACCATGAAACTGGGAAGCAAATTAATATAGCGGAGACGCTGAAGCCGTTTGAGGTCTCTATTTTGAAGAAGGTGTAGACAAAGCATCACTTCAGCGCTGCGCTACCACCAAGCTTCAATAGACTTCCAGCAGGGCGCCGGGCTAAACATCTTCATAATTATTTCATCCTAGTTTATTGATCCACGGGAGGCGAATGCTATTGAATGGATGGAGGCAATATTGAATCCGTCAAGATATGGAAGTTGCGATTGGCATTGCCGGGCTGTGGGTGCTGTGGCTCATTAGCCCTGAACGATGGAGACGTCGACTTGTTGGGCCACTCGCCGCTGTTGCCGCTGGCCTGATTGTGTTTAGCTCCTCCCTATTTGTGGACCTGCTGACTTGGGGGCTGACTTGGCCCCTGCCCAATGATTCGGGCGATCGCGTCGAGGCCATTGTGGTCTTGGGTCGGGGCGAATCGTTTCGGGACGAGCGGCTCGCCGAAGTGTGGCAGCTCTGGCGCGAAGAGCGCGCCTCAAATATTTTTGCGAGCGGCATGCTGGACGCAAAATTTATCACTCGACGGTTGGAAAAAAATGGCGTGCCGGTACTGTCTTTGGGGGGAGAAGAATGCTCTCAAACCACAGAAGAGAACGCGCTATTTACGTCGGCGCTTTTGCGCTCCCGCGGCATAGACGACATTCTGCTGGTGACCGATTCACCCCACATGCTGCGAGCCTTCCTCGCGTTTCGCAGCATGTCGTTTGAGGTCACCCCCTACCCGGTTTCGCTACAGCCTCAGCAAATGAGCCGAGTCCATCGATTAAGGATTGTCCTGAGAGAGTACGCCGCGCTGCTTCACCATGCGATAACGGGCAAATTTAAGGCGCGATCGCCTCAGGCATTAGACAACCCGCCTGCAGAAATAACCCATAAAATCGCCGACTGGAACTGCAAGGTTCCCAAATCCCCCAAGCCTCAGCAGTGAGGCATTCGCTTTATCATGGTACGGATTAGAACTCGCTCTTGCCCCCATGTCTATTCCCTATTCCACACAGGCGGCTGCCCGCGAGCCATTCCTCGCCACGGTGCGAGAGCTTGCTAGGGCGTATCAGGCCTTCTCTGCCTACTCGGAGAGATTTGTGCGGCAGTACGATCTTACGCCGGCTCAGTTTGATGTCGTCGCTACCCTGGGCAACACCAGCGGCCTCAGTATGGGTGACCTTGGCGAGAAGACGCTGATCACAAAGGGGACCTTGACAGGAATTGTCGATCGCCTAGAGAAGAAAGGGCTAGTCCATCGGAAAGTGCCGCCAGAGAATCGCCGTAGCGTAATTGTTGGCCTCACCCCAGACGGAAAAGTGCTGTTCGAGCAGGCCTTTCCCGCCCATATTGCCGACATGAAGCAGCACCTTGAGGCCATCAATCCTTCAGAACTAGAGCTGCTGCGGGTGCTGCTGGGTCGTCTGCAGCAGGCGTTTTAGATCGAGGCTGTGGAACCATTGCCGTTTTCATCAAGGGGATGATAGTATTTATTCAAACAGTTCTAGATAAAACATTTTGAGCAGCGCTAAGGGCGCTCAATCCATTGAGCAGGTTTTCTTAAGTCAGTTCGCGCGCTTGCCAAGGATAGTAGAGAAGCGCGCAATTAAAAGCTGGGCAGCGACGTTTCTACAACCCCGTCGCTGAAGCGGACATCGACTTTCTCGCTGGCGGCAAGTCTCAAAATAATTTTGCAAGCATATAGTACTAATTAGAACTGATTTGGCATTTTGAACTCATGCTTCAGCCTCCTGCCCTATTCATTTCTCACGGTGCCCCTGACTTACCGATTCGCACCGGAGCAACTCAGGACTTTCTGCGGCGCTTACCTAAAACGCTCCCCCATCCCCAAGCCATTCTCGTGGTATCGGCCCACTGGTCCACGGCCCAGCCAACCCTCAGCGGAGCCATTCGACCAAATACGATTTATGATTTTGGTGGCTTTTCCAAAGCGCTGTACCAGCTCAGCTATCCTGCCCCAGGGGACCCAGGCCTGGCCGAACGCGCAGCTAAACTCCTGATGCAAGCTGGCTTTTCGCCTCAGATGCATCCTACGCGAGGCCTAGATCACGGCGCTTGGACACCCCTCTTCCTAGCCTACCCAGAGGCGGCTATTCCGGTCACCCAGCTCTCGATTCAACCCCACCAGTCCCCCGCCCATCACTACCGCATGGGGCAAGCGATCGCTTCCCTGCGGGATGACGGCGTCTTAATCGTGGGCAGCGGCGCAGCAACCCACAATCTAGGAGCCTTTGGATCAGGCTACGACGCCCCGCCCCCCGACTGGGTTGCCGTATTCGATCGGTGGCTAGCGGAGGCGATCGCCCGAAACGCAACCCATCGGCTGCTGAACTACCGCCAGACCGCGCCCCACGCCGCTCAAAACCACCCCACTGAAGAGCATCTGCTGCCGCTATTTGTAGCGCTAGGCGCGGGCGGCAGGGGGCGGCAAATCCACCAGGGCTTCACCTACGGAGCCTTCAGCATGGCCGCCTACGCCTTCGATTGACGCTTTAACCCTCGTACGGCCACAGCATACTGTGCCCTAACCCCCAATCCCATCAGAACTCGCACTGGAAAAACTTTCCCTCAATACCCCGTGCGGGCACAGCACGCTGTGCCCCAACAGCCCATCCATCAGAATTCAAATCGAGAAAATCCATTCCATCCCCACGCACGGGCACAGCACGCTGTGCCCCAACCTCGCCATAATCACCAAATTGGAGAAAAATTACCATGGCACTAGGACGACTCATCAACGGCAAATGGACCAATCAATGGACCGAACGCGACGAAACTGGGCAGTTCAACCGCATGCCCACCCAGTTTCACCAGCGGGTCACCGCCGATGGCTCCAGCGGCTTCAAAACCGAACCCGATCGCTATCACCTCTACGTCTCCCTCGGCTGCCCCTGGGCCCACCGTACCGTACTGCTGCGATTGCTCAAGGGACTACAGGAGGCAATTGGCCTCTCGATTGTAGACCCAGTCATCAGCGAGCAGGGCTGGCGGTTTTCTACAGGAGAGGGATGCCCTGACGAGCTGTACCAGTCTGACTACCTGTGGCAGATTTACGTCCGATCTAACCCGAACTATACCGGACGGGTGACGGTACCTGTGCTGTGGGACAGACAAACCCAAACCATCGTCAACAATGAATCTCGGCAGATTATTCAGATGCTCAACGGCGAGTTCAACGCCTTTGCGGCGCACCCTGAACGGGACTTTTATCCTGAAGAGATGCGATCGCAAATTGACGCGGTGATGGACGCCATCTATACCCCCATCAACAACGGCGTTTACCGCAGCGGCTTCGCGGCTTCTCAAAGGGCCTACAGCAAGGCGGTGACGGCGCTATTTCAGGCGATGGACCATTGGGAAGGGGTTTTGGGCCAGCAGCGCTACCTCTGTGGCGACGCCGTTACCCTGGCGGACTGGTGCCTGTTTACGACGCTGTTTCGCTTTGACCTGGCATACCACGGCTTGTTTAAGTGCAATCTTAGGCGACTGGTGGATTATCCCAACCTGTGGGGCTACTGCCGCGATCTCTATCAGCAGCCGGGAGTGTCGGAGGAGTGCAGTTTGGCGCACGTGAAGCAGCTTTACTACGCCGGACTACCTGAGCTAAACCCCAGCGGCATTGTGCCTGAAGGGCCAGCAATCGACTACGGTCAGCCCCACCGCCGCGCTGCTTTTGCGTAGCGCTTTGCCTTAGTCTACGTAGCGACTGTTAGGAATAGACGGCGATCGCCTATCAGCAGGGGCCATAGGCGTAGACATTAAGCCGCGCCGTCTCGCAGGTTGGCTTGAGGCGTACCAGCTAAAGAACCGCTTATCTGGGCAACACAACCCCCGCACTGCCCCCACCGCGCCGCTGCGGCTCTGCCGCCGCTAGCATGCTGCCGTTGGGAGACACCACGATTCCTGTAGCGGCTCCAATTTCCTCCACAGGCTGGAGCTGATGGCCCAGCGCCACCAGCGCTTGACCCACCGAGGTCTGCTCAAATTCTCCGTCCACTTGCGTAGCTTCCCCGTTGCGCTGAGAGATGCGGGCGGCGGCGATCGCCTCATCTAGAGGCAAACCAAAGTCGATGGCGTTGACGGCGATGCCCAGCACCGTGGTGATGATGGTAGAGCCGCCCGGGGATCCAAAGGCCATCACGGTTCCATCAGGGGCAACGGCGATGGTGGGGGCCATACTGCTGCGGGGTCGCTTGCCGGGCTCCGGGGCGTTGGGATGCGGGGTGATGGCGTCGAAGTCGGTCAGCTCATTGTTGAGCAAAAAGCCGTAGCCAGGGACGACGATGCCAGAGCCGCCGGTAGATTCGATGGTGAGGGTATAGGAGACGACGTTGCCTGCTGCGTCGGCGGTGGTGAGGTGGGTAGTGGAGAAGCCTTCGCCGTCTGAGCTAGCGGCGACGGACTCCAAAACACCGCTGGGGCTGGGGTCGTCTTGAAAGGGATAGGGGTTGCCCGGAGTGGCGGGGGCGATCGCAGCGGTTTCGCCAATCAGGTCGCGGCGGGCGTCAGCATACTCAGGGGCGAGCAGTCCGGCCACGGGGACATCCACGTATTCGGGGTCGCCCAGGTAGGCAGCGCGATCGCCATAGGCCAGCCGCTCGGCTTCGATCAGCTGGTGCCAGGCCTGAGGGCGCTCTAGCTCAGAGAGATTCCCCCCTTCCAGCAAATTGAGCACCTGAAACGAGGTGATGCCGCCGCTGCTGGGTAAGCCCATGCCGTAGAGCTGGTGCTCCCGGTAAGTGCTGGTGACGGGGGGGCGGGCGACGACATGGTAGCGATCGAGGTCTGCCAAGGTCATGCCGCCAGAGATAATGGGGAAGGGGGGTGCGTCCACAGTGGGAGGCTGCTGCACCGTCTGCACAATGGCCACGCCGATGTCGCCTCGGTAGACAGCATTGGGTCCCACTTCAACAAGCTGGCGGTAGGTGCGGGCCAGATCGGGGTTGCTGAAGGTATCGCCTACGGTGGGGGGCTCGCCGTCGGGCAGGTAGAGATCGCGGGTGCTGGTAAAGGCGGCGAAGCGCTCCTGGTTGGCGGCGATTTGGGCGGCAAAGGTCTCGTCCACGGCAAACCCCGACTCGGCCAGGGCGATCGCGGGCTGCAGCGCTCCCCCTAGGGATAGGGTGCCGTAGCGCGACAGGGCCTCCTGCCACAGCAGCGGCGTTCCCGGCACGCCCACCGCCGCACCGCTGGAGATGCGGCTGGGGAAAAAAGGCAGATTTTCGTCGGGGCTGTCGGGGTCTTGAAACATTGTGGGGGACGCAGAAGCGGGAGCTTCTTCCCTACCGTCGAGGGTGATCACCGTGCCGTTAGCCTGCCGCAGCACCATAAAGCCGCCGCCGCCGATGCCGCAAGAGAAGGGCTCTACAACCCCCAGCGCCGCCGCTGTGGCGATCGCCGCATCTATCGCATTGCCCCCCTGCTGAAGGACGTCAAGGCCAATCTGGGTGGCGCGGGTGTCTACGGAGGCGATCGCGCCGCCGCTGCCGCTGACCGAGGGGCCGAGGGGAGCCTGCGCCTGACCGGAGAGCCCGCCCCAAATGCAGACCAGCGTGACAAATAGGGCTAGAACGATTGCATTGATTCGGTGCCGCACGATGTGATGACTCCCTGTTGCGAAACTAAGGTGAGGCTTAGCTTAGATAAGTAAGGCTTGGTAAGCAGAAACGATACCTCATCTTCAGCGCTACTGAAACATTCGCTTGGCGTGGCTCATCAGCCAGCTGACTGCCGTAGCGCGGCGGGTTTTTCGCGGCTCTAGCTCGTCGATGGTGTAGCCCGTGAACCCTAGCTCGGTTTTGAGCAGCTGCTTATCCTGCTTAGGAATCGAGCGGGTGAGCCTGACGGTGGGGGGACGGCTATCGGTAAAGCGGGGCGGCTCAGGATAGGCCTCTCGCCACTCGGGGTCGACTTGGCCTGTGTTCCACTGCTCAGCCTCTGCGTCGTAGCGATAGCCCAGGTGATGCCACACCAGTCGGTTGACGGTAACGTCGTCTAGCTAGCCCTTGAGGATAGACCAGTAGGTCTCTGCCCTGAGGGAAGGAAGGGTCATAAATAGGGGCAGGTCTTGAATACCTAAACGGTATCATCTTGACTTGGACCCTGTCAGCTCAAGAGGTCGACTTTACCGGCTTTGGACAGCTTTGAATCATCGACACCATCAAGTCCCGATATTGAGCCGCTATGTTTTCCCAGCTGAATCGGCTCGCGTTTTCCCGGGGAATATCTCCCCAGTCACGCTCCAAAGCCTGGGCCAGCGCAGCAGCATAGGCGTCAGCGTCGGTAACGTCGCAAAAGACCCCGGCCGCCGCGACGATAGCGCGGGGACTTTCCTCGTCGGTGGTCACCACAGGAATATTGCAGGCCATGGCCTGCAGGTAGACGTTGCCAAAGGGTTCACGGTCAGACGACAGCGTGAAGACATCCGCGCTGCGGAACACCGACGGCATCTCGTCAAACGGGAAGGTGCGAATCAAAATGCGATCGCGTCCGAGCTTCTCTTCTCCCATGGCTTGGTAGTAGTCGCGATCGGGGCCGCCGCCGCAGATCAGCAGGCTACCTTTCCCCAGCCGCTGAACGGCGTCGATGGCAAGGTGGACGCGCTTGTGGTCGCGCCGATCCAAGGAGGCCACGCAGAGAATGATGGGGCGCGGCATATCGATAGAAATTGGCTGCTGCTGTGGCGAGAAGCGCACCATGTCAACCCCGTTGGGAATAATTGATGTCGACTGCTGTGGATGGGCGTTGCGGACGTAGTCCTCCATTTCTGATGAGAACACTACAAGGTGATCGGGGTGAAACTTCAGCGCTCGCGATAGAGATTTGCCGCCGCCGAGGAGTCCGGTGTGGGCCTTGAATAAGATGGGCGTATGGCGAAAGCAGCGCACAAAAGCGGCCGCGGCCATACCGCCGTAGTCGTTACAGGGGAAAATCAAATCTGCGGGATGGGTCAGGAGCCGCAGCGCGCAGCCCGGAAAGCTGGTTAGGTGCTCAAAAACGATGTCGGGATGGGTCGAAATTCGCTTGAGCGCAGGATAAATCCAGGGTTGGCGGAACATTTTGCGGCCTATGGTGCGCGGTACGCCCCCGGCAGGGTAGTAATTGGGAACGATTGGATCACCGCCCAGCAGCTCAACGTCAAAGTAAGGGCTCAGGTGGCGGCTCATCTCAATCGCAAAGTTCTCCGTTCCACCGCTCCAGTTGACGCCTGCGCTGGGGTGAATAATGGCGACGCGATACTGCGCGTCTGCGGCGTTAGGAGATGGTGTTGCGGTAGATTTCTTTTTAGGAAAGGGGCTTTTTGTAACCATAACTAGCTAAATTTAAGAATTCAGATACAAAAGTCAATTTTGAGGTTTAAATACAGGATAAAGCCCTAGTTTACTAGCTTGGGCTTGGGCGAGATTTCCAGTTGAGCCAAAGCTTTTGAATGACTTCCCAAGACTGTTTACTAGCAATCAAAAGCCCCCCATAAGATACTACAAAAAGCAGTACACTGAGGCCTAGCGGTAGAACAATGCCGCCTAGTAATGCGGGTAGCGTTGCCAGCAGAAATCCAATTCCCAAGCGATAGTTGGGAGAACCGAACGTTTGGCTAAAAAAGATATGCATTAATCCATAGCTGGGCAGCGACAGGATTTCGGCTATGCCATATCCCCATATGCCATAGCGAGGAATTAAAAGCCCGCATCCCAGCCACAGCAGGCCAATATAAACGGCGTTAAACTGAGCCACCTTGTTGTTCTTTCCGATAGCGTAGAGTGCCCCGGAATGTAGATCAAATAGGGTAGCCACAATGATAGCTAAGGCGACAAGCGGAAATAGTCTAGCGCTAGGCAGCCAGCGCTCTCCAAACATCAGCGGGACGAGCCATAGTGCTAAGCAGGAAAACAGCGCACAAAAGGGACCCACAAGCAAAATCTGATAAGCCATTCCCTGACTGATGGTGCGGCGAATGCGATCCGGGGAATCGAGGAACTTGGCGATCACGCTAATAGACATGCGTCGGACTACAATTCGCAACATGGCAAGCTGCTCTACAAAGCGTACCGAAATGCTGACAAGACCGGCGGCTTCAATGCCCGCTAGACGGCTAACGAGCATCGGTACGGTTAGCGCCCGCAAAGATAAGATCAGGTCAGAACCGGAGTAGGTCAGCCCGTAGTGAAGCGCGGGTTTGAGGGTCTTCATCTTCCAGCGCCAGCCCCACGAAACCGGCGAGAGCCATCGGGCTAGACCCAGCAGCAGGCCAAACTGAGCAATGACGCCAATAATCGGCCCCCAAACGGTTTGGTAGATGAGAACAATGGGAATAGCGACAGCGTAGTTGGTTATCTGCGCCGCCGTCTCGATAAGACCAACCTCAGCGAAGCGCAGCTCCCGCTCCATCATGCCGACAGAGGCGCTAGCGAGCATCTCGAACCAAACCGGTAAGGTAAGCCAGCGGATCACCTGGGTAATCTCGGTGCGCTCTGTCCACCAGCCAAACGCCGGGGCCGAAAGGAACAAAAGACAGCAGAGCAAGAAGCCCACGGTGGTAAAAAAAGCCAGCACCTGCTCAGCGCTGTCGCGTGAAATGTCGGTTTGCCGAATCAGGTAGACGTTAAGCCCCAGTTTACAGATCCACTTGAAGAAGTAGAAAGTGCCTAGGGCGATCGCGACGATACCGTATTTTTCGGGTCCCAGTACGCGAGCAATTAGTAAAACGCTGACCAAGGAAAAGGCCGCTGCTACCAGCTTGCGCAACGTCAAAAAAAGACCTCCTCTGATAACCTTTTCTTTTAAGCCCTCTGGTCTTTCACTCATTTTTAACTCGCAGTATGTTGAGCTAGTTTTGAATTTGACAACCCTAAGTCAGTGTGGATAGGAAGGACGCTGAAGAGAACAAAGAACTGAACTTATGCCAGGGGTTAAGCCACGATTTTCTACCGCCTAGGCTGCTGTGTGTGGGCTGAGCGCGGGAGCCGAGTCAGGCTGAATCGATTGCGGGCGCTTCCAATCCCAGCCCACGGTGGCAAAAGCAACCCACCAGTAAAAAAACAGTGTGGTGTGTGTCCAAATATTTTCAGTTGACATGCCCACTATCATAGCCGCTAAAAACGCAAGCATTGCAGTGCAAATAGCTTGTTTCGATGGATTCCCCTTAGACAGTATCCAGAGTTGAACCAGACGTAGAAACTGAGCGAATATAAAAGATAAAAATAGAAATAGACCTACGACGCCCGTCTCTGCCAAAGCTCGAACGTAGTCATTGTGAGCATAGTTGGTAAATACCGTCAGAAACGAGCTAGTGTCGAGGCCGTAGCCTAGCCAGGGCGCATCTCGCCATGCGTCGATCAAAAAGGCCCATTGGGAAATACGCCAGTTGAAGCTGTTGCTGTCAAACCAGGAGAGCAACACCGCGCGCGACCAGTCTATATGGGGGTTGAGAAGGGGCGTTGCATACAGAGACCCTAGGCGCTCTCGACCAAACTCAGTACTGCCGAATAAAACAATCACTAGAGTAATAGCGATCGCCCCACCAATGAGCTTGGGCAGGCTCAATCGAGGCACAATCATGACAATAATGAAGGTGGCAAACATCGCCAAGCTTCCTAAGGCTTTTGTGCTGACCAAGAAAAACGCTAGCGTAGCCAGCAGTCCCAGCCAAGGCACCTTGAAAGTGCTCCTCTGGAGCTGCCAGAAAGTAAGCCCTATAAAGAATAGGACAAAAGTTCCGAAGGTATTGGCGTGGCCTAAGCTTCCGCTAATGCGAGAGTTGGCCTCAAAAATCTCACCCCCATCAAATACCAGGACGGCAGGGAGCATGGACGGCGGCAGCAGCAGCTGCATTGTTGCTGTCACCAGCGGCACAATCAGCGCGAAGAATAGCGTTTGAATGACGGTCTCAGGGGGAATGCGGCCCTTGAGCTGCATAATCAGGAGGTACGCGAGTAGCCAAGATCCCACCCGAATCCACTCCCGAATGGCGATCGACATTAGAGGGGCGCTAGAGCTGCCTAGCCCTCCCAACGGAATGAACACAATCCAAAGGCCCTGCAGTCCAAGCCATATGGCAAACAGGAGCCAAAATCCATCTATTTGAATTTTTTTCCGAGTCAGCAGTAAATAGCTAACGTAGAGGATAGTGAGGGCATCCATACCTATGGCAAACGCTGCTGGAAGCTGTTGATCTGCGAATAGATCTAGGCTGCTGCGCAGTGAGAAAAGCCCCAAAACCGTATAATCGAACCGAACGAGAAGGCAGGCGAGCAGCCCAGCGACGACGAAAGCTACAGCAATCAACGCCGGTGCCTCTCCCACCAAAGCGCCAGCGGCAACGCCCAGTAGGGAACCACCTAAGCCAAGAAGGAGCGCGGGTTTAGATAGATTAAGAGGAAGCTGCATGGCAGAAGGCGGCTAGGGGAGTGACCTGAGGCGACTAGGGTTTTTAAGCAAGCGAATGATTAGATGCTGAGCTCAATTGCCAAAGATGTTAAGCAAAGCGCTAACCGGACTGAGCATAGTGCCTAGAAATTCAAACAGGTTGGTAGTATTACTGCGGGATGACGCGCCGACAAGGATGACGTCTCCCTGGCGCAGCGGGCCAGAGCGTTGACCAAACTCAAAGGTTTCCTCTTCCATGTCGCCGTCATCGCCAACGCGATAGAGGACAATACGGTTTAGGTTGGCGTCTGTTGTGGGGCCACCCGCCGCCGCAACGGCTTCACTGACGTTAACTTCCGGATCGACGGCTGTAGCGCCTGGGCTGCGAACCTCTCCTCCCACGTGGACGGTAATTTCTTCGGGGGCCAAGGTCGAGGATAGGAGAACCTGCTCATTAGAAGCGGTATTGCTTGTCGATGAGACGATGATTTCATCGCCGTTGAGAATAACTGGATCGGCGTCTAAATCGCCTTGGAGCAGAACGTCCCAAAGGTTAACGCTCAGCTCCGTTTCATCCCCCCTTAAGGGCGCTGCAAGCGCTTGGGGAGCGCGCGATCGCCGGATGGTCACCGCAAGGATGTCGGCGCTGGGCGTCAGTCCTCCGGCCAGCACCAGCGCATCGGTGAGGGTAAACTGCTGCTCTTCTGATAGATCGTTGAGGACGACGCTGTAGGGGCCAGGATTGATTACCTCGCCAATGACGCTTACCCGGAGCGGGCTGCGCTCGACGATAGAGAGCCCAACCTGGGGTCGCCGAACATAGGGCCGCATGGCGTCGGCAATGACTAGCGCCGCCTCTGACGGGGTCAGCCCAACGATGGCTATAGGGCCCGCTAAAGGAAGCTGTAGATAGCCGTCTGAGGTAACGGCTTGGGTGCCCGAAAGCTCTGGAAATCCAATAATATTGAGCGCAACCGTGTCGCCCTGGCGAAGCGCCTCTGTCGTCGCGCGCTCGACATCATCCGGGCGCTCATTAATAGGGCGCGCGCCTCTGGCCGGGACGACGCCCTCTTGAGCCTGGACCACGTCTGCCCCCGTTAGAAGTAAAGCGATCGCCGCCGCCGCCGAACAGCTAAATTGCATTATTAGTTTCATTTCATCGTCGCGTTAACGTTTGCATCATGTCTGGTCTGATTGACGAGCATACCCAGGGGCCGAGACAGCAGATTTAGGGCTCCGTGACCCGGTTCGGGCTCTGCTTCCGCCACCTGAGCTTCATTGAAGACAACGCCTATGATGGGGGTGCCGCTGCGCCGCAGCTCTTCAGCCACTTGAATCAGCTGCGATCGCTGGGTCGTGTGAGGCTGTACCACAAGCACAAGGCCATCGGTCCGCTGACTTAGGGTAGCCGCGTCGACGCTGACCGCCGCCGCGGCAGCATCCACGAGGGTTAAATCGTAGTCGTGGGGCAGCTGCTGCAGAAAGTCTGCCATCGTAGCGGTTTCTGATATCACTGCCGGTCGCTCTGGCATGCGTCCGTAGGGCAGAAGAAAAAGGTTCTTTAGATTGAGGGGTTTGACCAGAGCGGCGGCGTCCTGCTGCTGGGTGACGACATCCACTAGCCCCTGCTCAGACTTTAGCCTAAAGAATCGGCTTTGCGATCGCTCTCGCGGGTCTGCTTCTATAAGCAGCGTACGCTGGGTCAGCATGGCGGAAACCGCAGATAGATAGATACTGACTGCGGCCTGACCGTCCTCTGGGGTAATGCCGCTGAGAACGATGGCGTGCCCTCGCTCCTGACCGGCCAGCGCTGCCACCTGCTCTTGACATCTGTGCTTTAGAACCTTTAATAGCCTACGATAGGGCTCTACCAGCGAATCTTGATTGAGAAACTCGTCGAGCTGATGAACGCCACCAATCCGGGGCGGCAGGGGCGGCAGGCTACCCAAAACCGGCAGCTGGAGCAGCGTCTCTATCTCTTTAGCGCTGTGGATAGCGTCGTCTAGGGCCTCCATTACCACAATCAAACTGCCCGCTAACAGCAGCCCTGTAACCCCACCCAGGACAAGGATTAAAGGGGCATTGGGGGCAGAGGCTTCCCCAGGAACCTCCGCTTGACCCAGGATGCGGATATTGCTGACGATCTGAGCCTCGGCAATCCGCGCCTCTTCTAACTTATTTTGCAGTAGACGCAGCGCCTGCTCGGCCTCTTCTCGGCGGCGAATCAGGCTGACTAGCGCTTGCTGCTGGCCCGGTAGCTCGGCAGCGAGATTGCTCAAGTTTGTCCGCTGCTGCTCAACTGAGCTGAAGCGCTCTCGCAGGGCCTGCTGCTCAATCTCCCCGAGAATATACTCTTCTAAAAGGTTTTGGCTGATTTCGCTAGAGGCAGCGGTCCCAGACACACCGCCGAAGCCCTGCGGCGAGCCTAGGGCTTCGGCGTAGAGCTCCCGCAGCTGGTCCCGCTCGTCGAGTAGCGCCAGCAGTTCAGGATGCTGATCACCTAAACGAGAGCGGGCTTCGGCGATCTGGGCTTCCACACCCGTCAGGCGGTTCTTAAGCTCGATGACCTCTTCATCTTGACCAAGCTGTACTGCTCTGTAGGCGTCTGACAGCGTGTTTACCCCCGTTATATCGTCTAGCACCTGCTGCCGCTCGGCGGTCTCCTGAATCTGGCTCTTTAGAACGCGCGCTTCTCGATCTAGTTCGGCGATGCTGCTTACTAGACCAGCAGACTGAGCTTCAATAGAGACAATGCCATTCGCCTGACGAAAGCTCTGCTCTTCCGCCTCGGCCTGCGAGAGCAGAGCTTTTTGCTGAGGAACCTCAGTTTCTAGGAACTGTCGCACAGATGACGCCTCGCGGCGGATGGCGGCGGCGTTGGCCTGCGCCGCGCTAGAGGCGATCGCGTTTAAAAGCTGGGCCGCCAGCTCAGGACTCGGGCTTGTGTAGCTCAAATCCAGAAGATTGGTCGCCGGAATGATCGTAATTGACAAGCCGTCCTTTACTTCACCAATACCGGGCAGCGGCGGGGCTTCCGATGTCTGAACAGCGGCGGCCTGATCGAGGGCGTCGCGGAGGACCTGCGGCGATGTAATCAGCTCCACTTGGGTTGCTAGGGGATTGACGCCGGTAGCGGCGCTGTTGGTGAGATCGCTCAGCGCTTGCCCCAGAGCAGATACGCTAGTCTGCTGATCCTCCACCATGACGCGCACTGATGATTCATAGAGGGGTGGCGAAGTCAGCAAGTAAAAAAATGCTGCCCCTAGCGTTGACGAGAACGCTCCTATAGCTAGCCAGCAGTGTCGTCGCACCGCTGACAAAAGCGTTTTCGAAAAATCAGTTGCATTCATAGTGGACCCGACCATCCCCGTTGTGAGTAAATTTGAGAAAATCTGAGCGGCCCGCTCAGAGAATGCGTACCCGTAGTCCCTTTGGGCACTTTATTGACCGTCACACCCCTGCCTGCACGGCCTAGCCTTCCGAAAACCGAAACGCCTCAGACGCTAAAGAAAGGCTATAGACATCGAACTCACCCAGCAGAACAGCAATGGGCTCAGTCCCCTGGCTCATTTTGGCTGACAGACTCACGCCCACCATAGAGGCATCGGAGAGTAAAGCGCTGGGGAGGGATGTTGAAAGCTGGTACTGCTCAGGCGTCCCAGCCAGCTCAATCACATCTTCAACCTGGTTAAAGTCGGTAATGAGCGCATAGGCAGCACCCTCAATGGTGCGGTTTGACGTATTGGTATAAAACGCTTCGGCCGCCCTACCCACGCCAAAATCACCCAAGATAAAGCGATCGCGGCCTGCGCCACCCGTGAGGGTATCAATGCCAGAGGTCTGAAGTTCGTTGCCCCCCACTAACACATCATTGCCGGCCCCGCCCACCAGCGTATCTGCCCCAACGCCTCCACGTAGGGTGCTATCGGCTGTACTTGCCCGCAGAACATCGTTGCCAGCACCGCCGTCCAGCCGTACGAGTCCGCTGAAGTTGCTAGCGTCGATGATGTTGTCTTCAGCACCGCCACTCAAAATAGCCCGCTCCAGACCGGCGAGAGCGCTTTGAAATTCCCCCATCTGCAGAGCGCCGTCGCTGAGCGTAAAATTCATATCTGCCGACTCAATGAGCGTATCGATGCCGTCACCGCCGTCGACAGTATCGTTCCCAGATCCACCAGAGAGAGTATCGTCCCCACCATCGCCGAAGAGGACATCATCAAAGCTGCCGCCGTCTAAGAAATCGTTGCCCAAGCCGCCCTTCAGCTTGTCTTCACCGTCGCCGCCGAGCAGAAAATCATCGCCTAAACCACCGTCAATTTGATCCCTGCCGCTGCCGCCAGCTAAGTAGTCTGGGCCGTCTTGGCCACAGACAAGGGTAATGTCGTTGCTGCTGTCGACCGGATCAGCCATGGGGACACCGATGGGAATACCGTCAGGATCACTGCCCGTATCATCTTTGCCAATTTCTGAAGCGCACTCCAAATCGGTTTCCGAACCCGTTTCTAGGCCAGTTTCTAGGCCAGTTTCTAGACCAGCTTCTAGGTCAGGGTTTACAGCCGCATTGCTGTCAAGCGAGATATCAGGTGCGCTGACGTCAACTAGGTTCTGTTCGGGTTGATCGAGGGGAGGGGCTAGTGGAGCCCTAGGGGTACCGCCGCCGCCAATGCGGTCGGGTGCGTTATTCTCGACCACGTTGAGCGCCGTAAATAACGTCAGAACATCGGCCTGGAAAGGTCCGCCGTCGCCCTGAAACTCATAGCCATACTGGTCCTCAAATTCCGCTTGCACCCCCGTTTCAACCGCGATCGCGTGGGCGTCCCATGCAGTATCATCAGCCACGTAAGCGCCGTAGTTCTGTAGGGCGTAGAACAGCTTCAGCCCTGCGGAGGTTTGTAGCCCCAAATCTTCTGGGGTGATTCCTGGCGGGATGGCGAGCAGGCTGCCCATCATCAGTCCCGGCGTTGTTCCCCCGTACTGAAGCGGATCAGCATACTCATCAGCCCTAGTCGCAGGCCAGCGATAGCCCAGTCCCCCTTGAACGCCCTCTTGATAGGCGAAATAGCGCTCCGCAAATAGGTTAACCTTGAGCGCGTGGCGGATGGGCTCGCTGCCGGTCAGCTCGCCGCGCCGCAGCGTCCCCCCGATGCTAGAAAGACCGGAGCCAGCGTGCCCACCTTCAACGCCAGTGCCATAGAGATCTTCGTCGGCCGCGCGCCAGCCAAACACAGGGCCTCCGACCTGATCGCGCGTCAAGCCGTTCAGCTGAACTAACGTGCGACCGTCGGGCAGCAGGAAAGCAGCCGCGTTATTGGGCGTATGGGTATAATCCGCATCGGCAACCGCGAAATCATTCGGCAGCGGCAGAGCAATGCCTTCAAAGCGCGTGCCGGTAGAGCGCCCAGCAGACCAGTTCCCGGGTGCAAAGACCGGCGTCAGAGGATCGCCACTCTTCAGGGTGTAAAAGTGATCCTCATCGGCCTGTAGGTAGGTTGCCCTAGAGATATTAGCAGGGACGTATTCTGCCTCAGAGCCAATGGGCTGATTCCAGATAGAATCAGCTGAGAATGGCCAAACTAGGGCATTTCGAGCTGCTGGCGCGGCATCAGCGGCGGTGAGCTTTGGGTCGTTTAAGGAATTGCTAGACAAGGGTCTTTCTATAGAGTTAGCTACATTAAAGATAGCCGTTTTGACGGTGGCCGGTATATTTAGAGACATTGATGTCGGTGTAAAGGCTGCGATCGCGAGGCTGAGCGCAAACGTCAGTAGACCGATCAACCCTAGCCGGTAGCGGCGATTTGGTTTCATGGAGTGATGCCATATCTCTTTAACGTAGGCCGTGAACTTCTTCACGTGGGTTAGGCATGAAGTTCGGCTGAGTCGGCAGGCTACTTTCGTCTTTTATTGCAGCTAAGCCCGCTGACTGCAGGAGGTTTTCGTATACCGCAACGTAATCTTGCGCAATGTAATCCCAGTTGTGATATTTTTCGACGTACTGCTTAGCGTTATCGGTCATTTGCTTCAGGTATGACAAATTCTGCAAGGCCCAACGCATGTGCGTAAGGCAAGACTCTTCGCTAGCCGCCTCAAATAATAACCCTCGCTCTGATCCGAGCAGCTTTCGGTGTACCGGAATATCGCTGGCCAAGACGGGAATGTTCTCATTCATCGCTTCCAGCATAGCCAGCGGCAAGCCCTCTAAATTGGACGGTAGTACAAATAGCCCCGCGTTTCGCATGAGCTCCGAAAGCCGTTTTCCGCGCAGCTCTCCAGTAAATACAATGTTGGGCTGATTAGCGGCCATCTGAGACAGCTGCTTCGAGAATTCTGAGCTGTCTTGGTTATTGCCGATGACGACCAAGCTCCAATCGTCCTGCTGCAGCTTTTGAAAAGCTCGAATCAGCAGGTCGGGGCATTTTTCGGGGACGAGTCTTCCTAGGAATGCGATATATCGCTTTGGCTTCAGCCCTAGCGAGGAGCCGTAGGAAAATGCCTGATCGCACTCGGCATAGCTCGCGGGCGCGTTGCCGATGTATTGAGTTTCGAGACCATGCGCATCGTAAAAATAGCGCTGAAGTTCTTCTGAAACCACAGTAATCCTATGGGCAAAGCGAACGGCAGCAAGTTCACCCAATCGAATCAGTGAGCTTGCCATAGTTCCCCACTTTTCCCGCTGCCAGTCTAGACCATGGCAGGTGACGACAACCTTAGCTGAGCTTGTCATCGGGGGCAGCCACGTCCATAGAGAAGGCCCTAGCGCATGGAAATGTATAACATCATACTTCAGGATAGAAGACGTCACGGCGGCCGTCGATGACGTCAATAGCGCGTCTAATCCTGACTCGCCTACGCCAGGGAAAGAGCTCACTCTAACGCCCTGAAAATCAAAGCGATCGCGCCAAGACATTTGAGTGTAAGAAGTACGAGCCATTAGATCTACTAAGTGGCCTTGGGCCGCAATTCGGGGATAAACTTCAGCGCAGTGATGCTCGATACCACCCTGCTTTGGAGGAAGCCCTTTAGAACCAACGACGGCAATTTTCATAGAGATACCCTTCTAAACCGGTTAATAACGAATAGACAGCCAGAGCCGTGACAGGAACGAACACGCGACTTAGGTCAGTAGTCCAAACACAAAGGCTGCTATAGACTCTAGGAGCAAGCGCTATGGCAACCGCAAGGTGGGCTCAACGTCTCGTACATCTTTATTACCCACGCTTTCAGACAGAGGCCGTTGGCTAAAGATAGCCCCACCGAATACACCTAAAATTTCCCTCAATAGCTCGACGAGAAGCGTGCGGCTTCTTGATTTCCCATACGACGCTCCCACTGCCGCCACATATCTCGATAAACCTCTCCAACTACGTTGCGCGCGCTAAAGGGAGCCACCGCCTGTAAGCAATTCTCCTGAGCAAACTGTTGTGGTGAATCAAGAATAGTTGACAAGGCAATAGAAAGTGCCTTGGGAGTACGTTCCTCAGCAACTTGACCAGACTTAGTCGTCAAAATTTTTGGCGTCTCTCCCGCCTGAGTTGTGACAACTGGACATCCACAGGCAAGGGCCTCAAGCACTGTAACTGGTAAGCCCTCGTAAGCGCTACTGAGGGCAAAAACGCTGGCAACTCGATATAGATTAGCGAGCTGATCCTGCCCAACGGCGCCAAGCAGGGTCACGCGCCCCTGCAGGCCCAATTCATCAATGACTGTATTGAGAGACTGCTTTAACTCTCCCTCGCCCGCCATCAGCAAATGGATGTCTGGCATCTCTAGCTCCGCAAAAGCGCGTACCAGCAACTCCGGATCTTTCTGAGGATGCAGTCGTCCTGCAAAGAGAATGAACCGAGTATCGGGCGCTAGACTCATTCGCTGCGCTAAGTTCTGCCGGCGCTCCTGAATCTCAGTAGAGGAAAATGGATAAAAAATACTTTCATCCACAGGATTACGAACTGTGTAAATCCGATCTTCGACGCTTGGATAAAGCTCTCGATACAGCTGAGATGAATCAGCATTACAAGAGAGAACTTGGTCAAAGCGGTGCACCAAAAACCGCTCTAGCGAAAAGTAAGCCCAAGGCGCATATCGCCAAAGGATGCCCCCATTACCTTTTGAAGCTGACATTTCTCTGCGAACATCGTTATGAATAAACAACGCCTTATGGCCAGACCAGGCCGTAGACACTAGCGCTGGTTCGAGTCGATGAAAGTGCATAAAGTCGGAAGCAAGATCCTTTCCCGCGAGCGCAAAAGTGTACTTTACAGACGTCGGTATGACGTGGCGGACGTCGTCGTCCTCTATGTTGAATAGCGGGAAAAACATGAGCTGTCGACCGGAGAGCGAGCGGCAATACCATTTGCCAGCCGGCATGTCCCGATTTCCCGTACCGACAAGCCTAACCTCAAATTCTGAAGGCGCAAACTTGATGAAATTTAGAATAACTGTCTGAATTCCTCCTATGGAAGGCCGCCAGGGATTGAACTGATAGAAAATAGTTAATACAGGTTTTTGCATCACCGTCTTTGAGCTGAAACAGCCCTACTTATTTCTCAAAATCTTTAACATCACCGCTTCACGCGCACTAGAGAAAGTGCCTGAGCAAGCTCATGCTGGAGACAAGATGACAGGTTAATTTATCACGACAGACTATATGAAGTTAAGACGACCCTAAACCACCAGGCGGGGGTTTGAAATGGGCGATGTTGCGGTACCGTATTGCGCGTCTTATACGAAAGTTAGCAGGGAATACTGAGTAGAGCAAGCCTCTATGCACTACGTATAAGATTTTACAAATGAAAATTGTGGTGCGACACAGCTTTAATGTTCTTGGAAAAACGGTTCTATGCCGAAGTTTTTTTGACTAGGCGATCTCAGCCGCAAAGCTCCATTCCATAACCGTTACAGCACAGGAAATCTTTTACAACTTTTTACAAAAAACATCAATTATTAGGGAGCTTCATGTTGGCTTTACTAATTCCGCAGAAAAATTTTCCTGCAAAAAAAAAGATGTAGAGAGGGGTCTCGCCCCTCAAAAGCCCTGAAAGCCAGCAGGAGCAAGTGGTTTATCTAGAATCATCTCTCGAAGAAATCTTTCAAGCGACCTACCGAGCAGCCTATAAGCTTAGCTTATGTTCCTTGATCTTTGTGCAATAGCAAGTGATACATGAAGTAATGCACGACACGTATGACGGCGCAATTGTTCCGCACTGCGGCGTCTGCGACAGTCTGCTAGCTCAACGATCGGGTTGCCTTGTCCTTCTGAATAGTCTTGAGCCATGGCGCGGATTGTGAGGTATCGCAGTGGCTGAAAATCAGCGGCTGAAAATGGATTTGATGGTTTTGGGGGTTTTCGCTTGGGTACTTTAGTTCCAACTTGAGGTCGGAAGCCGGCTGGAAGATGGCATCCGTCGTTTCTTGTTCGCCAATAGCCGGTGTTAGCGATAGGGCGCTTTAGTATTGGATCTGAACTCCACGTTTTGGCAACGAAAGATAGCTTTCACAACATTTTTTAGCAAACATAGGTTTATGAGGATTGAAAATTCATGAATGTTGCCCTCTCCACGCGCACTAGAGACCAGTTCTTAGTATTTGGGTCCCCTGCAATTGAGGAGGCAGAGATCCAAGAAGTCGTCGCCAGCATGAAAACGGGCTGGCTGGGCACCGGACCTAAGGTTGCGCAGTTTGAAAGTGACTTTAAAGATTACAAGGGAGCTAAGCATGCGATCGCAGTCAACTCATGTACCGCTGCGCTTCATCTCAGCATGCTGGCTGCCGATTTACAGCCAGGGGATGAAGTCATCACAACGCCGCTCACGTTCTGCGCGACCGTGAATGCGATCATTCACGCCGGTGCGGTACCCGTTCTTGCTGACGTCAGCCCCACCACGATGAACATCGATCCAGAGCAGGTGGCGGCAAAAGTCACGCCCAAAACCAAAGCCGTTATCCCTGTCCACTTTGCTGGCCGCGCCTGCGAAATGGATACCCTATGCGACATCGCTCACAACTACGACCTCAAGGTGATAGAGGACTGCGCCCATGCTATTGAAACCGAGTATAAAGGGCGAAAAGCTGGGGCCTGGGGTGATTTTGGATGCTTCAGCTTCTATGTCACCAAGAACATTATTACGGGTGAGGGTGGCATGGTAATAACCGGTAGTGAAGACGATGCCGCTCAGCTCAAGATATTGGCACTACACGGGATGAGCAAGGATGCCTGGAAGCGCTTTGGCGATGACGGCTACAAGCATTACCAAGTCGTGGAGTGTGGGTTCAAGTACAGCATGATGGATTTGCAGGGCGCGATCGGCATTCATCAGCTCCAGCGAGTCGAGACATACTGGCAGCGACGGCAGGAGATCTGGCAGCGGTACAACGAAGCATTTGCCGACTTACCTATTAGTCTGCCTCCAGAGCCAGAAACCAATACTCGTCACGCCTACCACTTGTATACAATTCTTGTGGACGAAAATAAGGCGGGTATTAGCCGTGATGCATTTCTGAGCGGTATGACGGCCGAGAATATTGGCGTTGGTGTTCATTACTTGAGTATTCCTGAGCACCCTTATTACCAAAAGTCTCTGGGATGGAAGCCAGAACAGTACCCAAACGCCATGGCCATTGGGCGACAAACCGTGAGCCTCCCGCTGTCAGCTAAGCTGGCGGATGAGGACGTTGAAGATGTGATTTTGGCCGTCAAGAAGCTTATTAAATAGAGCAGTAAAATATTCTAGACCTATGCAATCCACTAAATCCCTACAAAAAGAAAACTTCAAAGAGCAGTTTGACGAGCAAGGGTACGTTATCGTTCGAGATTTTTTCTCTCCCGAAGAGATGGTATCCCTCATCGAGAATATCAAAACGGCAAAGACCCGTAACGGAGTTAGCGACCTCAATAGAGGAGCGCTAACGTTTTACAGCAACGTCTTCTTTTACAGCAAAGCAATCCAGGATATTATTGCCCATCCTAAAATCGTTAATTTGCTGAACCAGATCATTGGACCAAACTTTTGGGTGCGCTGGGATCAGGCAGTGGCCAAAGGTAACGGTGCTGGCACATTCGCTTGGCATCAAGACAATGCTTACAGCAGGCTAAAAGATCCCCATTATCAGCTGTGGATCGCCATGACTGAAATGACGCCGGACAACGGTGGGCTCTGGTTGCAACCGGGTAGCCATAAACAGCATCTACCGCATAAGCACGTCAGTAATCACGTCGAATTCGATGGTCAACCCGACAACCCCATATTTGTTGAGGCAAAAGCGGGTGATGTTGTAGTTTTCTCATCTCTAACCCTTCACAGCACAACGCCCAATATTACGCAGAAAACGCGATGGGCCTATGTGATAGAGTACATGTCGTCGGAGCATTTCGATCCAGGGATAGAGCCCCCTTACTTTGTAGTCGCCAAAGACGGCAAGCCCCAAGCAGAGTTTGTTCGCTTCTACCCAGGACGGCTCAATCCTATTAATCATCTGAAGTATCTAGGGTTCCGCTGGTTGCCTAGCAAACTACTGCTCAAGAAGTTGGCAAGTAATGTATTGAGGAACAGATGATATGCAGTATCGCACGTTGGGGCGTACTGGACTCAGCGTCTCGGCGCTTGGCATCGGCGCTTGGCAGCTCAGCGGTCCACTCCTTGTAGAT
The DNA here is from genome assembly GCA_050331115.1 of Elainellaceae cyanobacterium. Classification (GTDB taxonomy): domain Bacteria; phylum Cyanobacteriota; class Cyanobacteriia; order CAKZMO01; family CAKZMO01; genus JBCCAG01. Next base: position 66,634 of record JBHJHD010000006.1, read on the forward strand.
GGAAAAGCAGACGGCTTTCCCGATATAGGCCGGGATAAGGCGATCGATTTAATTAGAGCCTGCGCGGATTTGGGCATCAACTTCGTTGATACAGCGCCGATATATGGAGATGGTGAAGGGGAGCGGCGCGTTGGCCTAGCAACTCGCGCAGATAGAGAGCGATGGGTCTTGTGCACGAAGTTTGGGCTTAGTAGAGGCCACAATGGAGAGAAGATTAAAGATGCTGCTCCCAGCAAAATTCGCAGTTCTCTAGCGGAGAGCTTAAAGCGACTACAAACGGATTACGTTGATGTTTATCTCTATCACTCTCCTCCAGACGGCAGGCAAATACCAGAAGGGAAAGAAGTTCTAGAATCCCTTAAGCAAGAAGGAAAAATCAGGTTTTACGGCATTTCTACCAACGATCAAAAAGCTTTGGGACGACTTGCCAGTCAGAGGTCTGTGGACGTAGCCATGTTTTCACAGTCTCTAGTGACGCATTCGCCTAAGATACTCAATCTCATTGAAGAAAATGCTTTGGGGGGAATTGTTCGGGGTGCTTTCGAGGCAGGCCGACTGTCTGGGCGCTACTTCCATGAGCAGCCCCAGTTTTCCAGTCAAGATATTCGTAAGCAAGCGATTGATTCTTCCGAAACCAAGAAATATGCCGTCTATGAAAAGCTTTTACCAGATAAAACTTTGATGCCAGCTTTTGCCCTTCGCTATTTATTAGATTTTGACACTACCCATACTATAGTCCTAGGCGGAAAATCTCTTGACCACTATAAGGCTGCGCTAGAAGCGTTTCGTCTTCCTGCTCTAACGACTCAAGAACGCAAAGCGCTACGGGAAACGAGGCACAAGCTTTTGAAGAAGCCTCTAAGGACGCTGGCTGCCGATCTCGTTCGCCGAGCCGCCAGTAGACTACTATAAACTATTGATATTTTCTTAAATAAGAACAGCACAAACAATGAATATTTTTAACACATACAAGCCTATGCTGACGAGTGCGTAAGATGTCTCTCCAGCAGCGTGCTACATCTGGCATCAAATGGTCTTCCGTCTCCCAAATCATTAAGCAGGTTGTACAGTTTACCACTATTTCTATTCTTGCCCGTCTGCTTGAACCATCTGATTTCGGTTTAGTCGGTATGGCAGGCATTGTAATTGGTTTTGTTGATCTATTCAAAGATTTAGGAACATCTGCAGCAGTCATTCAGAAAAAAAGCGTTTCTGAAAATTTTTTATATAGCATATTTTGGATCAACGTTACATTTGGCCTTCTTGGAACGATAGTTCTTTTTATTGGTTCTCCGTTCATTGCGATTTTTTATCAAGAGCCTAAGGTAACGCTTATTCTAAAAGTGCTTTCAATAAGCTTTTTCCTTTCTGGAATTAGTATCTTGCAGAAAGCTCTTCTAGAAAAAGATCTAGCTTTCAATGCCCTAGCTAAGATAGAAGCCAGCGCCGTACTTTCTGGTTCATTGGTCGGTATTAGCCTAGCCTTCTTAGGGTTTGGCGTGTGGAGCTTAGTTCTTCAGACTTTGACAATAGTTCTAGTGACAACGATTTTGCTCTGGATTACGTCTAGCTGGAAACCTAAACTTATTTTTCAGTGGAGTGAAGTACAGGACGTCAGTGGCTATAGCTTGAACTTGACCGGTTTCAACATTTTCAACTACTTTGTTCGGAACGCGGACTATTTACTAATAGGTCGATTTCTAGGGCCTCAGAGCCTGGGGTACTATACCCTGACTTACCGGCTTATGCTCTATCCCGTGCAAAATATATCCCAAGTTATAAGCCGAGTGATGTTTCCAGTATTCTCAAGAATACAGGATGACAACGACAAACTTAAAACGGCATATCTGAAGGTTGCTGGCATGATTTCTTTGGTCACCTTTCCGCTTATGGCAGGCCTTTGGACAATGGCAGAACCATTCGTTCTCGCAGTCTTTGGGCCTCAGTGGCAGCCTGTAGTCTTGCTGCTGATGATCCTAACGCCGGTAGGTGTCGTTCAGTCTCTAGAGACAACAGTAGGAACGATTTACCAGACCAAAGGGCGTACCGACTGGATGCTGCGTTGGTCAGTCTTTGAAGGGGCTTTTTTGGTGGCTGCCTGGACAATTGGGTTACGATGGGGAATCACTGGAGTTGCTGTCGCGTACACGATCGCATACTTTACGTTAATCTATCCCAACTTTTCTATTCCCTTTCGTTTGATTCAGCTCAATGTCATTGGCCTGTTTGGCGCAGTTTGGCGATCGCTAGCCGCTAGCTTAACTATGCTCATCGCTCTTTTAGGAATCAAGCTTTTCTTACTTTCCGAGCTTGCCAATGTATGGGTGTTGGTGATCTCAATTCCTTTAGGTATCTTTATCTATCTATTAGCTAGCTGGTTTATAAATCGAAAACAAATTCAGCAGTTTTCAAGTGCTTTAGGTCTAGGACAGTGAAAAGTCAACCATTAGATATCGCAAAGACAAAGATCATTCATAGCCATCCCACATGGCTCACACAAACTCAGACTTGGATGTACAATCTAGTCTGTCACTTGCCTGACACGATAGAAAACCACATTGTCTGTGAAGAGACGGAAAACCTAGAGCAATTTGAATTACCCAATATTCACGCTTTAAAAGATATCAACGGGTGGGATTATTTTTGGTACAAGAGGCTGAAAAAGCTCAAGATAGCTCGCCGCCACCCAAAGCTTTTAGTAGAGGTTTCGAGGCAGAATAGCGTACCCATTCTTCACTCTCACTTTGGGCACATTGGTTGGCAAGATGTAGAAGCAGCAAGGCGGGCGGAGCTCAAACACGTCGTGTCGTTCTACGGCTGGGACGTGAATTCACTCCCCCAACAGAAGCCATACTGGCGCGCTAGATATGCTGAGCTGTTCGCCCATGTAAATCAGGTCCTGTGTGAAGGACCGTACATGGCTGAGCGCATTGTAGATTTAGGATGCCCTTCTGATAAGATTGACGTCTATCACTTGGGAATCGCTATTGATAAAATTGCGTTCAAGCCCAGAAAGTGGAGCCCTTCCGAACCACTGCGGGTGCTGATCGCAGCTTCATTTAAGGAAAAGAAGGGAATTCCATATGCTCTAGAAGCACTGGGCAGCCTTCAGCATCGGCTTCCCATAGAGGTGACTATCGTTGGCGATGCCAACTATGAGAAGAAGAGCCAGCTTGAAAAGCAAAAGATTTTATCAGTAATCGATAATCACGGCCTCAGCTCTAAAGTCAAGATGCTGGGATATCAGCCCTATCAGAACATCTTTAAAGAAGCCTATCGGCACCACGTTTTCATCTCACCAAGCGTGACGGCAAGTGATGGCGATACTGAAGGGGGAGCACCGGTATCTCTAATTGAAATGGCTGCCACAGGTATGCCCATCGTTAGTACGCAGCACTGCGATATTCCTGAGGTCATTCATCACAATGTGACCGGCTTACTTGCAGAGGAGCGAGATGTATCCGGACTCGTCTCACACCTAGAGTGGTTGGTCAATCATCCTGAGAAGTGGCAAGACATGACGATGGCCGGTCGAAAGCGTGTAGAGGCGGAATATGACGCGCGACTTCAAGGAGAAAAGTTAGCAGCGATCTATTTAAACTTATAACTGTCTTTAGCGAGCCTGGGCTGACCTGAAGCTGTAGCCGCTGCCGAAAAAGAAGAATAGGTCTATTGCGCTGGTCGCCATGCATCAGGACATTTGCTATATCGCCTCGCGTCAACGCCTTAGCGATCGCATCAAGGCGAGACCCCCCGGCGGACTGTTTCTCGGGCTAGCATGTCGGGCTACACTACTGGGGTCACAGTGCAGTGCAGCTTTATCGCCTCGCGGCCCCCATCCTCACATCCCCCATCCTCACTCACCGAAAGACACCCCACCCTAGAGCGGCTCCGCTCCATCAGCAATCTGCTGGACAACGCCATTCAAATTCCAGGGACAGACTACCGGATTGGGCTCGACCCCATTTTGGGGCTGCTGCCCGCTGGGGGAGACATCGTCGGCACGGTGCTGTCTGCCTATCTAATCGTTGAGGCGGCTAGGCTGCAGACGCCTACCAATATTATTGCCCGCATGGCCTTCAACATCGCGCTTGAGACCATCATCGGCGCAGTGCCGGTAGTGGGTGACCTATTCGACTTCGCCTGGAAAGCAAACGCCCGCAATCTAAAGCTGCTGGAGTCCCAGTTCGACCAGCCGGCACGTCCTGCTAGACCTAGGCCCAGGCAGCGGTGGCGCGTCTTCTTGATTTTGATGCTCCTTGGCCTAGTGCTAACTCTTGTAATTGCGGGCTATATCGCCCTGCTGCGGTGGATAGTAGGCCTGCTGGGGGGGTAATCTCTTGGAGCGGGTAGGCCCTAGAGGAAAAGGCAAATTGGCTCATCGTGCTAACTTGAGGTTTCCTCCTGGTTAGGCATCGCCTTTGATAGGTGCGCGTAGCCGTACATATGAGGATGATAGAGCGATTGAACGGGGCGATCGCCCTCTAAATGCTCTACAACAATGGTCGAGACATCGCTCGGCTTCACGCGGCAGTAAGAAACGCTGTCTGGCATGATGCGCACATTGGGGCCAACGCTACACTGGCTGCTGCAGCCGCTCTCGGACACAAGCACGGGCATGGCGGTCTGCGACTGGAAGGCCTCCAGTACCGCTGCCGCTCCGGCCCTCAGGCAGGAGCGGTTCTGACACACTAAAACGCAGCGTCGCTTTGGCTGGGGTGACAAATTTATAAAAGAGATTTTGAATGGATGCCATCAGCATACGAAATCTCAAGGGCAACTGTCTAACCCAAAGGCCTGAAGACGCTGGCGCGATCGCTCAACCCATGAGGCTGCCGAGGGATCGCATCATGTTTTTAGGGTTCATGGCGTCTAGGGCGGCGGTGGGCTCGTAGCCGCAGTGCACCATACAGTCAGCGCATTGAGGGTTGCCGCTGCGGTGTCCATACTGGTCCCACTCGGTGTTCTCCATCAGCTCTTGGAACGTTTCATAGTGGCCTTCGTTGAGCAGATAGCAGGGCTTTTGCCAGCCTAGAACGCTGTAGCTAGGGCTGCCCCAGGGGGTACACTCGTAGTCCTTCTCCCCCGTCAGGAAGTCGAGAAACAGAGGGTTGTGGTTAAAGTTCCACTTCTTCTTGCCCAGCCTCATGGGCGCTAGAATTTCTCGGAACAAAGCCCTGGTCTGCTCCCGCTTCAGGAAGTGCTCCTGGTCGGGGGCCCATTCGTAGCTGTAGCCGGGGGAGACCATCATGCCATCAATCCCTAGCGTGTTGAGGAAGTCAAAGAACGCCTGGATATCCTTGGGGTCTGCGCCCTCAAAGATTGTGGTGTTAGTGGTCACCCGAAACCCGCGCGCTTTGGCGGCCTTAATGGCCTTGACCGCCGTATCAAACACGCCATCCTGGTCCACAGAGCGATCGTGGTGCTCGCCGAGGCCGTCTAGGTGCACGCTAAAGGTCAAGTAGGGCGAGGGCGTAAACTTGTCGAGGCTCCGCTCTAGTAAGATGGCATTGGTGCACAGATAGATGTATTTCTGGCGCGCAACTAGACCCTCAACAATCTCTTTAATTTGGGGGTGCAGAAGCGGCTCTCCACCGGGAATAGAGACGACGGGTACGCCGCACTCCTCAACGGCGGCGAAGCACTCTTCCGGGGTTAGGTGCTGCTTGAGAATTTCTTTGGGATGCTGAATCTTGCCGCAGCCTGGGCAAGCCAGGTTGCAGCGAAACAGAGGCTCTAGCATCAGCACGAGCGGAAAGCGCTTGCGCCCCTGAAGCCGCTGGGTAATTAGATATTTAGCAACGCTAGCAGCTTGCTGTAGTTGAACGGCCATGGGATCTCCTCACGCGATGTCTCCTAAGGGCAGGAGTTTTACTGTGTTGATATATTAGCTTGACCCTAACGAAACGTTGTGGGGTTGGGGATTAAGACTTTTGGCAAAAGCGCTTCTTGAGCTTAGCTAGATTTCTAGCCTAGTGGATGAGCTGTATCTGAACAGAGGGACATTATTCTATTGTGTCAGCGATCGCTAAAAGCCGACACGACCTTATGAAGGCTTATCAGAAGAGCTCGGCCTCCGTAGGCGATCGCCTCTTATGTTGTTATCGTTACACCGATTTTCAGCAGGCTATGAAAGGACTCCGCGCCTATTTCGTGACCACGACCTCAGCAGCCTGCTGCATCCAGTTTAGGCACCGCCACCAACGCTGATATCATACCGGCACGCTGTGACTTTTACCCCACGGGGGCCAGCACCGCTTCTCGGTCCGCAGACTGTACCAGAGTAGAGATCGCGATACCTAATTTTTATGCTCTTAACCCTGCTACATCATTACACCTGAGAAGAAGTAAGTATCGCTTACGTCACAACCAGTATTATCTGAAGGCAAAAAAATGGACTTTAAAAAGTTTATCGCTGCCAACGACGGGAAGTTAGACGGTATGACCTTCGCGGCCCAAGACCTGTCTGGCCTTAATCTAGAACGTGCCTCGCTACGAAATGCAGATCTGCGGGGTGCCAACCTCACCGGAGTAAATCTAGCCCATGCCGACTTAACCGGAGCTGATTTGTCCCGAGCCGACCTGGCGGAAGCCAACTTGACGGAAGCCAATGTTAAGAACGCCAGGTTGCGCAATGTAAGCCTGCGAAAAGCAGTTCTAGTGATGACCTGCTTCCGCGGAGCTGATTTGGCTGGAGCCGACTTGATGGGAGCAAACCTTATGGGTAGCGACCTGACCCGGGCGGTTTTAGCCGGAGCACAGGTTTCAGCCCTAGAGCTTCAAGACTGTCGCCTTAGCTCGGCCATACTACCGTCTGGGGAACGCTTTAAGGAACGTATCGATGTGGATAAGGACAGTAGGGGAGAAAATATTAGTACGGCTGGGGGTACCTGGGAGATGATAGCTGTGCAGCAGAGCCCTCAATCGATTCAGGATAGTCGCTCTCGTCCTCAAGCTAGTGGGAGAGCCAAAATGACGTACCGAGGCCGCCGCTATTTCAAGCGATAAGCAGTTTGAGCCCCAAATAGCTGAATAGGCGATCACAGACATCTGCGATCGCCTATTCAATAGATACTATTGCGCTGGCTCAGCTGCTTGAAGCAGTGCCTTTGACTGCGCCACGCGATGCGAACGGCTAAAGCAGCGTCAGGAGGTAAATCAGCGCAAACAGCACAATCCAGATAATGTCCACAAAGTGCCAGTAGATCTCAGCCATCTCGATGCCCGTGTGGGCTGACTCCGAGTAGTGGCCGACGCGGCGCGATCGCCACAGCACGCCGAGAATGAGCAGCACGCCCACCAACACATGCAGGCCGTGGAAGCCCGTCATGATATAGAAGCAGTTAGAAAAGATGTTGGTCTTGAGGCCATAGCCCAGGGTCAGATACTCGTAGACCTGACCGGCCAGAAATACGGCTCCCATGGCCGCCGTGATGCCGTACCAAAGACGCATCCCGTTGACGTTGTTATCCTTGATAGCGGTATCGCCCTTGTGAATCACAAAGCTGCTGGACACCAGAATAATCGTGTTAATGGTAGGCAGCAGCAGCTCCACCTCGGTGCCCTCGGGGGGCCATTCCGCCACGCTGCCCCTGAAGACGAGGTAGACGGCGAATAGCCCGCAGAACATTAAGGATTCTGAAGCCAAAAAGGTAATGAGACCAAAGACGCGCAGGTCAGGGTGGGCGTGGTCGCCGTGACCATGGGCCTCGTGTCCGTGAGCCTCGGAATGCTCTGCGGTGGTGATTTCGTTTACTTGGGTCGGTGTGGTGTCAACCATAGATGTAGCGCCTCATAGCAGGACAGTGTTGAAGACCCCCTCTAACTCCCCCTTGCTAAGGGGGAGAACCAAGATTTCCCCCCTTACTAAGAGGGGACTAAGGGGGGTCAGGACGATGGCTCCGGCTCAGCCTCTTCTAGCTGAATTCCTTGGCCGTACTCATAAGGGCCGTGGCGAAGAACCGGCAGCACTTCCCAGTTCTCAATAATCGGCGGAGACTCGGTGGTCCACTCGAAAGTCAAAGCTCTCCAGGGGTTCCCGACCGCCTTCTCGCCGCGCACCCAGCTCCAGACCACATTCACCAAGAACGGCAGCACAGAGATACCCAGGACAAACGCCCCGAAGGTACAGAGCTGGTTGATGGTTTGGAACTTGGGGTCGTACATGGCCACCCGGCGGGGCATGCCCTGCAGCCCTAGGCTATGCATGGGCAAAAAGGTAAGGTTGGTGCCAATGAAGGTCAGCGCGAAGTGCACCTTGCCCAAGCCCTCGTTGAGCATGTGGCCGGTCATCTTGGGGAACCAGTGGTAGATGCCCGCGTAGAGGCCAAACACCGAGCCGCCAAACAGGACGTAGTGGAAGTGGGCCACCACATAGTAGGTGTCGTGGGCGTGCACGTCCACCGGGGCCGCCCCTAGTGTGACGCCGCTGAGACCGCCGATCACAAACATCAGCAGCAGGCCAATGGCAAACAGCATGGCGCTGTTGAGGCGAATCTTACCGCCCCAGAGGGTGGCCATCCAGCTGAAGATTTTGACGCCTGTAGGCACGGAAATCACCAGGGTGGAGATTGTGAAAAACAGCCGCATCCAGGGCGGGGTGCCGCTGGTGAACATGTGGTGCACCCAGACAAACAGGCCCACGAAGCAGATAGCCAAGCTAGAGTAGGCGATCGCCTTGTAGCCAAAGATAGGCCGACGGGCGTGTACCGGTATCACCTCGGACATGATGCCTAAGATCGGCAGGATCATCAGGTACACCGCCGGGTGAGAGTAGAACCAGAACAGGTGCTGGTACATAACCACGTCTCCACCGGCTTCGGGGCGGAAGAAGGAGGTGCCGAAGTTGATGTCAAACAGCAGCAGGATCAGGCCCGCCGCCAGCACGGGCGTGGAGCACAGCGCCAGAATCGAGGTGGCTAAAATAGACCAGCAAAACAGGGGCATGTCGTTCCAGCCCATGCTGGGAACCCGCATCTTGAAGAGGGTGACGATAAAGTTCACCGCGCCCAAGATCGAGGAGGTTCCAGCGATGACGATGGCCAAAATCCACATGCTCTGGGCCGTGTTGGCCGTAATCAGGCTTAGCGGCGGGTAGCTGGTCCAGCCGCTTTGAGCGCCGCCAAAGAAAAAGCTGCCCAGCAGCAGGCCGCCAGCCGGTGGCAGCATCCAAAAGGCGATCGCGTTCAGGTTGGGGAACGCCATATCTCGGCACCCAATCATCAGGGGGATGAGATAGTTGCCGAAGCCGCCAATCGCCGCGGGCACGATCCACATGAAGATCATGATGGTGCCGTGGTTGGTCAAAAAGGCGTTGTAAAGACTGGGATCGAGGAGGTCGGCATCGGGGGTGGCCAGCTCGGCGCGCATGGCCAGGGCCATCAGGCCGCCAATCAGATAAAACGTAAAGGCCAGGACGAGGTACTGAATACCGATGACCTTGTGGTCAATGTTGTAGGTGAAGTATTCGTACCACCGCCAAGCCTTACGCTCGTCGTGGTCAGGCCGGTCTGAGCCGGTCTGACCAAAAGGAATTTGTGCTTGAGCCATAGTGACTGGTGATGTTGCTTAAACTGCAAAGAGTGTGTTGCCGGAATCGATTGCCTAGCCGGTGGGCAATCGGGCGCGAAATGGACGTCAGGTCAGCGATCGCCCCAGAAGTTTACTGAGGCTCTGAAGCGGTCTGGGCGATCGCGATGGTCTGCTGAGGATTAGCTTGGGCAACGCGGTTCTCGTTTAGCCACTGAGCATACTCATCAGGCGTCTGGATGATCACCTGACTGCGCATGCCGCCATGGTAGGCTCCGCAAAGCTCAGCGCAGACGATGGGGTAGGTCCCGGGGCCGCTAGCGATAAATCGCAGCTGCGTTTCTTTCCCCGGCAGCGCATCCTGCTTGAGGCGAAACTCGGGGACCCAAAATGAGTGAATCACATCTTGAGCCGAGAGGTTGAGCTGTACATCGCGCTCGGCAGGGATATGAAGCTCGCCGCTGATGATGCCGTCATCGGGATAGTTAAATAGCCAGGCGTACTGCATGCCTGTGACGTTGACCACAACATCCGGGGCCCCCGCTTTGGGTCCCGCGCCGTAGCCGTACTTGGTGCGATTTTGCGCCAGCTCATCGGTCTGGTTTTCAGGCGGGTTGGCCTCAGCCAATAGCGGAGCCCGATCGGCCGCGATATCTCCACCGGTCTGACCCAGGTCAGCCTGGGCCAAAAGCGTGGCGTCAGCGCCGTCAATCATCACTAGATCGGCCATGTGGTCGTGCTGCTGACTGGGGGATAGACCCCCCATCTGCTGAAACACATCGACGCTGTAGATGCCGATGCCGATGACGACAATGGCCGGAATCGCCGTCCAAAAGGCCTCTAGCGGCAGGTTGCCCTCGATGGGGCTGCCGTCCTCGTTATCGCCAGGACGCTGGCGGTAGCGAATCGCAAAGTAGATGATTGTCCCTTCGACGACAATGAAGAAGGCCGTGGCGACGGTAATCATTGAATCGAATAGACCATCTACCAACTCGGCCTGCATCGAAGCCTGCTCAGGCATAAGTCCGTGGTTTTGACCCATCCATAGACTACCTAACGTGATAAAAATGCCAGCTATGAGGGTTAGAAGCGGAGTTGGAATTTGTTTCATACGGAATGGGCGTATGGTTACTATTAGAATTCTAGGAGCGGACCCTTGTTCACATCGGCATTCTTCGCATTTGCTTTAGCAAGTGTGGCAATGCGCAACATTCTGTTACATTTTCTCGCCCATGCAGGGATTTCCCAAAGTCAGGCTGATTGCCGTTGGTAAAATTAAAAAGCCCTGGATTCAGGCCGGGGTTGAGACCTACTGCAGGCGGCTGCCGGAAGTCAGTCTGGCCGAAATTAAAGACAGCAGCCCGGACGCAGAGGCGCGCAGGATCTTGTCCATGGGCCGTGCGGGCGATCGCCTCATTGCCCTCTCAGAAGACGGCGATCGCCTGACCTCTACCGAGTTTGCCCAAATGTTTGCCGCCGTCGAATCTAATGCGCTGGTGTTCTGCATTGGCGGTCCCGTTGGCATCAGTCCTATCCTGCGGTCGGTGGCCCACCGCATCCTCAGCCTGTCGCCCATGACCTTTCCCCATGAGCTGGCCCGGCTGCTGCTGCTAGAGCAGATTTACCGGGCAAAGACGATTTTGCAGGGCGGCACGTATCATAAATAGGCCATACTCAATAACCCATTCTGGCCACCACCGGCCGGCGGCGAGGGTGCTGCCAGCCAAACGCTGCAGCTATTGATCCTGCTGCAGCACAGGGCGCAGCTTGAGGCGCACGGCGATCGCCGTAATATTGTCGTGTCCGTTGTGCTGGTTGGCCAGACCGATGAGGTCAGCCACCCCGCGGTCTAAATTAGTCTGGGAGCTCAGCAGCGGTTCGAGGTGGCTCTCGTAATGGCGCTCCAGCAGCTCGTTGTCCGTCAATCCATCCGAGGCGAGGATAAACACCGCATCTTCGGTGACCGGCAAGTACTGGATATCGGGGCGGATAAACTCCTGATTGCGGGGCCCGAGAGCCTGAGTGAGCTGGTAGGCATCCTGGCGCGAGTAGGCCACTTCTGGATCAATGCCGCGATGGATTTCCCGCTGGCCCACTTCGTGATCGATTGTGAGCTGCTCTAGACCAAACTTGCGGCTCACCCGGTAGATGCGGCTGTCCCCCACGTGGGCGATCGCCACCTCTAGGCCCTGCACCAAAAGCATCACCAGAGTCGTTCCCATGCGCCGGTTGCCCTGGGCATCGTTCTGCTGGTTTTGCTCATAGATCGCCTGATTGGCGAGCCGGATGCTCTCGTTCAGGCTACTCTCCATAGGCAGCTGACTCGTCCAGGACTGCAGAGATTTATGCAGCGCTTCTACGGCCAGCGAGCTTGCCACCTCCCCAGAGGCGTGCCCGCCCATGCCGTCACAGAGGATATAGAGGCCCTTGGCGCTGCAGGTGCGGCCGCTGGGGGTCTCTCGCTTTTGAATGTCGGTCTGAATGAAAAAGCAGTCTTCGTTGTGCTTTCGCATCCGGCCCACATCGGTATAGCCCGCGTCGGACAGGCTATAGAGCTGCATTGGCAATACGACGGTGGGCAAATCATCGCCATCATCGTCGAACGGACTTTCACTCGCCGTCTCGGTGGATGGAGAGAGCGGGTCCTGTAGGTCTGTTAGAGGGTTGGGCATCGGGTTGCCCAGCAACGGGTTGGCGAACACCTGGTCACCAGACGACTCTTGATCGTGATTTATTCTCATAGATTCGAGCTGCTGCTTGAGGCTATTGACGGTAGAAATCTCACCGATCTCAAGGGCCGAAAACAGCTTGTTCAGGTCCGAAAATCGCTCCGAGAATGAACTAAATACTTGTCGCCATAGCTGACCTAGATTGGCCAGACCGTAGGTCTGACCAGAGACGTTCTGATAAAGTCGCTTAAGACACAAGATTTGGTCTTCGTCTACCCGTAGATTTTCGGGACGGAGCAGGCTTTGATGACAGCCATAGGGTGCCAAGAGTTCCCAGAGCTGAACCATGTCGTAAAGCCAGTGCAGCACCTGCTCGCCTACGGCGGCATTCGCGACCTGGCTCAGCTGAGGAATCTGCTCACGGTTTTCTAGGATAAGGGCGCTGTAGTCATCGCAGCTCCAGGCGTCCTGTACCTGCGGGCAGCAGGGATACAGCTCGTCTTGAAGTAAGAGATGCATGCGCACTAGCCCAGGGAAGGTCGCCAACAGCGCCTCTAAATCATCAGTAGATTCCCCCGAGCTGGCCTCCATCAAAGCGATCTCTAGGAAGGGCGACTCCGAAGGCTGGACGTCGACGACCATAACTTCGAGGTCTTCCGGGGCATCCGGCGGAGCCGCTTGGCCCGCGCCACGCTCAGCGATCGCCGACTGGACCTGATAGCGATCTGCCAGGTAGGCATCCGGCTGGTTCACCCGGCACGCCAGATCGGCCAGTGGCTTTGCCGCCGGGCAGTCGCCGTCGACCTCTTGAAGAGGCAGCGCATCCGGCAGCGAAAAGAGTATGGCCAGTCGCAGCGTCGGCTCAACCGGACTGCGGCGATCGCCATTAGGCTGGGCCTCTCCGACTAAAAGACCGCTCTCGTCGGGCATAGGGCCACCCTGACCCATCGCCTTATTAAACTGTAGATCTGTCCCACAGTTCTGGCAAAGCATACTCTGGTCGGGGTTCTCGAACCCGCACTCAGGACAAATAATCATTAAGAGGCGTCCTAGTTACCATAGTCATCGTCGCTCTACAGATCATCCGTAGATTGAGCTTTAATATCGGTCTAACTTTACTCTTTTGTAGCAAAGAGGCAGTGGGTCAGGATGTTTTCCGCAAGTTTTGACATCTAGCTCTGACATCCTAAGCTTTGACATCAATAAAGCTTAATACCGGTTAATCTAGCTTAGCCTGTGGCTTTTTTTCCGCCGCGAATCTGCGGAGTGCGGCCCTAAGCCCCGCCGAGCCAAGGTTTGATGCCTCCAATCTCGCTGACTCAACTTCTGAAGCTCGCCGATCTCCCCTGGGGTCAAGTCTCGCCAGTCTCCGGGCGCTAGAGCGCCAATTTCGAGATGGGCGATCGCCACGCGGATTAGCCGCAGGGTGGGGAAACCCACGGCCGCCGTCATTCGGCGCACCTGACGGTTGCGTCCCTCGGTAAGCACGACTTCTAGCCAGGCCGTTGGCACCGTTTTACGGGAGCGAATCGGCGGGTCGCGGGGCGGCACCTGGGGTGAATCGATGGGGCGAACGGCGGCCGGGCGAGTCCGGTAATCCTGAATTAATAGACCGCGCCTGAGCTTCTCGATCGCCGGCTCGCCCGGAACGCGCTCAACCTGAACCCAATAGGTCTTGGCGTGGTCAAACTTGGGATGGGACAGCCGATGCTGCAGTCGTCCATCGCTGGTGAGCAGCAGCAGACCTTCGCTATCGCGATCAAGCCGACCCACGGGGTAAACATCGGCAACGGGGACGAACGCGCTCAAGGTACGCCGCCCTGAGGCATCGGTAAATTTTGAAAGCACGTCGTAGGGCTTATTAAATAGAATGTAGCGATGCTTCAGGGCAAGTCTATTGCCTTTTGCCTTTTTGCCAATGTATGAAGACATGTATCGACTCTATTAAGAAGAGCTTAGCGATCGCCCTAACCGCTGAATAGAGCTTCTACCCTAGAACTATTCCGAAACAACTGGCTAGAATGGCAGCTTTGTCACCATGAGCATAAACAATTTTCAGCGTTACCGCATGATTTGCACCCTCTCTTTCGGGGACATCTATGGCCAAATCATTATTTGGCTGCTGGTAATTTTTCTAAGCTTGGCCGCTGCCCTAGCCCTAATGGGAACCAGCCGCCCTATCTACGCCTTGACGACCGTAGGCTTGATTCTCGTCCTGTCCTTACCGTTCCTGCTGTTTGCGTTTGTCACCACGCTGCTCAACCACATCGAGTTTAAGGCAGTAGATGAGCAAAACGCCTCATCAGCTAAGGCCGTTCGCTCGGGGCAAACCGCTAAAGCCATCAGCTAATGATCGACCACGATGTTATTATTGTCGGCGGCGGCCTGGCGGGGTCGCGGGCGGCACTGGAAATCTCGCGCTGTGCCCCGAATCTAAGCGTCGCCCTAGTTGCCAAAACCCATCCGATTCGCTCCCACTCGGTTGCCGCCCAAGGCGGGATGGCGGCGTCGCTGAAAAATGTGGACAGCGACGACACCTGGGAAGCCCACGCCTTCGATACCGTCAAGGGCTCAGACTACCTAGCTGACCAAGACGCCGTCGCCATTTTGACCCAGAGCGCCCCCGGCGTGGTTATCGATCTAGAGCGCATGGGGGTGCTGTTTTCTCGGCTGCCGGACGGGCGGGTTGCGCAGCGGGCCTTCGGGGGCCACAGCTACCGACGCACCTGCTACGCCGCCGATAAGACAGGCCACGCCATTCTTCACGAGCTGATTTGTAATCTGCGCCGCAACGGCGTCGTGCTCTACGACGAGTGGTACGTGATGCGGCTGATTCTAGACGAGGAGCAGGCGAAGGGCGTCGTCATGTACCACATTCGGGACGGCGAGCTCGCCGTAATGCGGGCCAAGGCCGTTCTGTTTGCCACGGGCGGATATGGACGCACCTACAACACCACGTCCAACGACTATGCCTCCACCGGAGATGGCCTAGCGATGACGGCGGCCGCAGGGCTTCCCCTAGAAGATATGGAGTTTGTTCAGTTTCACCCCACGGGGCTTTTCCCGGCGGGGGTACTGGTGTCGGAAGCGGTGCGGGGGGAGGGCGCTTATTTAATCAACAGCGAAGGCGATCGCTTCATGGCTCACTACGCCCCCAAGCAAATGGAGCTGGCCCCGCGAGACATCACCTCACGCGCGATCATTAAAGAAATTCGCGCCGGGCGAGGCCTCACCGCCGACGGCGCGCCGGGAGGAACCTGCGTTCACCTTGACGTGCGCCACCTAGGTCAGCAGCAGATTATGGACCGAATTCCCTTTTGCTGGGAGGAGGCCCATCGCCTTTTGGGCGTAGATGCCGTACATCAGCCTATCCCCGTGCGGCCTACGGCCCACTACTCCATGGGAGGCATTCCTGTCACCACCGAGGGGCAGGTGCGCCGCAGCGCTAGCCAGGTGGTAGAAGGCTTTTTTGCCGCCGGGGAGAGCGCCTGCGTCTCCGTCCACGGCGCCAACCGCCTGGGCAGCAACTCACTGCTAGAATGCGTGGTCTACGGTCAGCGGGTCGGGGCAGCGATCGCCCGCTATACCGAAACCCGCAAGCGGCCCGAGGTGGATGAGGAACGCTACCTATCCCAAGCCCGACAGGTGCTCACATCCTTACTAGACCAGAGCGGGCCCTACCGCATTGGCGAGGTCCGACAGGCGTTCCAAGACTGCATGAGCGAGCACTGCAGCGTATTCCGCACTGAGGAAACGATTCAGCTTGGGCTCTCGCGACTCGAGGCGATTAAGGCTCAGCTGGGGCAGATTCGCCTCGACGACAAGCAGCTGCTGTGGAACACCGAGCTCACGGAGGCGATGGAGTTGGGTAACTTGATTCGGGTGGGGGAAATTATCATGACCTCAGCGCTAGCGCGTCGGGAGAGCCGTGGGGCCCACAGCCGGGAGGACTATCCTCAGCGGAACGACGACGACTTCCTGCAGCATACGCTGGCCTACGCCTCCCAAAGCGGCGTTGATATTCAGTACATGCCGGTGGTCGTCGACCGGTTTCCGCCCCAGGAACGAAAATACTAGGGGCCAGGGGGGCAGTAAGGGGCCCCAGTAAGGGGGGCCAGTGAGGGAGCCCAGCAGGGATAGAGGCGCTGCCCCTATTTGACCTCCCCTATTCGACCTGGAAACTACCCTCGCTATTGTCGTAGCCCACCACCACCCCATTCCGTAGATCAACCGTGCTGCTGCCGTAGTAGAGTACCTCTCTGCACAGGGAATCGCGGCGCTGAATTTGAGTCGGCGTTTGCTGAGCCTGAAACACCTCGCTCCGAGACGAGCCAACGCTCCAGCTTTGGGCAGACGCGACATCATCGGCGTTCAGAACGGGCTCGACCGAAACGCTCAGACTTTGGTCGAAATTGCTGTAGGCTATGACCCGATCTTGGCGAAGCTCTACAACGTCGTTGCCGTAGTAAAGCAGCTCCATATCGAGAGACTCATAGCTGTTGACGCGATCCGGCACCCCCTGAATGGCATATACCGTCTCCTTGGGAGACCCCAGCGTCCAGATATTTTCTTCCTCGGTAAGCTGCTGGGCAACTACCGTCTCTAGGGACGAGGCCTGGAGGTTGTTGTCTATGTTCTTGTAGTGGACTACTGCACCATGCGCGAGCTCTATCTGGCTGTTACCGTAGTACAAAATCTCCCTGCACTGAGTGCCAAGCGGAATTGCGCGCGAGGGTGGTCCCTCAACTGCGGTGACCAGCTCTCGGATAGACCCCACTGACCAAACGCTCACCGTACCGGCTTTGGCAGGGTAGGTGACCGTATTGCCTTGGGCATAGGTCAGATTGCGCTGATATTCGTCTACCTTACTTTGCGCCAGCGCGTAGCTCTGATTTTCGGCCGGCACGGCCTGCATCATGTCGATGGCTTCTTGCCACAGCGTTGCCACAGCATGCCACTCCTCACGGAACTTAGCGGACTGGGTCAGCTCTGCTGCCGCCATGGCCTGATTGACGGCTTTGCGGAAGCTCTCTGAAGTCTTCTGCTGCGGCTGCGACAGAAACCCAACGTCCGCCGGCAAGCGATGGGTAACTAGCGCCGCTGCAATGACCAAACTCATCATGATCATCCCCGGAGCGGCCAAGCTCTCTCGCCGAGCGATGGCGCGGCGGCTGGTCCACTGCGGATTAGAAGGCTCTAAATTCGTCTGCGATCGCGCTCGTTGTCCCATAGGTTAAACCGTTGCATTCGTACACCACTGACCGCATTACGGACGCCCAGATGCCAAACATGACTAATTCAGCACTTTGCGGCGCGATCGCCTAAATCGCCTAAATTGTCCGGACCCCGCCCTTATTAAAGCGAATACCATTCCTATCTGCAGCCAGCACCGAGGATGAATTGAGCACAAATTAATACGCTATATGCCAAAACGAATGCCGAAATCAGCAAGCGACTCACATAAGAACTGCTTATGATTGAGCAGCTCACGCAAGATTCGTCGATCCCGCGTCCGTCAGGACTCAAACCTGATTTAGACTAGTCAATCCTACAGCCAATTGCTAGTCATCCTGGGCCATTACTCACAAAATCTAAATCTTTTGTCAAGCTCTGTAAAGCCTCTGCAAAGTCTTGCCTTTTATGATCAATTCAGGAACTGTCGCGATATGTCCGAGCATATCCGGAATCCGAGGCATTAATCTTTGAATTATTGACCGCCGCTGCGTTTGTCCTCAGTTAGTTCAAGGCCCACCTGGGGAATACTGAATCGCGACCCTCACAAGGGGCACTCACGAGGGTCAGCAAATTGATAGAAGAACCCCTGCAGCGGGAATAGACGCTACGAGTTTAGTGACACCCCCCTATACGTAGAGGCTAAGATGAGAAGGCGCATTAGCGTTTGCTGCTTCCAGCATCGCGTGGCCTCCCCTCACCCCATCAATAGGCCCTAGGCTAGCCCAAACCGCGATCGCCCCAGCGCATTTGGTCCCTCAGCTACATTGGCCGCATCATCGCTCCCCAGCTGCCCTTTATCACACACCCCTTGATGACCCACTTGCCACTTGCTCATCTTGCCCGGATCATTGCCGCTGGTAGCGCCGCTATCACTGTTGCAGCCGGTATTGGCCCGACCTCACTAAGCCTGGCGCTGACCGCTGCGGAGGCGACAGCGGCAGAAACAGCACCCTCTGAGACAGCGCCAGAGACGGCAGCGCCAGAAGCATCGACATCCTCATTAGTAGACAGCCCTAAAGCGGTCTTAGACGAGGCCTGGCAGATCGTCAACCGCGACTATGTCGATCCCAACTTCAATCAGACCGACTGGCAAGCGATGCGAGAGCGCCTGCTCGGACGAGACTACGCCTCCTTGGAGACTGCCTACGCCGCCCTCAAACGCGCCTTAGGAACGCTTGACGATCCTTACACCAGGTTTATGGACCCGCAGCAGTACGCCGAGCTTACAAGCCAGACCTCCGGGGAGTTCTCGGGGATCGGGCTGCAGCTCCAGGTTCATCCGGTTACGGGACAGCTCACCGTCCTCATGCCCCTCGAAGAATCTCCTGCTAGGGAAGCGGGCATTCAGGCAGGCGATCGCATTTTAACTATTGAAGGGCGCTCCACCGAAGGTATGGGGGTCGAGGGCGCAGCCCGTATGATTCGTGGGGAAGCCGGTACGTCTGTCGCGCTGGAGATTGAGCGGGGCGGACTGGGGAGCGGCCAGCAGTTTGAAGTTTCGGTGGCCCGGGCGATTCTGGAGGTACCCGCCGTTACCTCGGCCCTGCGCCTAGAGCAGGATGCCCAAGTCGGCTACGTTTATCTGAGTGAATTCAGCGCCCACGCCGCTGAGCAAATGCATCAGGCTATTGCGAGGCTGCTAGACCAGGGGGCAGACGCCTTTGTGCTCGACCTGCGCGGGAATCCAGGCGGACTGCTCCAGTCCAGCATTGATATTTCCCGCATGTGGCTCGACGAGGGCATCATTGTGCAGACGGTAGATCGAAACGGCGTCAGCGAAGACACCTACGCCAACGACACGGCGCTCACAGACCTGCCGCTGGCCGTACTTGTTGACGAGAAGTCGGCGAGCTCGAGCGAAATTTTAACTGGGGCGCTGCAGGACAATGATCGCGCTCTGGTTCTGGGAACCAAAACCTTTGGCAAGGCGCTAGTGCAGGCCGTACATGAGCTAGCGGACGGGTCGGGTCTGGCCGTTACCGTGGCCAACTACTACACCCCCAAAGGAACCGACATCAGCGATCGCGGCATTACGCCGTCGATTGAGCTAGCGCTGACGGCGTCCCAGCGCCGCAGCCTCTCGACCAACCCCGACCAGTGGGGCACCTCAGCCGATCCTTACTATCGAGAAGCGGTGACGGTGCTGCGGCCCGCCATCTTGGCCAACGGGCCACAAACCGAGCTGTCGCGATCGCTGGTGGACTAGCTTTGGTGCGGCGTGGGTCGTCAAGGAATATGCGGCATAGCGGCTCAGGGCGCACGGCTGTACGCCCTAGCGTGAGCGGCAGCGGCACCTAGGCTTTGCTAAACTCGAGCCCGTTCTCTTTACCGTATCGCTCCATGAAGCGCATAAAGCGATCCCAGTCTTCCACGCTTTTAATGGCGTAAACCGCTTCAATAGCAGAGGGTTGGCCGTTGACGAACTTACCGTTCACCTCCCGCGTGGAAAGCTGTCCCTCTTCGTCGATGAGGTACATGCCGGTAATGTCGTCCATACCTCCGTCGGTCAACACCTTGGGATTGTCGAAGTAAAAGGTCGCCGTTCCATCACTACCGTCCTTGGCACGAGTCAAACGGATGTCAGGAACCGTATCTTCGGGTGCCCCCCCTAGGGAAAACTGAATTCTCGCCATGGCTATTTATTTCACTATCCTAAAAAAGCTATTTCTCCATCATCCCACGTTAGGGCCGGAATCTTGCTGCACACTGCGCCCAGGAGGCGCTAAGGCGGCACTACAATAAACGGCGAGGCGACCGGCGACACTTGGTTTCGAAGCACTAGGCCCTGGTAGACGATCACCGATATCTCCGCGCGGGTGATGGATCTCAGCGGCTCTAGAAACTCGGGGCGAGGATGGTTGACCACCAGGCGACTTTGGGTCACCGCCGCCGTCGCCGCCGTCGCCCAGCTGGGAATCTCGGCGCGATCGCGGTAGAGGCTGAGGAGATCTAGCGTGCCGCCAGCAAGCTGCAGCCCGCTGTTGAGGGCGAGCAGAGTCTGCAAACGGGTGAGGGAGGCATTGGGGCGAAACGTGCCGTCGGGAAAGCCGGTGATGAAACCCTGGCGCGTAGCCTGTTGAATAGCGTCCCGCGCCCAAAACCCGGTGCCAACGTCGCCGAACGGCTGCGGTGCACGGCGGATAGGCACATCGAAAGCTCTGGTCAGCAAGACGGCATACTGGGCCCTCGTCAGCGGGTCGCGGGGGCGAAAGGTGCCGTCGGGGAAGCCGCGAATGACCCCGCGCTCCACCAGCGCCGCGATGAAGGGCCGCGCCCAGGAGTCGAGGATATCGGGAAAGGGGGCCGGCCCTTCATTGGTCTCTGTGGTCGGGCTCGGGGGCGAGGCGATCGCCCTTACGGGCGGGGGAAGCTGAACCGCCTCAAAAACGACAGAGCCGCTGACGCGAGCCGGGTTGAGCTGATTACCCGCCGAGGTAATCACGCTGGCGCTGGTATTTTGAACGTCAAAGCGGCCGCTGGCCTCAAAGGTATTGCCGCCCGGGCTTTGGTCATCCCCCAAGTCAGGCTTCGCCTGGTCAAGCACCGTCAGCCCATCGGCGCGGTTGCTCAGAATTTGGTTGTTCCGCAAGACGGGGCAGGCGGCCCGAGACAGCACGCAGCCAGAGCGGTTTTCAATCAGCCGGTTACCAATGACGAGGGGCGCGGCGCTATCGCTGATGGCGATGCCGAAGCCAGTGTTGCGGCAGAGGTTTTGCCGCAGCTCGCCTTTAGCCTGGCGCATTAGAAACACGCCGCTGGCGCTGTTGCCCTCAAACACCGAGTTGGCAATCAGCGGCTGCCCCGTCCCTAATGCAAAAATCCCTTCCCGGCGGCAGCCCTGGAAGCGGCAGCTTTGAATCGTGGGGCTGGTCGATTCAATCCAGACCCCAGTTCCGTTAGCTTCGGGATTGGTCACCGTCACCCCCACGAGCACCGCCCCGTCCTCTAGCACCAGGGTCACAGACTGGACGCCAAAGGCAGGGCTACTGTGGCGACCGCCCCCGCGGATGAGAATTTTTTGGGCTTGGGCCGCGTCCCCCAGCAGCCTGACTCGCCGAGGGACGCGAAGGGCAAAGGGCTCAGCGCTGTAGGTTCCAGGCGTCAGCTGCAGGGTGTCCCCTGCTCCGATTTGCGTCAGCCCGTGGGCAATGGTGCGAAAGGGATCGTCAGAGAGTCCAGAACCGCGATCGCGTCCTCGAATCGGATCGACGTAGCGCGTCAATGCCAAAGACTGAACCATAGCGAGAAGGTGAAAACGAGCGGTGCCAGCTGGCCCTTAGGCTGCGCCAGATTACGCCTCAGTTTACTATACGCTGGTCTATAGGCATGCTGATTTATGGGTAGCGCAAATAAACTACTCACGTAGATTAAGCCCCTCTAAAAGGCGCGGGAATCCGGTTGCAATTTAGTGAATTTGACATAGACTTATTGAGGTGATAAATCACCGTGGTGTCGCTGGCCGTGAAAATTTCTGGGTTTAAGGGGGCTTTGTAACCCGGAGTCCTTCCGCTCAGCGGCACTTCAAAGCTTTTTTGGACAGGGGCCGTCCTGTTTACGCGGATGTCATTTTGGTTGGGCTGCGCCGTCTGGGCATATCGGGATTGGACGGGCGACCTGTTCCCAGGAAAGGCAACCCCTCGAGATTTTTTGCGGCTCTACAGCCGCCGGCTGACGGCAGTGGAGGGCAACGCCGCATTTTACGCCGTTCCCGCTGAGACGACGCTGGTGCAGTGGCGGCAGACCGCGCCCCAGGGCTTTAAGTTTTGCCCCAAGCTCTACCGCGGCGTCACCCACCAGGGACCGCTTTACCCGCAGCGCCATCTGGCCCTAGAGGTGATTGACCGGCTGCGCCTGTTAGAGGACCGCCTCGGGCCGCTAATGATTCAGCTGCCGCCTAGCTATGGTCCCAATCAACTGGAAGACCTAACCCAGTTCCTGGCGGTTTTGCCTCCCGATGTCGCCGTCGCCGTCGAGGTCAGACACCCGGGCTGGTTTGACGCTGGCGCGGCTCAACGCCTCAACCGTCTCTTACAGCAGCGGCAGGTCGGGCGCTGTCTGCTCGATACCCGGCCAATCTATTCTGGGCCGGATGACCCGCAGCGGCAGTCGCAGCGCCGCAAGCCCCAGGTGCCGCTGCAGCCTGTGGTGACCGCGCCGTTTAGCGTCGTGCGCTACATCGGCCACCCGGAACCAGACCGCAACCAAATCTACATCGAGGATTGGGTCACTCAAATCAAGGCGTGGCTATCCCAGGGGACAGAGATTTATCTGTTTGTCCACTGCCCCCAAGAGGTGCGATCGCCCAGTATCGTAAAAGTATTTCAACGACAGCTTGAGGCCGCCGGCGCGCCAGTGCCGGCCCTCCCCTGGCTGCAGCTGCAGGAGCCCAGCCAGCTCTCTCTTTTCTCATAGCGCCTCGACGCCAGTAATGGGTCTTGGCCTCATGGTTCTTGATCTCAAAGTAGGGCTAGTGGAGCGTCAAACCTAAATTGTCAGGAAACTCAACAAAGCTATCGCTACCGTTGGGTTGCGCGTTGCTTAACCCAACCGACAGCAACCCTAGTTTTTAGCCTTAAATCTTTGGCCTCAATAGAGCACTAGACCCCATGAACTTTATGTAAAAGCTAGCAGCGCCCACGCTGACGCTTCGGATGAACCAGTAAAATTTGTTTTAAGACGAATCTCCTCACCCCGTTGTTCCCTGCCACCCGTTGATGAACTACTCTACACTGACCTACGAAGACTCGACGCCAGCACCCCTAAAGCCCTTGCAGCCTAAGCGAACGATCGCCGCCATCGATGTCGGCACTAACTCTGTTCACCTAGTGGTAGTTCAAATCCAGCCAGAGCTTCCCTCCTTTCACATCATCGCCAAGGACAAAGACACCGTGCGGCTCGGGGATCGCGACCCTGAGACTGGAAATTTGACCCAAGAAGCCATGGCGCGGGGCCTTGCGGCACTGCGGCGCTGCCGAGACTTGGCCACCAGCATGAACGCCGAGGAGATTATTGCCGTGGCCACCAGCGCAGTGCGGGAAGCCCCCAACGGGCAGGACTTCATTCGCCAGGTAGAGCAGCAGATCGGGCTCTCCGTAGATCTCATTTCAGGCGAGGAAGAAGCCCGGCGCATTTACCTCGGCGTGCTGTCGGGCATGGAGTTCGACCAGCAGCCCCACGTCGTCATCGACATTGGCGGTGGCTCAACAGAGCTGGTTTTGGGGGACGGCCAAAAGCCCCGATTCCTCAGCAGCACGAAAGTCGGCGCGGTGCGGCTGACCCGCGAGTTCATTCACCACGACCCGCCGGCAGATGCCGAGACCACCTACCTACAGGCCTTCATCCACGGCAAGCTAGAGCGCTCTGTCGAAGAGCTGCAGTATCACCTCCAGCCCGGTGAAACGATTCGGCTGGTTGGCACTTCCGGAACCATTCAGGCCCTAGCCACCATCCACGCCTACGAAGCCTTAGGTATCGTACCGTCTACCCTAAACGGCTATCAGGTCCCCTTTGCTGACCTGAAGGCAATTATCAAGCGGCTGCAGAGCTTAAAGGCGGGCGATCGCTGCGAGCTGCCGGGCCTGTCGCCGCGGCGGGCAGAAATTATTGTGGCGGGAGCGCTAGTGCTGCAAGAAGCCATGGCCCTACTCAAGGCAAAATCGGTTGTTATCTGCGAGCGGGCGCTGCGAGAAGGGGTGGTAGTGGACTGGATGCTTAGCCACGGCCTGATCGCCGACCGGCTAGAGTACCAAAGCTCAGTGCGGCAGCGCAGCGTCTTTAACCTGGCGCGCAAGTACCAGATCAATCTAGAGCATTCGGGCCGAGTAGGGCGGTTCGCCGTCAGCCTCTTCGACCAGACTCAGCAGCTCGGCCTGCACGAGTGGGACAACACCGACCGGGAAATGCTGTGGGCCGCGGCCGTGCTGCACAACTGCGGCCACTTCGTCAGCCATAGCGCCCACCACAAGCACTCCTACTACCTGATTCGCCACGGCGGCCTGCTAGGCTATACCGAAGTGCAAATCGAGGCGATCGCCAACATGGCCCGCTACCACCGCAAGAGCGCCCCCAAGAAAAAGCACGAAAACTACCGCAGCCTGCCCAACAAGACGTGGCGACAGCGCGTCGACCAGCTCAGTGCCCTACTGCGGCTGGCGATCGCCTTGGACCGACGGCAGATAGGGGCCGTCCGTCAGATGCACTGCGAGATTTCGCCTGAGGACTCGGCTGTGGTCCTGCGGCTTAACCCGTCGATTCCCGGCGATCCCTGCAGCTTAGAGCTGTGGAGCCTGGGCTATAAGAAGGACTGCTTCGAGACGGAGTTTGGCCGCAGGCTGATGCCGGTTGTTGAAGCGTAGAAGACGGTAACGGCGCGCTATGCCGCTACTCGGGTTGGCGGACCAGCAGCACCGGACAGGGCGCATACACGCGCACGTAGTCCGACAGGGACTGGCCCAAAAGACGGTCGAGGTCGGGCAGCCCTTTGGCAATCGACGGGCGGCGTTCGGGGGACCCCATGAGCAGCAGGTCCACATCCAGGTCAGAGGCCAGCTCGCAGATGCGGGCTCCTGGCTTACCCGCTGGCGCTTCACAGCGGTATTTAATGCCCATGTTTCGGGCGGCAGCGATCGCAGGGGCAATGACGGGATCATCCTCGGGGGCGTTAGCCGGCACATCCGGTATGGTTTTGAGATCGGGGTTGACGTGCACCAGCACCAGCTCGCCCCCATCGATCTCTCGCACGGTGGCGATCGCCAGATCGAGCACGGCCTGGGCTGAGGATGAGCGATCGAGGGTGACCAATACGCGGCGAATCTTTTTGACGTAGACGTCATCCTTGATCAGCAGCATAGGCTGTGAGGCCAGCTGAAACACATACTGGCTGACAGAGTTCTCCAGGATAGACTGCAGGCGCTGCAGGCCCCGCGACCCCATAATAATCAGGTCGGCGTCGATTTCGTCCGCAACGCGGCACACGATATCTTTGGGGTCGCCCTCCCGCAGCATAGCGGTGGCCTGGGATGGATCTAGGCGTAGGGACTGCATGGCCCGCGCTAGCACCTTGCCGCCCTCCTCCCACTTGGCCGTCATCCCTTCTGCCGTCACCTGAGGAGACACAACGTGTAGGACCGTCACTGCGGCCTGCTGAAAGAAGGGGCTGTCTAGCAAAAACTTCAGCATGGCCTCTGACTGACCCGTACCTGAATCAGCCAGTAGAATTCGTTTCATCTTTATCATGGCGTTTCTCCTATCGAGCTGCGTCAAGTCATCTAGAGCATTGCCTTGCTGGCGCGACGACCGACTTAACCACGACTATACGTTGGGGGGACCGCACTCTATGGACTTGCGTTACGTGATGTCACATACCGTTAACGAAGGAAAACAATGCTGAAGAACAGCGCCGTGATGATGCCGTAGCAGGTCGCCAGAAACGCCTCGAGGGAGATACCTCGATAGACCGTAATCATCAGCACCAGGGTAAAGGAAAACAGCAGCTCGACCCAGGGTACGGAGAAGAGTGCTTCGGGGTCGTATAAGTTGTTGAATGCGGCAAACAAAATCAGCGCCCACAGGGTCGAAATCACGTAGATGTTGAAGCGGGGCACCCTGACTTCGTAGGCAGCGTTAAAGGTATCGGTGAAGAAGGAGATATAGGTAATCGCCAGCGGCGGAATCAGGCTCGCCAAAATGCTCTTGGTGCCCATAGCGAAGCTGAACGCGAAGGAGTTGAGGATCAAGTAGAGCGTGTAGCCTAGCAGCGCTGCTACGCTAAGACCAGCGACAGCGATGTTCACGCCCTTGAGCAGCGCTCCGCGGCGGTCAGATTCAGATCCATTAGCCATATCCGAAGGTCATTCCTGTTAAATGGGGCTGGTCAAACGGGGGTGCATTGTGGCTGAGCCTTGCGGGAACTGGGCCGCTGAAGCTAATCACTTTGGAAGTGCTCGACCACTATAGGAGCCAACGTGAGCTGAACTCGTCATCTAATGCAGGCATTTGAAGCGTAAACCCTAGATACACCTACCCTTCCAAGCTTATGCTAGGAGGATAAAACGTCTTAAAGTCTAAGCATGCCTCAAAAGCAGGCCCGTCACAAGAACGTTTAGATGCATTTTACGGTTGCGATCGCCATGTCTAATCCGTCTCGCCAAAGTTCTGCTCGCCAAAGTTCTAGCCACTCTTCAGATTGCACCAGTCCGGCCCTACGGCGAATCGGCCTGTTTGCGTATCTTATCCCCGTCTTGGGCACGCTTCCGGCCTTGTGGACCCTAGCCCAAGGCCGAGGCGATCGCCAACAGCGCTACATCAGCCGCCTCAGCGTCACCCTAGCGTCTAGCTGGCTTCTGGGCTATACCTTACTAGGGCTAGGCAACGCGGGAGGCCATCAGATCTGGCTCCTCTTGCTCAGCAGCTTGCTCACGTCGGGGTACTTTTTGACGAGCCTTTGGCTAATGGTGCAGCTGTGGCGACGTAAGCGGCTGTGGCTGCCGGGGCTCAGCGATCTCAGCGATCTTCCTTAGAGCAATCTTCCTTAGGTGGACGACAGCCAGTATTATGCTTGGCAAAAGCGCATCTGTTCTAGAAGCATCAACAAGTGCCCCTATGGCGTCAAAGTCAAACGACCCAAATATCGGCACAGTAATCTCAGCTAGTCTTCCTGGCCACAAGCCAGAATAATCGTAGACGGTATAAATGAACGCTGGCCCCACGGGCCTTGCCCATCGCCCTTATCCCTCCCAATCTATAGTCAAGGATCCCTGTGGCATCTATAACCCCACCTCGCACGTCAACCCCGCGCCCATCTTCACGGTCCTGGCGCTGGTTTTGGCTGGCGCTTGGACTATCTGGAACGGCGGCGTTTTCTGCTGCGGCTGGGGCGCTGTTGGCGGTAGGGCTGACCAGCACACCCCTCCTGCAAAGCAGCCTCAGCCCAGATGAGGAGCAAATCTTTGGCGAGGGCGATCGCATCTCTGCCACCGACTTTCGGATGCCAAGGCTCACCCGGCCCGTCAACATTCTGGTTATGGGGGTAAAGGTATTGACCTCAGACCTAGAGAACCCATCCCGCTCTGCTGAGGACCTAGGCTATCACGCGCTGGTGAATGACCTAGACGGCCTCTCTGACACCATGCTGCTGCTAGGCTTTGACCCAGCAGACGAGAAGCTGGCCATGCTCTCACTGCCGCGAGACACCCGCACCTGGGTCAGCGGCATGGGCTACACCAAGCTCAATGAGGCCAACCGGGAAGGTGGTCCGGCCCTAGCCGCCTCGGCGACTAGCGAGCTGCTAGGGGACGTCAGCATCGATCGCTACGTGCGCATCAACGTGCAGGGGGTCGAAAAGCTGATCGACGCCCTGGGCGGCGTCGAGGTGTATGTGCCCTACGACATGCAGTACCAGGACGACAGCCAGCACCTCTACATCAACCTCAAGGAAGGGCAGCAGCGGCTCAATGGTGACCAGGCGCTGCAGATTCTGCGCTACCGCTACGACGGCTACGGCGACATCGGACGCATCCAGCGTCAGCAAACCCTGATCCGCGCGCTGCAGGAACAGGCCCTCAGCCCCATGACCCTGACCCGGCTGCCAAAAATTCTGTCGGTGATTCGCGAGAATATTGACACTAACCTGAGCCTAGAGGAAGTGCTGGCCCTGGTGGGCTTTGCCTCCCGCATGGACCGCTCCGAGGTGCAGCAGCTATTGCTGCCGGGTGACTTTAGCGAGGCGGGCTACGAGCTCAGCTACTGGCTTCCCGACGAGCGAGCGATCGACCGGATGATGGCCCAGCACTTTAGCCATGGGGCAACGCTGGCGGCGCTCCCTAGCCGCGGCGAGGTGCGCATCGCAATTCAGGACAGCACGGGGGATTACTACGCCATTGACGACATGATCTATCGGCTAGAGGACGCGGGCTACTGGAACATCGTAGTCGTTGAAGACTGGAGAGAGCCCCTAGCGGAAACCCGCATCATTGCCCAGCAGGGGGATACCCGACTCGCCAGCGAGCTGCAGGGGGTGCTGAGCCTAGGGGAGGTGCGTACCGAGAGCACCGGCTCCCTACAGTCTGACATCACCATTGCGATTGGGCAGGACTGGGTCGAGGCTGGATATGAGGCTGAATATTAAGAAGGCGCGCCTGGGTCCTTGGCTGGGGCGTTAGCCTGGCCGCGATCGCTAACTACACCGGCCCAGTCGTCGCCCGGAATCGTGATGTCGCTGCCGTCCCGCACGGCCCGGTAGTGGGGCGAGAGGATTTCGATGTCGGCGTGGTTACACTCGTCCTGAATGTTTTCGTACAGGTGGGAGTAAAGGCGCGGTAGCCCCTTCACCTCATCAGTATAGGCATTTAGCTCGTAGCTTACGTAGTAGTCGTCCAGGCTAGTCTGCAGCACGAAGGGAAACGGGCTGGGGCGAACGTTTGGGGTCTTTTCGGCCGCCTGCAGCAGCACCTGATGGACCTTGCGCCAGGGAACGTCGTAGCCCAGGGTAATGGTGGCGTGCACAATAAGCGGCCCGATGTGCTCATTTTCCTTTGAGGTGCTGAAGTTTGAGATTAGGCTGCTGAGCACCATGTTGTTCTGGAGCGTTACCACGACGTTTTTGGGCGTGCGAATTTTATGCACAAATAGGTTTTGATGCACTAGCTCCCCGGTCACATCGCCAATCCTCACCCAGTCTGTTTCATTTAAGTCGGTGAGAAAAACCAAAATAAAGCCGGCAATCACGTCCCCAATAGCGGCCTGGGCACTCAGGGAAAACGCCAGCACGGCAAAGGCCGAGACCCCAGCCAGGTAGGCCGTCCCGGCCCCCGGAAGATGGGGTGAGGCCACCACTACAGCAAAGGCCACTATCACAAGCGTGACCCCATAGAAAATCATGTTGCGGCGCGCCGACGTCCCCGGTATGCGGCGCACGATCCATTTGAGAATCGGCAGCAGCAGCAGCGTTACTGCAATAATAGTGGCCAGCTCAAAGAAGTCATCCTGGAGATAGCTCACCAAAGCAGTCCAGCGGCTGACAAGCGCGCTGAGAACTGCATTGAGAAAGCCCTGTCGAGGAAAAACGGGCAGAAAAACGATGCTGATTATGGCCGAGACGGTGGCGGCCCAGAACATAACCTTATAACCTGCAGTTCGCCGCCGCGTCAGTTGCCAGCCGATGGCGCTGCTGACTACCGCTACTATGAGCAGCAGCGTTATCCCCAGGTGAATGCGATAGATATAGCGATAGCGCTCGACGCGCTCCTGAATTTCATCGCGGTATAGGTCGGCCAAAGATTGGGGCGTTTGAATATCGGGCAGCTGCAGATCGACGCGTGCCTGCTGGTAGTCCGTCGGCAGAATCGTCATAAAGAGATTGCTGCCCGCCTCGATGGCAATAGACTGGGCGGTATCGTCTTCGCTCGGTTTTGCGGGCGGCACCTGTAGCGGGGCGGGGCGGCCGATGACGCGGCTAGTGCGATCGCGGATGCGGTCGGTAATAATCGCGCCTCGGTAGGCCGCGTTGTAGAAATTGTCGGACTTCTGCACCGGAAACAATCGCTCTTGACCGGGCGTCCGCTCATCGGTAAGTTCCGTTTCGCCTAAGCCATTCGAACCGAAAGCGTCCTCACTTTGACGTTCCGCCGGCTTCAGCGCCGAGCTGCGCCACCGCCAAAACCGATATGGCCCCCAGTTGAAGGTGACCCACGACGTCTGCTCAGAGACCTCGCTGACGGCCTGCTGAATTCGGGTCAGCCGCGCCGCCGCGACCGCCGCCGCCGACCCGCCCCCGGCGAGCTGCACGTCGGTCGGCGTCACTAGCAAAATGAGGCGATCGCGTCCGCGCAGCGACGCCATGCTGGAGACGATGCCCGCTAGCCGACCGTCCGTAGCCCCCTCATCCGACGCTGAGGGCGTTAAAGCCAGCACGCCGCCCAGATCTTCGCCCTGCAGAATACCCAAAGAGTGCAAGTCGACTCGACCCAGAATAATCGCGTCGACCTGCTTACGTACGCGCTCAACGCGCGTTTGGGGAGAGCTATTTTGAAACCAGGCCTCGATGCAGAAGAGGGTTTCGGAATAGCCCTGAATGCGGACGCTATAGCTGCTCAGGGTGCAGTTCGGCTCTGCGGCATTGAGAGCTGGGCCATCGGCGGGAGCGCCTTCGGCGGCTGCACTATTGACCTGCCCCTGCGAATCATTGATCTCCAGATCAACGGTCTCCAGATCGGCGCTTGGGGCATCTACCCCAGTGCTAGAGCCTGCAGCACCAGACCCCGCATTACCAGGATTTGCGGTGCTCGGGTCTGTAGAGGCCTCTTCGACGAGCCCTTCACGCGCTGACTCGGCAGGAATGGTTTGAGCGATCGCCGCCCTATTGAAAAGCGCAGGCCCCATAGCGCACAGCACCGCCGCGCTCAGCACCGCCATCGCCCACAGCAGAATAGCGCAAAGCCTGCCGCGCCCGCGCTGCGATCGCCTGGCCACGGCGATCTACTGCTGACCGTAGAGGAGCTGTTGACTCGTCGCCATCGCCTGCACCACCATCGCCGGGTCCACCCAGCCCCCTTGATACTTGAGGCCCCAGTGCAGATGGGGACCCGTGGTGCGCCCCGTCATCCCCACCCGACCAATGCGATCGCCCGCTGACACCGTCTGCCCTTCGCCCAAAAGCAGCCCGGCTTCCCGGTCGACAAGGTAAAGCCGACCGTCTATCGTCTGGGCTTGGCCGCGCATGTGGCAATAGATGTGGGTCCAATCTCCCGACTCAATAACGACCGAGGTGCCGCAGTTGCTGTCATCGCTCACCTCGACCACCGTACCAGACCACCAGCTGCGGATGTAGCTGCCCGCGGGGGAGGCAATGTCTAGCCCATAGTGAAATTCTTGGCCGTAGCCCCCGGTGGCCGAGGCGCGGTAGCCGAAAGGTGAGGTGTAGGCCTGGAAGTTTTCCACCGGGAAAGAGGCTCCAGACCAGACCATGGCGGCAAGCCGAACCGGGTCGGTCTCCGCCATCGGTTCTTCGGCAGCTTTACCGGCAGCGGCATCAATGGCAAGCTGTTTACGTTCCACCGGGGCAGCGCTATCGGACTGGCCGGCGCTAGAAACCGCTGCACTGTCGCCGACACTGGCGCCCTTTGCATCAGCGCTAGGCTGCTCTGAGTCGGCGCTGTCTGGCTCTTCTGTACCAACGCCTTCTATGCCAGCACCCTCTACATCAGCACCTTCTATACCAGCGCTCTCTACACCAGCCTTGTCCGCCTCGGCACTATCAGAAGTTGCCAGATTGAGGAGCAGCTGATGTGACGGCCCGGGGCGATCCGCCTGAGGCGAGCTTTTCTGCCGCTCAATGAAGTCGTGGCGCATGTCGGCAGCGGCAATACTGGGGAGACTTAGCCCCAGCAGCAGCAGCGCCCAGGCGGTGCGAGAGAGACGCTGGCGATCGAGGGAGGCACGGAGAGCAGCGAGAAGATGGGCCATGGGGGTAGGGCTACGTCGAAAGGAGGACCTATTGCTGGGCGAATTCTAGCTAAGTTCGGTTACGAAAATCTAGGGGGATAGCAGAAGATCTACGGATATCTTTAGGCGTTCTTTATGAAAGTACCCCAACAATTTACAAAGCAGCCTCGTATTCCTGACGCAGCATTGACATAATTACGAGGGATCCATAGCCTTCTTCTGCTTTAAAGCACTCTCTGAGAGTGCCCTCCTCTACAAACCCTGCCGCCCTGTAGATGGCGCGAGCGCGCTCGTTAAAGGGCTTCACGTCGAGCCAGAGCCGGTGGGCCCGGTGGGTCTCAAAGGCAATCTGCTTGACCTGGGCGATCGCCCCCTTCCCAAATCCCTTACCCTTGTCGGTGATTACGATGCGGCGCAGATGAATACTGTGGTTGGGGTCACAGAGCCCTACCATAATTAGGTAGCCCACCGGGGCGGGACGCACTGAGCGCGGCTCTACGATCAGGTGGGCAATGTTAGGATCGCTGAGGGCTTGACGGTGCTCCTGGCGCGACCAGAACATGATGTAAGGGCGGTTTTCCTCACTCGTTTCGGCCTCTAGGACGTAGTCTAGGTCGGCGTCTTTGGTGCTGCGTAAGCGTAGGCCGGACATATAAAGTTACCTCGGCTGAAACAACGCGCCTCGCGGTCAGTGGCGGCTAAGCCTGGGGCGACGGCTGCGCCAATACCCGGTTGAGCTTGCCGCTGCGGTAGCCCTCCAAATCCAGCGTCACGTACAGAAAACCCATCTCCCGAAACGCCGCCACCATAGCGTCGCGGTCCATATCTGTAACAAAAGCCGTAATCTCGTCCGGCGGCAGCTCAATACGGGCCGTATCCCCGTC
Source organism: Elainellaceae cyanobacterium (assembly GCA_050331115.1). Taxonomy (GTDB): domain Bacteria; phylum Cyanobacteriota; class Cyanobacteriia; order CAKZMO01; family CAKZMO01; genus JBCCAG01. The sequence goes on from JBHJHD010000006.1 coordinate 99,389, forward strand.
CGAGCGCACCCGCAGGTCCCGGTACCCCAAGTTTCTCAAGTAGCGCTCCGCCTGCCCCACCCGGCGCAGCTTCTCAACAGTGATCGCCTCCCCGTAGGGAAACCGAGAGCTGAGGCAGGGCTGGCTTGGCTTATCCCACCAGTCCAGGCCCAGCTGCCGGGAGATCAGCCGCACCTCTAGCTTAGTGATGCCCACTTCCGCTAAGGGCGATCGCGCCCCTCGCTCCTTTGCCGCCTGAATGCCGGGGCGATAGTCCTGCAGGTCGTCGGCGTTGACGCCGTCTACGACGTAGGGATAGCCCCGCTCTAGCGCTAGCGGCTTCAGGGTGTCGTGCAGCTCGCTTTTGCAGAAATAGCAGCGGTTGACGGGGTTGGACGCGTAGTTGGGGTTGTCGAGCTCGTGGGTGTGGACAATCTCGTGGCGAATGCCCATGGTCTCAGCCTGCTGCCGCGCCGCTTCTAGGTCTTCGGGCAGCAGGGAGGGGGAGTCGGCGGTGACGGCCAGGGCCTGGTCGCCCAGCGCATCGTGGGCCACTTTGGCTACTAGGGCACTGTCGACGCCGCCCGAGTAAGCCACCAGGGCCTGCTGCATCTCGTTAAAAAGCGATCGCAGCTCGTCAAGCTTGGCTTGGGTGGGAGGGGCGTTGAGCGTCGGGAGATTGGACATAGTAGAAGGCTTTATAAAGCGGAGTGGCAACAAAGCGGTGGTCTTACTTGTCTAGGGTAGCGAATCTGTGTGAGATGGCGATCGCAGTCGGTGATGCAGTATTCAATATGTCGTATTCAGAGGGGGCCTGTGGCCCATAATCTGGTGGCGCTAGCACCGTGGCTAGGCGGGCTGGAAATCTGCTATATTAAAGCCCTGTTGCTGGTGTAGCTCAGTTGGTAGAGCAGCTGATTTGTAATCAGCCGGTCGCAAGTTCGAATCTTGTCACCAGCTTTTCTCAAGGCTCTTAAGCCGTGGATACAGCATTTCCCATGCTGATGGAGTTGCCCAATGGCACCAAAGTCCGAACCACGTTATTTCTAGAGCTTTGCAAGAAGGAAATTTTTTATATGAGCGATCGCATCCAGCGATCTAGCTAAATCCGCCGGCTGTGGGCAATCCCTCGCAGCAGGTACAGTAAAATCAAGGGACTGGAGCAGGCAACCCTAAAAGCGGGGGGTAAGGGCGATCGCCGGCCAGCAGTGGGCCACTGCCACCTGTTCTGTAGCCGCTCGGGCCTTTGAGTTCGCCCAAAGCCGTAGCCGCACAGCGCGAATTGATGCTGGCGTGGAGCGTGCTGATGGCAGCCATTACAGCCTCAGTCATGACATCGTTGCTCAAACCCTTACCACTGCCGCTAAGCGAGGCGATTTTGAGGTCATTCAGTGCAGCTTAGACGGTGCGATTTTGAGTGCAAGCTCATCCCTGTAAGCACTGTAAGATAGACTCCGCTACTCAGATCAGGCAGGCGATTCGATAAGATTCACCCAAGCTACCGCTTTTGAGCCTGGTTTCAATCGTCGTAGGAGCAAACCCTTGGTCCACTCTCAGCCTCAAGACACCTCCTCACTGCGGCATCTGCGGCGAGTGCTGGGCCGTCTCGTCACCTACCCCGGCTTAACCCTCGGCACCCTTGGCAGCGCCCTGCTTCTGGTGGTCGCCTACACCGCCACACCGCAGCTGTTTCGCTGGGCCATCGACCAGGGCATTGCCAAAGGCAATTTCACCGTCGTGCTGCGCAGCGGCATGGGCCTGGTAATCGCCGCCGTGGCCCGAGGGCTGTTCAACTTTGGCCAGAGCTTCTGCGCCGAAGCCCTCTCCCAGAGCGTCGTCTACGACCTGCGCAACCGCATCTTCAGCAAAATCCAAACCCTCAGCTTCAGCTACCACGACCAGGCCCAAACCTCACAGCTGCTCACCCGGGTCACCAGCGACATCGAGCAGATTCGCACCTTTTTGAGTACCAACCTGGTGCAGGTGATTAGCGGGGTAGCCACCCTGGTGGCGATCGCCGTGCTTTTGCTGCTCATGAACTGGGAGCTGGCCCTGATTAGCCTCATGGTAGTGCCCATCGCAGGATGGCTGATGGCAAGGTTTTTTAGCCAAAATTACCTGCTGTTTCGCCGGGTGCAGGAGCAGCTCAGCGATCTGAACGGAGTGCTGCAGGAGAATCTGCTGGGGGTGCGGGTGGTGAAGGCCTTTGTGCGGGGGCCGGTGGAAACCGAACGCTATACCAATCTCAACCAGGAGCTGGTAGCCGCCAACCTGAAGACGGTTCAGGCCATTCGCAATACGTTTCCGTTCATGTTTTTGGCGAGCAACCTGGTGATTGTGGTGGTGATCGGCTACGGCGGGGCGGCGGTGATTGACCAGCGCTTTTCGGTAGGTGAGCTGGTGGCCTTCAATGCCTACCTGCTGCTGATTTTGCAGCCGATTTTGCTGATCGGCTTTGCCGCCCCCGCGATCGCCCAGGCCGCCACGTCGGCGGAGCGGATCTATGAGGTGGTGGATGCCGAAGTCGAAATCAAGGATCGCCCCCAGGCCGTTCCCTTCGACGACTGCGGCGGCAGAATTACCTTTGAAGACGTCTCCTTCCGCTACCCCGGTGCCACCGCCCCGGCCCTGTGCCACATTTCCTTTGAAACCAAGCCCAACGAGCTAATCGCCATTTTGGGTATGACCGGCTCCGGGAAAAGCACCGTCACCAACCTGATTCCCCGCTTCTACGACGTAACGTCGGGGGCGGTGCGCATCGACGGACGGGATGTGCGGGACTTTACCCTCAAGAGTTTGCGATCGCGCATCAGCACGGTTTTTCAGGAGACGACTCTGTTCTCGGGCACCATTTTCTCCAACATCGCCTACGCCAAGCCCGAGGCTACGTTAGGTCAGGTGATTGAGGTGGCGAAAGCGGCCCAAATCCACGACTTTATCGTTGGCCTGCCTGACGGCTACGACACCGTGGTCGGGGAGCGGGGGGTGGGGCTTTCTGGCGGCCAGAAGCAGCGAATTGCGATCGCCCGTACGCTGCTCACCGATTACAAGATTCTCATCCTGGATGACAGCACCTCTGCTGTAGATGCCCAAACCGCCGCTCAAATTCAGGCAGCGCTGGATGACCTGATGCGCCGCCGCACCTGTACGTCGTTTGTGGTGGCGCAGCGGATTAGCACGGTGCGGACGGCGGACCGGATTTTGCTGATGGATCGGGGGCGGCTGGTGGCCCAGGGGACCCATGAGGAGCTGATGGCGAGCAGTCCACTTTATGGGGTTATTTTGGAGTCTCAGGTGGGGGCTGCGGCGGCGCTTACGGGGTGAGCTATGGTTGAGGCAGAGGTTTCTCTGTTGTTTTGGAGAGGCGTTGGTGTTGAGTGAGCGCTTAATGAACTTTTCTGCCTGAATTTACGTTCAGCTAGTCGGTTGGGTAGTCCTAAAGATGTAAGGATGCGTTGTAGTGATGGATAAAGTACCAGATGGCACCAATGTGATTCTCCAGCTTCTTTGAGAAGGACAGCGTCTTGCGTACCAGCCGCGAAACCCGCTGACGCAGAGTGCAGTTGAAGCGCTCTATACGGTTGGTTTTGCCACTATCCTTACCGACTACCCGGTGGCGTTTACTAGGAATCACCGTCTCGTAGGCCTCCCAAAAGTCGGTGTACACTACAGCACACTGGCGGTAGAGCGGTGGTAGCGATCGCCATAGGGCCTTTGCTCCCTCTCGACTGCGGTCGCCGATGTGAACACCGACAATCTCGCGGCTCTGTTGGTCGATGGCAAGCCAAATCCACTGCTTGTTGCCTTTGCCTGTTACGAACGACCACGCCTCGTCGCGCTGGAGAGTCAATCGCCCTTTTTTTTGGGCTCACCTTGAGCTTGCGGCCGTCCGCAGGCTTTGCACTTGTGGTTCTGCTTGCCGTTATGAATGCTGCCGTTCTTGACGACTTGCTTAGAGCCGCAGCTCGGGCAAGGGGGCAATGACGATGGCATCTCTCGCTGTAGTCTGGCGTGTCTGCTCCTTCACCCTAGCGCTGAACTTCTATGACCAGACCTCTCAAGCTCATCCTTACTACTTTAGGACTACCCATATATGGATTGGGAAACGCTGCTCTTTGAACGCGGCGCGTATAACCCGTTTCCTATGTCGTTTGACGTTTCTGAAGTCGAGGCCGAGCGCTTCCCTTATACCAATCCCGACTTCAAAGCTGAGGTCCGCAAGCGATTTGGAGACCTTCGCCGTCGCGACACCTGGGAGGCTGCGGCCATTTCTCTAGCGGCTCAGGGAACAGCTCAGAGCTTTTTGGAGGCGTACCAAATTCTTGCCTTCATGGTGTCTCCCGGCTATATGAACAGCCCCATCCGCGAGCATTACGGAGAGCGGCTAATTGAGGAGATGCTGGCCTACCCCGAAATTATTGAGCTTATCCGCCGTGGGCTGGAGCAGATTTACCGGGATGACTGCCCCAAGGAGCGAGAGCTGGTGGAGCGGTTTATTGCTGAAGGGAACGAGCTACCTGGCCTCGCGGTCTCTACGGAGCCTGCGGAGGCTGTATCTGCTCAACAGTGACCCCGAGCTTTTCCCCCAGCTCAATTACATTGCCCGTGAACTCGTTAATGTTGCCGGAGAAGGCGTTAGAAGGTTGCGGCTATCCACAGGTCTCCCCTAGTCTGCTACCCCTCTCAGATAACAATGGCAATCTGGCTTTTCGATCAGAGAGGCCGCGAGGCGATTTAGGGCTACGGCAGCCAACAGTCCGCCTCCCAACGTACCTTCTACCGTAATATAGGGAATGCCAAGCTGCATGAGTCGGCGTTTGGCGGCGGGGGCGTGGCTGAAGCCAATCGGTAAGCCGATGACCAGTG
>JBHJHD010000007.1:0-65880 GCA_050331115.1 Elainellaceae cyanobacterium
AATTCCCCTGCTAATCTCCCCCAATCGAAACCGAGCGACTCCCAGTAGATTTATCTGATGCTTCAAGCTTGGGTTTTGCCGATTCAGCAGGCCCAGCCGACAGCTGAATCAAATCGCGAACTAAACCCGCAAAACCCGAAACATACTCCTGCTCAGAATTGAGGCGATGATAGTGTAACCGTCTCAGATCACCCGGCACTTCGCACGTTCGCATCATCAACGGAATCACCCGCTTATCCAGCGTTAGCGCCGCCTCCCATTCCCACTCCACATACTTCGACGCCACAGCCCCAGGCGTCAAAATCACCAAAACCGCATCCACCGCCTTGATTGCCTGACGCAGCTGATTCTTCAACTCCTGCCCGCCTCGCATATCCTCAATATCGCGCCAAACCTCAAAACCGCTGCGCTGAAGCTCCCCTCGCAGCCGCGCGGCAGCCTCCCCACCATCCTTGCGGGCATAGGAGAGAAACACGGTAGTTGCAGTCACGGCAAATTACTCCTACAGACTAAATCCAGAGCGTTAACAACGATTATGGCTCCCGCAGAAGAATACCGCTAACGCCTTGGTAACAAAACTACGTGCTCCCTTGCCCCATTACGTAGACTTGAATCACAAGACCAATGTGAGATGGCGATCGCCCCACTTCCCTTCACGGGTTCACCGCCCTCCAGTCCGCGCCATCAAACCAGCCGCTCCCCCATCACATAGGTCGCCTCCACCGCCCGGTCATCCCCCAAAACCATCAGCGAAAACAGGCGATCGCCCAGCTGCTCTAGCGTCGTCGGCCAATCCCCATTGCGAAGCGCCATCAGCGGCGTCGCCTGTGCGTTGAGCACCACCGCATCTGCTTCCTTCCCCACCTCAAAATTGCCCAGCACCTTTTCTAGATTAAGGGCGCGGGCTCCGCCCAGAGTGGCGAGAAATAAGGCCTGAAAGGGAGAAAGGCGCTGCCCCTGAAGCTGCGCCACCTTGTAGGCCTCTCCGGCGGTGCGCAGCAGGGAAAAGCTAGTGCCCGCGCCAATGTCGGTGCCCAGCCCCAGCTTCACCGGGTGTTTCGGGTCTAGGGCCTGCTGCAGCGGAAACAGGCCGCTGCCCAGAAACAAGTTCGAAGTCGGGCAAAAGGCGATCGCCGCCTGGGCCGCCGACAGCCGCTCAAACTCCGAGGGCGTCAGCTGCACGCCGTGGGCAAATATGGAGCGGTCCGTCACCAACCCCGCCTGCTCGTAGACCTGCAGGTAGTCGCTGCACTGGGGGAACAGGGCCTTCACCTGGGCTACTTCCTCGACGTTCTCAGACAGGTGGGTATGTAGATAGACCTCTGGAAACTCCTGCAGCAGCCGGCCCGCGGCCAAGAGCTGCTCGGGGGTCGAAGTGATCGCGAAGCGGGGGGTGACGGCGTAGAGGGCGCGGCCCCGGCGATGCCAGCGGTGGATTAGCGCTCGGCTGTCTTGGTAGGCGGACGCCGCCGTGTCTTGGAGGCTGTCAGGGGCGTGGCGGTCCATCATCACCTTCCCGGCAATCATCCTCAGGTTGCGGCGCTCCGCCGCCTCAAAAAATGCGTCCACCGAGGTTGGGAAAACCGTCGTGAACACTAAGGCTGTGGTGGTGCCGTGGCGCAGCAGCTCATCCAGGAAAAAATCGGCGATTTTTTGGGCATAGCCCTTGTCGTGAAAGCGGCTTTCCAGCGGAAAAATGTACTCCGAGAGCCAGCTCAGCAGCTGCTCCCCGTAGGAGGCGATCGCGCCAGTTTGAGGGTAGTGGATATGGGTATCGATGAAACCAGGGACGATGAGGCGGTGGGGGTAGTGATAGATAGGCAGAGCTGAGTAAGTGCCCTTAAGATCTGCGTAGGCCCCCGCGGCGGCCACATGCCCCTTTTCGATCACCAGCAGGCCATCGGGAATGTAGCGCAGGCTGCGGGCTAGAGAGACCTGAAAGGGATTGTCGATGCAGTCTAACAGTCCGCCCCTCAACGCCAAAGACTTAGGGGCGGACGAATCGGTCGAGGCTGCGAAAGCCCGCATTGTGGGGTCGCCTACCATTGCGCTACACCAGTGGCAACTGGCCTAGATTAGCATTTTTCGGCTGACTTTCTGAGGGCAAAATTAGATAATCTTTTGTCTCACCTCGCTGCAGTGACATTACATTACGAACGGTAGAAAACTCAACCACAATATATACTAGAATTGAGATCCACCATAGACGACGTTAACTGCCTTCCGCGCCAATATTTCTGTAAGACTATCGTTTCAGACGGCACTATTTTCCCTTTGCGCATAACCTTCGGCAATCGGTGTATTGGCAGGACAAAAGAGAGACATGACTAAACCTTTAACCGGCAAAGCGCTCCTCCAAAAAGTGGAGACCTTATCCCATCTATCTAAGCGAGAGACGGCCCGAGAGTGCGGCTATGTCAGCGTCAACGGGCGCGGTCAGGAGAAAACCAATCTCGCTGAATTTTACGACGCGCTCCTAGAGGCAAAAGGAATTCATCTCGAGCCCGAGAGGTCAGGCGACAAGCGCGGGCGGGAAGCCGACTATCGCGCCCGCGTGCAAAAGAACGGCCAAATTGTGATTGGCTCATCCTACACCGAGAAGATGAATCTCCAGCCTGGCGACGAGTTTGAGGTCAAGCTGGGATATAAGCATATCCATCTCAATGCCCTCTAACCAATCGCCATCGCGCTAAAGCGCGGGGTAAAGCGGTGAGATAGGCCGAAAATAGGTCAACTAGGGCATAGATTGAGCGGCATAGATTGGGCGAATAAATTGGGCGAATAGACTTAAGGCATAGGTCAGACCAATTAGGTTCTATTTTGCAAATTTGTTTTGTAAAATATTGACATTAAAACTGGAGCTGACCCATGCATCTTCTTACCCTGGCTTTCGACCTTACGGCTGTCGGCGGCGGGCTCTATTTGGTCATTGGCCTTGTGCTGCATCTCATCGCTGCTTGGAAGTCCTGCGCACCGACGTCAGCTTTGTCTGAAGCGGCGGTACTGCCCGTCAGAAATGAGCAGCCTTCCCCCCGTCGCCAGAGCGAGCTGGAGCAGCTTGCTGCATGGAACGATCGCTTTGGCCTTACGTAACGGCTTTGCCTCAAGCGCTACAGCCCAGTTGCCAGCGCTAAAATCTTGCGATCGCCCTGTCGTCCGGCGCTTTGCTCATTTGCAGCTGGGCAGCCTGCGGAAGCTCACTGCCATAGCGGCTGCGCAACAGCTCCAGCGGCTGCCATGGGCTAAGCCAGTAGAGGTCATGGGCGATCGCGGCGGGCTGTCCGTCGTCATCACGGAAGATACGCACAACCCCCAGATTATTGACGCCCAACACCTCAGAGCCGTCTTGAATGCAGCGCAATCGCAGCAGGCGCCGCCACTGCAGCCAGCGCCCCTGAGGTCGGACTGGCGACGTCTCCGCGTCGGGCGCTAGCCTATCCACCGTAGCCGCCGCCCGGCGGACCTGCTGCCGCGAGAGCCATTCGAGGTGGCACCACCAGTCAGGCGATCGCTTCTGCTCTAGATTCGCAGCGCGGCCCAAAATCCGCCGCAGAAAATTTCGCTTCACTTCGGTCATGGTTTTGGGGTGATTCCAGCCGGCCCAGTGGCGATCGCGCTCCGGCAGCAGCCAGGATTTTAAGCGGCTTTGCACCAGGCGAGTCTGCTCCTCTTCATTCTTGAAGCTGCTGCAGGTGAGCTGCAGCAAAACCTGGGAGCTCGAACCATCGGCGGGCTCATAGGTCAACCGCACCGACGAGCTGTAGTGAATATCGCCAGAGAGAATGACCACCTGCTGGGGATGCTGCACCAGCGTTGTAATCAATTCAGCGAGCGCCTCCATATTGATGGTCCAGGCGTCTCCCACGTCGGTGTTAAACACCCGCTTATTGCTGAGCTTCCACTCGTGAATCCAGTCAATCACCTTGAGGTGGAATACGTTGGTTGGCGCTACCACAAAGGTAATTTTTGCCGAGCTGCGGGACAGCGGACGCGCCAGCTGCTGCTCAAAGGCTGCCGGACTCAGCAGTCTCGGGGGGGTAATTGGCGACTCGTCCATTAGAAATCCGCGCCACAGCCGCGCGTCCAAAAGAATGACGCTGTGGTTGTGGCTCTCAATTACCACGTGCCAGTCAATGGCCTCGGGGTAGCGCTTGAGGCACTGCAGGCCATCGCCGGCAGCCGTGAAGTGGGGCAGCCCCGTCTCAGGATCATAGGCCGGCATGCCGACGTAGCGGGCGATCGCCTCGTGTGCCTCAAAGTTTGTGCCCTCCGACTGGGTCCAGTCTTCCGTCGCGCTCAGCAGGTCTGAGGCAGGCTCGCCCGACTCAAACCGAGCGGGCTGATTTCCCCAGCCCTGAAACAGAGCGTAGGCGTGGAGCGCGTTTTGAACCACCCGCCGTCCCAAGGGCTTACCCAGCACCCGCAGGCACCAGGCCCGGTTGAGGTTCCAGTCGTCGCTGACGTCGTGGTCGTCAAAAATCATGTAGCTGGGCACGTTGGCCAGCGCCCGGCGGACCCGCCATAGGGTCTGTCTAAAGCGCTGCAGCGCCTGCTCGTCTTGCCGCCACTGCCGAGCCCCATCCCGGTCTATGCCGTCGTGGGGCTCGGGCAAGCTGTCGGGCCAGCAGCTTGGCGACCACATCAGCAGATAGAGGGCACAGAACTCCCCCAGGCTAAACAGATGGCTCGTCACCCGCGATCGCTTCTCCCGCAGCCCACCCGTAAAGCCCGCCCCCCGCGTTGCGACATCGGCCCGCAGCCCCGCCAGCAGCGATTCCGGGGCGTGGTAAGCAACGTCGGGCTCCAGCGGCCCGACGGGTAGCGCTTCCGTCCAGCCCAGCAGGGCATTGCCGAAAGGGCTACACATGGCCAGCATGGCGTCTGCCACATCGTCGGCGTAGATTTGATCTCCAGTGTGAAAGAGCTGGTGGGGACGGTGGTAGGGAGAGGCGGCGGCCTGCTCAATGAGCCGGTCGATGATGGGCAGAGCGTCGTGGCCTTCGCCGTGGGCTTTGCGGCAGGAGCCATGGGCCATTTTCAGGTGACCGATATCGCTGGGTGGCAGGGCGAAAGTGGGCCGCTGGTGGTCGAAATAGCTGATGGTCGGCCCAGATCCAAGGGCCTGCAAGAGGGACTGGGACACCCGGCTGTCCTGAAGCTCGCCTTGAATCTTCTCCTGAGGCGCGACTTGGGGCGTAAACCGTAGGTCGTAGGCGTAGAGGCGATCGCTCTGCAGTGAGGCGGTTAGGGGCCGGGCAATCACGACGGCAATGTGGAGCGATCGGCCCACCCGAATCGTGGTTCCCTGACCCGCCATCTGGGGCTCCCCGAGCCGAGCGCCTTGATTCGCAGTGGTGTAAATCGTCAGCTCTACCGTAGAGGGATGCTTCAGGGCGATCCACACCGCCACAGACTCAAACGTCGCATGTCTCAGCACTGGCCCCGCTAAAATTAACGGACAGGTTTGAAGATGCTGGAACCAGTCAAAGTAGGTCATTAGCTTCAGGCGTCGCCACGGACTAATACCTTAGCGAACTTTAGGCGACGGTGCCGTCGCTCCAAAGGGATAGCGCTTCTCGGTTGAGGCTATAGCGTTGAGGCTATGGCGTCGGGACCTGGGGAATGGTCCAAGATTTTGACGAGAGCCACAGATCTATCTGGCTAAAGTTACATCTGTTGGGCCAAAATTCATGATTAAATATGTCAGGCATCCCAGGGGAACACCAAGGGCCAGAGGTCCCATATGCCGGGCCATCCACTCTCAGTTCTTTACATTAATTAGTTCTTTACATTAATTAGTCTTCCTAGCTCAGAAACTTTGCTCTAGAGAAGACCGCTTGCGGTCTGTTGCGCCTTTCGACATGACGTTGCTCTACCCCACTTTGTTCCCCCGCCGGTAAACGCCAGTCAGGCGTCAGGCTAGCCCTTCGACCCACGTTAAAATCCCCCATTCCGTCATGAGCCAGCTTGATTCATCTTTTTCCCCCAACATCGGCAGCGTCGGCGTTGCCCCTGGGTCTTCATCCCGTCGGTCAGCGCCTTGGCGATGGCTGCTGGTGTCATCAGCCCTGTGCATGGCCATGGGCGCGGCAGCCGTCAGCGCCTTTCTATGGCTGCTGTCGGTACCCACGGCTCCAGAATGTCAGCGACTGTCGTCCCTCTCCCCCGACATCGATCGCCTCTACTGCTCCCAAATCGCTGCTTCATCCGGCGACGCGGAGGATCTGCTGGCGGGGCTAGCGTTGATGTCCAGCTGGAAAGAGACCCATCCCCTCTATAACGAAGCTCAAAACTGGATGGCGGAGTGGTCGGCCTCAATTCTAGAGATTGCCGACCGGACGGTACGCCAGGGTAATTTGGAGCAGGGCCGTCAGCTTGCCCAGCAGATTCCTGCCCGCAGCCCCAACCATGAGGATGCCTTGGCCGCCCTAGCCGAGTGGGACGAAACTTGGGCCTGGGGCGAAGATTTGGTGAGCCAGGCTCAGGCGGCGATTCGGGCCAGCCAGTGGGGTGAGGTGACCCAAGTGATTCAGACGCTGCGGTACTCGGAATACCGCTACTGGCGATCGCAGCAGACCCAGGCGCTGAGCGAGCAGGTCTCCTCAGAGAAGGCGGCCCAGCGGCGGCGTTCGGATGCCCAGCGCGCCGCCCAGGCGGGTACGCCAGAAGGGCTGAGTCAGGCGATTGGCCTCGCTCAGCAGATTGAGACCGACACCTACACCTGGGCCCAAATGCAGCCGGAGCTTAACCAGTGGGGCGATCGCCTGCTGGATAAAGGCCTCAAAGATTGGTACGCCACTCGGTTCCCCGAGGCGATCGCTGTGGGCGAGCTGGTGGCCGGCGTCCCAGACTTGGCCATTGACGCCCACGACCTGATGATTTTAAGTCGCGCCCGGAAGCGGGCGATCGCCAGCTTCACCAACTGGGAGCCCACCATCGCCCATTTATGGGACCTCAACCGCGCCATCGCCACCGCAAAGGCGATCACCCCAGAGAGCCGGTTTTATCCCCAGGCGTCATCTAGCATTGCCAGCTGGGAAGAGCAAATTCAGGACTTGAGCCAGCTTTATCAAGCGCGGCTGGCGGCGGACGGCGGAGCGGTGGCCTCATACCAGACAGCCATCTCCAGCGCCGCTGAGATCGACGCTGGGCACCTGCGACGCCTCCAGAGCCAGACCCTTGCGGCCCATTGGCAACGGGAGATCGAGCGCATTGAAGATCAGCCTTACTTGAGAGCCGCCCAGCAGCTGGCCCAGTCCGGTGGCGTAGCGGATCTGAGGGCAGCGGTGGTCCGCGCCGGCCAGATTCAGTCCGACCGCGCCCTCTATGGCGAGGCTCAGGGGGCGATCGCCAAATGGACCGAGCAAATTCAAACCATCGAAGACCGACCCATTCTCGATCAGGCACGCCAGCACGCCAGCCGAGGACAGCTTGGCCGAGCAATTCGCGAGGCCTCGGCCGTACGCGCAGGCCGAGCGCTCTATGGCGAGGCCCGCACCCTCAGACGGCAATGGCAGGCCCAGATCGACGCCGCTCGCCAACGGTCCGCTCGCCAACGGCCCAATCTCTCGCCGAATGCGCCCGCCGCGACTCCGGCCCCGGCGGCGGTGAGATCAGCCCCGGCGCGGAAGCCCGAAGTTCGTCAGTCAGCAGGGCAGCCGGCAGCGCTGCCCAGGATTGAGACCGTCCCGGGCGATCGCCCAGCTCAAAGCAGTACAGCGCCTACGGTCGAATTTCGAGGGCCAGTCGTAGCCCCTTTGCCCGACCCGCAACTCCCTCCTGATGCCGTCTACCCATCAGAGACGCCTGCAGCGCTCACGCCCGCTGCCCCGCGCTTTTCAAATGAGTTTGTAGATGAGTCCGGCAGCGTCGCAGAGCCCCTAGACGTCGCCCCGCGATCGCCTGCTACCCCAAGCGCGCCGGGCGACCAGACCTCAGCGGCACCCGGCAGCCCGGCGGCACCTGACCCAGCAGCGCCGGCAGACAGCCGGCGCTCCGCGCTCCCCGAGGCTGCTTCAGAAGTAGGGGAAGCGCCGCTAGGTCCCCAGTCGCGCCTGAGCGACACAGCGCCCCCCGAGCGCATTGACCTACTGCCAGAATCATCCTCGCTGGCGTCTGCTGAGTTCTTAGGCGACGAGAGTGCATTTCCGCTACTCTATGCCGGTCCACTATTTGTAATCTAGGCCCTTAGCATTGAGTAGCTCTGCCTATGACCGATGAGCGCCAGTACGCCCCCGCGACCGAACGCAACCGAGACCCCATTCTGGCGGTGCTCCAGCGTGTCCTGCCCGCAGAGGGAACGGTACTCGAGGTCTCCAGCGGAACGGGGCAGCATGCGGTCTACTTTGCGCCGCATCTTCAGTCCCGCGCGTGGCTGCCGTCTGATCGCGACCCCCAGGCCCTCAGCAGCATTGCCGCATGGCAACAGCATCAGCCGGCCGATAATCTGCTTGCGCCGATTTATCTCGACGCCCAAGAGACCGTGTGGTCCGTCGAAACTGCTCTAGATCAAGGCAGCGAAGCTCGCCTCGACAGCCCAATTACCGCCGTTGTCAATATTAATATGCTGCATATCTCCCCCTGGACAGCCGGGCTAGGGCTGCTGGCCGGTGCTGGCCGCATTCTTTCGGGTACGGGCGGCGTCCTATATCTCTACGGCCCGTTTCGCGTCCAGGGGCAGCTCGTCCCCAGTAACGCGGACTTCGACCAAATGCTCCGCAGCCGTAATGCCGAATGGGGCATCCGGGAACTCGATGAGGTGGTTGCCGCTGCCCAAGCCCAGGGCTTAAAGCTGGTTGACCAAGTGGCAATGCCGGCCAACAATCTGTCGCTGGTGTTCAAGGCCAGCTGAGCACAGGCTGCCTTGAGATCTATTGCGCTGCGCTGGCGCACGTTGGCGCTATGGAAAACCGAAAATAATCACGGTTAGATACACCCCATACAGCGCCGCCAGCAGCCCTACCTCCCAGGCTTCAAAGCTGTATTTGCCCTTATCATCCCCCCAATTCACCAGCGCGCCGTAGGCGATCGCAAACAGCGCCACAAATCCCAGATTCACCAGAAACATCGGTAAATCCTGAATGGATAGCCCCGCCAGCGCCAGCAGCACCATCGCCAAGGACATGATAGCCGTGTTGTCAGCAATGACGCTGGTGGTGGCGGCGGTCACCTGTCCGCTGCGGGCCACGCTCCAGGGGCCACCACAACAATGGCGGGCACCGAGATAATGTTGCTGCCCAACAGATTGCCTAGACCGATATCGGCCAGCCCCTTGACGGCGCTCGCCGTATTTGTACCGACCTCTGGGCTAGCCGTGGCTAGGGCCACAAAAGCCGCCCCTGCCGCTTCCGATAGGCCCCACCGCTGCCGCAGCTTTTGCAGCGGCACCGAAAGCTGATCTGCCCCCCAGTGGGCTGCCAAAATGGCCCCCAGCATGACGAGACTCCATAAGACTACACCCATACTCTTACCTGTATTCCTAGAGCTGGCACCAGCGACGAAAACCAGCCAAAGTACGCCTATAAAGCACGCAGGTACTGACGCCACAAGCACTAGGATATGGCATACCTTCAGTCAATCTCGCCGCGCTGCTTGCCGTAAATGCTCTTCATGTGGCGCTTCACCGTATTCATAGAGATCACGCAGTCATCGGCGATCTGCTGATACGAGCGCCCCTGGAGGTGAAGTTGCCACACTTCGGTTTCCCGAGGCGTAAAGTGATACCGATAGGCATCAGATAGGGCCCGATGCTGGGCAACCTCTGCAGAATCCTCTAGGGTAACGACAATATATTCCGGGGATTGCGCATCGATGTGCACCCATTCTGCCTGGACGTGGACCTGAGGGCCGTTCTCTAGAAGCAAATCCTCATGAAGCTGAATGGGCTGCTCAGGAAACAGCTCTCGGCTTTCGATAAGGCGATGCGCTAGAGCTGCAATTTTATGGGGCAGCTTGCGCGATTCTTGACGGGGCGCCTTCGCCCGATGGGGATTGCCGGCCTCTAAAGCGCTATCTAAAGCCTCACAGAGCTGTCGCGCCTTCGGGCTGCTTTGAATGAGCTGCCCTGATGGACTAAGCAGCAGCAGGCCTTGAGACGGAAAGATGCGATCGATGATCGTCTCAAACATAACGGCCAAGTAATCGACCGAAATGCGATCCCCTGGCGAGCCCCGGTAGCCTGAAGGGGTGATAGTGGGAAGCGCTACTAAGGTAGGGCGAGACGGGGCTTGGTTTGTAACTGGCATCCTTTGGTCCTCTCTGGAAATGGTGAGATGGTGATTCGCCCTTGCGTCAGCCTTGCGGCCCCTTACTTAAATCATTCTGCGGCGCAGTCACCATGCTATTAACTCTCTCACAGCAATTTGGGGGTGCCTATGAGGAAAAGGAGGGGGCACCAAGCGGTGTGCCAGATGGGTTAGCCTTAAGAGGCGTTCGGAATTCACCTGAAGCGGGGTGAAGTTTTTCTTGTAGAGTTATTTCGAGGGCCGAGTCAACCATGGCACCGCACCACAGACAGGCGACATTGGACAGCTCAACGAGCGCATCTGCGGGCCGGCATACGGGAGCGTATTTCGACACTCTCCCTAGCGCCAAAAACCTCGCCGAGTGGTTCTCGCAGGCCTCTCAACAGCGCTACATCGATACCATTGTGGGCCAGTCTGGACTGACCCGCCGACAGGCCACCTGCTTTGTACGGCTGTGGGGCTATGCCCATCGACAGGCTGGGGAGCCTCTGCCGATAGACATCCTTAGCCAGTCCCTCACGGTCTTTTGCTGCTCCCACGCTGAGGCGGCAGATCTGTTCTACTGCGATCGCGACACCGGTACACCTCGCGCAGCGGGCATGATGATAGACCAGCTGGTCGCCAAGCGCCTGGTTAAACGAGAGCCCTTCGATGGCACCTGCACCAGGCTCTGTCTGCAGGTGCCCGACAGCTTTTTGCCGAGGACCCCTCAGCTCGCCTCCCCTCAGACCTACACCGACGCCTTTAACCCTCGGTGCGACGCGCCCCTAGTGGCCGCTCTGCTGGAAGAAAACTACAGCTGGACAAGCGATCGCCCAGAAGCGGGGTCTTTCAAGATCACGAAGACGCTGCGGCAGTGGGCCTCGCAATATCCAGAGGGGCTCCGGGTTCTGAGAGAAGGCTCAGACGATGAACCCATAGGGCTATCCGTCCTATTTCCCGTCCACGCGAGCTGCGAAGCCCAGTTTCACCTACCCCCCAGCAGTAGCCTCTACCTCAACACCCCAGAGCAGGAGGACCCCATTAGCGTCGCTACGCCAGGCGAAGACTGCTGCGTCGTTTTTGTGCGCAGTTGGGACATCAAGCCAAGCTACCGGAATTATGCCGCCGCCTGTCAGCTCCTGAAAGACTCCCAGGCAACCCTGGCGCAGATGCAGCAGACTTTTTCGGGGCTGTGTGACATCTATACTGTCTCCATTCACCCCAGGCTCGAAGCCTTCGCTCTCGCCCTAGGCTTCAAGCCCATGGGGGCCGACCCCAGCTCTGCCCTGCGCTGGCTCTACATGCCGGTCGATCGGTTTTTGGCGCTTGATGTGGATGAGACCCTCGTTGAGTTTGACTTTAGCCTAGGATAGGCGCAGAGTTGGTTGAGAGCAGTTCCTGAAAGTGCAATAGATCAAATGTTTCGACAATCTAGCAGTGCGAGAAGCCTGGTGCACGATTTGGCTGGCCTTCTGGTTTGGGGTGTCTTGGGTCCTATAGCTTGGGGTATCTTAAGCCCCGCCTGGGCGCAGTCGGTATGGCAGACCCCGCCTGAACCGATTGCATCGCAACTCGATGCGCAGATCAGCCCTAGAGTATTGCTTTCCCCAGATAACCAGTGGGTCGTGGAAGCAGAGCGTCCCGCCATGCCTGCGTTAGCAGAGCTCAGCGAGCCTGTGATTAGCGTTGCCGGTGTTCAGCTCAACCCCATGACCCATGGGCCAGCGCAGACCTATGGCTATCGCGGGCTGACGCTGAAGCCTATAGAGGGTGGGCGCGTGGACAATAGCCGGGCGCAGGCCGTTAATCTGCCCCAAGATGCCCATATTCGAAATCTAAGCTGGTCCCTCGACAGCCGCTATCTCGCCTTTACCCTCACCCGGCCAGACGGGATAGAGCTCTGGGTGTTTGACCCGATGGAAAATGAAGCTCGGCGGCTGACGGACCCCGTTCTAAACGCTGTCTATGGCGCCCCCTGCGACTGGCTTCCCAAGGACGAGGGGCTGCTGTGCAAAGTTGTCCCCCGGCAGGCAGCCCCCCCCGAAATGCCTGCGGTTCCCCAAGGTCCCCGCGTCGAGGAGAACCGGGGCCAAGAAGCGCCCGCGCGCACCTACACCAATTTGCTAACGAGCCCCCACGACGAGGCGCTGTTTGAGTACTACTTAACTTCAGTTTTAGAGCAGGTCAGCCTCGACGGCCGCCGCCGCCGCCTGACCTCTCCCCTGCTCATCGATGAGGTAACGCCGTCTCCCGATGGTGAATGGATCTTACAAGAGACCATTCACCGGCCGTTTTCATACCAGGTCCCCGCCTATCGGTTTCCCAAGCGGCTCGTCGTCCTCAATCGTGACGGCGAGGCAGTGTATCCCATTGCTGACCTGCCGCTGGCCGAAGATATCCCCATAGCGCGGGGATCGGTTCGCTCCGGTCGCCGCCGGGTAGACTGGCGCAGCGATCGCCCCGCCACCCTCTACTGGGTTGAAGCGCTGGACGGCGGCGACCCGCGTCAGGACGCTGAGCTTAGGGACGCCCTCTTTCAAATCGCTGCTCCCTTCACTCAAGGCCCTGAGACCCTCTGGCAAACGGAGTTTCGCTTTAACAACATTCTCTGGGGAACGGATGACCTAGCGATCGGCTTTGAGTTCTGGCCAGAGACCAAGCAGGTCTGGACCTGGCAGCTCGACCCGAGCCAGCCCGACGCTGACCCAATCCTGCTTGCCGAGCGAGACTGGCAGGACGCCTATAGCCACCCCGGCTACCCTGTCACCGCACCGGGAGAGTACGGCTGGTACACCCTGCTAATTTCGCCCGATGACAGCCTTTTGATGAGCGGGGAAGGGGTCTCCCCCGAGGGCGTCTACCCCTTTCTAGACCGATGGGATCTATCGACCGGCGCGCGCGATCGCCTCTGGCAGGCCCAAGACCCGTTCTACGAGACAATTCTGGAAGTTCTCGACCCCCAAGCCCAGCAAATCCTCACCTGGCGGCAGTCCCAGCTCGACCCGCCCAGTCTGCTGCTGCGCGATCTGCAGACCTCAGCAGTGACGCCTGTCGTCACGCTCGATGACCCACTGCCGTGGTACCGAGAGACGACTCAGGAGATTGTCCGCTACGAGCGCGAAGACGGGATTCAGCTTTCGGGCACCCTCTACCTGCCGCCAGGCTATCAGGCCGGCATTGATGCGCCGCTGCCTACCCTGCTTTGGATCTATCCAGAGGAGTTCGAAAGTGCCGAGACCGCCGGTCAGGTGACCCGAACCGAAAATGGCTTCCGACGCCCCTACGGCGCGTCACCGCTGTTTTTGCTCACCCAGGGTTACGCCGTTCTCAGCTATCCCTCGATGCCGATTGTGGGCAGCGGTGATTCAGAGCCCAACGACACCTACGTCGACCAGCTGTTGCTCAACGCTCAGGCCGCCGTCGATTACTTGACTGACGCAGGCATCAGCGACCCCGGTCGGATTGCCGTCGGCGGCCATTCCTACGGAGCGTTTACGGCCGCGAACCTTTTAGCCCACAGCGATCTGTTCTGCGCCGGCATTGCGCGCAGCGGGGCCTACAACCGATCGCTGACGCCCTTTGGCTTTCAGGGGGAGGCACGCCACTTCTGGGAGGCCCAGGACACCTATATGAAAATGTCTCCCTTCATGGCGGCCGCCGACATCGATGAACCTCTGCTCCTCATCCACGGGGCAGAAGACGACAACACCGGCACCTACCCGGTGCAGAGTGAGCGGCTCTACGAGGCGCTCCGGGGGCTAGGGGGAGACGTGCGCTGGGTCGAACTGCCCTTAGAAGGCCACAGCTACCGGTCCCGTGAGTCGGTGGGCCACGTCCTTTGGGAGATGAGTCAGTGGATGGAGCGCTGCTCGTAAAGTCGCGCTGTTCTGTAGGCAGCTGCTCCGTCAATATTTGGTCAATATTTGGTCAATATTTGCGCCATGACATAAATATTTGCGCCGTGCACAGTTGCCCCGTAAGGAGTAGCCACTTGCGGGGCGATCGCCGTATAGTAGCCAGTATTGACGCTTTTACTCAAAGACGCGCTGCACTGCCCCTGGCGCTTAAACCACACTTTAGCTCAAGGCCCAACGTTTCCACTACCAACCATGTCTATTCGACTTCGACGCCGACGCTTTGGCCAGATTGCCCTATTGGCTAGCTTGGCCACCCTAGTCAGCGATCGCTTTAAGGCCGCTAGAGGCCAGTCCTTAACGACTCAGGAGCCGACAACCATGCCGACTACCGCCAGTATTCCACTCACCACCGTTTCCCTAACCATCAACAGCACCCCACAAACCCTCGACATCGAGCCGCGCGTCACGCTGTTGGACCTGCTGCGGGAGCGGCTAGACCTGACGGGTACGAAAAAAGGCTGTAACCACGGCCAGTGTGGGGCCTGCACGGTGCTTGCCGACGGCCAGCGGATCAACTCCTGCCTGGCGCTGGCGATGCAGTACGAGGGGGCCGAGATCACCACCATTGAAGGACTCGCTGCCGGCGATCTGCACCCCATGCAGACCGCTTTCATCGACAACGAAGGCTTTCAGTGCGGCTTTTGCACCTCGGGTCAAGTTTGCTCCGCCGTGGCCCTGCTGGATGAGATCGAAGCCGGAGACGCCAGCGCCGTCACCGACAACATCATGGAGATAGACGCCCCCTCTGAGCTAACCGACGCCGAGATCCGCGAGCGCATGAGCGGCAACCTCTGTCGCTGCGGCGCGTATCCCGGCATTGTGGCCGCCATCAACGAAGTGCAGGGCGTATAGCCATGAAACCATTTGACTATACCCGCGCCGCTGAGCCTGGCGAAGCCGTGGCGCTTTTGGGCCGCCTGCAGGAGGCCAAATATTTGGGCGGCGGCACCAACCTACTGGACCTAATGAAGGAAGGCGTGGAGCGGCCCGACCACCTGATAGACGTAACGCGGCTGCCGCTGAGCGAGATTACTGAGCTGCCAGACGGCGGCGTCCGCATCGGGGCCATGGCCAGCAACACCGCCGCCGCCAACCATCCGCTAATTCGCCAGCGCTACCCGCTACTGTCCCAGGCCTTTCTCTCGGGGGCGACGCCGCAGCTGCGCAACATGGCCACCGTGGGCGGCAACCTGCTGCAGCGCACCCGCTGCTACTACTTCACCAACGCCGACATGGCCTGCAACAAGCGGCAGCCAGGGTCGGGCTGCGCGGCGCTGGAGGGCTTTAACCGCATCCACGCCATTTTGGGCGCTAGCGAGGACTGCATCGCCACCCATCCCTCGGATATGTGCGTGGCCCTCGCGGCGCTGGACGCGGTGGTGCAGGTCAGCGGCCCTGAAGGCCAGCGCCCCATTCCCGCAACCGAGTTCCACCGGCTGCCCGGCGACACGCCGCAGATTGAAACCAATCTGCAGCCCGGCGAGCTGATTACCGCCGTAGACCTGCCCGCCAATTCCTTTGCCCGCACGTCCCACTACCTCAAAACTCGCGATCGCAACTCATACGCCTTTGCGCTAGTGTCTGTGGCTGCAGCTTTAGAGGTCCAAGGTGGCACCATTTCCGAGGCTCGACTGGCCCTAGGCGGCGTAGCCCACAGGCCCTGGCGGGCCACTGCTGCTGAAGAATTTTTGGTCGGCCGCTCTCCCAGTGAATCGGCTTTCCAGCAGGCGGCTGACGCAGCCCTAGCCGGCGCCAAAACCTACGAACATAACGCATTCAAAGTCGAGCTGGGCAAGCGGGCCATCGTCCGCGCCCTATCTACCATTGCCCCATCAACGAGCGAGGCCGCGTCATGAGCCAAATTGGAGAAGCTAAAAAGCGCGTTACAGGACGGCTTAAGGTATCAGGCGGGGCCCGATACGCAGCGGATTTCGCGGTGGAGAATATGGCCTATGGCGTGCTCACCACCAGCACCATTGCCAAAGGCCGCATTCTGCGCGTCGAGACTCAGGCAGCGGAGGCCGTCCCCGGCGTGATTCGGGTGTTGACCCCCTTTAACGCGCCACCGCTGCCCTCTAGCCAAGCCGAGCGTGAAGAGAGCAATAGCGGACCGTCAGGCAAGTATCCTCAGATGCTCTACAGCGAGCGGGTTTACTTCTACGGGCAGCCGGTGGCGGTCACCGTCGCCGAGACGCTGGAGCAGGCGGAGCAAGCGGCCTCGCTGCTGCGGGTTACCTACGCTCCGGAGGAGCACGCCGTTAAGGTGGAGGCGGCGCAAAACTTGGAAGAGCCGCCGGAGAGCGACTCTCACTCCGGCAACGTCGTACGCGGTAACCCCGACGCGGCCCTGGCCGAGGCCGCCGCCCGCGTTGACGCTAGCTACCTAGTGCCCACCGAGCACCACAACCCCATCGAGCCCCACGCCACGCTGGCCGTCTGGGAGGGGCTTGACTCGGGATCTCCTGAGGAGATGCGCCTGACGGTGTACGACAAAACCCAGTGGGTGACGAACGTACAGGGGCATCTGGGGACGCTGTTCGACATGCCTCAGGAAAACGTCAGCGTTATCTCGCCCTTTGTAGGCGGCGGCTTTGGCTGTGCGGGCCGCATTTGGCAGCAGACCAGCATCGCCCCCGTCGCCGCCCGCGCCGTGGGTCGCCCCGTAAAGCTGGTGGTGTCCCGCCAGCAGATGTTTACCCTCACCGGCCATCGCCCCTACACCACCCAGCGGGTCGCCCTCGGAGCCGATGATGACGGCAAGCTCA
Organism: Elainellaceae cyanobacterium; assembly: GCA_050331115.1. GTDB lineage: Bacteria > Cyanobacteriota > Cyanobacteriia > CAKZMO01 > CAKZMO01 > JBCCAG01. The sequence continues at coordinate 16,909 of JBHJHD010000007.1, forward strand.
CCGCCATCATCCACGCGGGCACGGCGGAAGTTGCCCCCTACGAAACCTACACCGAGAACCTGCTGAACGCCTCCCGGTTCCTCTACGCCTGTCCCAATGTGGAGACTCAGTACCGGCTGGCGCGGCTCGACGTGTCTTCGCCCACCTACATGCGGGCTCCTGGCGAGGCGCAGGGCGTATATGCCCTAGAGTCGGCCCTAGACGAGCTGGCCTCCGAGCTGGGCATGGACCCGCTAGAGCTGCGGCTGATTAACTACGCCGAAGAAGACCCCGAGTCGGGGCTGCCCTGGTCAGAAAAGGCGCTGCGGCAGTGCTACCAGCAGGGCGCTGAGCGCTTTGGCTGGGGCGATCGCTCTCCAGAGCCGCGCTCAATGAAAAGCGGCCCTCGCCTCGTCGGCTACGGTGTGGCCACCGCAACCTATCCCATGTTTCGCATGCAGGCCACCGCCAAAGCCCGAATCCTCGCAGACGGCAGCGCTGTGGTGCAGTGCGCCGCCAGCGACATGGGACCGGGCACTTACACCACCATGACCCTGATTGCCGCCGACACCCTGGGCATCCCCAGCGATCGCGTCACCTTTGAGCTGGGGGATTCCAGCTTTCCCTTCGCCCCGCCCCACGGTGGCTCCATGACCGTGGCATCGGTGGGGTCTGCGGTGCAGGCCGTTTGTGAGGAGGCCAAGGCGCAGGCGATCGCGCTGGTGCCGTCTGACTCACCGCTGGCGGGCGCTAAGGAAGACGACGTGATCGCCGCAGAGGGTCGTTTATCTCTAAAGCAGGATTCGTCCCAGGGCCTCAGCTACAGCGAGATTCTGGCCCAGGCCAACCAGGAGGCGATCGAAGTTGAGAAGACCTCGCGGCCGGGCGACGAAAAGCAGCAGTACTCCATGCACTCCTTCGGTGCCCATTTTGTCGAGGTGCAGGTGGACGACCTGCTGGGGGACATCAACGTCACCCGCGTGGTCAGCGCCATTGACGTGGGCCGAATCATGAACCCCAATACCGCCCGCTCCCAGGTGATTGGCGGCGTGGTGGGGGGCATCGGCATGGCCCTACACGAGCATACCCACATCGACCCTCGCTTCGGCAACTACGTGAACGCTAACTTAGGGGAGTACCTGGTGCCGGTGAATGCCGATATTTACGATATCGAGGCGATCTTCTGCGGGGAGCCAGACTACAACGCCAACCCGCTGGGGGCGAGGGGCATGGGCGAAATCACGCTGGTGGGAGTTGCGGCGGCGGTGGCCAATGCGGTGTACCACGCGACGGGTAAACGGGTGCGGGATCTGCCTATCACCCCGGACAAGATCCTGTAGGGGACATGAAAGAACTCCAGGACATCCTTCAAATTTACCGGCAGCAGCCCCACGAAACCGCCGCCCTAGCGACTGTCGTCAAAACTGAAGGGTCGGTCTATCGCCGAGCGGGAGCCAGGATGCTGATTCTGCCTAACGGCGCGTCCGTCGGGTCCATCAGCGGCGGCTGCCTGGAGAGCGACATTGCCTGTCATGCCCAAGCGGCGATCGCATCTGGGGAGCCGCGCCTGGTGACCTACGACGCGATCACCACCGACGACCTGGTTTGGGGACTGGGCATCGGCTGTAATGGCAGGGTAGAGGTGCTCATTGAAGCGCTGACCCCAGCGCCGCACAACCCCTTAGCTTTGATTGACGCCTGCTTCAGTCAGGGCCAGGCCGGGGTGCTGGTGACCGTGTTTCAGGCTGAGCACGCCGCTACAAAGCTAGGCGCTCACCTGCTGCGCTACCCCAGCGGCGAGACTGTCTCTAGCCTCCAGGACGTCGCGCTTTTAGACCAAATTCGCGTGGATGCTGAAACCGTCCTCACTCAGGGAAAGTCGGAGGAAAAATCCTACCGACGCGGCACTATCACTGCCCTTCTGGAGGTGATTCGCCCGCCGGTTCCCCTAATCATCTTTGGTGCTGGGCACGACGCCGTACCCATGGCGCAGTTTGCCCACGCCTTGGGCTGGCAGGTCACGGTGTGCGATCGCCGTCCGGCCTACGCCACCCCAGAGCGTTTTCCTATGGCAGACCGGCTTCTAACTAAGCGGGCTGACGATGCATTGGAAGACCTGCCCCTGACGTGCAGCACTGCCGCCGTAATCATGACCCACAGCTACCTCGACGATCGCCGCTGGCTGGAGGCGCTGCTGCCCTCTGACGCTGGCTATGTCGGGATGCTGGGGCCGCGCTACCGCACGGAACGACTGCTGCAGGAGATCCGAGGCGGCGGCGTAGACTTCACTCCGGCACAGCTGCAGCGTCTCCATGCCCCCATTGGCCTTGATATCGGGGCCGAGACGCCGGAGGAAATCGCGATCGCCATCCTCTCCGAAATTCGCGCCGCGATGGCAGGCCGCGATGGCAGGCCGCTGCGCGATCGCTCTGGCCCCATTCACGAGCGCCCCAGCGTACCTTGTCTGTCGGCCTAATTGTGCTCGCCGCTGGGGCTTCGACGCGCCTGGGGGAGCCAAAGCAGCTCCTGCGCCACAGAGAGCACAGCCTGCTGCGGACTACCCTGGAGACGGCGATCGCCTCGGTTTGCGACCCAGTGGCCGTCGTGCTAGGGGCTTACGCTGAGCAGATTCAGCCTGAGGTGCCGCAGTCGGCAACGGTGCTTCGCAATCCGCAGTGGGACGTCGGCATGGGCACCTCAATTTGCTGCGGCGTCCAGTGGCTTGAGGCCCATTCGCCGGACGCTGAAGCTATAGTGCTTTTGGTGTGCGATCAGCCCTTCGTCACCACGGCCCTCGTCAATCAGCTTGTTAACGCCCATCGAGCTACTAGAAAGGCGATCGCCGCCTCGGCGTACTCAGGCACCGTCGGCGTGCCGGCCCTGTTTGACCGGAGCCTGTTTCTGGCGCTGAAGCGCTTAAGTCGTCAGGGCGCTAAGCCGCTCCTGGCAAGGCATCCCGACGCAATCTGCGCGGTGCCCTTTCCCGAGGGGGCGGTCGATATCGATACCTCGGCAGATGTGCAGCGCTGGCTCTCCTGAAAGGGCGTCAGCTTTCAGCGCAGCTTCACTGCTCTAGCTGAATCCGAATCGTCTGCACCCCGCTCTCTACCGAAACTTCTATGGCTTGGATATGGCGATCGCTAATAATGCTGATATCGCCATTGGTCTCTAGCGTAGCCTGGCTCACTTGGGAAAGATCCCCGGGCTGACCCGCAAGCCGCAGGGTTGAGAGCAAGTCATGATGCGTGATGTGGCTCCGCCGGAGGGCCGTCTGGTTTAGAGCCCCGTCCTCAACCAGGGGCCGCGCCCGCCCCTTGAGCAGCTTCTCCAACCGAGGAACGTGGAAGGCCAGCGCCGCTAGGAGCCAGTGCAGCCCCACCAGGATAACTCCAGACAGCAGGGTGCCGCCAAAGTGGACGGAGCCATTAATAGCGCGGCTTAGGGTCGCCCCCAAGATGATGCTCAGAATTACGTCGATAGCCGAGTGCTTGCCGCTGGAGCGGCGATCGCCCACCAGCCGCACCAGCGCCAAAAGTATGCCGTAGACCACAACGGCCCGACAGGCAATCTGGCCCGCGCTCAAGGTCTCGGCCTGCAGCCCTAAACCCGCTTGAATGGTGTTCCACATGGTCAGTAGTTCCACGACTGCTTCAAAGATTAAATCGCAGAGCGCCACGAATCAATCAGCTCAAGGACTGCGCACTCGTAGCGCTCCAGGCGCTCAATTGTCTGCTCGGCGGACTGCATCAGCGGCGCTAAATCCCCTGACAAGTAGGCCTCTGGAATGCGGGGGTGGACGTAGTATTTCCGGCAGGTAGCAGGGCGGTTGCCCAGCTGCTTGGCCACCGACTTAATCGCCGCCACTACCCGCTGCTTCGCCGCCGTTTCCGATTCCTCTAGCTCCTGCTCACCCAACGCTAGGGCAGCCAGCACCGTCCCCCCCCAGGTGCGAAACTCCTTCGCCGTCAAGTCCTCGCCGGTAAGCGCCTGTAGGTAGTCGTTCACGTCTCCCGAGTCTATGTTTTGGCGATCGCCGTTCTCGTCGATGTACTGAAACAGCGTATATCCGGGAATCTCGTAGCAGCGCTTAATGATCCGCGCTAGCCGCCGGTCGGTGAGCTCGATGTGGTGGTCAACGCCGCTCTTGCCGGTGAACTCGAATTCCACCTGGCTCCCTTCGATGTCGACGTGCTTTGTCCGCAGGGTGGTCAGCCCGTAGGAGTCGTTCTCGCGGGCATATTCTACGTTGCCGATGCGAATCAGCGTCGTTTCCAGCAGCTTGACCACCAGCGCCAGCACCTTCTGGCGCGGCAGCCCGTGCATGCGCAGGTGGGCGTCGGTCTGCTCGCGGATGCGGGAGAGCAGCCGGCCAAAGGTCTGCAGGCGCTCAAACTTGATTTCGTTGCGCATCTTCCGCCACTCGGGATGGTAGCGGTACTGCTTGCGGCCTTTGGCGTCACGCCCGGTGGCCAGCAGGTGACCATTTTCAACAGGGCAAATCCACACGTCGCGCCAGGAGGGCGGAATCGGAAGCTGCTTGAGGCGATCGCGCTCAGCCCGATCCTTAATTCGGTTTCCCTCAACGTCAAAATAGCTAAATCCCCGACCCACCTTCTGTCGGCGAATTCCCGGCTGGCTATCGCTGACGTATCGTAGACCTAGCTTGCGCGCGACAGTAGAGACGCTGTTCAAATTAAGACTCTGACAGGTTGGGGAAACGGCTGTACCCCCTCAATTGAACTTTATATCACGGGTGAAATAACCTGCCATAGGGGCAGTTTTGTGGGCCGTCTCACTCGCTCTAGAGGCTAATGTTAATCGCCTAACTCTGGCTGGAGAATGAGGCAATATTCTTGAAGCACCAGTATTGTTTGGGTGTCATTGTCACATTCCGGCCAGCTGGCCAAGCGGAGGCTTCAAGTATGCGGGGACTGAAAGGTAAGAGCGTTTTGATTACGGGAGCGAGCACCGGCATCGGGCGGGAGATCGCCCAGAAATTTGCTGAGGAAGGAGCCAATGTTTGCGTCAACTACTACAGCAGCCCGGAAGAGGCCGAAGAGACCAAGCAGCAGATGCTAGAAGCCTGCGGCAAGATGGAGAGCTGCAGCGTCAATAAACCTTTACTGGTTCAAGCGGATGTCTCTAAGGAAGCGGACGTGGTGCGGCTATTCAACGAGGCGATTACCGGCTTTGGTGGACTGGATATTCTGGTCAATAACGCGGGCGTACAGTTTGAAGGAGCCTCTCATGAGATCGAGCTTTCAAAGTTCGACAAAATGCTGGACATCAACCTGCGGGGAGCCTATTTGTGCGCCCGGCAAGCGCTACAGCACTTTTTAGCGCACGATGTCAAAGGCGTAATCATCAATAACTCTAGCGTGCACGAAGTTATTCCCCGTCCCGGATTCTTGGCCTACACGATGAGCAAAGGCGGTATGAAAAACATGACCCGTACCCTAGCGCTGGAGTACGCGCGCAGGGGCATTCGGGTCAATGCGATTGGGCCGGGGGCCACGGTCACGCCCATCAACGACGACTGGATCAACGACCCGGAAGAGCGGAAGAAAATTGAAGAATTTATTCCCATGGGCCGTGCCGGCAAGCCTGAGGAAATGGCGGCGGCGGTCGCGTTTTTGGCCTCTGATGACGCCACCTACATTACGGGACAGACTCTGTTTATCGACGGCGGCCTGACGCTCTACCCTGGCTTCCGGGAGCCGATTACTTAGCAGGGCAAATAGCAGGTGCAAAAAGCGATAGGCGACCGGGCAGATGTCTCAAACGGTTTGTCAGCCGCCTATCGCTGACGCGGGTCAGGCCTTGTACCAAAACTTGTATTCTGGGCGATAGGGCCGACGCTATAAAATTAGAGTTGAAGCCAGTCCCGCTCAAACTAGTTCTCTACAGCCTTTTGCGCCCTATGCTCCAAATCACCAATCGCGTCGCGATTCCCCTAGAGGAAGTGGACCTCAGCGCTATTCGCTCCCAGGGGGCTGGGGGGCAAAACGTCAACAAAGTGGCGACGGCCATTCACCTGCGCTTTAATATTCACGCCTCATCCCTGCCCGAGCGGGTCAAGGCGCGCCTGATCTCTTTGAGCGATCGCCGCATCACTAAAGACGGCGTGATCATCATCAAGGCCCAGCAGCACCGCACCCAGGAGAAAAATCGAGAAGATGCCCTGCGGCGGCTCCAGCGGTTAATTCAGCAGGCGCTGGTGGTTGCGCCACCCCGCAAAACCACAAAGCCTTCCCGGCGAGCGAAGCAAAAGCGGCTAGACAGCAAGGCGAAACGAGGACAGGTCAAGGCGCTGCGGCGCAGGATTGAGCCATCTGAGACCTAGATCGCTTATCCTTGAAACGTTCTTCACCCGCTGTCACCCACTGAAACACACCATGCTCAACCGATTCAGCCCGCTTGCGGTCAGCGTAATGGCAGGGTTCATCTTGCTCAATGGCTCAACTTCCGCAGTCGCCCAGCCGCTCCAAGCAACCCAGCTTATTGATGCAGACCTGGTACGGGCCAGGAACCTCGCCCGTCAAGCCGCTGAGCGAGAAAATGGTGGCATTCTCAACTATCGATCGGAGCCGGCAATGCACGGGCCAGCCCAAGAGACTCCCTTCGTCGAAAATTTAGACGGAAGCCGAACGTTTACCTTTCAGGGCTGCAGCACTGACCTTATCGATAGTTCAGGTCAGTGCACCGCCTACACTGTCGAATCTGTCGTCACCGTCGACCTCAACGGCGGGGTAACGCTCAGCGAGAATCGCGCCCTGCGCTAGGGTCAATTAACTCGTACGCCCGTACTCCTCAAGGATTACGTTACCCTGGGCATCAAGGGTCTGCACCATGCAGTTGCCGCTGTCGAACGTCTTCAGGTAGGCCGTCGCGTCCTGTAGATAGCCATAGGTGACGCTATCGCCCTCCTCTTTGATTGCAACGGGTGTTGCCCGGTCGAGTACAGACTCGTCGGGCTTGCGGGTTAGGGTAAACCGAGGCTTGTCGGCCTCCCAGGTCACCTGAGCGATCTGGCTGGGGGTGCTGCAGAGTACGTTCCTTCCTTCGACGGCACCGTCTACGGGCTGGCCGGTGGCCGCCTGGGGTGCCGCTTCAGCAGTTTGAGCAGGGTCGGACGCCGAATCTACCTGGGGTGCCGCTTCAGAATTACCCGCCGCTTCGCTGGATGCTGGCGGATTAGAGGAGGCAGCGTCGGGCTCATCTGAGCCGCAGCCCATCACCAGACCTGAAAGAAAAATTACGCCAGCTCCAAGAATTGTCAGTCGTTTGTTGATGAGTTTGCTAGCCAAAACAGTTATCCCTATCGTCTAGAGGCATTATCGCCTGTCCGCTGCAGTTCGTGCGCAGTTTGCCAATTTGTGTATGAAAGTTTGCCAACTGGTCTGCCAATTGAAATGTGTCTGCCAATTAAAGCGTGTCCGATTAAGATTCGTCAGCTAAAATCTAGCCCACTAAGGTCTATGTGTTATGACGCAACTCACTGGTCCTACTACAGCGCGCATTCCCAGAATGCTGAAGCTGGCCTTCAACCCAACGGGCTACCTTGAGCAGTACCGTCATCAATACGGTGACTTGTTCAAGGTCGGTCGCCGGCCGCCCTACGCGGTCTACGTCAGCCATCCTGAGGCCGTGCAGGCTATCTTTGCTAGCCCCCCCGACTGCTTCACCAATGCCTCGGGCGACGGCACGCTGCTGCAAACCCTGCTGGGAGATAACTCCGTGCTGCTGCTAGATGGCGATCGCCACCAGCGGCAGCGCAAGCTGTTGATGCCCCCCTTCCACGGCGATCGCCTGCGCACCTACGGCGAGCTGATGGTGACCACGACCCTGCGGGTCAGCAATGGCTGGCGGCTTCAGCAGCCTATCCGCGTCCGCGCGCCCATGCAGGACATTACGCTGCGGGTAATTTTGAAGGCGGTGTTTGGCATCACCGAGGCGCGTAGACCCGAGGACGACTGGGCGAGCCGTAAGCGGCGATTTGAGCAGTTTCGCCAGTCCACCAGCGACATGCTAGAAGTTTTAGGCACTCCCCTAGCGGCCGGCCTGATCTTCTTCCCCGCGCTGCAGCGCGACTGGGGCCGCCGGAGCCCCTGGGGGCGGTTTTTGGATCGCAAGCGGCGGGTAGATGCGCTGATCTACGCCGAAATTCAGGAACGACGCGCAGCATTGGCCGACGACAAGCCCTTGGGAGACGACATTCTCTCGCTGCTGATTACCGCCCGGGATGAGGTAGGGCAAGCGATGAGCGATGTAGAGCTACACGATGAGCTGATGACGCTGCTGATCGCGGGCCACGAGACCACTACCTCGGCGCTCACCTGGGCCATGTACTGGATTCACGCGACGCCAGGAGTAGAGGAGACGCTGCGGCAGGAGCTTGGTGAGCTCGGCCCGGACGCGGACCCCGGTGACGTCGTCCGGCTGCCCTATTTGACGGCGGTGTGCGAGGAGTCGCTGAGGGTCTATCCAGTGACCTTGACGACGGGAGTGCGGATGCTGCGATCGCCTATGACGCTGATGGACTACGACGTTGAAGCGGGCAGCATTCTATTCCCCTGCACCTATCTACTGCATCAAAATCCAGAAATCTACCCCGAGCCGAAGCGATTTAGACCAGAGCGGTTTTTAGAGCGATCGTTTTCCTCAGCGGAGTTTATGCCCTTTGGAGGCGGGCACCGCTACTGCATTGGGGCGGCGATGGCAATGATGGAGATGAAGCTGGTGCTGGCGACGGTGCTGGGGCAGTGGCGGTTTCGGAAGGTGACCCAGGAGATTAGGCCAGTGCGGCGGGGGCTGACCCTAGCGCCACCGGCAGATTTCTTGATGGTGGTAGCGCGGCCAGCGTGAGACCTTGCGGAATTTGAGAACAAAGAAATCCCAGGGTCATGCGAAACCCTGGGACAACTGGAGTACTATGCATTGACTCAACTACAGCTCATCGGGAACACTACTTATTGCCTAGGCCCTCATGGAATTCTTCCTCGAACCGGCCAGATAGCTTGTTGCCCAGGCCTTCGTGGAATTCTTCGGCATGGCGACCGGAGAGCTTATTGCCCAGGCCTTCGTGAAACTCTTCAGCATGGCGACCTGACAGTGCAGCGGCAGGGGAAGCGATAGCAGCGATAGCAGCGATAGATACGGCAGCAGTGAAAAAGCGTTTCATACAGATCTCCTTTTGGAAATTGAGTATTGATTTCAGGCGGCCTCTTGTTGCGTTGGCCTTGTTGCCTGTTGTCTACAGTTTCTATAGTGCCGGGGCTCTCTGAGCGCGCCATGACCCCAATCTGAGCCATCGATAAGAAGCCCCTGTGAAGCAATTCAGGAGAGCAATGCACAAGACAATTGCGATAGGCGTCCCGTCCCTTCACCATCGCTCTAGTCAATTCAACCCAAATTCAGCGCCGTAAGCCCCAATCAATCCCCAAAAACCACGGAGGGTTTTGACCTTGGGTCCACGCTAGATTGCGGAAGGCTTCAATGCATAAAACAGCTATTTAGTGGAGTTCCCCTGTGAGATCACCTTTTAAACCTCGCAACGGCCAAGCTGGTGGTTCCACCGCCAACTTCTTTTACGATCGCCTCATTACTGGGCTGAGCCCTGCCGCCCGCGCAGACCTCACCGCCGAGCAAGAAGCAAGCCTGAGGAAGTCCTGCCAGGGCCTGATGCCCAGAAACCACGCCTTAGACGTGCGTTTATCCGTTCCGGTCTTTGGCGTCCGCGGCTTTTACTTCGTGCTGCTGGGGGGACGAGAAAAGCGTACCCCCCAGCGCGTTCAGCGGGAGCGCGCGCTGTTTTGGCAAATGGCAATCATTAGCGGTCTTTGGATGATTGTGGGCACTTCTACTCTGAGTATGTATTGGGCCGTGTCTTACCTCGAAACTGCTCCCACGGGCAACGTCATGCCCTGGAGCGGTCAAGAAGACACGATGCCCTAAGCCCCAGATCTGGGCTTTGACCTAGGCTTCAACCGCAGAGCGATCGCCGCTGGGCTAGACGGGCCGTGCCGTAGGCGGCCTCACCTTGAGCGGCTTGCACCACCGGCACCCCTAGATAACGCGACCGAATGGCGCTCCAGGCTTCATTTCCGGCACCGCCGCCAGCGCTATAGACCTTGACCAGCGGGGCAGCTCCCAACGACTGCAGTGTTTTGTAGCCCAGCGCCTCGATGTGGGCCATCCCTTCTAAAAGGCCCTGCAGAAATAGCGCTACATCGTCGGGGCGCGGCGTAAGGCACGGCGGTAGATCAGGGTCGTTAATTGGGAAGCGCTCCCCCGGCTGCAGCAGCGGGTAGTAGTTGAGGCCGCTGTCCTTCTCAGGGTGAATCTCTGGGCTCAGCGACGCCAGCGCCTCTGCATCGAAGAACTCCGCCAGCACGGCGCCGCCGCTGTTTGACGCTCCACCCACTAGCCAGCGATCGCCAAACCGATGGCTATAGATACCCGAGGATGACTGCTCCACTCGATGAGGGCTGAGCAGCTTTAGCACTAGGGTCGACCCCAGCGAGGTCACCGCCTCGCCGTCATTTGCCGCGCCGCTGGCTAAAAAGGCCGCGATGCTGTCGGTGGTGCCCGCGCAGACCTGACAGCCCTGGGGAATGCCAAACTGCTCAGCGACGGTGGCACGCACCGGCCCAATCGGCGTACCGGGCTCAACCACCTCCGGCAGCACCAGCGTCTTTGGCACCGTCCTAAACCAGTCGGGATAATTCAGCGCGGCCACGTCATACCCCAGCTTGAGGCTGTTGTGGTAGTCGCTCACCCCAAGCTGCCCGTGGAGCAAGAAGCTCAGCCAGTCGGCCTGGTGCAGAAAATAGATGGGGCCAGGGTCAGAAGGCGTCTGCCTTAGAGAATCGTGTTGGTGCCACCACATCAGCTTAGCTAAGCTAGAGCTGGCGCTGCGCGCCACATGCTCAGCGGGGGCAATGCCGTCAATCGCGTCCAGCATTTCGCGGCCCCGGCTGTCGCTGTAGAGTATGGCTTCCCCAACGGGCTCCCCCCGGCCATCGCACCGCAGTACGGTGCCTGAGGTGCCGTTGATGGCGATCGCGGTGAGCCGCTGGCGGATTTCTAGCGGCAGTGCATCCAGCAGCGCCCAGAGGGCGTCGCGCCACTGGGAAGCGTCCGCGGCGATCGCGCCCCCTGGATAGTCGCAGCGCGCCTCGCCCCGCACCTGCTCCCCGTCGATGGCGATCGCTCGCGCCCCGGAGGTGCCAAAGTCAAGTCCTAAGCTCATTTCCATGGCGACTTATCTACAGCGACCTTACTATGGCGACCTCATAATCACGCGCGGCGTAAATTCTTGTACCCTAGTCATGGTATTCGACGGCGACATTCACTAGGCGCATCCATGACAATTTTAGACTCAAAAGGGCGACTGTTTGGACGCATCGGCATTCTCGATGTGGGGGCTGTGGTGGTTGTCCTACTGACCATCGCAGGTATTTTTCTTGTCCCTGGCGATTCGGGGTCGGTGGCCCAGATTGGGGCAACGACGCAGCCCGTTGAGGTCGATGTGATGGTGCGAGGCCTGACGGCTGCAGACCCCCAAAGCCTGGTAGAGAGCATCCGGGAAGAGGGCTCAACGGAAATCATCATTCGCAATCAGCCGTTTGGGCGGGTAGACGTCAAGTCGGTTGAAGAGCTCCCCCGCACGGTGGCGACCCCCCAACCGGACGGCACCCTAAAGCCCATCCCCGACCCTCGCCCAGAGATGGACTATACGGTAGACATGCTGGTGACCCTGGCGGACGAGGCTCAGGTAACGGACGACAGCGTGGTGTTTGGCAACAACAAGGTGAAGATCGGCAGCGTGATGGAGCTTGAGGGCCAGACCTATCGCTTTAACGCATCGGTGGTCGGCGTCAGAATTTTGGAATAGGCGATCGCCAGTTAGGACTTCTTTATGGGAAACGGTACCGCGATCTCATACGCTACCCTTATAGCCTCTTTGCTCAATCGGTAGCCCAAATCGCTAACCTACCGTAGTGAGGCTGCTTCATATATGAGGATATCACCATGCCTTTCACCGTTGAGTCAGCTCGCAATATCTTCCCCAGCACCCTCCAAGCCGACGCCGTGCCGGCTACCATCGCAAGATTTAATCAGCTCAGCGCCGAGGACCAGCTGGCTCTCATTTGGTTCGCCTATTTAGAGATGGGAAAATCTATTACCAGACCGGCTCTAGGCGCTGCCAGCATGCAGTTTGCAGAGCGGACGCTAAATGAAATTCGAGGGATGCCGTTTCAAGCGCAGTCGCAGACCATGTGCGACTTGGCTAACCGAGCCGATAAGCCCATTTGCCGCACCTACGCGTCCTGGTCCCCCAACATCAAGCTCGGGTTTTGGTATCAGCTCGGCCAGTGGATGGCTGACGGGGCTGTAGCGCCTATCCCTCAGGGCTATAAGCTATCGGCCAACGCCGCCGCCGTACTGCAGGACATCAGAAACCTAGAATCGGGCCAGCAGATCACCGTGTTGCGCAATTCTGTGGTGGATATGGGCTTCGACAGCAAAAATCTAAAGGCGGCTGAGCGGGTTTCAGAACCCGTAGAGGCCCCCCAAGACTTAGCCCAGCGGACTAAGGTCACCATCGAAGGGGTGGAGAATCCTACGATTTTGGGCTATATGAACAACTTAAACGCCAACGATTTCGATGCCCTTATCCAGCTATTTACCCCCGACGGCGCGCTGCAGCCCCCGTTTCGCAAGCCCATCGTGGGTAAGGAAAATATCCAGCGCTTCTTTAGAGAAGAGTGCCAGAACCTAAACCTGATTCCCGAACGGGGCGTCACTGAGCCCGCTGAGGATGGCTTTACGCAAACTAAAGTCACAGGCAAAGTTCAGACGCCGTGGTTTGGGGCTAGCGTTGGCATGAATATCGCCTGGCGCTTCCTGCTCAACCCAGAGGGCAAAATTTTCTTCGTGGCCATCGACCTGCTGGCCTCCCCCAAAGAGCTGCTGAATCTGATGCAGTAGGGCGTCTCGCGATCGCCCTCTAGCGGCTGCCCGCAGCATTGCTGCTGAGACCTAGGGCTGCGCTGGCTCTCATCTTTACCCGGCCGAATTCCTATTTCAGGGGTTCGGCCTAAATTATGAGATGAGTTATGAAGTTTTGCAAAAAATCTGATATTGAGGGATATTGAAATAACCAATAAGTTATTCCGATCAATGATGCAGGCAAGCGAAACCCAGTGGTCCGTAGAAGAGCAGCAGATCGCTAAGGCGGCCTTGCAGGTAGCGCGCAAGCGAGAAGCCGAGAGCTTAGTCCAGTGGGTGCAGGAAAAAGCAGACCAGGTCGCCCAGCTCAGCGACCTCTGGCAGCTCAACGATTTTCTAAGCGCTCGCCGCTTCGATATTGACGGCAAATATGACGATAGGCCGGAGGAGATCTTGTTCGTTTTGGCCCGATTGACTAAAGAAGGTTGGCTAACGGCGCAGGATTTGCTGGGGCTTGAGGCCAATAAAATGGCAAAGGTGACGGCCCTCTCTCGAATCCTGTAGGACGGCGAATAATCGTGGTGGTATGCTGAAAAACAGTCCTTAAATGCATCTGGCCCCGTGCGCACTACTTCAACCGATACCGAATCCTTCAAAGCGGCTGCCGCCTCCCGCGTGCAGGTCCTCAGCGAGGCGCTGCCTTACATTCAGCGGTTCACGGGCCGCACCGTGGTGGTCAAATACGGCGGGGCGGCGATGAAAGACGGCCGTCTAAAGGCCGACGTGATGCGAGACGTAGTATTTCTGGCCTGCGTAGGCCTGCGGCCGGTGCTGGTGCACGGCGGCGGCCCGGAAATCAATACTTGGCTGGGCAAGCTAGGCATCGAGCCCCAGTTTAAGGATGGCCTGCGGGTTACCGATGCGTCCACCATGGACGTGGTGGAGATGGTGCTGGTGGGCCGGGTCAATAAGGAAATTGTGACGCTGATTGACCAGGCGGGCGGCTCAGCGGTGGGCCTGTGTGGCAAAGACGGCAATCTAATTCGCGCTCGTTCCCAGGGCGATAAGGGCATCGGCTTTGTAGGGGAAGTGAGCGTGCTCGACCCCAAGGTCGTGGAGACTCTGTCTTCGGCGGGCTATATTCCCGTCGTCTCCAGCGTTGCGGCAGATGAGACGGGGCAGGCTTACAACATCAACGCCGATACGGTGGCGGGGGAGCTCGCCGCCGCGCTGGGGGCCGAAAAGCTGATCTTGCTCACCGACATTCCCGGTATCTTGCGCGATCGCGATGACGCCAGCAGCCTCGTTCCTAAGCTCAATATCCAGCAGGCCCGAGACTTAATCAACGAAGGCGTTGTGGCCGGCGGCATGATTCCTAAGGTGAACTGCTGCGTGCGATCGCTGGCGCAGGGGGTGCGCGCCACCCACATCATCGATGGCCGGGTTCCCCACGCCCTGCTGCTAGAGATTCTGACGGACGCCGGGGTGGGCAGCATGATTGTTGCCTCGGAGTTTGCCAAAGAGTTTGTCCAGGACGTGAGCTTCCAGTAGCCTAAGCATGACCGATCAGCGCACCATTGCTCGCCAGCAGTATGAGCTGGGAAAGCTGGCCTTTGAGCGGGGTCAATATCGCCAGGCGGTGCAGCACCTGGAGAAAGCGGCCAGCTTAGCGGGTAAAATCTCGCCCTTCAGCGGCGAGGTAAAGATTTGGCTGGTGACGGCCTATCAGGCACAGGGCAAAATGCAGGACGCCATTGCCCTATGTCGCCAGATCTCCCAGCACCCAGACTACGTCACCGCTAAACAGGCCCGTCGCCTGCTCTATATTTTGGAGGCCCCGCAGCTCAAGCTCCGGCCCGAGTGGATAACCTCGATTCCTGACCTGTCAGCGCTGGAGGAGGGCGGTTCGGGCAAGGGAATGTCGCAGTATGCCCCGCCTAAGAAGCCGCGCAAGCCCAAGCCAAAGCCGAAGCCAGAGCCGGTGGACTTGAGCCAGGTGAATACCAAGGACAATGGATTCGTCTGGCTGGGACTGGGGCTGATTGCGCTGCTTGCGGGAGGTCTCGTCGTTTTGGGGCTGGGGGGATGATTTTGATCATCTACCCGGCAGTAATAAGCTTCTTTAGACCTCGCGACCGCCAGTTGCCCTGATCATCAAAGGTCAAGAGCCAGTCGTGAAACTGCTCTAGGCTAGCGCGATGGCCGACGCTGATCAGCGTAGTCTGCTGGTCTCGAAGACAGCGGTAAAGGCGGGCCTCGTTATCGGCATCCAAAGCACTGGTCGCCTCATCCAAAATCGCGTAGCGGGGCTTCGTCAGCAGCAGGCGGGCAAACGCGAGGCGCTGCTGCTCCCCTAAAGACAAAACATCCACCCAGTCTAGCTCTGCGTCCCAGCCGCCAACTCGCTCCGGTAAGCCGTCGAGATTTACCTGACGCAGCACCTGCCTCAGTTCGCTATCGCTAATGTGCTGGCGTCGGTAGGGATAGAGCACCTGGTGACGCAGGCTACCCAACGGCATGTAGGGGCGCTGGGGCAAGAACATCATCTCGGTGGCGGCCGGCGCGGCAATGGTGCCCTTTCCCTGACGCCACAGTCCGGCGATCGCCCGCAGCAGTGAGCTTTTGCCGCAGCCGCTGGGGCCCATTACCAGCAGCCCTTGGCCTTGGGGCACCGACATCGAAAGCCTACGCGCCAGGCTCTTTTGCGTACCGGGGATATTGAGCGTGAAGTCGTTCAAGGCGATCGCCCCGCTCAGCTGGCGCTCGATGGTCTCCTGGTTCCCATCGGTAGGGGTTGCCATGGCGGTTCTAAATCCGTCTAGGCGATCGACCCCGGCGGCAAAGGCACTCAGGGATTCAAACTGGTTCACAATAATGGACAGGGCCGAGAGCACCTGGGCAAACGCAAAGCTCGCCTGGGTAATGGCGCCAAAATCGAGCTCACCGGAAAAATATCGGGGTGCGACAACTAGGGACGGAACAATGATTACAAAGTAGCCATAGCCCGTCGTGAAAAAATCAAGGTTGCGCTGCCAGCCAATCAGTACGTTGAAGTTGCGCAGCGCCTAGCCGAGCCGCTGGCGCACCATAACGGATTCCTCTTCCTCACCCTGGTAGAAGGCGATGGACTCGGCGTTATCTCGCACGTGCACTAGGCCGTAGCGGAAGTTGGCCTCTTGCTTGAGCTGGTTAAAATTTAGCCGAATCAGGCGACGACCCAGCAGCACGGTGCCCAAGGTGCCCAGCGTGGCGTAGGTCAGCAGCACCCCGACCAGCAGATGGGAGATGGACCAGAGAATGCCGGTGAAAGCGATCAAGGAAATCACCGAGTCTAGCACCATCAATAGGAACGACAGTGACGTGCGGGTGAACGATCGCACGTCTTCACTGATACGCTGATCGGGGTTGTCGATGTCGGGGCAGTGGTTGATTTCGTAGTAGGCCCGGTTATTGAAGTAGCGCCCTAGGAACTGCTGCGTGAGCCAGCGCCGCCAGTGCAGCCCCAGCTTGTCCCGGGCGTATCGGTAGTAGACCACAATCGGCGTAGCGACAACAAACACCCCAGCATAGATAAACAGAAACCGCCAAAAGGTGGGTGCGTCCTGCTCGGCCAGAGCGGTCTGGAAGAAGCGCCCCACGTAGCTGATGATGACGTTGAGTCCGTTTACGGTGAGCGAGAGAAATAGCAGCACCGAGAGCAAGAGCCAGGGAATGGCTCGGCCCCGCAGACGGCTGCTCAGCGCCAAGAACACGGCAGCGGGAATGGCGACCCCCAGTGCCAGCAAGGTGACAAAGGGTAGACCTAAGTCCTGAACTATCTCCCAGAGCCCAGGGGCCATTTCGCCAAACTGGTTGGGCAGCCAGTGGTGGGTGACATTGCTGATTCCCACTACGGCAAGCCCCAGCAGGCTCGCCAGCAGCAGCATAAGCAGCAGCAGCAGTCCTAAAAATAGCCCCGTACTGCTGCGGGAGCGAGGGAACCAGTAGGGTTGAGCAATATCAATAAACTTTTGCCAGAGCTGTCGGTCTGGCTGGTGAGATGAGGCTTGTACGTCCATGGCTACAGTTTTTGAAGCGGTTAACTGTAGAGTATGGCGCGCTTATGAGACAGACTTGTGTCAGTCCTGTAGCCTTCCTGAGTCTATATTTTTCGCGCTGTAGAGCGTTTTCTCACATGTGGTCAGCAGCATCTGAGTGCCGCAATAAACGGGGCGCGGTCCGACTACGGGTCCTCATATTCTAATCACCACAAATTAATCTCGGCGCGGCAGAATGGACGAGGGCTTTAGGTTGTCGTGATGAATCGTATTGCCGCTGTCCTTTTTGCTATTGGTGGAATCGGCCTTCTAGGAGGCTGCAGCTTCTCGCAAGCCCAGCCCGAGATGCCGCCTATCGAAGCGCCAGATGCCGCCCCGGCGGCGGTGGTGGCCCTGGGTCGCCTAGTTCCTAGGGGTGAAGTGATCAAAGTCTCGGTCTCCAACGCCGAAGACAGCCGCGTCAACCAGCTCTTGGTAGAAGAAGGAGACCAGGTTGAGGCTGGGGAAGTGATCGCCGTGCTGCAGGGGGCGGACGGGCGGCAGCGCGACCTAGAAGAGGCCCTCAAATCGGTGGAATACTACCAGGCTAGGCTGGAGCAAGTTCGCTTGGGTGACGCCAAAGAGGCCGAGATTACGGCCCAGGAGGCCAACGTTGCCCGTCTGCAGGCCCAGCTGCGCAACGAAACCCCAGAGCGAGAAGCGGCGATCGCCAGCGCCGAGGCGGAGCTGCGGCAGGCGGAGCTCTCTTATCAGCGGAACGCTTCCCTAGCGGCGGAAGGGGCCGTGAGCGCCGAAACGCTGGACCAGGCCCAAGAGGCGCTCGACATGGCCCGCGCTAACCTAGAGCAGCGTCGCGCCCAGCTGAGCATGACCGAGCAGACCCTAGCGGAGCAAATCGTCCAAGAGCAGGAAAATTTGGCCCGGCTGCAGGAGGTGCGCCCCGTAGACGTGCGGGTAGCGGAAGTAGAGCTGGAGCGCGCCAGGGTAGCCGTTGAGCAGCGGCAGGCCGACCTAGACGACACCCGCGTGCAGGCCCCCATAGCCGGCCAGGTGCTGCGCATTAACACCCGCGTGGGGGAGCAGGTGAATACCCAGCAGGGCATCGTAGAGCTGGGCCGCACCGATGAGATGTATGCGATCGCCGAGGTCTACGAGACGGAAATTACCCAGGTTGAACCCGGCCAGACTGCCGCGATCGCCAGCGAGTACGGCGGATTCGAGGGGGAGATTCAGGGCACCGTGGAGCACATCGGCCTGCAGGTGGGCAGCCGCAGCTTATCCGACGGCTCCTCTAATCCCACCACCGATGAGAACACCCGCGTGGTGGAGGTGAAGATTCGCGTCGACGAAGAGGATAGCCCCGAGGTGGCAGGGTTAACGAATATGCAGGTCCGCGTCGTGATCAGCACCGCCCCCGCGTCATGACTCTAGAGCCCGCGATATGAAAGTAAAGCTCAAAGCCCTGCGCGCCCTCTGGCAGGCCCACAAGCCCCTCGGCTGGGCGCAGCTCTTCCACCAAAAGGTGCGGCTGTCGGTCGCGATTACGGGCGTCGCCTTTTCCAATATCTTGATCTTCACTCAGCTGGGGCTGCGGGCCCTGCTCTTTGACGGCATTACCCTTGTGCCTGAGCGGCTGCGGGGCGATCTGTTCCTCGTTTCCGCCTACGCCCCCACCATTGACTGGGGCTCATTTTCCAAGGTCTACCTCTACCAGGCCGACGCCGTCAGCGGCGTCGCTAGCGCCAGCCCGCTCTACATCAGCTCTGAGAACTGGGTTAATCCCCTCGATCTGGCAGACGACGAAACCGATTCAGAACCGTCTGCCCAGATACAGCTTTTCCCCAACAGGGTCAAGATTCTAGCGTTCAACCCGGTGCAGCCCGTCTTGGACCTGCCCGAAGTCAACCAGCAGCTCGATCGCCTCCAGGTCCCCGGCAGCGTGCTCTACGATCGCCTTGCCCAAGACAAGCTCGGCCCGGTTCCCGAGCTTTACGCCGAGCAGGGTGTGGTTACTAGCCTGATGAACAACCGCCGCGTCTATGTGGTGGGGCTCTTCAGCATCGGCAGCACCGTATTCGACAATGGCCACGTGGTGATGAGCGACTGGAACTACGCCCGCCGCAGCGGCGGTAATGATGCCCTCAACCGCGTCAGCGTGGGGGTGCTGACCCTCGAACCCGGCGCTGACCTGGCGCAGGTAAAAGCCCATCTGCGCGATAGCCTCCCCAAGGACGTGCGCATCCTCACCCAAGCAGAAATGATGCAGGCTGAGCAGGACTTTCGCGCCTCCTTCCCCAACGGCAAAATCCTCAACTTTGGGGCCATGATGGGATTTGTGGTGGGCATTATCGTGGTTTACCAGGTGCTCTACACCGACGTCAGCGACCACCTGCCCGAATACGCCACCCTCAAGGCCATGGGCTACCCCGACCGGGCGCTGCTGCTGGTCGTCCTGCAGGAGGCCCTAATTTTAGCCGTTGTGGGCTTTGTGCCGGGCTATGTCGCCTCCCAAGGGGTCTACCTGCTGCTCGTGCAGGTGACCCGCATTCCGCTACAGATGAAAGCCGGCGTCGCCCTTCAGGTTTTTCTGCTAACCGTAGTCATGTGTGCGGTCTCGGGGGCGATCGCGGTCAATAAGCTCCGGGCGGCTGACCCCGCTGACGTGTTTAAGAACTGATGCCATGACGCCCCAACCCCAACCATCGCCCGCCGTTGCCATCACCGACCTCTGCCACACCTTCGGCAGAGGAGCCCTGCAAAAGCAGGTGCTCTTTGACGTCAATCTCAGCCTTTACCCTGGTGAGGTGGTCATTTTAGAGGGGCCTTCCGGCAGCGGCAAGACGACCCTGCTCACCCTGATTGGGGCGCTGCGGTCGGTGCAGCAGGGCAGCGTCAGCATTCTCGGGCGCGAGCTAAACGGAGCCACCAAAAAGCAGCTGATCGGCATCCGCAACCAGATTGGCTTCATTTTTCAGTCCCACAACCTTCTAGACTGCCTGATGGCTTGGGAAAACGTCAGCACCGCTCTGAAGCTCCACCCCCAGATTCTCAAGCGAGACTACCGGCACAGGGCCGTCCAAATCCTGTCGGCGGTCGGGCTGGAGGAGCATGTTGACTACTATCCACAGAACCTCTCCGGCGGGCAGAAGCAGCGGGTGGCGATCGCCCGCGCTTTAGTAAGCGAGCCTCAGCTGGTGCTGGCCGACGAACCCACCTCGGCCTTAGACAGTAAGACGGGGCGGACTGTGGTAGATACAATGCAGCACCTGGCTAGGGAAGAGGGGTGCGCGGTGCTGCTGGTGACCCACGATAACCGCATTTTAGACATTGCCGATCGGATTATTCACATGGAGGATGGTCGGGTTGCGGCGGCTTAGGGTAATTTCCCGCAGCGCGCGAATGCTTGCCCCTCGGCTTGGGCACTTTGATAACCACCCCTCGATGTAGCTCGTAGCGCATCCCCAAGCGATTGGGATACCGCTCAATAAATTCGTGAAATCCAATCGACTGCTGAAGCGCTTGAACCATCACAGCTCAACCATTGCGCGGTCTGTAACCGCATCCTAGCCCTAGAGCGATAAAGCCAACCCGGGCTGCATTTCATCGGGCCGATTTGTCAGCGCCACCCCCAACCCAAAACGTCATGCCCTTCAAAACCCTGAAAAAATCTTTAGATGCCGTTTATCGCATTTTCAGGTATGGCTGAGATGATAGCGACTGTAAGGGAAAGCACGATTGCGTTGGCCCAGCTGCTTAAGAACGGTGCCTTAAGACAGTGCCTTAAGACAGTGCCTTGAGACAGTGCGCTTAGCTCAAAGCTAGGGTATCTCCTAGGCATCTGAGCGCGAGAAGGTCCCAGCTAGCCAAGACATTCGCCATATGTCAGTACATCACTCATTAAGGAAACACCCCCATGAAATGGATTTCTATCGCCGCTGCCTCTGTACTCACGCTTGGAGCCGTGTCTGGGCTCTACGGCTGCGCTAGTGATAATGGGTTTAACCCGCTGGCGATCGCCCAGTCCTCTGGCGACGAGGCAAAGGCCGAGACCTACGCTGAAGACGGCATTGCCATCAAAGGCGCGGACCCGGTGGCCTACTTTACCCAAGAGCAGTACGTTCCAGGCAGCAGCGCCTACGAGTATGAGTGGAAGGGTGCCACCTGGCAGTTTTCTAGCGCTGAGCACCGGGAGCTGTTTGCGGCCAACCCGGAGCAGTACGCCCCCCAGTACGGCGGCTACTGCGCGTGGGCGCTGAGCGAGGGCCAGATAGCGCCCATCGACCCGACAAAGTGGACGGTTGTGGACGGCAAGCTGTATCTCAACTTCAACGAAGAGATTCAGGGGCGCTGGGAGAAGGATATCCCAGGACACATTACCCGGGCTGACCAGAACTGGCCTGGGATCCTCAGCTAGTCTCCTTAGGGCGGCCTGTCTAAAGCGCTAAAAGGCGGCCTCACCTCAAAATCCAATCTACCGCTGCCGATAAATCAGCGGCAACGTAGTCCGGCTGGGTTTGGTGTTGATACTTCCCAGACAAAACGCGATCGCCATATCCCGTAGTCACCAGCACGCCCCGGCAGCCGGCGTTGTGGGCCAAATCAACGTCCGTGGCTTTATCCCCCACCATGACGCTGCGGCCGATGTCCAAATCGTGATCCCAAGCTGCCGCCACCAGCATGCCGGGGTTGGGCTTGCGCCAGGTCGACCAAATTGCAAACGCAGGGTCAGTTCCCCCTTCCTTCGGGCTGAGGTAAGGGCAATAGTAGAGCGCGTCTAGGCGGGCGTTCGCTTCAGCCTCAAGCAGTCGCTCTAGGCGACTGTGAAGCGCCTCCACATGCTGAGTCGGGTAGTAGCCCCGAGCGGGACCCGATTGGTTAGAAACTAGGCAGCAAAACCAGCCCGCTTGGTTCAGCCGCCTTACCGCTTGAGCCCCCCCCGGAATGAGGCGTAAGTCGTCGACCCGCCGAATATAGCCGGCTTCAACGTTGAGCACGCCATCACGGTCTAGAAATACGGCAGGCTTAGGCATTGTCGTTCAGGTTATGGGGCATCATCGCCCGGCAGATATCTAAGCTGAGCGCAAGGAAAGGTCTCCATCAGCGTCTCTTGAGCCTGGCAAATGCGGTATATGCTAGCCACTTCATCAATACTAGCGCTGAAGAGGATCTGTTCACCTGGTGCAATCTCTTGCTCAATGGCGCTATCAGACTGACGAATTACACGCAGAATAATGGGCTGATCAGATAAATTATGGTAACAACATAAAAAGTATCGAACCTTCTGATCATTAAAGCGCATTTCGGAATCCGGCACCTTTGTTAACCTATATTGCTTTTAGTTACCAATAGTTTAGGCAAAGGCTCAGCGCTGGTCTGTACGGTATAGGACGTAAGCGGCCTTCCCCGGCCGCTTACGCGTTTATCTATAGCGCTGCGGGGTGCTGTGGGGCGCTACAGAGCTATGGACCGCTTTTCCCCGGGAGCTGAGAAAACCCGTTTTGAATTTGGTAATGGCACTCGCAGGTCTCCTGCTCAAGGCGATCGCGGTCTAATATAGTAATTTTTCCCCGCCGGTATTGAATAATCTCATCGCGCTGCAGCGACTGAGCTGCAGCGGTCACGCCCGAGCGACGGCTGCCCAGCATTTCAGCAATAAATTCTTGCGTGAGCGGCAGGTTATCAGACCCAATGCTGTTGCTGACGTGAAGCAGCCAGCGGGCGAGGCGCTGCTCAATGCGGTGGTGTCGGTTGCAGGCGGCAAGCTGAGAGACATAGGCAAACATCACGCTGGCGTAAGACAGCAGGATTCTCTGCAGCTGCCCGCCCTGATTGATCACCTCCCGCAGCGCGGCAGCGCTCAGCCGGGTTCCGCCATCGGCCACCTGTACGATCGCGCGGTTATCGGCATGGGGGGCTCCAAACACAACGGGTAGCCCTACTATCCCCTCATTGCCAATTAGGCCAATTTCCGTCGTAGCCCCGCTTTCCATAAGCGAGACAATAGACACCATGGCGCGCTCAGGAAAGTAGACCTGTTCAATCAGGTCACCGGGTTCGTAAAGAATCTTGCCCCGGGGCAGATCGACCGGCGTGAGATGGGGCGCAAGCGCTTCATACTCTGCTGGAGGGAGCGCTCTCAGCAGCCGATTAAGGGTTTGCGCTTGAAGCTTGAGGCCTTGGTCGTGGTTGGTCTGGACCATAACAGAAATCGGCACAAGGCCAGCATTTTACGGAAGTCTTGTTCGTTGAACTATATCATAAGGCAGAAGACTGCTCCGACAATGCGTGGAGCGGAATCGAGGCTGCCGAAATCACGGCGAGCGTACAGCGTCACGCAGCTGGCTTTTACGGGCCGTATCGCCTGTCAAACTGAAAGCGGTACACGGGTTCGCCGCGCTCAATGGTCATCATCTCTCGCTCGGTCATCACCGGGAAAGGGCTGTCTATCTTTCCTTCTCGCGCGGCAAAGCCGGGATGGGCAATGAAGCGATCGCGCATATCCAGAGCGACCGACTCAATATCCGACTGCAAAAACGCGAATCCCCCCGGCGCGAGATGGGTGGCGATCGCCTCGACTAGGGCCGGCTGGACCACCCGCCGCTTTTGGTGGCGCTTCTTAAACCAGGGGTCAGGAAACTGAATGGTGACTTGGTCCAATCGGCCTTTGGGAAGCGATGCCAGCAGCGTTGCGAGGGAGGGCGTCACGTTGCAAAACATGAAGTGTAGATTAGTGAGGCCGAGCTGGTGGCTCTTGCGCGACGCATCTTCAGCCAGGGATGCCCGGATTTCTAGCCCCAAAAAGTTTCGCTGGGGGTACTGCTGCGCCATGCTCAGCAGAAACGTGCCCTTGGCCGAACCAATGTCGAGCAGCAGCGGCTGGGCTAGATTGCCGTAGACCGCCTCCCACTGGGGGAGGGGCGCTGGCGAGCTGTAGCGATCGCTGAGCGGGTTGACATGTTGCCGGACGCGGGGAAGGGCCACCAAACTTCTCCTATACTCTAATTTTCTTAGACGCAGCTAAATGTACGAGCGTCCCATTAGCCTAGCGGATTTTAGCCGAGCGGATTGTCGGCGTCTCGAAGGCTGAAGGGGTACGGGCGCATGCACCGAGCCTCTCTCAAAAATATCAATTTCAAAGATCAAGTCACCCGCGGGAGTCGGCACTCCAGCCGCGTCCAGGCCGTCGTTTCAGCCTCGCCGTCCGCCGCGCCATTCTCGGACGGCGTCTGCACAAGCGCGAGTTCTCCCCCCATCAGCTCTAACAACTGCCGACACAGCATCAGGGTTAACCCCGCCGAAGAATCGCGCTGTAGCGGCATCTCGGGCGGCGCTTGCGCCTTGGCGCGGCCCTGCTCAAGCAGATCGGACGGCTCTGACCAAGCCGACGCCGGGCGCTGGTCTGCGATCTGAATTCTGGCCTGACTCTCGTGGAGCGAAACGCCCACCTGAATGTAGCCGCTGTCCATTGAATAGATCGGCGCCGTCAATAGATAGATCAGTACCTGCAGCAGCCGCTGGCGATCGCCCCGCAGGCGAATCTGAGCCTCGGGGTGCTCGATGGTCAGCCTCAGGTTGCGGTTTTGGGCCTGAATTTGCACCACTTGCTCTACCTCCAAAAGCAGCACATTCAGGTCAATTTCACCCAATAGGAGCGCCGCGTTGCCCTGCTCTAGCTTCGACAGATCGGTCATCTGGTCCAAAAGCTTCAGCAGCTTCAGGGCCGCTTCATGGGCCTGACCCACAAACTCACGCTCTTCCTCCGGGCTGTCGCACAGGTCGGTCAAAATCAGCTGGTGCAGACCAATGACGCTGTTGAGGGGCGATCGCAGCTCGTGGGAGGTGCGGGCCAAGAAGCCGGCCTTGAGCTGGGCCATCTCTGCGGCGAGGTGGTAGGCGAGCCGCCACGAGGCCTCAGCCGGGTCGGCTGAAAGGTTTGGGCGCGAAGATAGATCTGGGCGCAAAGATAGATCTGGGCGCGAAGGTAGATCTGCCTCTGCCGGCGCTGGGTCTGCGGGTTCCCCATCTGCTAGCCCTGGCCGTGATGCACCGTCGCTACTGTCGCTCGCGCTGAGGCGAGTCAGATGTCCCATAGCGCCACCTACAACAAGGCCGCCGCCGAGCCAAGCCAATGCTGTCCAGTCCATATCTGCCTCGCATGAAGAACCACTAGCACCATAGCGCTCTAGATCTGTCTTCGACTACAGTTCGCCCTAAAGCCTGTTTTGCTCATTACAATGGACTGGTGTCGGAGCATGGGTGTGCCCCGATAGCAGCTGCAGCACGAGCGTGGTTCCAGACGCGGCTCCAACCGCAGCTGTAAATCACTGGCTCAATCACTGGCTCAACGAGGTAACCCGGCTATGGCCCGCCCTATCGTCGCAATTATTGGTCGTCCCAACGTGGGTAAATCGACTCTGGTCAACCGGCTCGCCGGCGGGCGAGAGGCGATTGTGCACGATGAGCCTGGGGTCACCCGCGATCGCACCTACCGCGACGCCTTCTGGCAAGACCGCGATTTTCGCGTGGTGGACACGGGGGGGCTGGTGTTTGACGATGACACCGAGTTTTTGCCGCTGATTCGAGAGCAGGCGATGCTGGCCCTTGCAGAGGCGCGCGCCGCTATTTTTGTAGTGGATGGACAGACCGGCCCCACCGCTGCTGACGAAACCATTGCCCAATGGCTACGTCAGCAGAGCGTGCCGGTGCTCCTGGCGGTGAACAAGTGCGAATCGGTGGAAGAGGGGCTGCTGCTGGCGGCCCAGTTTTGGGGCCTGGGTCTCGGCGAACCGTACCCTGTATCGGGCATCCACGGCAGCGGCACGGGGGATCTGCTGGACGCCCTGATGGCGCACCTGCCGTCCACCGACGAGCTGACGGAGGACGAAGAAATTCGCGTGGCTATAGTGGGGCGGCCCAACGTCGGCAAATCGAGCCTGCTGAATGCCTTTGTAGGGGAAAATCGCGCTATCGTCAGCCCTGTGTCGGGCACGACGCGGGACACCATCGACATGCTGGTAGAGCGCCAGGGGCAGCGCTACCGAATCGTTGACACTGCCGGCATCCGCAAAAAGAAGAGCGTCCAGTACGGCCCAGAATTTTTTGGCATTGCCCGCGCCTTCAAGGCCATTCGCCGGGCAGACGTCGTGCTGTTTGTGGTGGATGCGGTGGACGGCATCACCGAGCAGGACCAAAAGCTGGCCGGGCGCATTGAGGATGAGGGGCGGGCCTGCGTGGTTGTGGTGAACAAATGGGACGCGGTGGAGAAAGACTCCCACACCATCTACGAACACGATCGCCACCTCAAAGATCGGCTGTATTTTCTGGCCTGGGCCGAGCATATCTACGTCAGTGCGGTGACGGGGCAGCGAGTGGAGAAGATTTTGGACCTGGTGGATTTGGCGGCGGCAGAGCATCAGCGGCGGGTCACCACCTCAGTGGTCAACGAGGTGGTGGAAGACGCCGTCCGCTGGCACTCCCCCCCGACCACGCGCCAAGGTCGCCAGGGCAAAATTTACTACGGCACCCAGGTGCGCGCCCAGCCGCCCACTATGGCCCTATTCGTCAACGATCCCAAGCTTTTTAACGAGAACTATCGCCGCTACATCGAGCGCCAGTTCCGCGAGCAGCTTGGCTTTCAGGGCAGCCCTATTCGCCTAATCTGGCGGGGTAAAACGGTGCGGGACATGGATCGCCAAACCGCTAACCGAGCCACCAAGGTTTAGGGTACAGGGTCAAGAGCGAAAGTTATAGCGCATGGATCTACTGCGATCGCTGCCCATTGGGCTCTATTTAGAGCAGCCGTCTACTTGGCTTCACCGCATCGACGGGCGCGTCAAGTTTGCCTGGCTGCTCAGCTTTTTGCTGACCCCCATTGCGGCTAGCCCCGCCTGGCGGCTGACGATTGTAGGGCTGCTGCTGCTGCTCACCCTCTTTACCGGCATCCCCAGGCGGGTTTGGCAGCGGCAGATGGCGCTGCTGCTGGCGTTTTCGCTGCTGCTGTTTTTGGTGACGCTGCTGCTGCCCGACGGCGTCGATGTGAGCTACCAGCCCCGCCTGCCCCCAGACGGCATCGTGCCTTCGGAAGATATTGCCCAGGGCGGGCCGCCCCCCTTACCCCAGCCCAGCGGCTACCGCTATGTGCTAGTGGACTGGTGGCAGGTGTATGTCACGCGGCGATCGCTGGATCTCGCCATCCGGATTTCGACCCTCACCTTTACGCTGCTCTACAGCAGCAACCTCTATTTACTTACCACCCCCCCCGAAGAGATTACGGCGGGTTTAGAGTATTTGCTGCGGCCCCTGAGCTTTCTGCGCGTGCCGGTGACGGAGATCGTGCTGACGCTGACGCTGTCGCTGCGGTTTATTCCCCTGGTGCTTGAAGAGGTGCAAAACCTCATTCGCTCGGTGCGCACGCGGGCCATTAACTGGAAAAAGCTTGGCGCTCGGGGATCGGCCCAGGTGTGGCTGATGGTGTCCGAGCGGCTGTTCCAAAACCTGATCCTGCGGGCCGAGCAAACCGCCAACGCAATGCAGGTGCGCGGATTTACCACCCCGGCCACCCACCGGGTCCGCTGGCATCGGTTTCAGCTCCGCTTTAGAGACGTGGTGGCGATCGCCATTTTGATTGGAGTTTGGATAACTCGCCTGCGCTGGGGATGACGGCAACAGACTCACCCCTCTAAACTCTAAGCGTCTTGCGCGTATCGCGGCGAACAGGCCATTAGAGATAGCCGTAATGTTACAACTTGCGAATAATATAGATAGTGTGCACTCTCATTGGTAGCGCCCTATATGTTTTTTTTACAAGAACATCCAGATCAAGAATGAGCAGCGAGACTTACCTCAACCACCCGACATTCGGGCTTCTATACCAAGTTTGTCTAATTGAGAATCAAAAAGAGCTGTTCGCCACGCTTTATGCCCAGCGGCTATTTTTCATTGTGACCAGCGGCGCTGGCGGGGTTGAGTTCGATCCGATTGGGCGCACAGACGCCAGGGCACTCGTCGAAAGTCGTCTACGGGTGCTTCGCCACACCAGCAGCCGTCATGAATATGA
The DNA here is from genome assembly GCA_050331115.1 of Elainellaceae cyanobacterium. Lineage (GTDB taxonomy): Bacteria > Cyanobacteriota > Cyanobacteriia > CAKZMO01 > CAKZMO01 > JBCCAG01. Next base: position 44,935 of record JBHJHD010000007.1, read on the forward strand.
GGCGCTGCAGTTTGTCCATAAGCAGACCTTTTAGCGATGTCTACTGCGCCTGAAACTGTAGCTGAGCGAATTGTCGCAGTTCAAAAGACCATTCCTGCATCCGTAACGCTAATTGCTGTGACCAAACAGGTCCCGGCTCACCTGATGCGGGTAGCTTACGATCTAGGCATTAGAGATTTCGGTGAGAGTAAGGTCCAAGAAGCCGCAGATAAACAGGCCCAGCTCAAGGATCTGTCCGGGATCACATGGCACTTGATTGGCCATCTACAGCGCAACAAAGCGGGCAAGGCCCTAGAGCAGTTTCAGTGGATTCATTCGGTAGATAGTCTGAAGCTGTCGCTGCGGCTCGATCAGCTTGCAAAAGGCCGCACAAAGCCCAGCGTTTTTCTGCAGGTCAAGCTTAGGCCCGATCCCAATAAGTACGGCTGGTCTGTGGAAGAACTTATTCAAGATCTGCCCAAAATTGACCAGTGTCATAATCTCTCAATTCAGGGCCTGATGGTGATCCCACCCTACGGACTACCGGCCGAGGAAACCGCTGAAGTGTTTGTAGAGGCGCGTCAGCTTTCCGACAAAATTCGCCAGCTTTCTTCCGCAACAATCCAAATGAAACACCTGTCCATGGGCATGTCCGACGACTACCCTATCGCGATTGAGGCAGGTGCAACCATGGTGCGCTTAGGTCGCCGTATTTTTGGGGAGCGATGAGGCGCGGCTTTAGGCGTGCTTGGCTTTAGAAAACCTTTAGAGTTTACGAAATCTAATATCGCTGCAGATCGCTGCCGCCGATCAGATCAATATTTTTGCCGCGGATTTTGTCTGTTGAGATGCCGCGGGCACTATTTGCAATTTATTTAGCAAATTTATTGAACTATCAGGCATTGCAGTATATGATTTCATTCAAATCGCAGTATGCAAAATAAGGGTGATCGCGGTTATGGCCTCGGCGGTGTTAGCCCCCCAGCAGGCAGCAGCGAGCTAGGTGAGGAACGTCGATTTGATGCTTCTGCTGAAGCGTCATGTCCCTTTCTTGCCTTTAGTCAATTAGTATCTACATGCCTGTTACATCAAGTTATACGGAGTATTAGCAGTGAGCAACATTTTCAGCAAGCTTAAGGACTTTGTAGGGTTTAACGAGCCCCTCGATTACGAGTATGATTACGATGAGGTCAACGATAGCGCCTATCAAGACCTCTATCAATCAGAAAACACCGCTCAAGAAGAGCCTCAGCAGTCGCGCATTCGCGAGCGAACGCCAGCGGTGTCTGAGCTCAGCAGTCGCAGCGCAGGAAACGTCGTCGGCAGCAACGTCATCGGCATGCCGGGCGCGCTCAACGGCATGTCTGAGGTGGTGGTCATTGAGCCCCAGTCTTTTGAAGAGATGCCCCAGGTGATTCGCTCGCTTCGGGAGCGAAAGTCAGTGGTCCTTAACTTAACCCACATGGATGCCGATCAGGCACAGCGCTCCGTTGACTTCATTGCCGGCGGCACCTACGCCATTGATGGCCATCAAGAGAGAATTGGCGAGAGCATCTTCTTGTTTACGCCGAGCTGCGTTCAGGTGAGCACTCAGCCAGGAATGCCGGCAGAGGTCCCGACATCCCCAGTAGAGGTACCATCGTATCTACCGACGCCGACGCCCGCTTGGGGGTCTGGACAGGCTCGTATGGCCTAGTCAAATTGGAAGGGCGTAAACCGGAATAGTTCCGCAAGACAGCCCGACGAAACAGCCCGACGAAACGGCCCAACGAAACAGCCCAACGAAACAGCCCGCACAGTAAGGTAACTTGCACAGCAGCGGGCCTATATTTTGAGATCGACTTAGACGAGGGTAATCTGTGGTGCTTGGGGTGATAGGTGGCGGCGTTATGGGCGAGGCGCTCATGCGCCGCCTGATTGAGCGGTCTATATACGTCCCTCAAGACATTTTCGTGAGCGAGCCGCGCAGGGAGCGGCTGGACTATCTGCGCGATCGCTACGGCATTCGCGCTGCCGACAGCAGCGCTGCCGTCGCCGCTGAGGCGCAGGTGCTGCTGCTCGCGGTGAAGCCGCAGGTATTTGACGCCGTGGCGAAAACTTTGGGGCCTGAAGCAGGAAGCGCCAGCGCAGCGGCTACGCTCATCGTTTCTATCCTGGCGGGCATTCCCCTCAGCCGTCTAGAAGCCGCCTTCCCCGGACATCCCGTCGTTCGGGCGATGCCCAATACCCCCGCCACCGTAGGCGCGGGGATCACGGCCCTTGCCGGCGGCGCTGAGGCGATCGCCGATCACCTGGCGCAGGCCACCCGGCTTTTCTCCGCTGTGGGGCAGGTCGTTCAGGTGCCGGAATCCCTGATGGATGCGGTGACTGGGCTGTCGGGGTCGGGGCCGGGCTACATTGCGGTGGTGATTGAGGCGCTGACGGACGGCGGCGTGGCCGTGGGGTTGCCCAGGGCTACAGCGGCTCAGCTCGCGGTGCAGACGGTGCGGGGTACGGCAGAACTGCTGGCCTCGGGGGAGCTTCATCCTGCTGAGCTCAAGGACCGCGTCACCAGCCCCGGGGGGACAACCATCGCCGGGGTTGCGCGCCTAGAGCAGGCTGGGCTCCGCTCAGCGCTAATTGAAGCGGTACGAGCCGCCTACCAGCGATCGCGGGAGCTAGGGGAGTCTTAAGCTGGGATTTGACTAGCGTGACAGCCCTATAGATAGGCGGCCGGATTGACGGGAGCGCCATCGCGGCGCACCTCGAAATGGAGATGGGGACCGGTGGATAGCCCCGTCGAGCCTACAGCGGCAATCGTCTGGCCCCGCTGCACGGTTTCCCCCTCGGAGACATACACCCGACTCGCGTGGCCGTAGAGCGTGGTGACGCCGTTACCGTGGTTAATGACTACGGCACGCCCATAGCCGCCGTACCAGCCCGCAAACAAGACCTGTCCCGCGTCAGCCGCAAGGATTGGCGTCCCCTGACTCGCACCGAAGTCCAGGCCCGCGTGGAAGCGCCGCGATCCCAAAATGGGGTGTACGCGCCAGCCAAAGCGGCTGGTCACCTGTCCCCGAGTCGGAAACACCATTTGCCCTGAACCCAGAGCAATTTGCTGACTCGCCGCAATCCGCTGCCGAATTAGGTCCGTCAAGCTCTCAGAATCCTGCGCTAGGCGCGCTTCAGCCTCCTCTAGAGCTTTACGATCCTGCTGCAGCCGTACGACCAGGTTGCCCTGCTCCTGGGCCTGGGCCTCGTATTCTGACTTTTGCAGCAGCAGCCGCTGCCGCAGCAGCGCAATATCGTTTTTCTTTCGCTCAACGTCGCGGCTAGACCGCTCGATTGCTACCGTCTCTTGGGCTAGTCCAGTCAAAATCTCCCGATCAGTGGCGTAAATCAGCGAGAGCTGTCGCCGTCGATCGAGAAACTCGTTGAGGTTATCGCTCTGCAAGAGCACGGCCCAGCCCTGGCCCACCGTCTGCCGCTGCAAGAATCGCAGCCGCGCAACGGTGGCATACTGATGGTCTTGATGGGCGGCCTTAGCCGTCGCGAGATCCTTCTGCAGGGATTCTAGCTCGCCTTGGGCCGCAGACAGGCGCTGCTCTGTTTCGGCAACCTGCTCAGCGGTCACGTCGATAGAGTCCTTTAGGCTGCTCAGCTCGTTTTTCGCGTCTCCCTCCAGAGTCTGCAGGCGATCGCGCTCCTGTTGAATGGTGCGGCGCTGCTGCTCAAGCTGCTGCTGCTGCCGCTGTAGGGACTCAATAGAGCCGGTCCCGGCAGACGTAGACTGAGCCAGGGGAGTCCGGGCAGCGGCGTCGCTGAGCGGCCCGAAGATGAGCTGCAGCCCCAAAAGCGCGCCGGCTAGCGCCCCCAGCAGTCCCGGCCACCGGCTGCGGCGCAGGCCGCGCCTTTGGCGATTCTTTTGGTGGTTTTGGGGTTCCCCCAATGGCACCGCAAAAAAGGCTCGCAAAATAGAGTTATGGGCCCGCAAAGACGGCCTCTTCTAAATCTTGACGACTCAAAGAATACTTGAAAGACCGCTGAACATCTTCACCGCCGTCCTTTGCGGCTAAATAGCGAACGGTTAGTGAGTCAGTGTCAAGCACAAGCTCAGCCCGCCAGGCGTCTCGCTCCACGTGCCAGCAGTGGCGTTTTTCAGAACTTTGCTCACAGCCCTGGGCCAGCAGCCACTGCTCAATGTCCGGCAGCGGGTGATTGTAGAGCGGCGTGTCGGCAGTGGGAAGGGGCATAGGGTTTGGTTTAAAGAAGTACAGATGGGCGAGAGCGTGTACAGCTGATTATCATAGCAGCCCAGCCTGTGAGTGGATAGCCTAGGCGAGCCGCTCAGATGGAGAATTCCCCCCGAGCAAGACCGATGGCGATCGCTAGGATAAGACAGCCCAAAACCGTGCCGCCCAGGAGGAGAAGCGCAAACAGTTCGCCACCAGAGAGGGGCCGGTCGGTGGGGTCGAGGTAGGCCGAGCGGCTGACATAGGGCTGAGACTGCCGGGGAGGCATCAGATCGGCCGGCGGCTGCATCACCGAAAACTTGGAGTAGCCGTGGTCGAGGTCATAGCGGAGGCGCCGCTCAGGGCTGCTCAGGGTACCATAGGCCTCATTGAGCTGCTGAAACTTGGCTAGGGCAATCTCAGCCGGTAGGGCAGTGGTATCGGGGTGGTAAAGCTTGCTCAGCTCCCTATAGGCCCGCCGAATCTGCTGCGGCGATGCCCAGGGAGAGATCTGTAAAAGCGCGTAATGGCTGGTAGATAGGCTGACGTCGACCACGCTAGTTCAACTCAATCACTCGATTTTTTCTATGATGACGTACAGGCCTACCGAATTCAATCTCTAAGTTTTCAGCCCTATTGAACCCTGTTGGTTTGTAGCCTGAAAATTCGCAGCCCTAAACAAGCGCCGAGTCAACCGGCGCCGCCAGCGCCGCGCCGCCCTCGCGGGTGAGGCGAACTTGGGCCAGCGTGAAGATGGCCGGGATAATGCGGCCGTAGTTGGTGGCGATCGCCCGCCAGCCCAGATCGCTCAGCATCCACATCCACATAGCGGGACCCAGCACAGAAAACACCGTCTTCACCGCCGTATAGCGGGTTGCCGTCAGGGCCATGCCTCGGCGGGCCATCTGCGCCGCCGCGCGTTGCTTAATCTGGCCCGCAACAACGCTGCCGCCCGCCGCTAGGGCCCGCTGAGTCATCTGATACCGCGCCATATGCCAGGCAAACTGGCAGGCCACCTGCTGTAGAAGCCAGCCCCGCAGCGCTGAGCTTACGGCAATAGCGCTGCTGCCCACCAAGAGCATCCGCAGCGGGTCCTGACGCATGGAGGCCGGCAGGCTTTTCTGTAGGGGCGATCGCAACACCGACTGCTGAACGCGCAGCGCTAGGCAGTCTTGCTCTTTTTGGGGCAGCTGCTTCCAGGTGCGGTGCAGCAGATGCAGAAAGATCTCGGCCTCTACATCTGCGGTTGGCAGGCGGTCCGCCTGGGAAAGGGTATCAGACAGGCCCAAATTGCGGCAGACCGTCAGCAAGATTTGCCGGTAGCTCAGCTGATGGCTCTGGCCGCGCAGCACCGTGATCCCGTCGGCAGCCAAAAAGCGAAATCGCTGGTCGATCTGGTCAATCTGCTGCGCCCGACTTAGACTTTGAATATCTAGGGGCTTTGGAACCACTGCATAGTCTAGCGGGTTGAATCTGCGGCTAAACAACATTGACGCTAGCGCCCGTAGCTCGTCATCGCTTGCTAGCTCTAGCCCTACCCGCAGCTCATCCATCGATTTCTCCCCGCAATCGCTCGCCGTAATTCAGTATTTCAATTTTTAATAAAGTCGCTTCTCGATTTTAGATCAAGATTTTGGAGTCAACCGGGTTTAGAGTCAACGGGGTATGCCCATTCAAGAGAGTCCAAATGCAGCGGCAGCGCTGGAGGATATCGATGTCGCCATCGTCGGGGCCGGCCTCTCGGGATTGACCTGCGCCTGCCGGCTGGCCAAGCAGGGCCACCAGGTCGCGGTTCTGGAGAAATCTCGCGGGCTCGGGGGACGACTCGCCACCCGGCGGGTCGAGGCGGCGCGGCTCGACCACGGCGCGCCCTATTTGGAGCGCCAGGGCCCTTATACAGAGGGCCTTATCGCCCAAATGGTGACGGCGGGAGTCGTTTCGGCATCGCCTACGGCAGTGCTGACCAGGGATGCACAGCCGCAGTCGGTCTATGTCGCTCCTGAGGGCATGACGGCGATCGCCAAAGCGCTGGCCGCAGACCTGACCGTTTACCGGCAGCACCGGGTAGAGCGACTAAAGCCGCAGTCGGGTCGCTGGAGCCTAGACCTGCTGACGGCAAATACCGTCCGTCGCATCACCGCCAAGGCGATTGTTCTCGCTATCCCCGCCCCCCAGGCAGCGCAGCTCCTAGAGACGATAGAAGCGGATGAAGTCCTGCCTCTACTCAAAGCCGCCAAGGCCGTTACTTTCAACCCCTGCTTTAGCGTCATGGTGGGCTATACCAGCGCAGTAAACGCCTCAGACTTTCCCCTAGGCCTGCTGCCGCCCGGCGATCGCCATTTGCGCTGGGCGGGCTTCGAGGGGCAAAAGCGCGAGCTGCCCCATGACGCGGTGGTTCTGCAGAGCAGTCTTGAGTTTGCCCGCCAGGCGATCGATCGCCTGGACGATGGGCAAATTGCTCACCGCCTAGTTCATGCGGCCCAAGCCGTGCCACGAATTGCCAAATTAGGACAGCCGGCTTGGACCCAGACCCACCGCTGGCGCTATGCGTTTTGCCACCAAGCTTATCTAGGAAGCTGCCTGAGTACTCAAGCGCCCTTGCCGCTAGCCTGCTGCGGCGACTGGTGCTGCGGCGTTGAGCTTGACCCTGGGCTGGAGCAAGCCCAGCGGTCGGGGCTTGCGGCCGCTCAAGCGATCGCGTTAGCCTTAGGCTGATTTGGGCCTTGAGCTAGCTTAGCCTTCGCTAATCTGGGCCTGAGCTAGTTTTGGGTCTGGCTTACTAGGCGTCTTTTTGGGGTGCGCTATTGCCGCTGCTGTTGCTGCTGGTCCCGTTACTGTTGTTGTCGTTGCTGTTTTCGTCCTGGTCGGAGTTTTCCGACCGGTTTTGGTTGTACTGGCGACGGCCAAAGCGCGAGTTGCTGCGCTTGCGGAACTTGCGGGCGTAGGCTTCGTTGCGTAGGGCTTTCTCTTTCTTCAGGTTGCGGCGTTTAGCCATCCTAAACCTCGGTAAATAATGTGGACATCGGACAGACGGTCTTCTATCTTACAAAAAAAATAGAGTCGTGTATTTTGGATACTGCCAGACCAGCGCTCCTTTTGGCGATAAGCGCGCCGCAGTCTCAGTATGAAAGCCCCAAAGGGCCAAACCAGCGGCGCTAGAGTTGGGCAACGCGCTGTCGCTCCTGTTCTAAATCTAACGCGCAAAGGTGGGCATGGGCGTTGTCAATGGCCCGCTCACCCCGCAGAAACCCGGTATTAGCTGCAGGACAGATATAGCGCAGCGTCTGGGCCGTAAAGCGATCGCGCAGGCGCTCAATGCTTCTGAGCTGACGATACCAGTGAAAGGTCTTGGCGAACCGCAGCGGCACCGGATGCCCAGACCGGTCGGGCAGCAGGTGCCGTCCGGTGAAGAGGATGCCCCCCTCACGCTGCAGGTAAAGGCAGGCAGAGCCTGGGGAATATCCCGGAGTCCAAATGAGCTGAGCCCTATCACTCAGCTGATGCTCATGGTGAAAGGACACGGGGTCGAGATTGGGCAGTCTGTAGGCTTCCTGCTCTTGAATCACGAGGGGACAGGTAAACTGCGACTGCAGCCGCCGCACCTGACCGATGGCGTCGCGGTGCGTAATCGCGATCGCGTCAACGCCGTGACCCGCCAGAAAATTGTCGGTCTCGTCCGTCTGCGGCGGACAGTCGATGAGCAAGTTTCCCAACCCCGAGTCTAAAACGAAGTACGCCGTTCCCCCCAGGGTGTCGCGGTTGGGCGGGAAAGCAAAAACGGTGTCGAAAATAAGGCGGGTCATAGCGCTGGGCCGTAATCTTTCTTAATGTCTTGGCAAGATGGCCGTGGCCCAATATCTGGCGTGGGGCAGGGGCGATCGCCCTCGGTTGGGGACAATTTTTTCTCCTTTATTCGCCCCTGCCCTTGATCTATCTGGCCCAGTGCGGCTATAGTACCATTGTACTGCTGGGGACAAACAAGCCCAACTGGAGTAACCGACCCATGACTACAGCTACCAGACAAAAGCGCTCAAGTAAACCCCGAGGACGTGCAGCCTCCCCCGCAACACCACCGGCCCTAGCCCGCGTTATCGCCCTCGACGCGGGGAATTACGATCTTAAGTTTTTTGATGGGATCAATCACCCCAAAGCGATTCGTTCCGTACGCTACCAGCTTCCCCAAGGCCGCGACCCCGTTAGCTATTCAAACGCGTCTCCCCTGATTGAGCTACCCGACGGCACCCGCTACCACTTTGGGGCCCAGGCCTATAAGTATCGGCGTCAGCAGCAGACAGTCATTGAAAACAAGGTAGAGCTGGCGCGACTGCACCTCTACGCCTGCCTTGAACCGCTTCAAGGTACGACAGGCGAGTTTCCGCTCCATCTATACCTATCTACCCCTGAGCCCGGCAAGCACGGGGACGCCATCGAGGCGGAGCTGCTGGGGCTGCACGAGTTTACCCGTAACGATATCGACTTTAGCGTCAACGTGGAGAGCGTTAGCGTCGAGCGGGAGGGCATGGGGGCCTACTGGTACGCCAAGAGTCAGGGGTACATCCCTGACAGCGGCTACACCATTGTCATTGACATTGGCGGCGGCACCTGGCTGACCCGGCTCGTGGACGGTGAGGGTGAGGTGATCGACGAAAATGTGATGAACCGAGGCGGCTCTTATGAGCTAGCGGTGTCTATCAGCTTCGATCGCCGGCTCACCGACGCTCTGGGCACCACAGCGGACCCGAGCCTCGTAATGGATGGCTTCCGAGGCGGCAATACCTATGCCGACACCGGCCTATCCTGGGACGCCTGGCTAGACGAGCATCTTGATCCCTGGTTTAAGGGTATCTTTCAGACCGTCAAGGCCCAGTACACCCCCTACATGGCCCGGGTAACCAAGTTCCTCGTCACTGGCGGCGGCTCTCATCTGATTTCCGAGCGCCTCGCCGGACGCAAGCTCTTTACCGTGATGGGCGACCCCCAGTTCGCCAACGTTCGCGGCCTGTACCTCCTCTCCCAAGACACCCAGCTATGCATGACAACAAAGTAAGACTCAGTCAAGACGTAATCGACAAGGCGCAGACGATCGCCACCGAATGGGGGCTCAAAAACGCTAGGGCCGCGGTTGAGGCGGTATTCCGTCGCTACTCCGACGAGTATCTCTACGGGCGGCAGAGCCCGGGCCCTGCCGCTGCGCCCCTGCGCCCCGTTCCAGACATCGGCAGTCGTATCGCGCCCACCTGCGAGGCCCTCGATGAGCTAGAGGATTTGCTGGCTATGTGACCGCGCCGCTTTGCAGGACTTTGGGACATACCGCCCTAGGGTCTAAGCTATAGGGTCTAAGCCGTAGGAGAGAAAAGCGTCTTTCCTGTGGCTTACTCATGGCTTACTCGTGGCCAACTGTTTCAGACCCGCACTTGGACCGGCAAAACTTTGGGAAACGCCCCATCCTAGCTGGCCAAACCGCCAAAAATGCCCTTGAGTGAGGCGATCGCGTCTTCGGTTTGGGCCCAGATGCTTTGGTCAGGCTCCTGATTTACCATCTCGCGGGTGCCGAGGGTGATGAGGATACTTTTCATCTGCTCTTGGTGGGCGCGATTCTTAAAGTTGACCTGATTGACCGGGTCAATGGTCTCCTGCAGATTACCGCCCACGGTCTGGGCCGCCTTGTAAACCGTAATACCCGTCATCACCAGCTGGTGCTTGAGTCCCTCATGCTGTAGCGCTTTGTCAAATAAAGTCAGGTCGCCGCTGTGCATCATGTCCTTGAGGGCTTCGACAGCCTGAGTCGTTTTGTCCTGGGGTTCGGCGCTCACCCCGAGGTTGGTCATCGCATTGTTGAGGGCCGTCAGGCTCTCTTCGTCATCCCTAATCATGTCTGCAAGGCGATTGGCAACTTCTCTATCGCTAGAGCAGGATTCCATCAGCGTACGCTGGTTGGAAATCATCAGAGCCTGAATCGCCTTCATGTCCGCTAGGCGGGTGGCGAGTGCTGAAAAGTGGGAGAGTTCGACGCCGGCTGCCATGGAAATACCTTGTGTGTGGCTGGTCTCTTCTAGAGTCACCTAGTCGGCCCAGGTCTGCGTCTTACCAATGGACGAACTTTTATTGCGTCGGCCCTAGCGCTAGCGGCGAGCCAGCGCTGCGTCCACCGCCTGCTGATGATCGCGGCGGGTAATCCAGCGGTGATAGGTCTGGGTATGGACGCTGACGGAATGCCCCATCATTTGGGCGGCGACCGTGTCGGGTAGACCCACGTGGATAGTGCGCACAGCCCAGGCGTGTCGGAGATCGTAGGGCTTAAACGGCAGGCGGTAGCGGCGCAGCTGGCTGGACACCTTTTGCCCCACGCGCTGAAGGGTGGTTTGGGTGAGGTCGGTGGTCAGCTTGGGTAGCCTTACCTCGTGCAGGTCGAACTGCGCCACCCACTCGGGGTGAAATGGCCAGACCTCTCGCCGCCCCGTCTTCGTAGTCTCCAGGACTTCAATGGAGGCCCGGCTCAGATCTGACGCCTGCTGCAGGCGACCATAGTCGCAGAAAAACACTTCGTGGTTCCGCAGACCGTAGGCCGCCATCACGCCATAGACAAATCGCCAGGCCGGGTTGGGAATTTGGCGGTAGACCTCGACAATCGCCTCGTCCGTGGGCAGCTGCCGCTGCTGCATGTGGCTGCGGCTGTAGGTGCCCCAGTAGCGCTCTATGTGGGGCAGGTCTAAATTGAGGAACTGGGCAAAAGCGCTGAGGGCGGTGCAGGCGACCTGGCGGCTGCGGGATTGTACAGGGACATCGTCTAGGGTGGCATAGACGGCTTCGATGAGGGTCAGGCGCGGGGCGGACTGGGCTGTGGCCTGTAGCTTTCGCAGGTAGGGGGCGTAGGCCGTTCGCCAGGTGGTTTGGGCCGAGGCGGCCTGCTGCCGCTGCTGCAGAAAGCCGACCCGAAATAGCTCAATCTGCTCTGAGAGCGGCATCTGGTGAAGCCTCCGTCCCCCCGGCTGATAGTTTCGCCAGTCGAAGCACCCCTCCAACAGCTTGGCCGCAACAATTTTTGCCTCCTGCTCCGCCTGTTTCAGCCCCGACTTATTGGCCGGTAGCCCTAAGCTGAGGCGCTGCTGGTAGGCCTGAAGCCTTGAACTCCCCGGTCGGGGTGGCAGCGTAGCCCGCAGGCTCAGCTTTTGCCCCCGGCACTCGAGCTGCACGCCGAGCTGGGCAGCCTTGAGTCGCTGATTGATTTGGCGGAGGCGGGGATCGATATCGGCGAGTGAAGCCATAGAGAACTAACGTATTCAGACAGCCGAGAGCCCTCTAGGCCTCTCGAATTTTATTGCTAGAGATTCGCAAGTATTGTGACAGAAGTAGGCTTAAGATGAGCTTAAGCTTTAAACTAGCGTTTAGCCTGGTCTACCTGCAAAGTAAATCGTTCGAAGGATTTTAACGCCTGCGCCAACTGATCTCAATTTCGGCGTTAAGATTAAGAAATATTATCCTTACTATAGAAATAGAAACTGCCAGCAGCTCAAAGATTATTTTCTCAAGGCTTGCTCACTCAATTTGATTAGCTCATCGACTATGAAGGGGAATGCTGTGGTCACAACAGGTCGCGTTGGAGTATTACTGCTGAATCTAGGTGGACCAGACCAGCTTGAGGACGTTCGCCCTTTTCTGTTTAACCTGTTCTCTGACCCAGAGATTATTCGGCTGCCCTTCACCTGGCTCCAGCGACCGCTGGCTTGGCTCATCTCCACGACCCGAGCCAATAAATCCAAGGCCAACTATCGGGAGATTGGCGGCGGCTCCCCCCTGCGAAAAATCACCGAGGAGCAGGCCCAAGCTCTACAGGAAGTCCTGCGTCAGCAGGGGCATGAGGCCCAAGTCTACGTGGGCATGCGCTACTGGTACCCCTTCACGGAAGAGGCGATCGCCCGAATCAAGCGCGACGGTATCGAGCGGCTGGTGATTTTGCCCCTCTACCCCCATTTCTCCATCAGCACCAGCGGCTCTAGCTTCCGCCTTTTGGAGCGCATCTGGAGTGAGGACCCAGCGCTGCAAAAAATTGACTACACGGTCATTCCCTCCTGGTACGATAGCCCCGGCTATCTGCAGGCTATGGCGCAGCTCATCGCCCAAGAGCTCGACCAGCTGCCCGACCCCGACAGTGCCCACGTCTTCTTCAGCGCCCACGGCGTACCTCTGAGCTATGTAGAGGAGGCGGGTGACCCCTACCAGCGCGAAATCGAAGGCTGCGTCGACCTGATTATGCAGACCCTCGATCGGCCCAACGACTATACCCTGGCCTACCAAAGCCGGGTGGGTCCCGTAGAGTGGCTAAAGCCCTACACCGAAGACGCCATCGAAGAACTCGCCCAGCGCGTCGACACCTTAGTGGTTGTGCCAATCAGCTTTGTGTCTGAGCACATCGAAACGCTGCAGGAAATTGACATGGAGTACCGTGAGCTTGCGGAGGAGGCCGGTATCGAAGGCTTCTATCGCGTTCCGGCCCTCAACACCCATCCCACGTTTATCGGGGATATGGCTCACATGGTGACCGAGGCCCTGCGGGCTCCGGCGCTCAAGCTAGAGGACGTCATGCGGCTCCCTAGCGAAACCAAAATTTATCCCCAGGAAAAGTGGGAATGGGGCATGACGACAGCGGCTGAGGTGTGGAACGGGCGACTAGCAATGCTGGGCTTCTTGGCGCTGATGGCGGAGCTGATTAGCGGGCAAGGACCACTGCACTTTGTCGGGTTACTATAGTAACAGGGCAATCTACGCAAATAAGGGTGATTTCAGAAATCGCCAGCGCTATTTTATCCTGATGAATTCTTTCAGACCCTGTGTATTCTTACACGATGGGAATTTTGGCGCTTGCCAACATCAGGGACCGTCTACCACTGCAAACCGATATCTGCAGCGCAGCGGCTATGCCAGCAGCTGAGGCTTGACCTGCTTTCAGAGGCCTGTTTTCAGACGCCTGTTTAAGGCCAATACAGCGAGTGCCACAGCGGTCAGCCAGCTTCAACTCGCGACGGGCGCACAATAGCCGTACCAGCCGTAAATATGATTTCGGAGTAGCGCCACGGCGCTGCTCTGACAAAGGGGATTTAGTGTCTATGGTACAGATTAGACGCGCCATGCGCGATGACGCTCACGCCGACATGGAGCAGCGCCTCAACGCCGCCTGCGCGGGCGATACCGAAGCGATCGCGGCGCTGATTGAGCGATCGCTCATGCTGTCTCGGGTCGCCGTCCGGGCGCGAATCGAGGGCCGCTGCCTTTATTTGATTCTCTATGGACAGGCGGGGCAGCAGGATAGTTTGGTGCGCTTCATCAAATCAGGGCTGCAGCAGATTCGCATCGAAGGCGTCAACGAGATTGACATTGCGGTCTACCCAGACGAGTTTGGGCAGGGCGAGCCCATCTGGAGCTACCACGGTCAGCTGCGCTCGTCTCGCGTATCAACCCTAGCCGCGCCCAAAGCCGCCCCCCCAGGCACTTCCCCGAGGCGGGTGAAGACCGGAAGCCACAATACTCAGTGGACCGCCAGCGGCATTCGCATCGACGCCGCTTCCCCCGGCCCGCAGCGCTGGGTGCCCCAGTCGGCAGCGCCCCCTGCTGAGCAACCCCTATTTGACCGACAGTCCGCGGTCCACAAAGCCGTTAAGGCAATCAAATCCGGCGCGCCGCTGCAGGTCTACGGCCCCTCCGGCGCCGGCAAAACCACGTTTCTGCGCAACCTCATCCACCAGCAAGAGGTGCAGCAGTTCGGCGATGGCATGGTCTACATTGAGACCTACAAAGCCCTAAGCATCGATCTGCTTCAGCATCTGTTTGAGGCCCTTTACCGCAGCGACAATCCGGTACAGACCAAGCCAACGATGCCGGAAATTCGCCACGCCCTGCGGAGCCGCAATAGCCTCGCCGTCATTGACCAGATCGAGGCTTTAGACAGCCTTGACTCGCTAATAGACACTGTGCCGCTGCTGCTGGCGGCGCGCACCTGTCACCTGTGGGAGCGGGGGGAGGTGATTCCGCTAGAGTCATTTTCTGATCACGAAGCCCTGACCTTCCTTGAGCTGCAGCTCGGCCGCGCCCTGTCTGTCGATGAGCAGCGCTCGGCGATGGATCTGTGTCGCCACTTAAAGGGCAACCCAGCGCTGCTGATTCAGCATGTCGGCCTAGTGCGGCGAGGACAGTCTTTTGCCGAACTTGCCCAGCAGATAGACGCAGGCTTTTCGCCAGACACGCTGGTGATGCGGGCGGCAAGCGACTTATCTGACGAAGAGCGCCGCCTGCTGGCGACCCTGGCCGTATTTGGCCCAGTCCCGATTCAGACGCACCATCTACAGGCGATCGCCGGCGTAGACAGCGCCTCCCTCACCAAGCTGCGGGAGCGAGGCCTGGTGTGGGGCAGTGAGTCCTACCGTCTGGCCAGCAACTTACTCGCGCCGCTGCAGCAGGTGTGGGACCTAACGCCTTGGTACGAGCGGGCTGTACATTATTTCGGCAGCTGGGCCACCAGTCAGCACGAGCGCATCCCCACCTCAGGCGAAGCGGCCACGCCAGACACGCTGGCGATGCTGGAGCTGCTGTGGCGTTTATTAGAGCTCTCGATGGACCGGCAGCAGTGGTCAGACAGCCTTTCCCTATGCCACGCCCTCGATCCGCTGCTCTATCAGTACTGCCGCTGGGGTCGCTGGCAGCAGGTTTGGGAGCTGGGTCAGCAGGCTGCTCAGGAGATGGGCGATCGCGCCGCTGAGTCTTGGGCCCTGCACCAAATGGGCAGCGTGGCACTCTGTCTGAACGACAGCTTTGCCGCCCGGGCCTACCTCGCTGAGGCTCAGCAAATTCGTCAGCAGGAAGGCGACATGGTCGGGGCGGCGCTGTCCCAGCACAACCTGATCGCTCTGCAGCAGGAGGGCAAAGAGGTGGCGCGCAACGAAGCCGCCCGGCCCGCCGCCGCTGCCCCCGCCGCGGCATTTGTGTCGATGTCTCATCAGCTGCCGCTTAAGTGGCTTTTGCTGGGCGGCGCGGTCACCATGGCGGGCATTGGTGCGCTAGTTGGCCTCCAGGGGGAAGCCTCCGACATTTCGGTGCGCCCTCGCTTGGTCAGCTTCCCGCCCCAACAGCTTTCCACCACTAGCGAGACGCGAGAAATCGTCGTCCGCAACACAAGCTCCGAGGCTCTATCCATTGATGAAATTATATTCACTCGCAGCGACGACGGGGCTGCTGACAGTGGCGCATCCGAGGGCGATGCTGCTAGCGATGACTTGTCCCCTGAAGACCGGGCTAGCGATGAGCGGGCCAGCAGCCCCATCATCAATGGCGAAGAGGCTTTGGCCGCTCTAGAAGACAACTTCCAGATGCAGGAAAGCTGCACCAACAATACCCTAGCTCCCGACGCGACCTGCACCATTGAGGCCCAGTTTACCCCCCAGCTTGCAGGCCCCCACGCCACCACAGTGAGCATCATCGACGACCAACAGACCTTAGAGACGGTGATCCTGCGGGGGGTTGGCGCAGAAGCCGATGCGGAATTTCGGCCTCGATCTTTAGAATTCGAGCCCCTGCGCCCTGATACAGAACCCATGGTAGAAACCGTCACCCTGCGCAACACGGGGCCGGTGGCCTTTACCGTCTCAGCCGTTGATATTGAGGATACAGAAGCTTTTACCGTTAAGACCGACGAGTGCGCTGGGCAGACCTTAGACACCCGGGACACCTGCCGGATTGGGGTCCAGTTCGATCCGCCTAAGTCGGGGGAGTTTGCCGCTACCCTAACCGTCAATAGCCCAACCCGCTCGTCAATCTGGACCCTCCCCCTCTCCGCCTCAGCGCCCTCGACGCAGCCGTCGTCGGGTCAGCCCGGCATCTCTAGCCCGTCGCGATCGCCGCGCATCAGCCTGCCCCCGATTCGGCTGCCGTCCCTCTTCACGCCGTCCCCGCAGTCCAGGCCGACTCCCAGGCCTCAGTCCAAGCCTGAGATTTCCGCAAGCGTAGAATCGGTGACCTTCAGCGGTCAGCCGACGGGCAGCATTCGCACCCAGCAGGTTACGCTGACCAATACGGGGAGTGGAGACCTATACTTTGACGCTATCGGCCTTAAAGAGACGGACGACTTTGCGATCGCCGGAACCACCTGCGGCCTGCTAAAGCCTAACGAAGACTGCGTGGTCGCTGTAGACTTTATCCCCCAGGCAGCTGGAGAGCACAAGACGCAGCTGGAAATTAGCGGCAACCTCGAAGCGCCCGCTATCCCAATCAGCGGCGTTGCGACGCAGCCCCTGCCGCAGCGCCCCCGCTCCCCTGAAGCTGGCTCCCCCGCAGCTGACTCCCCCAACGAGTTGCCCCAATCTGAGCGACCGGATAGCCCCCCGGCGCAGCCGCCCCAAACCAGGCCCTCTCAAGCCTCTCAAGCCCGAACGCCCAAAATTCAGCAGCTCAGCCTTTCCAGCGGCGCGGTTGGCCCGGGAGAAGCCGTAGACCTGTGCTACGACGTGGCTGACGCTGAAGCCCTCTCCCTCAGCGACGGCCAGACCACCATGACGCTGCAGAACCTAGCGGAATGCCTGCCGCTCTCCCCCCAGGCCACCACAACTTACACCCTGATCGCCCGGTCGGGTGAAAAGCAAGTGGAGCAGTCGGTGACAATCACCGTCGAGAATGAGGCCGTGAGTGCGCCTATTGCCGCGGCGGTCCCACCAGTGCCCCTGTCACCGGGCACCGCTGGTGATGCCCCGCCAGTGACCTGTATCGCTAACCCACTGGTCCTGCAGTGGGAGGGCTCTGCAGCGAGCTACGAGGTCACGCTCCAGCGCGAAGAAACGGTGGATGACCGGCCGGTTTGGATGCCCATACTGAGTCAGACGGTGAGTCAAACCCAGCTCAATGTCTCGGGCTCAGTGAGCAGCTTTGGGCTCCACCGCTGGCAGGTGCGATCGCTCAGCGATTCCGGCACCGCCGGCCCGGCCTCCGCGTGGCAGTACTTTACCTGCGTCGTGGAGTAAAGCCCATAGCACCTTAACCTAGCGCCCCCCAACTCCAATCAGGTTTGAGGGGCGATCGCTTTAGACAGCAGGGCATAGGCGGCGATCGCTACCACAACGCCGTTGATGGGCACGATGCCCCAGCCGATCTCCCCCGTCGCGTAAGCCACTACCGACGCCAGACCGTAAGCCACGATCCCGGCCCAGTTAAACGCCGGCTGCGGCGTCTCCAGGAGCGGGAACTGCTCCCGGCGATATAGCCAGTAGTCGGCCACAATCACGCCGCCAATGGGTGGAATGAAGGTACCCAGCAAAATCAGATAGCTCACCAGCATCTCGTAGATGCCGCCCCAGGCCAGCCCCAGCGCCACCGTCGCGCCCCCCAGCACAAACAGGGTGCGCCTGCTGGTGCGAAACATGTTGGCCCCAGCAATAGAGAAGGCGTAGATGGTGTTGTCCTGAGTGGTCCACATATTCAGGAAAAACAGCACCAGCCCCCACAGCACCAGCCCCTGCTGCGCCATCACCTTAACGATATCAGGCTCGCCATACACCTGAGCACAGTAAGCCCCGCTGAAAATCAAGAATCCGTTGCCCAGAAAGAAGGCCAGCAGCGTCGCCCAAAAGCCCAGCTGCCCCGTCGGGGCGAAGCGGCTCCAGTTGGTCGACTGGGTGCCCCCAGAGACAAAGGTGCCCACGATAATCGTGATCGCCGCGCCCAGAGGCAACGGGTCGGCCAGCGCCGTCGCCTGTAGCCCCGCGAAGCCGCCAACGTCTCCGGTGGCGATCGCTAAGCTCCACAGCATCAGCACGACCATGGCCGACACCGCCACCCGACTGAGCCAGTCCATGGCCCGGTAGCCCAAGTAGGCGGTGGAGCAAAAGAAATAGGTGAAGAACAAAATAATCAGCCAGTTCCAGGTGTCCGGCACCCCCGCCAGACTGTTCAGCAGCTGCGCCATCAGCGCTGAGCCCCAAGCGTACCAGCCCACCTGGGTGAAGCCTAAGATAAAGTCCACCCAGCGAGAGCCTACGCGACCAAAGCTGACGCGGGCCATTAGCACCGTAGTCAGTCCCGTTTCGCCCGCAATATAGCCCAAGGCCGCCGCGTAGAGCCCCAAAATCAGGTTGCCCAGCAGAATGACGCCCACCAGGTCAGGGAAAAAGCGAAACGACGGACCCACCAGCCCCCCGGCGAATAGGGTGCCGGAATAGAGGGTGAATCCGATGAGAATTGGCGCGAGGGACAGTAAAGAGCGACGGGCTGAGAGCGGTACGGGCTGGAGCGGGAAATCTTCTGCCGTTGAAGACGGCTGGGTAGGGCGGGGCTCGGTGGTAGTGCGCATGACTAATTTGTGCCTGTAGGAAGTGCGGCCATTGTGTCTGAGCGCTGGCGTGAGGCGCAGTATCTCAGATTACGACTCTTTAATTCTGCAGGGCGCAAATCTTTTTCTACAGCGGGGAGTTGGCCTCAGGCTGCGCCGTGATCCGAATCACGTAGGGATAGTAGTCTCCGGGCTGATAGGACCCCACCCAAATCTCGTAGGCCCCTGGGGACCAGGCTCCCAGTATTCCAGGGTTGCGCCCGTTGAGGTCGTCGCTACACCAGCTGCCCCCTGGTCCGCGCACCACCAGGGTCGTATCTTCCGGGCTCTCCACTCGAAGACTGAGAAACTCAAAGAAATCCGTCAGCACCAGGCGGTGATCAGCATCACCATCCACGTAGCCCACGCAAGCGCCTGTATCGGTCTCCTGACGCCCTGAGATGGCGGTGGCAAGTTGGGAACCGCCGCTGATGCCTCGCACGGTGACGTCTGGCGCGCTCGGGGCAAGGGTGACATTTTCGAAGAGGGGGGCTGCCGTTGGGGTGACGCTGGTGGGCGGCGTAATGGGGTCCGGCAGGGGATTGAGCGGCCTGATGGGCGGAAATTCGTCGAGGCGATCGCCCGGCAGTATGTCAGCCGGTAGTGCATCAGCCGGTAGTGCATCAGCGGGCAGTGCGTCAGGGAGGGGCGAATCAGGAACTTCATCAGACGCAGACGACTCGTCGAGGGTAGGCAATGGTGCAGAGAGCTGCGCCTGGGCCGGAGGCGCTAGCATTCCGGCAGCCCAGCCTAGCGACGCTAGCAAACACGCCAGAGGGTGAAAAGTTAGCGGATAGGTGACTCGAGACACGGCAGCTCCTTGCTCACAGGCAAAACATTACGCGCAAATTTGCACAGCAGAAGTCAACTCGAAAGGTCAACTCGAACAATGCCCCCTTAGGACTGGCCTCCAGCCAGCGCCAGCGCCGCCTCTAGCCTCGGCACGCCCATAGCGTGCTGATGCAGCAGCAGCCATGACTCTATCAAATCAGGCCCCTCCATATCGCAGGTGAGAGCAGCCCGCAGCGAGCGCATCACCAGCCCTTTTTTCACGCCAGCGTCTTGGGTCACCTGCTTCACTACGGCCTTAGCGTCGTCAGCACTGTTCACCGGCAGGGTTTTCAGGGCCTCCAGCGTCGCTTCGAGTACGGGTGCGGTACCTGTCTGCTGGAGCTGCGCCTGGGCCGCCTCGGCGTGGGGCAGCTCGCGGTCAAAGAGGTAGCGGCACATTTCCACCGCCTCGTCGAGCCGCACCAAGCTCTGGGACACCAGCGCCGTTGTCCCTTCTAGCCACGGACGCGCCACGTCGGTGTTAAAGCCCGCCTGCTGCCAGTAGGGCACCAGCAAATCCGTCATCCGTGCCACCGGCGTCTCGTGAATCACCTGAGAGTTGAGCCAGTTGAGCTTGTCCCAGTCGAACTTGCCCCCCGCTTTATTCACCCGCTCAAAGCTAAACTGCTTGGCGGCTTCGTCGAGGGTAAAGCGCTCCTGGGTCGCGTCCGGCGGCGACCAGCCCAGCAGGCTCATGTAGTTGGTCAGCGCCTCGGGCAGGTAGCCCATTTTCCGGAAATCGGAAATAGAGGTGACGCCGTCTCGCTTGGACAGCTTTTTGCCCGCAGGGCTGAGAATCAGCGGCGTATGGGCAAACAGCGGCACCTGGGCCTGCAGGGCATCGTAGAGCAAAATCTGCTTGGCGGTGTTGGCGATGTGGTCTTCACCACGAATTACGTGGGTGATGCCCATGTCGGCGTCGTCTACCACGACTACAAAGTTATAGAGCGGCTGACCAATCTCGTCTGCCGGGGCGCGGCGAGCAATCACCATGTCGCCCCCTAGGTCGCTGGCGCTCCAGGTGACGGTGCCCCGCACCACGTCGGACCAGGCAATGTCGCGGCTGTCATCAATTTTGAAGCGCACCACGGGCTGCCGCCCTTCGTCCTGAAACGCTTTCTCTTGCTCCGGCGTCAGATTGCGGTGGCGGTTGTCGTAGCGAGGCGCTTGACCTTTAGCTTCTTGAGAGGCCCGCAGCTCGTTTAGCTCTTCTTCGCTGGTGTAGCAGCGGTAGGCCGCTCCCCGGTCGAGCAGCTTCTGGACCATCTGCTTATAAAGCGCCATGCGCTGGCTCTGGTAGAGAGGGCCTTCATCCCAGTGCAGCCCTAGCCAGCTCAGCCCCTCCAGAATATTGTCGGTATACTCAGGCCGCGATCGCTCTTCATCGGTGTCTTCGATGCGAATGATGAAGGTGCCGCCCTGGTGACGGGCAAAGAGCCAGTTGAATACCGCCGTGCGGGCGGTGCCGATGTGGAGGTTGCCGGTAGGGCTAGGGGCAATGCGAACGCGGACAGACATAGGTTACGCGAATTAGGTTAAAGCCGCATTCATTCTAGCGGTTTAGGTGCTGGAGCGATACTT
>JBHJHD010000008.1:0-26930 GCA_050331115.1 Elainellaceae cyanobacterium
AACATATATCGCCAGCAACACGGCTGATAGTATCAGTGGTTCACCCTCCTTAACCCGCAAGCGGACGGATACCACACCGTTCAGCTTGCAGAGACATGCCTACATCGTGCCATTTCTCTGTTTCACCCTCATTACCCCGCAAGGGGACGGAAACTCGTAAGCTTGGTCCTTCACATATACTACGCGGCGGTTTAGACTGTTTCACCCTCATTACCCCGCAAGGGGACGGAAACGCAAACCAGACACCCTCCGCCCACAAACCCAAAAGTTCACGACACACCCTGAAAGGGAAACGTCCCAGCACACCAAAACAACTCCCACCCCTCAAGCCAAAACCACCACAAAGCCACCCCGACTACAAAAAAACGACCCACCCCATACTTCACAGGGCAGGTCGTCATCAATTTCCCAATCCAGCAAAATCAGCCCGCAGACCGCACTTCTAACCCCCTTACCGCGACTGCTCCAGCCGCCGCCGCCACTCCTCATCAATCTTATCCGCCTGCGCCGCCTCCTGCTCCGTCAAATCTGTCTCAGTCGTATAGGCCAAATCATCCCCCGTAATCACCGTCTGCGCCGCAAACTGCTGCGCATAGGTCAACTTACGCTGCAGCTCCGGCACAGACCGCCGCAGCCGGGCCACGTGCGATCGCCGCTGCTGATTGCGCACCTCGACGCGGGTGTTGCGCCAGCGAATCCACAGATAGCGCACCAGCGGCACGGTGACAAAGCCCACCGCATACAGCAGCAGCAGGCCGTAGATGCTAGAGACAAACCCAAGAAACCCAGCCTGAAGCGCGGGGTCAAGGGCGATACGCTGCAGCAGACTGCCCAGGTAGAGCGCGCCCACGATGTTAAACACCCCCAAGCCGCCCGCCAGCATTAGCTGGCCCGAGGAGGCCTCGCTAAAGCGCCAGGGCAGCTCCTGCAGGTAGTCCGGGATGGAGCGGCCTTTCTGGCGAGCAGCGGTGACCTGCAGCTCCGGGAAGTGGTAGATGATGTCGCCCTCGGGGCTCACCTCGGGCCGCCCGTTAAAGCGGGAGAGCACGGGCAGCACGTAGTCCTCTTCCTCGACGTCGCGATCCCTCACCTCATCCAGGTAGGGGGCCACCTCTTCGGCGGCGATCGCCCCGTTGCGCTTGCGAATCAGCGCCGCCACGGTTTGCCAGCGGCGCTCTTCTAGGTCCGCATTGGGGTTGCCGTCCCCGAAGAGAAACGAGAAGATGGCCTCCAGAAAGTTCATCTGGTTCTCGCCGGCCCGCTGGCCCCGCTGCTGGCCCCGATAGTTGGGGCGAGCGGGCTGGCGGCGGGAGTAGCCCCGCCGCTCGTAGTAGTTGGGGTAAAAAATCCAAAACAGATCGGGGCCAAACCAAACCCGCGGCAAAATCATGCCGCCCCCAAATCCACCGCCGTCGTTATCGTCGCCCTGAGAAGCGCTGAGGGCCATGAGAATTACAAAGATGGCGCAGACAATCACCAGGATGGAGAGAATCAGCAAAACGCCGAAGGAAATGCGCAGCAGGTAGAACAGCGCCTTACCGATGCGATCGGCCCAGGCCTGCAGGCGCAGCCGAAAATATTTGTTGCGCAGCACGCCGCGCAGGTTCTTGGGAAACTGATACGCAATCTCGCCCGACTCGGCGACCTGCAGATGACCGCCCGCCTCCGAGGCGAGCGCCAGCAGCCCCTGCTCAGCCACTCGAACCTCCATGCCGGCTTGGGACGCGACGTCCCCAATAGTAGCGCGGTAGCCTAGAGCCTCAACGGCCTTAATAACCTTTGGGTTAACCATAGGTGTCAATATTTCAATACTCATTGCGTTGGCCCTATCGCTGGGGAGAACAGCTTTGGCTCAGAGCCTGGTATTTCGTAAGCGATAGATTGTACAGACGCCCTAGTTCATCAGGACATCTGCCATATCTACCAGTATAAATAGCGGAACTGAGACCCGGCGATGGAGAGGAAGGGGTGATCCCCGTCCACCCTCTATCCAAAAACGAGCTTTAGTCGCTTGCTCTCGTCGTGCTGGGCATAGATGGTCAGATACGTACGGTCTTCTTCATCCTGCGCGTCATACCTCAGATCCAGCGCCCTGACGGCTTCAACAAAATCTAGGTAGGCTCCCGCAGGCTCGTGGACCTGATCGCCAGCCACCGGCAAGTGCGTCTGGATAAACTGCTTCGCAAAGTCGCTCATGAGTTCCCTCCCACTTTAATGCGCGTAAGCTTCCTTAATACGCGTAAAAATGTGCATAGAAAATACATATAAAGATAGATGAACAGTCGCAAACGGGACTGGCGCGATTCGAACGCGCGACCTAGCGCTTAGGAGGCGCTTGCTCTATCCAGCTGAGCCACAGCCCCAGACGGCTTAGCCGCTATAGTCTAAACCACTACTTATGATAGCAGGTCAGACTCAGCCGCTGTGCCACACCGACTCCCAGACGCCACCCCCCACCTCTAGCCCGCCGGTGTGGCTCGTGGCTTCCACCACTGGCGAACCATCACGGCGGGTCAGGCGCAGGTGAACCTGACCCTGCATCGTGTCACGGCAGCAAAAGACGAGGCCGTCTAGGGTCGGGGCCCGCAGCGGCGTGCCTGGAAGGGCGGTAGCGGCCGTTATTTCTACCCGATGGGTGGCGCTCTCAGCCCACATCTGCCACGAGCCCCAGGGGTGAATTTTCCAGTGAACCTCAGCATTCCAGGGCGCAAACTCGTAGAAGCGATCGCCGTGGTGCAGCCCCACCATCGCCACCGCCTCCATCCACCAGAGCACGCTGCGCCGTCCGCCCCCCGCCGTCAGCGCCAGATCGGCGACGTCAAAGCTGTTGCAGTTGATCCAAAACCACTTCTGCGGAAATGCCCCGCCCCAGTTTTTCTCCGAATACGCTGGAGCCTGAGAAAATTCGTAGCGCTCCCCCTGCCAGTCTACCCAGCCCGTGGCTAGCCCGTGGGCCATCAAGATTTGCCAACCGGGCTCAAAGATTTGCAGCTGTGAGAGCCACCCCGCCGTAGACTGCTGCTGCCCCTGGCGATCGCCCCACCCATACACCGGCTCAATCTCATACTGCCATCGGGCTATTCTCCCGGCAGGGTCGCTCAGCTGTCCCTGGTGCCAGGTCGCGGTAGCCTGGTAGCCCTCTTCCACCCGCTGCGAAAACGCCTGGGGATCAAGGTAGCGCGGCGATCCCAGCGCGGCGCAGGCGCGGCGATCCCAATGGCCCAGCGCTAGCCGAGAGGCCGACGCCCAAAAGCCGTTGACGTCGGGAAAAGTGCGGCATAAATAGCCATCGTCGGGACCTAAGATTTGGGCTGCACCCCCGCTGTAGGACTGAGCCCCGCTGGGATCTTCAATGGAGTACATGAAGGCAAAGGTCTGGCAAACTTCAGGCAGCGTAACCCGGTAGTACCACCCTTCAAAAAAGCGATCGCTTCCGCCGTTCCAGTGGTAGCCGCTGTGTGGCGTCTGCAGAGATAAAGCCATTCTTAAATGTGCAAAGCTAAGAGTCTATAGCCTATCTTCGACGATCGGCGGTCTGCATTAATCGATAATTTGATATAGACTCGTCGATAGCCCATCAACTGTTGCTTCATCAGTTATTCAAGTCTTGATGAAGGTGCCAGATTGCCCGGAGAAATACTGAGGCCTCCGCTAGTATAAGGTAGATATGTGGACTGAAGTAGATCTAGACCGTATCAGCGCTTCAGTCAATGAATCCAATGCGCGAACCTGCACAGGTTTAGCCTCAGCGATCGCTTTAACTCGTTAGGATTATACCGTTAGCAAATTAAGCGCCTGAATCAAGCGCTCGAATCAAGCGTCTAAGCTAAGTACCTCGCCTCACGCGCCTGCGAGCTCGCCAAAAACGTCAGCTGTCCTCTTCACGCTGGCTATGCGGTCAAAGCAGCTCAGAACACTACAGAGATATTTCAGGATTTTTGACATGAAACGCGTCTTAACGCCCGCCGAAGTCAGCCTTGTCGTTCTAAAACTGGTTATTGCCGGTTTCTATCCAGAGCAGCATTTTGTGCTAACGGAACGGGGTCAAGTGTTGGCCTGTCCCCAGGCGCGGGCATTTTTACAAAAAGCATCGGCCTGGAAAGATCCCGCCAAAAGCCGGTCATAAATGCGAAAACGGCATCAGCGCAGAAATTCGCGCCGATGCCGCTTCGAAACTTACCTCAAAGATTAAAGGCATCAGGCTGAGGCGAATCTCTTGATTACCCCAGCTCGAAACTGCCCCGCCTAGAAGGAATTAGCCTAGAAGGGATTAAAGAACTGCCAGGTTGATGCAAGTTTAGGCGAGCAGGCTGCCGCCGACGCCTCAGTGCAGCTTACTGTATCAATGCTGGAGAGGACTTGTTCAAATGGGTCTTCTATTGAAAACTGCATACTGACGGCCGCTGTCAGGGCGATCGCGGTCAGTATGGCTTCAATAAAACGCTGAAGCTGTGTCATGGGTGCTCCCGTGAATGTCATAGGACCACCAGCGTTGAGCGCTCGATACGGTTAACGCCTAAACAGCAAAGCCGTAAAGACTAAAAATCTAAAAATTTGTGTAACCTAAAACTCGACTAACCAGAAGTTACGCCTATACCGGTGGGTAGAACCCTTGCAGGGGTGTCCCCATTATAAGATATTTTGATGGTTTAATTATTACGCTAAAGATATAATTTGCGGTATTTGTGTAAACTTTAGGCCTATGGTGTAGCTTAAGCTGAGCCGTCCGTCGAGGAAAAATGCTGAAAGCCCTGCTCTAGGGCGAGCTGCTGAGCAACCTGATCCTGCGGCCCCACCACGTAAACCGTCGGGTCAGCAGTCGCTTCGCCAATGATTACCGCTCCGTCGTGCTGGTCCACCAGCTCGCGGGCCTGGGCGGGTGGGGCACACACCACCAGCTCAAAGTCCTCCCCGCCGTAGAGCGCCCAGCGTAGCGCTTGCTCGTCTGGCAGCCACTTTGCTTTTGGACGAGGAATGGCCTCCTGAGACAGCCGCGCGCCAACGCCGCTGCTGCGACACAGCTGCAGCACCGCATCGGCAAGGCCATCGCTGCTGTCCATCCCCGTGGTTACCCCCAAGCCGTGCAGCAGCGGCAGCAGGTCTAGGCGTGGGACGGGTCTTCGGTGGGCTAGCAGATAGGGTTCACTCTCATCTTGAGCGATCGCCCCGAGAGCTGGGTCGAGCAGCAGCGCTAGCCCCACCGCCGATCGCCCATGAACGCCCGTGACCACGATGGCGTCTCCCACCTGCGCCCCGGTGCGGCGAATCACCTGAGCGGGGTCTACCTGGCCTAGGGCCGTAATACAAAGCGACACCGCCGGCGAGCGATGTAAGTCGCCCCCTAAGATAACGCCGTCATAGGTCGATAGGCACTGAACTATGCCCTCATAGAGGCCTTCTACCGTAGACACGGGCAGGTCGGCAGGCAGCCCTAGGCCTACGGTCACGCCGATGGGCCAAGCCCCCATGGCCGCCAAATCCGATAGGTTGGCCGCCACGGCTCGCCAGCCTACATCCTCAGGCGTCATGGTCACCACGTCCGACGCGAGACCTAGGGCAAAATGCACCCCATCGATCAGCGCGTCGGTGGTGATCACAAGATTTTGCCCTTCGGGAGTGGTCAGTACGGCAGCATCGTCCCCCACCATCGACGCCGGACAAAACCGATGGAGACGCTGCAAAAGCCCCTGCTCCCCCAGGTCCGCCACTCGCATAGGGTCAGTCCCCTTTTAAAGCGAACGAGCCGCCTTAGGCCGCCTGGGGCTGCACCAGGTTCTCGGCCCCGTCCAGGACGGTAATCGACTGAATGCGATCGCCCACCCGCAGCCTGTCGAGCACGTCTTCATTCTCAATTACGTAGCCAAACACGGCGTAGCGGCCGTCCAGCAGGTTGATGCCCGCAGGGGTCAGCTCTGACTCAAACCGCAGGAAGAAAAACTGGGACGAGCCGCCGTTGGGGTCGCTGTCGGGGCGCGCCATCGCCAGCGTGCCGTAGGCGGAAAACGGCAGGATGGGATCGGCGAGGTAGAGGCCAGCCTGCTCAAGGGTCATGCCGTAGACGGGTTCTCCGTCGTCCCTCAGGGCAATTTCCATAGGAATTGTGCGCGTCTCTCCTGTCTTGGAGTCCACAAAACCATCCTCAGGCCCCTCAGGGTCTCCCATCTGCACCACGTAGAATTCCTCTTCGCGCACCACCGGCAGCCCGTCATAGAAGCCCCGCTGTACGAGGTCAATGAAGTTACCGGCGGTCAAAGGCGCGTTGTAGCCATCTACGGTAATCACCATCGTGCCCTTGTCGGTCGCCATCTCCACCGTGGCCCGCCCGTGCAGCTGAGGCAGATTGCTATACACCTCGGGCACCTCAAACGGCGCTTCGCCCACCATCAGCCGCTCAATCTGGCCAATTTGGTTCAGCATCTCGCCGCGCTTGATCCACACCGCCTCTTTATCCCGTTCGTTGGCGTAGGTCTGCAGGTCGGCAAGGCCGGTGCGCACCTGGTCTAGCAGTCGCTTGACCTCGAGCTCGTGCTCGGGCGGCACGTCCGCCAAAATGCGCTCGGGTCGGCGCAGGGCCTTCTCGGCTCGCTTGATGTTGCGCTTCAGCCCGCCTACCGCTCGGGTGCCCTGGATGCGCAGGCGCTCCGAGATATCTTCAATCTCGCGCTGCACCTCACGGATGGGCTTATTGTCGATCGGCAGCGCGTAGCGCAGCAGCGCTTTGCCGTCGGTAATCGCATCCCCAGGGGGCAGGGCACTAATCAGCTGCTGCCCCCCTGCCAAATCGCCGGCGTGGCCATCGGGAGACAGGGACTGTAGCCTAGACCATTTTATGCCAGCCGGCTTTGGGCTAGACAGCGCTGGACTAGATGGCTCTGGGCTGAGCAGCTCTGAGGCGATCGCCGGCGCACTGTAGCCCAAACTATGACCCAAGGTGAGGCATAGGGCTAGGGCCACGCCCAGGTAAGGGGTAAACCATCGCTTTCGAGTCATGTCTGCTGGAGGCGTAGCCTGATCAGTTTTGGAGTTCTCTACCATGGAAATAATCCGGTCGAATCGCCAGTAAATTATTGAAGATAGCCGCGTATCGTCTCTTATCTTCCCATAGGCGGGGGCTAAGGCAACAGCAGACGCCGGTCTCAACCCCCGAGGCAAAGCCCGCCGCTCGCGCAATTCTACCCAAAATCCCTGATTTGGACGGTGGAGCACCGGCCCTTAGAGAGGTAGAATAGGTTGCCGATTAATCTCCCGAAAGATTCATCATCTCCAGCAACGACATTCGTACCGCTACCAGCATTGAGCTGGATGGCGCAGTTTGGCGAGTCGTAGAATTTCTCCACGTCAAGCCCGGAAAAGGCTCTGCATTCGTGCGTACAAAGCTCAAGAACGCCCAGACGGGCAGCGTCGTTGAGCGAACCTTTCGAGCGGGTGAGACGGTGCCGCAGGCAATTATCGACAAGAGCGTCATGCAGCACACTTATAAAGAAGGCGACCAGTTTGTCTTCATGGACATGGAAACCTACGAGGAGAACCGCCTGTCCGTCGACCAGATTGGCGATCGCGTCAAGTACCTGAACGAGGGCATGGAGGTGAATGTGGTGCGCTGGCAGGAGCAGGTGATTGAAGTTGAGCTGCCCAACTCAGTTGTCCTAGAGGTGACTGAAACTGACCCCGGCGTTAAGGGTGACACGGCTACCGGCGGAACTAAGCCTGCAACGGTTGAAACCGGCGCTCAGGTGATGGTACCCCTCTTTATATCAAGAGGAGAGCGCATCAAAATTGACACGCGCAACGACTCCTACTTGGGCCGCGAGAATTAGTCGCTGCTTGGGTGACGGGAGCAGCGGCCAGGTCTGTGCCACAGCGATAGGGTAAGGGCTACGAGTTTAGGGTGACGGTGGGGTAAGGGTTAGGTATGGTGGCGATTGTAGCGACTGTTAGTTTGGACAGGTGAGGTGTGAATTTGAACATTAGTGAGCTAAGCGAGCTGCTTGCAGCGCTCAATCAGACGGACATCGAAGAGCTGATTCTCAAGAGTGGTGACTTTGAGCTGAAGCTGCGTAAGGGGGCAGCCGCTGCTGCTGCGATTTTGCCGCCCCCCGAAAATAATCTTGCCCCCCCTGCGCGACCTATCGAGGCTGCCGCTACGACCGCCCCCCCGGCCGCTCCGCCGCGCCTAGATTCAAATCTGACGGACGTCTCTTCACCAATGGTGGGGACCTTCTACAGGTCCCCAGCCCCAGAAGAGGCCCCTTTCGTCAGCGTCGGCGATCGCATCACAAAGGGCCAGACAATCTGCATCATTGAGGCCATGAAGCTCATGAACGAGCTAGAAGCCGAGGTGAGCGGCGAGGTGATGGAGATCCTGGTCGAGAACGGTGAGCCCGTGGAGTTTGATCAGCCTCTGATGCGGGTTAAGCCGGTTGGCTAGCTAGCGCTGAGCTATTTCTCGCAGGTCTACGGACCAGGCGGGACAGGCGGCTTCTAGGTCGCGCCAGAGCGCAAAGTAGGTAGCGGCGTCGGTTCGTGCTACAGCGATATCGATGTCGGAATGGGGGTAAAACTGTCTAGCCCGAGTGATAGAGCCCGAGTGATAGAGCCAAATAGGTAAGCTTGGGTGATGCGGGGATAACGAGATGCCAGTTGGGAGACAGCCGCGATCGTCGGGCCTGGTGTCGCAGAGCCTAGTCACATCGCTGTCTATGGCCCCTTACTCTATTCCAACCAAAAGAGAATAGTCGCTCACCGAACCTGCGTTGGCCGCTGGCCCAGAGTGACCCACGCGCACGCGGTATTCCCCATCTCTCGGTAGCGTTCCTTTCCAGAGCCACCCTTCAAATTCGTTCTGTCCATCGGCTTGGACATCTAGCAATCGCGATTCTGTCGCTGGCATAGCTCGGACAGCGTCGGGGCTGTATCCCCCATTGTCAATGACGATAATCAATGCGGGACCGTCACTTTCCAGGGTCGCCGTCAGGGTCTGACCTGCAAACGTCCGCACAACGTAGTCGTGGAGCACGAAACCCGTAATGCTGCCGGTCACCGTTGCGCTGCTTGCACCCGGAGCGAACGCTAAGGGAACAACCTTGTCGGGGTCCATCGCCGAGTTGTTGTCAGCTGGCTCTGAAGCAGTATTCCCACTTTGCTGGTTTTCGCTCCGAACCGGCTCCGCTGTAGCCGTCTCACGCGGCTGGTCAGACTCCGGTGCAGCCTCTCCAGGCGGATCGACCGTTTCGGGGCCTGTCGTTTGAGAGCGATCGCCATCGGTGCGGCTTTCGGCAGCCGGAGGGCGCGTCGGTTCAGCGGGCGCGTCGGGACCACGACTGCAGGCACCGGCAAGTAAAACTACGAGGAGGGCAACAGCTGGTTTGATAGACATAGTGCTCAGGGATAGTGTAGTCGGTCACGACTGGTCGCAGCGAACCAGCATCATCGGCTCAAATCACTCAGCCATCCGCTCCAAGCGGACGCCGCCTTCAGTTGGCTCAATGCGAAACTCAGCCGGTTCTGGGCGCACCTCTACCGCCCCCTCTTGCTGGTAAAAGGTGGCGTCGATGGCGTACCCGACGCCCTGGGGGGTAACGGCGTTCACCGTTGCGTATCCGGAGTAAAAGTCGAGCCTGTCTGGATCAATCACCACCTCAGACATCGATGTTCCCGGCTCTGAGCATTTTGCTTGAGTTGTATCAAAGGTGCCCAGCACGGCGTCCGGAAGCTGAGAGCCATCTGGCGAGGCGGCTACCGTAGAACTGCATCCAAAGGTTTCAGCCTCCCGATCGGCAATTTGGCGAGCGCTCACGTCACCAGCTGCAGCTGGGACCCTTCTTCAGTCTTGACCACCTCAATTCGGGCCTGAAACGCCTCTTTTAGGTAGGGCACGTGGGTCACCGTCAGTACGCAGGAAAAGTCAGCCGCGATCGCATTAATCGCGCCAATCAAGCGATCGCACCCCGCCGCGTCCTGGGTGCCAAACCCCTCGTCGATGATCAGCATTTGCAGCGGCGTCCCCGACCGCTGGGCCAGCAGACGGGCGATCGCCAGCCGAATCGCAAAGTTGACCCGAAAGGTCTCGCCTCCCGAGTAGGTCTCATAGGGCCGCGTCCCCTGGGTGTCGGCAATCAGGATGTCGAGGGTGTCAATCAGCTTGGCCTGGCCGCGGGTCTTGGTTTTGCTAGCCCGCTGGGTGACAAACTGCAGGTGGAGCTGGCTGGCGCTCAGTCGCCCCAGAATGCGGTTGGCGTCTGCTTCCAGCTGGGGCAGCACGTTTTCAATCATTAGCGCCTGAATCCCATTTTTACCAAAGGCGTAGCTGAGCTCCTCATAGATCCAAACCTGGCGTCGCTGGCGCTGCTGCTGGGCGATCGCCTCATCGTAGCGGGTCTGTAGATGCACCTGCTGCTGCTGCTGTTCTTCTAGGCGGCCCAGCTGGGCAAGCTGGGCGTCGAGCTGCTGGCGCTGCTGCTGCTGCTGCCGCTCTAGGTGCGCCAGCAGCTCCGGGTCGGCGGGTGACTGCTGGATGCGCTGGCGCAGCTGTTCTATCTGGGTCTGGGTGCGCTGCAGGTCGCGGGTGCGCTCTGCGAGGGCTACCGCTAGCGCCTGGTGCCGTTCTCGCAGCTCGGGAAGCTGCACCTGGGCCTGCTGCAGCGTTTGGTAGCGCAGCAGGTGGGTCTGGGTCTGGGTAAGCTGCTGGCGAACGGCCTGGTGACGCTTGGCGTCGTAGGCGATCGCCGCGAGGGCTTTATCGAGCTGGTCAATCGCCTGCTGCAGGTCCGAGGCGGCGGCGGCCTCCAGCGCAGATCCCAGCTCAGCCGCCTGAGCCGCGAGCTGCTGCTGCTGCTCCACCAGCCGCCGCCGCCGCTTTTGCGCTTGGTGGAGCTCCGCCTGTTTCACATCGGCCCAGCGCCAGCGGTCTACCTCCCCCCGGGCCAAGGCGTGGGAGCGATCGTCGTAGTTCGTCCGCTGGAGCTGCTGATCGATCGCCTGGAGCTCATCGATCAGCTCGGTGCTGTGGGCCTGACTTTGCATCTGCTGCTGAATTTGCCGCTGCTCGGAGCGCAGAATGCCCAGCCGCTCTTCCGCCTGGGCCGCGCTGCGGATGCGGGCCTTAAGCTGGCCGCTATGCTCGACGACTTCTTCATAGGCCTGCAGCTCCCGCTCCACCTGCCGGTATTCCTGACGCATGACCTGAATTTCTCGGTCGGCGGCGGCGAGCTGCTCTCGCAGGGTCCAAAGCTGGGCGAGCAGGTCGCGCTGCTCTTCTTGGTGCTGGGCCAGCACCCGCTGACGGTGGGGCTCATCTAGAGGGCGATCGCACAGCGGGCAGGGAATGTTTTGGGGTGCTGGATCGGCTTGCTGGGGCGATCGCGCGCTGAGAAACTCGACTTTTTGCTCTAGGCGGGCCAGCTGCCGCTCCACCTCGCGCTGGCGCTCCTGGAGGCGATCCATGAAGCGCCGCCGCTCTAGCCCCCGCTCGCGCACCTGCTCTTGATAGCTGCGCCGCTGCTGGAGGTGCTGAATCTGCTGCTGGGTCTGGCTGATAGCCCGCTGCAGGTTGGCCTGCTGGGCCTGCTGCTGAGTCTGGGTCAGCGCCTGCTGGAGCTCTTCGAGCCGGGTTGCTAGGCGGACCCGCTGCTGGTCGAGCCGGTTTTGGATCTGCCGCCGCCGCTGCTGCAGCGGATCGATGTCAAGCTGGACCTGGTCTAAATAGGTCAGCTTAGATCGAGCCTGGGCCAGGCGCTCGCTGGCGGCGGCGATGCGGTCAGCCTTGGCCAAAACGGGAGCGAGTTCGGCGTCCTGCTGGGCCAAGGCTTCCATTTGCGCCTGCACCCGCTGCCGTCGCTCGGTCAGGGTCTGAACAATCACCTGCTGCTGCTGCTGGAGGGACTGACGCTCCTGCAGGGCAGCTTGGTGGGCCTGCAGCTGCTCGGTCTGGGCGCTGTCTTCAGCCTGCAGCCGCTGAGCATGGGCATAGTTGGCGGCGATCGCCTCGGCCTCGTCCACAACCGCCTGCCGCTCTTGCACCTGCTGCTGAAGGCGCTGCAGTTCGACATCGAGTCGCCCCCGCTCTGCTTCGTGCTGCAGCTGCGCCTGACATCGAATCTGATATTCCTGTTGCCAAGCGGTGCGCTGCTGCACCTGCTGCTGCTGCACCTGGATACGCTGCACGATTTCGTCATAGGTCTGCTGCAGCGCCGCGTGGGTCTGCTGCAGCTGAGTTTGCTGATCTGCGATCGCCTGGCCCCGCTGCAGCTGCTGATCCATCTCGCTGAGAGACTGCTCTAGGGCCGCCAGCTCTTGCCGAAACTGGCGGGCTTTATCTCGCGCCCGCTCCGAAAGCTGATCGTATTGGTCGAGCTTCAGCAAATCGGCCAAAATGCGCTTTCGTTCACTGGGCCGCTTGAGCATGAATTCATCGGCCCGGCCCTGGCGCAGGTAGGACGAGTTGATAAACGTATCGTAGTCGAGGCGAATGTGCTGCTGGATGAGCTGCTGAGTGGCCCGCAGACCCCCACCGGTCAAGACGCGAAAACCGGCCGGAGTCTGAATTTGAAACTCAAGGGCGCTTGCCTGCTGGCGGTAGCGGGCGCGGACAATGCGGTAGGTCTGCTGGTGGCAGCGAAAGGTGAAGTCGACCCTAGCCTCAGCTTCGCTGAGGTGAATGACGTTGTCCTCGGAGGAAGCCCGGCTCTGCCCCCATACCGCCCAAGCGATCGCCTCTAGCAGAGACGACTTACCGGCTCCGTTTGATCCGCACACGCAGGCCACGTGCAGACCGCTGAAATCTAGGGTTGCCTGCCGGTAGCTGAGGAAGTTGGTTAGACTGAGGCGCAGCGGAATCACTAGGTGGCGGGTCGATAGCTTAGATTAAGAGGCATTTCGCCTACGAAACTCAGGGCTTTGAGCCATAGCGTTGCCATAGGCGACAGGGCCAGCGCAGTAGATGCGTTGGCAGTACAAGTATATGCCAATACAGGCGATCGCCAACAGCTCTAGGGCCCGGGAGCTTCAGTTTTCTATGCCGACTGTCTATCTCGTCAGATATGCTACCCCTCTAGTGCTTACCCAAGACAGGTTGACACGACAGAGCGTAATATTTTGAATAACCAATATTTTGAGTAATTTATATCGCCGCTGTTCGTCTGAGCCAGCGGTCTTGGTCGGCGCTATCAGAGGCAACAGCGTAGTACAGGCCCATCTCCGTCGCGCGCTCAACCAGGGTAACGCGATCGCCCTGATGGGGCACCACCGTCGCCCAGATTGGCAGCGCCGCATTGATCGTCAGCGTACTCCCCGTAGGATCGACGACGTCGACTTGAGCCATATCGCCCTCTGTAAGGGTGCTGAGAGAGTCGGAGCTGACTATGCCAGTGCAGCCGACCAAGTAGTCAAGACTCGCGCTTTTACGTCGGGAGTTGATGAACCAAACAACCGGCGGCAGAAGCTGTTGGCTCACCAACAGTGCAGCAATCATTGTTGAAAACACAACCCCAAGCCACAGCAAGCCCTGGAGACTTTCTCCTATCATCACACCGATGATGGCGCTGACGGCCCAGCCAAAGAGCCCCCACAGAGTCAGGGTCATAGCCATGCGCAAGACTAAGGGAGGACGCGGTCCACGGGGTTTATCTGAGACCACAACGCGGGATTCAGGACCTTTCTGGCGGCTTGTTGGCGCTGTCTGTAGTTCCGCTTGGTCAGCGGACAGATCGGCGCTGCGCGACATCCCACGACGATTTTTATCACTAAAAGCGACTAGGAATAGCGCCGCACCTAGCCCAAGGAATATCCAATACAGTAGATTTTCAGTAGCGAACAGCATGGGACGTATTATGGCTAGCAATCATTTCCCAAAACTTTTCATCGCCCTGCGTAGGATATCCGGAAAATTACGGGTGCCTCCGATTAGCGCAGGCGCTGGCGCTGATGAGGTAATAGATTATTTGAGCAAGCTCTTTAACCCGCAGTTATAAAAGTTTTAGAAGCGTAATTTAGCTTAATATTCTCGCCGTTTTACAATGAAGTAACGTAAATCAAACCTTAAATTAAGAAGAACCTGCGTCTGACAAGATCTAAATCGATTGTTGTGGCGAGATGCTGACATCGCCTACCTTTTTTGGATGATTTGACGCTGTTTAGCTCAATTTAAACCCAGATACTATAGGGCTAATTTGGTAACGCTGATTCAGGGAAACCGCTGACTTTGGCCTACTGAGCACTGCATAAACGTAATCCAAAACAAATGCGATGACGCCATCCCATGACTGCGTTCTAGTCCTCGAACAACAGGCAAACGACTTGAGGCGGTTCGAGCCGTTGCTGGAAATGTGGAGCTGCCGCATGTTAATTACAAGCTCTGTCGACCAGTTCCTCGACTGTCTCGCCCAAAATCGTCCCTATCTCGTCATTCTAGTAGGGCCCTGTCAAGGCTGGCCTGCCGATTTTTCCTCGCAAGTCCAACAGCTTATGAATCAGTTTGGCGGAACGGTTCTTGCGCTTGCCAAAGGTACGGAGGAGCAATCTTCTGACGCATTTATTCAGCGCAACGATTCAATGCTAGATGGCTGCTTGGTCGAGCCATTAGATGAAGAGGTTTTTACTTCAATCGTCCATGCCGCTAAAGCTCGCCAATACATCGGCGTAGCTTAGATCAAGCATCGATCTAAGCTACGCCCCAGACTCAAATATTTAGGCGCGCTAATATTAGTCGAGCTCCCCCGCCAGCGCCTGCTTCATAAAGATATGCTGAGCACTGCGGATTGGGGCTTCTGCAGCGGGCTTGCGCTGGGAATAAGTGCCATCGGGCTGAAGATCCCAAGCGTGGCGATTGTCCTCAAGCATGGTAGCCATCACCTGCTTAAGCTGGGCGGCGATTCTGGGGTCCTCTACCGGCGTGACCGCCTCGACGCGACGATCGAGGTTTCGAGGCATCCAATCGGCGCTGCCTAAATACATCTGCTCAGCCCCGCTATTGTAAAAGTAGAAGATGCGAGAGTGCTCTAAAAACCGGCCCACAACGCTGACAACGCGGATTGTATCGCTCAGTCCCTTGACGCCCGCTCGCAGGCAGCAGATGCCCCGTACGACCAGGTCGATCTGTACGCCAGCTTGAGACGCCCGGTAAAGCGCCCGGATAAGTCCGGGGTCGACTAAAGCATTCATCTTGGCCTGAATGATTGCAGTCTCACCCGCACGGGCGTGGTCGGTCTCCCGCTCAATCATCTCCAGCATGCGCTTACGCAAGCTGACTGGGGCAACAAGAAGCTTGCGGTAGCTCTCCTGACGCGAGTAGCCCGTAAGGTGGTTGAAGAGCTCAGAGAGGTCAGCGCCTAGGTCTTCGTTGCAGGTGAACAGGCCCAGGTCAGTGTAAAGGCGCGCGGTTTTAGGGTTGTAGTTACCGGTGCCGATATGTACGTAGCGACGAATGCGATCGCCCTTCTTGCGCACCACCAGCACAATTTTAGTGTGGGTCTTGAGGCCGACGAGGCCATAGACCACGTGCACGCCAGATCTTTCTAGCTCACGAGCCCAAACGATATTATTCTCTTCATCGAAGCGAGCCTTTAACTCGACTAAGGCCACCACCTGCTTGCCGTGCTCCGCCGCCCGAATCAGGGCGTCGACAATGGGAGAGTCGCCCGAGGTGCGGTAAAGGGTCATCTTAATCGCTAGCACGTTAGCGTCTACCGCCGCCTGGGTGATAAACCGCTGCACCGTCGCCGGAAACGAGTGATAGGGATGGTGCACCATCAGATCCTGCTGCCGAATTTCCGAGAACAGGCTGCGGCTGTCCTCAGCGGCGTTCTCTTCGAACAGACTGCCGTTGTTCTGCAGTCGAGAGGGCACCACCGGCTGCCAGGGCGCGTCTTTTAGGTCCGGCAGCGGCAGCGCCATCAGCGCCATCAAATGTCCAAGACCAATCATGCCGTGGATGCTGTAGATGGCGCTTTCCGGCAGCTCTAGCTCGCGAATTAGGGTTTCGCGCACAAACTTCGGCGCGTCGGCCTGAATCTCAAGCCGCACCGCTGAGCCACCGAGCCGCCGCTTGCGCAGCTCTTTTTCAATTGCTAGAAGTAGGTCATCCGCTTCGTCTTCTTCGACATCTAAATCGGCGTTGCGGGTAATGCGGAAGAAGCAGTACTGCTGAATAGTCATGCCGCAGAAGAGAAATTCTAGGCTGTGGGCAATCACCTCCTCCAGCGGAATTCCGGCCCAGACAAACGCCTCCTGTGGGGCCAGATGCCGGCACAGCTCACTGGGGAAGGTCACAAACCTGGAGGGCGGCACTTTGACGCGGGCAAACCGCTCGGCCCCCGTGTCGGGGTTCTGCATGAGCACCGCTAGATTCAGGCTCAAGTTTGAGATGTAGGGAAACGGGTGGCCAGGGTCGACGGCCAGCGGCGTCAGCACGGCAAAAATTTGGTCGACGAAATGCTGCTCAACGTAGCGCCGCTGCGCTTCGTTGAGGTCGCTGTAGGAGAGCAGGAATATGCCGTGCTCAGCCATTTTGGGGCGCAGGGTATCTTCAAAGCAGGCGTGCTGCTGCTCGATTATGGGATGGAGGCGATCGCTGATGTCGTCGAGCTGCTGCTGGGGCGTGCGTCCGTCGGGGGTGACGGTATCGACCCCGGCCTCAACCTGCTGCAGCAGGCCCGCCACGCGCACCATAAAGAACTCGTCTAGGTTAGAGCTGACGATGGCCATGAACTTCAGCCGCTCTAGCAGCGGCGTGCGCTCGTCTAGGGCCTCGTAAAGCACCCGGTAGTTAAACTCTAGCCAGCTCAGCTCTCGGTTGAAGAAAAAGTCGGGGTTGTCCAGCGGCGCTGATGGGTCGGGGGTGTCCACCACTTTGGGCTGCGCCATGCTCACCCCGCCTAAGCTTTCTTGATTACCGCCTTGATTACCGCTAGCGCCATCTGATTCTGATGTTTCAGCTTGCGCCCTAGCTTGGCCCTCGGGCTTGGCCTTCTGAGCCTTTTGCTCGGCCTTAACCTCAGCCTGAGGCTTATTCTGAACCTGAGTTTGAACCTTAGACTGGGACCCAGTCTGGGCCTCAGCACTACTCTGCTGGTGATCGGACTTGGTATCGGGGTGAGACATGATGACGATGGAGGAAGACGACAGCCCAAGAGCGGGACCCAACTGCCCAAATTCTGGGGCAAAATCGAGTAGATGATCTATACGGTAACGAATATATATAAAGCGAAGCTGTAGAAAGCGGAGAACGGGTCCTGCACTCCCTCCCCTTAACCCAACCCGCCATTTGGCCCTCGAATGCCGCTATCATGGCCTTTGACACTGTTGGTTTAGGTAAACGGCGAACTATGGGTAGACAGCGATCGCTTCTGGCGCTGATTTTGGGACTCACTCTGGTGGCGGTGGTGCTGATTGTTCAGACTCCGGCGCGGCTAGGCCTAGACCTGCGGGGCGGCTCGCAGCTGACCCTATTGGTCAAACCCACAGAAGCCGTGCCCGTCATCACCCCAGAAAAACTCGCCGCCGTGCAGGGCGTAGTGGAAAACCGCATCAACGGGCTTGGGGTGTCAGAAGCCGTCGTGCAGACCGCTGGCGAAGACCAGCTCATCATCCAGCTTCCCGGCGTCAGCGACCCGGAGCAGGCGGAGCGGGTGCTGGGGGGCACTGCGCAGCTCGACTTTCGCGCTCAGCGGCGCGACACGGGAGCCCAAGCGCTCGGCGACTTTATCACCGATCGCCGCACCATTGAGGCCGTCGACGATCTAGACCAGGCGGAAAAGCAGGCGGCCCTGCAGGCGGCGGATGAGGCGATCGCCACCCTGTTTGAAAAAACTGACCTGACCGGAGACATGCTCAACGACGCCTACGCGGCCCCCGTCCCCGGCGGCAATAACTGGGAGGTGGTGCTGATATTTAACGAGCGGGGCGGCCAGCTATTCGCCGACCTCACCAAGCGCGTGGCGGGCACCGGGCGCACCCTAGGCATTTTCCTCGATAATCAGTTGCTCAGCTCTCCCATCGTTGAGGTGCGCTACGCCGAAAACGGCATTACGGGCGGGCGGGCTAGCGTCACCGGACGGTTCACGACCGAAGAGGCCAACGAGCTGGCGATTCAGCTGCGGGGTGGCTCTCTGCCGGTGCCGGTGGAAATCGTGGAGAACCGCACCGTGGGGGCTACCCTCGGTCAAGACAGCATCCGGCGCAGCCTCTACGCCGGCGTCGGTGGCTTAGCGCTAGTGCTGGTATTTGTCGGCGTCTACTATCGGCTGCCGGGGCTGATTGCCGACTTTGCGCTAATTATCTACGCCACCCTGACCTTTGCGGTGTTTGCGCTGCTGCAGGTGACCCTCACCCTGCCGGGCATCGCCGGATTTATCCTTAGCATCGGCATGGCGGTAGACGCCAACGTGCTGATTTTCGAGCGCACTCGCGAAGAGCTGCGGGCCGGCCGCACCCTGTACCGTTCGGTAGAGTCGGGCTTTTATCGGGCCTTTTCCAGCATCCTCGACAGCAATGTCACGACCCTCATCGTCTGCGGGGCGCTGTTTTGGCTGGGTACCGGTCTGGTGAAAGGCTTCGCCCTTACCCTGGCCATTGGCGTCGGCATCAGTATGTTTACCGCGCTTACCTGCAGCCGGACGCTGCTGCTGCTGGTGCTCAGCGTGCCTGCCCTACGCAAGCCCGAGCTGTTTTGCCCCAACCTAGCGGCGTCTCAAAACGCTCCGTCTAACTGATTTAATAAGCCCCATGAAGCTACATATTTCAAAACAGCGGCCCCTCTGGTGGTCTATTTCTCTAGCCCTGATCGTTGCCAGCCTTGTGGCGATGCTGGTGTCGTGGCAGACGGTGGGTGCGCCCCTGCGGCCAAGCCTCGACTTTGTGGGCGGTACCCGGCTGCAGATTGAGCGGAACTGCGACGAGGCAGCCTGCCAAGAGCCGCTGGACCTGGGCGCGGTGCGAGAGGTGCTCGCCGATCAGGGGCTCGCCAATAGCTCGCTGCAGCTCTTGGGGCGCGATCGCCAGGCCCTGTCGATTCGCACGGCGGAGCTCGACGTCGATCAGCGCACGGACCTGCTGGGGGCGCTGGGGGAAGCGGTCGGGCCGCTGGATGAAACGGCGCTGCAGATCGATACCGTCGGCCCCACCATTGGCCGGCAAATCTTTCGCTCTGGCCTGACGGCGCTGCTGGTGTCGTTTTTGGGCATCACGGTCTATCTCAGCGTCCGCTTCCGGCTGGACTACGCGCTGTTTGCCCTGGTGGCGCTGTTCCACGACGTGTTCATTACCCTAGGGGTGTTTGCGGTGCTGGGGCTGGTGCTTGGTGTGGAGGTAGACAGCCTCTTCATCGTGGCGCTGCTCACGATTGTGGGCTTCTCAGTGAACGACACGGTGGTAATTTACGATCGCATCCGGGAGACCAATAAGCTCAACCCCAGGGAGGACTTTGACGTCATTGTGGACGACGCGGTGAATCAAACCCTGACCCGGTCCATCAACACCACCCTGACCACGACGCTGGCGCTGGTGGCGATTTTCCTGTTCGGCGGGGAGACGCTGAAGTACTTTGCCCTGGCGCTGATCATTGGCTTTATTCTGGGCGCTTACTCCAGTATTTTTATCGCCAGCACGCTGCTGGGATGGTGGCGGGAGCGATCGCCTTTGCCTATCCCTGAGGACGAGGATGAGCCGGAGGACCAATTTGAGAGCGGGCCGGATAATAAGGCGGTGCTGTAGGCTATTGCGCTGGCCCAGGGGCTTAGGGAAAGCTTTGCCCTAGTCGGGTCGTAAAGGCTTCGCCTGATTAACGGTGAAACTTTGGATACAGCATTCCCCGCACTGGCTTTCCCTTCTCTAGGTGCCGCTCTATCACAGCCGGCACTTCATCCGGCCTCACCCGGCAGTACCACACCTCATCCGGCTGCACTAGCACCATCGGTCCGCTGCCGCACTGCCCCAGACAGCCGCTCTCCACAATTTCGCCGCCAGTCGGCTGGGCCTGAAACGCCTTGAGCACTTTCGATGCCCCCTGC
The DNA here is from genome assembly GCA_050331115.1 of Elainellaceae cyanobacterium. Lineage (GTDB taxonomy): Bacteria > Cyanobacteriota > Cyanobacteriia > CAKZMO01 > CAKZMO01 > JBCCAG01. Next base: position 20,001 of record JBHJHD010000008.1, read on the forward strand.
TTACGGCAGGTGCGATTCTGACACACCAGCACCCGTCGCCCCGATTGACCCTCAGAATCAGGCAATCCCGATCGCCTCCAAATCGAATCCCTTACCCGCCAGCCAGCCTTTATTAAACAGCCGAGACTGGTAGCGGCTGCCGCTATCGCACAGCACCGTCACAATTGTATGGCCCGGCCCCATCTGCTTCGCCAGGGCGATCGCCGCCCCCACGTTGATGCCCACCGAGCCCCCCATGAACAGCCCTTCGTCGTACAGCAGGTCGTATACGAGCCTTAGCGCATCGTCGTCGTGCACCTGCACCGCGTCATCGATGGGCACACCTTCCATGTTGGCGGTAATGCGGCTGTTGCCGATGCCCTCGGTGATCGAGCTCCCTTCAGGCTTGACTTCCCCAGTCTTGATGTAGCTGTAGAGGCCGCTGCCCATGGGGTCTGCCACCACGCACTTCACCTCGGGGTTCTTCTCTTTCAAAAACATCGCCACCCCAGCGTAGGTGCCCCCGGTGCCCGTCGCCGCGGTCCAGGCGTCCACCTTGCCGTCGGTCTGCGCCCAGATTTCTGGCCCCGTCGTTTCATAGTGGGCCTGCCGGTTGGCTAAATTGTCAAACTGGTTGGCCCAAATAGCGTTGTCCATCTCCGCCGCCAGCCGCCCCGACAGCTTGACGTAGTTGTTGGGGTCGCGGTAGGGCACGGCGGGTACGGGGCGCACCTCAGCCCCCAGCATGCGCAGCAGGTCCATCTTTTCTTGAGACTGGGTTTCAGGAATCACAATCAGGCATTTATAGCCCTTGGCGCGGCAAATGTGGGCCAGCCCAATGCCGGTGTTGCCCGCAGTGCCCTCGACTACCGTCCCTCCGGGCTTCAGCAGCCCCTTTTTCTCCGCATCCTGAATGATGAACAGGGCCGCTCGGTCTTTGACGGAGCCACCAGGGTTTAGGAACTCGGCCTTACCCAGAATGCTGCACCCGGTGTCATCGCTAATTCGATTGAGCCGAATCAGGGGCGTGTTACCTACGGTGCCGACAAACCCGTCCTTAATATCCATGCTGATGCTTCCGTTACTGCTTTAGGGCAATCCCCTGCCTGAATTCTAAGGTGAATCGCGCGGTTTATGCTGGAGGCTGAGCCAGACGCAAATTCCCGTGGGTCACCGCATCACGATGGACTAGCGTCACCGGCCCTAGCGCAGCCTGCGCCCCCGCAGCCGGTAGTAATAGCGCCAGCCAATCAGCAGCGTCAGCAGCCCCGCCGCTGCCGCCGCTGCGCCCCCCAGCCCTGGGCGATTCCCGTGGCGCACCGCGATCGCCACCAGCGCCCAAATCACCACCCCAGCGTAGACCCAGTCCGACTGCTGCCACAGCATTAGCGCCCCTAGCGCCGCCGCCACAACCACCATCAGCACCGTCCAGGCGACGGCAGGAATCCCCCAGCCGCGCCAGCCCACGCTCTCGAGAGCGATGGCGACGTTGAGAATTGTAGCTACGGAAATCCAGCCGAGGTAGAGGCTAATGGGCCGCTGCGATCGCCACTTTTCTATCACCGAGGGCCGCCCCTCGCGGCGCAGGTCGCCGTAGAAAATTAGCAGGGACACCAAGATCGCCACCATGGCAACTAGCGAGGCGACGAACTGCCCGGTCAAAAAAAGCAAGACCCAGACAATCTGAGCGAGACAGGCTGCGGTAAGCCAATAGGTGCCCTGCAGCCGCGGATTGCCTTGCTGGGCGGGCCTCAGCTGATAGGCCGCGAACACAAACAGTCCGATGTAGATCAAACCCCAGATGGCAAAGGCATAGCTCGCGGGGGTAATCAAAATGCTGGCAAACTGCTGGTTTGAAATATCGCCAATGGTTTGGCCATTGATGGGTGAGATATTTGACCAGACGTTGACTAAGAAAGTTACGACGATGGCACCAGCAGTGACGATGGAGCGGATTCGCGGGCGAAATGATGACGTGGAAGACATAATAGGCAGCGATCGCGCGAAGGCGGCATAAACCGCCCCAAGTCCTGTTGAATTATACCGGTATCTGATACCGATATCTGGCGTGGAGAGACGGTCTTGAGAATGCTAAGGTAGGCCGCGAGGCCAGCCCACAGCATCGCGCTGCGTCGTATCGGGGCAGCTAAGCCAATGGGTTAGAATTTCACTCTGGGCTCCGTCTACCGGTTCTAGACTGGCGCTAAAGATTTTCCAAGACCCGTATCCCTACTGCTCTATGACCGCCACCACCTCGACCCCAAACTGGAACGCGATCGCCGACGACCTCTCCGGGCTAGCGCTCATCCGCGATCCGGGGCAGCTCGCTAAGCTGAGCCAGGACTACTACACCTTCAGCCCCATCCTCACCCCTCAGCTTTCTGGCTGCCGCGGCGATCTGGCCGTGCGCCCCGCCTCAGAGGCCGAAGTGCTCAGGGTGGCCCAGGTGTGCGTCGCCCACCGCGTGCCGCTGACGGTGCGGGGCGCGGGCACCGGCAACTACGGCCAGTGCGTCCCCCTTGAGGGCGGCATCGTCATGGACCTGAGCGCCATGCAGCAGATTCACTGGGTTAAGCCGGGAAGCGCCTGCGTCGATCCCGGCGTGAAGCTGGCGGCGCTAGATAAGCAGACCCGCCCCACCGGGTGGGAAATTCGCATGACCCCCTCCACCTACCGTACCGCCACCATCGGCGGCTTTATCGGCGGCGGCAGCGGCGGCATTGGCTCGGTGACCTATGGGCAGCTGCGCGATCGCGGCAACCTGCAGGCGGTGAGAGTCGTTACCCTCGAAGACGAACCCCGAGTCATTGAGCTGCGGGGGGACGCGGTGCAGCAGGTGAACCACGCCTACGGCACCAACGGCATTATTACTCAGCTTGAGATTCCGCTGGCCCCGGCCTATCCCTGGCAGGATGCGATCGCCGTATTTGACGACTTCATGACGGCAGCTCGCTTTGGCCAAGCCCTAGGCGACGCCGACGGCATTGTAAAAAAGCTGATTTGCGTCTGCGCCCATCCGGTGCCCCAGTACTTTACGACGCTAAAGCCCTACCTGCCGGACGGCGCTCACGCGGCGCTGCTGATGGTCTCGGAGGCGGACCGGCAGGCCTTGGGAGACTTAGTGGCCGAATTTGGCGGGCGGATCACCCACGAAAAGCCCGCAGAGGACGCCGGTAAGGGCACGCTGCTGCTGGAGTACACCTGGAACCACACGACGCTCCACGCCCGCAACGTCGACCCAAATCTCACTTACTTGCAAACGCTTTTCGTTGAGGGCGGCCTCGACCTGGTTGAGCACATGTATCGCCACTTTGGCGATGAGGTGATGATGCACCTGGAGTTCTTTCGCGTGGGCGGTAAAGTGATTCCGGCGGCGCTGCAGCTGGTGCGCTACCAAAGCCCGGAGCGACTGCAGAAGATTATTGCCTATCACGAGGCCAAGGGCGCGTTTATCGCCAACCCCCACACCTATATTTTGGAGGACGGCGGCCGCAAGGCCATAGACCCGGCGCAGCTTGAATTCAAGCGACAGATGGACCCCTACGGCCTGCTGAATCCCGGTAAAATGAGAGCGTGGGCTGAGCGTGATGCTTAGGCGACTGATATTTTTCGATAAATCGGCTATTATGGCGGCGATATCAATTTGATGGCGCAGCTTTTTGGGCTGCATAAGTCAACAGAACTAGCTTCTACGGAATCGATTTAGCTTGGTTGGAGAAAATTGTGACTATTTACATAGGTAACCTGTCGTTTCAGGCCACTGAAGATGATCTGCGGAGCGTTTTCGTGGAGTACGGAACGGTTAAGCGCATTAGCTTGCCGACCGACCGAGAAACCGGCAGGCGGCGAGGCTTTGCTTTTGTCGATATGGACAGCGACAGCGAGGAAGAGGCGGCGATTCAAGAGCTTGACGGCGCTGAATGGATGGGCCGGGAAATCCGGCTCAATAAAGCCAAGCCTCGCGAGCAGCGTTGACCGAGTTACTAAATTACTTCAGTTCGAGCGAGTACTTTAGTTCGAGCAAGCGACGGCGATCGCTCTATATCGTCCGATCTGTATCGCCTTAAGGTTCTTGCCCTAATATCTAGGTCAGCTAGAGGGTACAGCTTGCCCTGGCCTAAGTTAGCCTTTTAGAGACGTTTAGATGGGCCGCCTATGCCGCGATCGCGTCTCTTACTCATTTGCCTGGGGCTGGTTCTGACCCTGGCGGCGCTGCTGTGGCTTGCGGCCTCGATTCAGCAGCTCTACCTTGGGGTGGCCGCGCTGTCTCCCCTGCTGGCGCGGCTGCTGGTGGGTATTCTGCTGCTGGCCCTCGCGGCGCTGGTGGGGCTGCTTACCTACTATAGTGCCCAGTTTCTTCGTAGGCGATCGCGCGCTGCCCGTCCCGCTGCCCCCCGCTCCCGCGTAGACGCCGCCGACAAAACGCTGCAGGCCCTGCAGCAGCAGATTGACCAGGTGCAGGATGAAGTCGCCCGTCAGGCCCTACAGCAGCGCTCTCGGCAAGTGGCGCAGCGCTTTGACGGCGGGGAGCTACAGGTCGTGGTGTTTGGCAGCGGCTCGACCGGCAAAACCTCGACCATCAACGCAATCGTGGGTCGCCCGGTGGGGGATACGGGGGCTGCCATGGGTACAACGACCGCTGAGAAGGCCTACAGGCTACGGTTTCGCGGCGTCTCGCGCCAGATTAAGCTAATCGATACGCCAGGGCTGGCAGAGGCCAGCCTTTGGGGAGCGGAGCGGGGCGCGGCGGCACGGCGGCTGGCGGCGGAGGCGGACCTAATTTTGATGATTGTGGACAATGACCTGCAGCAGTCAGAGTATGGCCTGCTGAAGTCGCTGCTGGAGGTGGGCAAGCGACTGGTGCTGGTGCTCAACAAGCGGGACCGGTACCCCGACAAGGAGCGCCAGGCCATTTTGGCCCAGCTGCGGCGGCGGGTATCGGGAGACCTGGCCCCGGAGGATGTGGTGGCGATCGCAGCGGCCCCGATGCCCGTACAGCTAGCGGATGAGCAGATCACCCCGCCGCCCCAGATTTTGCCGCTGCTGGAGCGCATGGCGGATATCCTCCGGCAGGAGGGCGATTATTTGATTGCCGACAACATTTTGCTGCAGTCGCGGCAGCTGGGGGAGGCAGCTCGCAATGCGGTCATCCGGCAGCGGCAGACCCAGGCCGACGCCATCATCGAGCGCTACCAGTGGATTAGCGGCGGAGTGGTGGCGGTGATGCCCCTGCCCATGGTGGATTTGCTGGCGGCGGCGGCGGTCAACGCCCAAATGGTGATTGAGCTGGGGCGGGTGTACGGCTGCGAGGTGTCGATTCAGGAGGCCAAGGCGCTGGCCCTCTCGCTGGCAAAGACCCTGGGGGCCGTGGGCATCGTCAAAGGGGCGACAGAGCTGCTGACGGTGACGCTGCGGCTCAACCCCGGCACGATTTTGATTGGCCAAGGGGTGCAGGGGGTGACCGCCGCCTACCTGACGCGCATCGCGGGCAAGAGCTTTGCAGAGTACTTTCGGCGGCAGCAGACCTGGGGCGACGGGGGCATGATGGCTGTGGTTCAAGAGCAGTTTGGCCTAGAGCGCCGGGAGGAGCTTCTCAAGGGGTTTGTGGCCCAGGCGATCGCCCATATCGTGCCAGACCGGCCCAGTCCGCCCCGCTGAAGTGGCCCATCCCCAAGCGCTCAAACTATCTTTACAATGTAGAATCATAGGACCTGTGAGATTGTTGATGAGATTGCTGAGACAGGATTGCTGAAATTCAGGTGTGAGAGGACGCTATGGTTGGACTGATTTTCTTTGTTGCCGCCTTTATTTTCGCCAGTCTAGTGGAGTATTGGATGCACCGACTGATGCATAAGTCGCCCAAGGTGGGCCAGCGGCACCGCGACCACCATCGCCGCAATGAGGGCCAGGGCGTACTGTGGGAGTTTTTGGACTATGTGAAGGGCGGGGCCTTGGCTATGCTGCCGCCGTTCCTGATTTCGATTGAGGCGGGCGTCGGCTGGGTGCTGGGTGCGGTGAGTTTTGCGGCGTTTTCGGCCTATGCCCACCAGCTTCAGCACGAGAACCCGTCTAAGTGCTTTTGGATGAAGATGCCGGTGCACTATGTCCACCACAAGTACAACATGTGGTACTACAATTTTGGCCTGGCGGTGGACTGGTGGGACCACGTGTTTGGCACCTATAAGGCGGTGGACTGGGTGGATGAGCAGGAGATGGCGCGGCCGGTGCTAGGGCATTTGACGCTGCGCTGGCGGTAGTTCCTCTTGGCTCTATGCCGTCTGAAGTTAGACTGATTGCGACGGACGTCAATTTACGGGTTGACAAATAGATGCGTTTTGTAGGGGTAAGCAGCTGCTTACCCCTACCCTCTATGGCTTAATTGGTGGCCCAAAAGTATGAGCGCGCGGATTGATAATGATTTTAAACTTCTTGATAGCCGAAGTCTATGAGCTGCCGATGAAATTCTGCAGGAACTTTGCCAGGTTTAGCGAGAGACTTACCGAGAGCGCTAATCACAGCAGCATGGCTAGAGAAGGACAGTCCCTCTTTGATCTAATAAGGCTTTAGCCACGTAGAACATCGCGTAGTAGGCAAAGAGACGGCAAAGTCATAGAACTCTTGCTGTAGGAGCTGTATTGCGGCGTCTAGGCTGCGTTGCGCCTTCTGTATGAGAAATTGCTGCTCTGGAGTCACAGCAGAATTCCTTCATTACGAATGTTTCTGAGGAGGGGGGAGTTTTCTGTTTCGTAGCGAGATTTGGGTAGGAAAAGTCGGGAAATTGATGGGTCGTGCTCTAAACAAAGCTGGCCGACAAATTGGCTTGTGCGGTGGATTTCTACGCTAGCATCGACTGGGTTATTTAAGACGATTAGGATGTCGATATCAGAATCAGTTGTAGCGTCTTACCTAGCGTGAGAGCCAAATAAGATGACCCAACTGAGGCGATCGCTG
>JBHJHD010000009.1:0-11357 GCA_050331115.1 Elainellaceae cyanobacterium
ATGTGGCGACGGCGATTCGGGGGGGCGCGTCGTTGGTGCATGGGGTGCAGATGTTGGACCATGTGAAAAATATTGCCATGTAACGGGTCGACCCAAAACTCGTAGGGGCGCACGGGGCCGTGCGCCCTCTTCGCCGGACAAGATATAAATTATTTGTGTTTGGGTTGTTCGTGGTTTGGGGATGTCGTTTTGGTCATCGAGTGTTTGGGTCGAACCGCAAGAATTGGGGACGCTTGTCCCCAAACCCCTGCTGAGGGCGGATTGCCGCCCCCAGACCCCCTGCAAAAGTGATGTGCTTGGTTTCGGTGGCGTTTTTGGATCTGTTGGTACAGAGTTCAGGCATCCTCTTTGCTCAGACGCAGTGGATGGAGAGTTCGGAATGAAGTGGCGTAGGTCGGGTTGGAGCATAGCGTAACCCAACGACCGCGATCGCTGAGCTTTGGCGAAGCCACAGGGAATTCTCACTTCTCCTTCAGGTCAGGATTGGGTTTAGTCGTTACACTCGTTAACGTTATACCCGGCAGAACTTCTAGGAGAGCTCTATGGTGCAGTCGAAGCGTGAGGCGAACCGCATCGGTCAATCTAATCCTACTCAGTCGCTTCAGTGGCGGCGATCGCCCTTGGCGGACCCACAGCACCAGCTGCAGGCATTGGACGCGGTTGACCTGTCGCACACGGCTCACGGTGGCGACTTTCCGGCGGCGATCGCTCATCACGGCTGGGAGAACTTGCGCCCCGCTGCCCTGGAAATTTTTCAGATCAACGTCGGTAAGCTGTGCAACATGACCTGTCGCCACTGCCACGTGGACGCGGGGCCGGATCGGCGAGAGAACATGGACCGGGAGACGGTGGAGGCCTGCCTACGGGCGCTAGACCTGACGGGGGCGCATACGGTGGATTTGACGGGCGGGGCACCAGAGCTGAATCCGCATTTTCGCTATTTGGTGGACGAGTGCGTCAAGCGGGGCAAGCACGTGATTGATCGCTGCAATTTGACGGTGCTGCTGCTGCCGACTATGGCGGACCTGCCCGAGTGGTTTGCGGAGCGGGGGGTGGAGGTCGTGTGCTCGCTGCCCCACTACCGCAGGTTCAATACCGACAGTCAGCGAGGCGAGGGCGCGTTTGAGAAGTCGATTGAGGCCCTGAAGCTTCTGAACGCGGTGGGCTACGGCAGCGGCGACCCGAATAAGCGGCTGACGCTGGTGTCAAACCCGGTGGGCGCGTTTTTGGCCAGCAACCAGGCGAAGCTAGAGCAGGAGTGGAAGCGCGGGCTGCTGAAGAACCACGGCGTCCGCTTCGATCGCCTGATTGCGTTGAACAATATGCCCATTTCTCGCTTTTTGGAGTGGCTGCAGGAGACGGGGAACCTGGAGGGCTATATGGAGCTGCTAGTGAACGCCTTTAACCCAGCGACGGTGGAGGGCCTGATGTGTCGCAATACGCTGTCGGTATCTTGGGACGGGCGGCTGTTTGACTGCGATTTTAACCAGATGCTGGATCTGGAGATCGACGGAGTGGATGCGCCGAATATTCGCGACTTTCAGCCGGAGTGGCTGGCGCGATCGATTGTTACGGGTCGGCACTGCTTTGGCTGTACGGCAGGGGCGGGGAGCTCTTGCGGTGGAGCTATTGAGGCGTAGCTTTCGCTTCTCGCAGTCAGTTCACGCGGCCAGTCAGTTCACGCGGCGATCTGCCAGGCGATCGCGCGATCGCCCTAGGCTAAATTAGGGCTTTACCTGTCCGTCTAGCTCAGCGCTATTGGATACTCGTGGGCCCAAGACGGCTGTAGATACGGGCGGGCGCCAGCCGTCTCGGTGCGAGGTAAGCAACAGCTTAGGGTGCTGCTTGCACAGCGCTGTCAGCGCCTTGTTGTGATCTGAGGTGGAAAGTTCTAGCTCCTGCCGCAGCGACAGAAAATATGAGCGGCTCATCGCCGGCGTCACCGCACCAAATGTCAGCGCCTCCTTTAAGACGCTCTGATAGATCTGCTGCCGCTGAGCGTATAGCTGCGGCACGACGCGCGCTAGCACATAGACCTCATCAGCATTTAAGTCAGTGAGCGATCGCCCCTCTAACGCCTTAGCGGCATCAAAGTTGAGCGTTGCCAGCTGCCGGCGTAGGCTATGGGCAAATTTCTCTCGCCTATAGCGGTGCAGGCTCCGTCCCCAAGTCTGCCGGAGCCAAAAGCTGCTGACCATCACAATCAAAATTATGTAGACCGTGGGCAGCGGAGCCGGGAGCTGGCGAATCAGACCGCTTGCCCCCGTCAGCACCAGGAAGAGGTTGAACGCGATAAAGGTGCACAGCGTGAACATCCGGTGTCGAATCAGGTCAATGCCTGCGGGTCGACTGCGGCGGCGCTGATATACTTTGTAGCGCTTTTCTAATAGGCAGCCTAGACCGTAGCTCCCTAGCGTAAACAGTCCCAGCGTCAGGGGCACAGCAGCGAGCTTGGGGATTGCGATCGGCTGCTCAAAAAGGTAGAACCCCGGCCCTAAAAGGTTGAGCATGAGGGTATCGTCGTGGGTCCACATCCCAGACTGAAAATAGTCCCAGCTGCCAGAGTAGAGATAGTAGTAGCAGAAATAGCCTAAAACGAGGCCGACATAGCCATAGCGGACCCACCGCTGCTGGGGCTGACGGATGCTGGCCCAGTAGGTGCGCTCTGCGTCAATGTCGATGCAGGGCGACTGGCAAGCCACGCAGGCGCTCTGCTCCTGGCTGTTCACCACCGTGCGGCACATCGACTGGGTAATTGGGCTGGCCGGACGGTCTATATGGGCAGCGCTATTGACGAGGCCTCGGGGTTCAGCGAAGATAGCCTGTACCGGTGCCATGGGGCAAAAGTAGTGGCACCAGCTCTTACCGTCGTAAAGAAAGCCCACCGCGATCGCCGCCCCAATGGTGGCAATTAAAAAGACCCCTAGGGCAACTCGGTGCGCACTGAAGATCAGAATGCGGCTGCACAGCCCGATAAACAGCAGGCCAAACTGCAGGGAGGTGTGGTTTCGCCCCAGCCAAGAATTCTTCGATATTGTGGGGACGGCGTGGCGAACAATGCCGTTTCGGGTGCTCACCCGCCTGCGCTGCCAGCCCAAAGCGCGAGGCAGCTGGGAGAGGAAAGACAGGGGGCAAATGCGCCGCCAGGTCTCGTGACCAAATACGAGCAAGATAAAAATTGCGCTAGGGATGACAATGCCCCAGAAAAAAGTCGTTCCGAGCGCGTAGGGGACCTCTTTCATGCACTGACCTTGAAGCTCGACGCAGCGGCTTGGGTCAATGCGCAGAGGGCTATTGAGGCGATTGGGATGGGTTACCCAGCTTGAAACCGGGTCGTAGAAGAGAGATGCAATAAGTAGCCCCCAGCCGGTGGTCAAACCCCACCTGATGCGGTGCATCGTCGTTTCTGAAACTTTGGCTAGCATTGCGTATGGCCATAAATCACTATTTACTCTTGGCTTCAGCACCTATTACCTATCTGTGATTTTTCTATCGCATCAGGACAATCACAGTAGAGCCAGTCTTCAAGTAGTCCGCTGTTTTCTACCCTTTCAGTGCACTAATATTCATCTCTCTTGGGGCTAAGGACGATCACTGAGGAAAAGAGTTCCAAAGGTAAAATTTGTAACATAATTAAGTTTTGTAACATACTTGGATTTTGTTGCAAATTGCAGGGCGGTAACCCTGGGTGACGAGGAGCCCAGTTCGTGTAATACCAAAGCTGTGTAATCCAAATACAATATCCAATATCAATGTATTGGGGTCATTCGCTATGGCGATCGCCATCTAACCCATGAGTAACACTCGGTTTGAACTTGCCCTTCCGCTACGTTGCTCCCGTCTCATGCTGACCCTGCCGCGCTTAGGGCTCGCCGCGCTTCTGCTGCTCTCCGCCTGCAGCACGCCCAACACCGATGCCCAGGCCCAGCGCCCTGAAGATGCCGGCGCGGGCATTACCGCCGTAGACGCCGCGATCGCCCGCGTCGCCGACCTTAAAACCGCAAGCGAATACACGGGAACCACCTTCCCCCACCGTGAAGTCTCGCTGCGATCGCAGGTGGAAGGTCAGGTGCTCAGCGTTATCGTCGACCTCGGGGACCCCGTGGAGCAAGGGCAAACCCTGGTGCAGATTGACGACGGCTTGCTCGCAGCGACGGTGGCCGAAGCTCAGGCCGAGGTGGCCGCCCGACAGGCGGACGTCGCCAGCCTGCAGGCCGAAGTAGACGCGGCCCGCATCCAGGTGGAAGAGGCCAGGCTGGCGCTGCAGCAGGCCCGCTCTGACGTCAGCCGTCTAGGGCAGCTCTCTGAAGACGGGGCGATCGCGGCCCAGGAAGTGGAGCAGGCCCAGACCCAGGCCGACATTGCCCAGCAAACCGTGCAGTCCGCCCTACAGCAGGTGCAGACCCGGCAGCAGGCGGTAGATGCTGCCAGAGGGCGCATCACGGCCCAGGCCGCTTTAGTCGATCAGGCGGAGCAGCGGCGGGCTTACACCACCCTAACGGCCCCGGTAGCTGGTTCGGTCATCGCTCGGGAGGTAGAGCCCGGAGACCTGGCCCAGCCGGGGAGTGCGCTGCTGACTCTGGGAGATCTGAGTGAGATTGTAGTACAGGTACAGATTTCAGAGTTAGATCTGGCCGGCATCGCGCCGGGACAGCCCGCTCAGGTGCAGCTCGATGCCTTCCCCGACCAGACTTTTGCGGGACGGGTCACTCAGGTTTCCCCGGTGGCCGACCCCGCCGCGCGGCTGATTCCTGTGGAGGTGACCATTCCTAACGCTAGCGGGCGTATCGGCATCGGCCTGCTGGCGAGGGTCCAGTTTACCGAGGCGGGCAGTCAGCGGGTGGTGGTGCCAGAGACGGCGCTTCAGACGGCTGACCAGACCGCGCCTCAAGCGTCACAGGCGGTTGGTCGACCGGCCGACGTTGCCCCCCAGACCGCAACGCTATTTGTGGTTCGAGACGCTGACGCGGATACCGCGACGGTAGAGGCGCGATCCGTACGGCTGGGCGATCGCGCCGACAATCAGGTGGAGGTCCTGTCGGGGCTTGAGCCCGGTGAAGCCTATGTGGGCCGCAGCAGCGCCCCCTTGAGCGACGGCGACTCGGTGCGCCTCAGCTTGATCTCCGAGACTTCTAGCGCTCAAGACTTCTAGTGCTCAAGACTTCTAGCACTCAAGACCTCTAGCCCAAACATGCCATGACTCCTCCCCGCGCCGGCTTTAGCATCAGCGCCACGGCTATCCGTCATCACATCGGCACCCTGATGCTGATGCTGGCGGTCATTGTCCTTGGTGTCCTCTTCGCCTTCGACCTGCAGGTGGACCTGCTGCCCGCTATTACCTATCCCCGTATCGGGGTGCGCCTGAGCACGCCGGGCGTCTCGCCAGAGGTGGCCGTGGACGAGATCACCAAGCCCCTGGAGGAGGCCCTATCGGCCACCGAAGGCGTGGTGCAGATTTTCTCCCAGACGCGGGAGGGGCGGGTCAGCGTCGACCTCTATTTTGAAGCGGGGGAGGACATCGACCAGGCCCTCAACGACGCCACGGCGGCCTTCAACCGCGCTCGGTCGGCTCTGCCGGATACCGTAGAGGATCCCCGGCTGTTTAAGGTGGACCCTTCCCAGCAGCCTGTGTACGAGCTGGCGATCGCGTCAGCAGCCCTGACGCCCCAGACGCTGCGGGTATTTGCCGATGAAGAGCTGGCCCGGGAGCTCAGCGTGGTTAAAGGCGTCGCCTCGGTGGAGGTGGCGGGGGGGCTGACGGAGGAGGTGCGGGTCCTGGTGGACTTTAACCGGCTCCAGGCCCTCAGGATTGGACTGGATGACGTGCTGGACAAGCTGGCGGCGGCTAACCAGGATATCTCCGGGGGACGGCTGCGGGGGGGATTAGAGGAGCCGCTGACGCGGACGGTGGGGCTGTTTGAGGACGCAGATGAGATTCGCCATTTGTCCTTTGAGGCGGGCGGGGCTTTTGATGCGCCAAATTCTGGTGCGCCCAATTCTAATGCGCCTAATTCTAATACGCTTAATACGGGCAGCCGAGGGGCCCTCCAGGTCGACCTGCGGGACTTTGCCCAAGTTATCGACGGCACCGAAGAGCAGCGCATCTTTGTGACCCTGAACGGCACCTCCGCCGTCAAGGTGAGCATCCAAAAGCAGCCGGACGCGAACGCTATCGCGGTGGTGGAGGCGGTGAAGCAGCGCCTGGCCCAGATGCGGCAGGCGGGGGCGATCCCCGAGGACATGGAAATTATCGCCACCGCTGACGAATCGGTGTTCATTCGCAACGCGATCGCCAATGTTACTTCGGCGGGGCTGCTGGGGGCGGCGCTGGCAGCGATCGCCGTGCTGGTATTTTTGGGGTCGCTGCGCCAAACCCTAATCATCGTGCTGGCGATTCCGCTGGCGCTGCTCACCGCCGTTATCCTGATGACGCTGTTTGGCCTATCCCTCAACGTATTTAGCCTGGGGGGGCTGGCCTTAGGGGTAGGCATCGTGGTGGATAACTCGATCGTCATGCTGGAGACGATGGCCGGTGGGCCGCAGGGGGAGCAATCCTCCGGGCAGCGAATCGAGCAGGCCATCCAGCGCAGTCAGTCCGTAGAGTCGGCCCTGGTGGCCTCCACGGCGACCAACTTAGTGGCCGTCTTGCCCTTTTTGCTGATTGGCGGCTTCATCGCTCTGCTGTTCAACGAGCTAGTGCTCACCATTAGCTTTGCGGTGGCGGCATCGATTGTGGTGGCGGTCACGGTGGTGCCGATGCTGACCTCCCGCCTGCTGGCGATTCGCGCCACCAGCGGCGTCGCCCAGCTGGGGGTGCTGCAGGCCTTCAACTCCCGTTTTGAGGCCGTTACCCAGCGGTATACCCGCGTCCTGGAGCGGGTGCTGCGGCGGCGATTGCTGGTGGTTCTAGTCACCTTTGCCCTGCTGGGGGGCAGCAGCCTGCTGGTGTTTGACCGCATTCCCCAGGAAATCTTGCCGCGCATCGACACGGGTCAGGCGCGGCTAATCGCCCAGTTCCCGGCGGGTACGCCCTTAGAGACCAACCAGCGGGTGATGGCGGCGGTGGACGAAATTCTGCTGGAGCAGCCGGAGACCAACTACGCTTTTACCACCTCGGGGGGCTATCTGTTCGGCACCAGCACTAGCGAAAACGTGCTGCGGGGCATGAGTACCATCACCCTGCAGCCCCACACCGATGTAGAAGCCTACATCTCCCGGGTGACGGCAGCCTTCGATCGCCTCAACCTGGTGGACGTCCGTCTGCGGATGTTTCCGGGGGCGGTGCGGGGCTTGGTGCTCACCAACTCGCCGGTGCGCTCGGAGATTGACGTGGTGCTGCAGGGTGAGGATACCTCAGTGCTAGAGCAGGCGGGGGGGCAGGTCCTTGAGGCTCTGGAGCAGGCAACGCTGGCCAGCTTTCGCCCTGACGCCGCCAGCCGACAGCCCGAGGTCCAGGTGCGGCTAGATCTAGCGCGGGCCGCCGACCTCGGGCTCACCGTTGAGGACGTGGGCAGCGTCATCGAAACGGCGGTGTCGGGCGCGGTGCCCACCCAGCTGCAGCGGGGCGATCGCCTGGTGGACGTCAAGGTGCAGCTCGACCAGCGGGCGGTGCAGCGGCCCTCACAGCTGGCCCAGCTGCCGCTGTTTACCGACGAGAATAAGCTCATTCGGCTAGAGGACATTGCCGACATCGAAGCTGGTCAGGCCCCCGGCGAGATTCAGCGCATCAACCAGCGGCAGGTGTTCATCATTGCGGGCAGCCTCAACGAAGGGGCCAACCTGGGGCAGGCGCTGGCCGAGGTCGCCCAGGTGCTCGCGGGGCTAGCGCTGCCCCGGGGGGTAAGCCGCTTCCCCAGCGCCGCTGCCCAGAGCAACCGCGAGATTCAGTCGACGCTTCCCCTGCTGGGCGGTCTGGCGGCCTTCTTGGTGTTTGTCGCCATGGCCGTGCAGTACAACTCCCTGGTGGACCCGCTGGTGATCATGTTTACCCTGCCTTTGGCGATCGCCGGAGCGATTTGGGGGCTGTTTTTGACCCAGACGGCGATCGGCGCGACGGTGATTGTGGGGGCGGTGCTGCTGGTGGGCATCGTGGTTAACAACGCCATCATCATGGTGGATCTGGCGAATCAAATTTTGAAGCGCGAGCAGGCAATTAGCGGGGCGTCCTTGCGCAATATCCGCCGCATTGCCATTCTGCAGGCGGCACCCCAGCGTCTACGCCCCATCTTGATGACCACCATCACTACTGTAGTGGGCATGTTTCCCCTAGCGCTGGGGCTGGGGCAAGGGGGCGAGTTCCTTCAGCCGCTGGGCATCGTCGTCTTTTCGGGCCTGACGCTGGCTACGGGCCTAACGCTGTTCATTATTCCCTGCTTTTACCTGCTGCTGCACGATGGCGTTGGCGCAATTGTGGGGCATGATGCTGTGACGCCCTCGTCACGGGTTGAGAAGAGCGCGGTTCGGGCCTCTCGCAGACTTTAGGCCGATGGTGCAGCGATCGCCTAGGGCCACTAAACGTAGAGATAAATGTAGAGAAAGCATGACATTTTGGACTTTTAGAGAGGATCTGTTCGGATTAGACCCCTTGGGATACTCGGTAAAATACGTCAATATCAGAACTAACTTACTTTATTGCGTTGGTCCAGTTGCTTAGGACAATGTGAACGGCCTAAAGCCTTGACGTTTCGTAGGCCGCTGGCGATACACCTGTCGTTTCATCAAGTACCCAAATCATGGTTCTCTCACCCCCTGCCCCCAAGACCCGAGCCGAGCAGTTTGACCAAGTGGTTATGACCACCTACGGTCGCTTTCCTATTGCCCTAGAGCGAGGGCAAGGATGCCGCGTCTGGGACAGCGAGGGACGAGAGTACCTGGATTTTGTGGCCGGCATCGCCACCTGCACCCTGGGCCACGCCCACCCCATCATGGTCGAGGCCGTCACCCAGCAGATTCAGACGCTGCACCACGTCTCTAACCTCTACTATATTCCCCAGCAGGGGGCGCTGGCCCAGTGGCTGGTGGAGCACTCTTGCGCCGATCGCGTCTTTTTCTGCAACTCGGGGGCGGAGGCCAACGAAGGCGCTATCAAGCTGGCCCGCAAGTACGGCCACGTGAAGCTTGGCATCGAAGACCCGGTAATTTTGACGGCAAAGGCTAGCTTCCACGGCCGTACCCTAGCTACTATCACCGCCACAGGCCAGCCCAAATACCAGAAGAACTTCAACCCCCTGGTGCCCGGCTTTCAATACGTACCCTATAACGACACCGAGGCCCTAGAAGCGGCGATCGCCGAGCTAGACCGCGACCAGCGCCGGGTGGCCGCCATCATGCTGGAGCCGCTTCAGGGGGAAGGGGGCGTCCGCCCTGGCGATCGCGACTACTTTGCCCGCGTGCGCCAGCTTTGCGACGAGAAGGGCATCCTGCTGATTCTTGACGAGGTGCAGACGGGCATGGGCCGCAGCGGTCGCTACTGGGGCCACGAGTATTTGAACATCGAGCCGGATGTGTTTACCTCGGCCAAGGGATTGGGGGGCGGCGTTCCCATTGGCGCTCTGTTGTGCAAGGCCTCCTGTGATGTGCTGCAGCCGGGGGATCACGCCAGCACCTTTGGCGGCAACCCCTTTGTGTGCGGCGTCGCCCTAGCCGTCTGCCAGACCGTAGAGCGGCAAAACCTGCTGAAAAACGTCCGGAAGCGGGGCATGCAGCTGCGCTCAGAACTGGCGGCGATCGCGGCGGACTACCCGCAGCTGTTTGCTGAGGCGCGGGGCTGGGGGCTGATTAACGGTCTTGTGATGCGAGACACTGAAGTAAAGTCCATTGTCATTGTTAAAGCGGCCATGGAGGCGGGGCTGCTGCTGGTGCCTGCTGGGCCGAAGGTGGTGCGGTTTGTGCCGCCGCTGGTGGTGAGCGCCGAGGAAATTGACGAGGCGATTCAGATTCTGCGCCAGTCCTTGTAGCCCTGTAGCCGTTCGACACCCCATGGGCACCCTAGACCGACGCGCTGGGGTGCCTTATGTCGACTGCATCAATTCAGGGTTCTGATCAAGATTCTAGTCAAGGTTCTGGGCAAAGCCCCGATCGCCCCTACTGGGTGACCTGGTCAAAGCTGCCGCACATCGGCCCTATTCGGCTGCAGCGGCTGTGGAAGCACTTCGGCAGCCTCGAAGCCGCCTGGCGGGCCGACAGCGGGGCGCTGCTAGAGGTCGAAGGCGTCGGCCTAGGAACCGCCATGGAAATCGAAGCGCAGCGATCGCGCTTTGACCCCCAGGCCTGCTACGCTGCCTATGCCCAGCAAAATCTCGCCTTTTGGACCCCCGCCGATGCCGGCTACCCCCGGCTGCTGCTAGAAATCCCGGACCCGCCGCCGATGCTCCACTACCGGGGCAGGGTTGAGCCCGCAGAGAGCCAAGGGCAGACCCTCACCGTGGCCATCGTCGGCACCCGCCGCCCGACGGAATATGGCCGCCGCTGGACCCACCGCATCAGCAGAGCCCTGGCCCAAGCCGGGGTAACGATTGTGTCGGGTTTGGCGGAGGGCGTTGACGCGATCGCCCACCGCAGCTGCCTAGAGGCGGGCGGCCGCACCCTAGCGGTCATGGGTACCGGGGTTGACGTCATTTATCCCTGGTCCAACCGCTCGCTGGCCCGTCAGGTCACCGAGCAGGGGCTGCTGCTGAGCGAATATCCCGCCGGCACCCAGCCCGACCGGGCCCAGTTTCCCCGCCGCAACCGCATCATCGCTGGCCTCAGCCGCGCCGTGCTGATTTTAGAAGCGCCGCAAAAGTCAGGGGCGCTGATTACGGCGCGGGTGGCCAATGACTACGCCCGCGATGTGTATGCGCTGCCGGGTTCCGTAGAGAGTAAAGCGTCTCGGGGCTGCCTAGAGCTGATTAGCCAGGGGGCAAGCCTGATTCTAGATGAGCCTTCCCTGCTGGAGGCGGTGGGGGCTATGCCGACGCTGGGGCGACCTGAACCCGCGCCCGCGCCCCCCGACCTGCCTCCCGATCTCGCCCAGGTGCTTGACGCCGTCAAAGACGACCCGAGGCTGCTAGACCAAATTGCGGCGCAGACGAGCTTAGGGACGGGGACTATTTTGTCGGCGCTGGCGCAGCTAGAGATGATGGACCTGGTGCGCCAGCTTCCGGGAATGCGCTATCAGCGGTGCTAGGCGGCGCAGCCCCGGCCGGCGCTGCTGGGGATTCTAGCGCGGTGGGTACCTCAGGCGTAGGAGGCTCAGGGGTCTGGAAGAAAACCAGCCGATCGCGCACGGGCTGGGTACGCGGTTTGGGATTTTTTAAAAAAAAGCAAACCCAGACCAACCCAAAAACTAGCTCGCAGGCGTGCCGCAGGCGCCGGCG
>JBHJHD010000010.1:0-123027 GCA_050331115.1 Elainellaceae cyanobacterium
CTTCCAATCTAGCCTGCACGTCTCCTCTGTCACCCGTGCACACCCATCAAGCGCGGCGAGCAGCGTCTCCCCCGTATTCCGGGCCTGCCGCGTCTCTTCCAAAAAGCTGGGGCGCACGTCAAACTTCTCCATGGGCATACCGTGCTGCAATACATCACTGACTAACGCAGTAAACGTTTGCTGCCACCGTCGAACCTCATCTTTGGAGTAGAGCTGCACCTCATCCCGCAGAAAGCTGAGCAAATATTCATCCAGCGCTGTCTTACCGCACAGCGTGGCCCACCGCTTTAGGCACTCCCGCTCATCCCACCCCAGGTCCGAATCATCCTGATGCTGGCTAAACTGCTGATGAATCAGCATCATCTCGCGGACAACGCGCCGCGCCGTCAAATATTCACCAAAGCTTTTGTGGGTAAACTCAAACGTTGCCTCACTGCCCTGAATGCCGCTCTGGCGAAAATAAAACGCCGTCAGCAGCCGCGTCACCCCAAGCTGAGTACCCTCTTCTTCAAATATATCCAGGATGCGCTTTAAAGCTTTGCTGCTGCAGCGGTCTTCAATTTGCTTGACTGTCGTCGTCCGCCCGTGCCATGCCAGCAGGCCACAGCAATCTCCTCCAGCAGGCGGACAAAGTTTGTCTCCGAAATCTTCCCTAGCTCGGGGTGCGGGTAGCTTTCCCAGTCCCGGCTGTACACCCGCTTCAGCAGGTCTGCATATACCGCGTTCAGGTTGGGCTCTTCAGAAAAAACCAGCGCTCCCCGATCGTGGCTCAGGGCCACTAAATAGTTCAGCAGCGGCTGGGCCGTAATCTCGGCCAAGCTGTCTTGGGCAAGCTCATCAGGCATCCCCTCATAGCTCTGGCCCTTCAGCTTGCCATACCTACGCCACCAGTCCTGCCGCTGGTCGCGGTTTAGCAGCCTATGCTCATCAATATAGCGATGCTTCTCTAGCTCAGCTTCTAGCTGTATGTAGGGCAGCACATGCAGCACCTGTCCCTCTTGCCGAAACTCATTCTGGCTGGCCTGCACCACCACCTCGCGCCCGCTCATCAGCGCCAATACCCGCACCTCATTGCGGTTAAACCGCAGCAGGCTACCCTTCACCTCCTTAATAAAGTCCTGTGCCACCTGCGCTGCAATCTTTCCCTGCATTGCCAGCTCGTCTAGCCCATCAAAAACCAGCAGCAGCCGCTTCGCAGCGTTTTCCTTCTCTAACGGATTGGGCGGCAGCATCCCGTCCAAATCAGACTGAATGAACTCATCGATGGTGCTTGACAGGTCGTTCGATAGGTCGCGTAGCTGATGCAGCGGAATAAACAGCACCGACAGCGGCCTTTGCGTTGGCTCCTCCGCCACCAGCTTCGCCGCAAGCATTTTAGAAAACGACGACTTCCCGCTCCCCGGCCCGCCGCAAATCACCCGCACCGTATCCCCCACCTTGGCGTGGTCCAGCCAGTCCAAAAGCTGCCGCTCCAGCTCCACCACTACCCGCTCTTTCTCCCTCTCTCGGCCCTCTGCTAGCCGGCGCGCCTCAGCCGCTTCTCCCTTCTCCGCCCGCAAAAAATACGCCCGCAGCGGCACATAGATTTGCCGCAGGCTAAACGCCTCCGCAAACATCGGCTCATCCACCCGCCGCTGCAGCCACGCCCCATAGCGCATCCAGGCCCGCTCTCGCTCCGTCGCCTTCGTAAACGGCGTATCGAGCCGGTCTTTTAGCACCGCATACTCCTGCGGATGCGATCGCCACTGCTCATTCAGCGCAAACACAAAGTGCGTCGGCAGCCGCCCTGCGATCGCCTCTGCCTCGGTTTTGGGCAGGCCGCAGGTTTGCAGCCAGCGGCGATAGGGCATGTTCACTGCACCCAAAATCTCCAAATCCTTAGGCCGGTCAAAGAACTCCGGTGAGAGGGTGAGGCTACCTTCCTCCAACGCCGTGTCAAGCTGCTCACAGAGCTGCGCAAAGTCCGGCTCCTGCGTCAGGTCCTTTTGGTAAGGCGCAGCCAAATCCGACATCGCCTGCAGCAGCGATCGCTGTACTAGCATCCAGGCGATCGCTTCAACCTCTTGCCCTCCAAGCCCCAGCGCCTTTAGCGCATCCACGCCGCTGCCCGCCACCCCAGCCCAATTGCCAAAGGCCCCAGCGATCGCGCCCTTCCCCAGCGACTCCGCCAGCTTGCCGAATTTGACCTTGATGGGCCTGGTCCAAATCGACTTAGGCTGCTCACCTGGAAGGTCAGAACTATTGCTCATGGGTAAATTCTTGTGGGAATTGCCTTCATAGTAGTCAAAGCCCATTTCTTCGGCCAATCGGTCAACGAGAGCCTTGGCGTAGCGATCGCAAGCTCGCCACAATCAAAGGCAGCGCCCCCACCCCCATAGCTGCCGCAATCACCAGACTGATCACCGGGTCAGCCCAATCCCAGTGAAGCGCCCAAATCAGCACCGCCGAAACAATCACCCCCACCGAGCTCGCCGTATCGGCCAGCACGTGCAAAAAAGCGCCGCGCACGTTGAGGTCGTGGTGGCTGTGGTCATGCAGCGCAGACGCCGCCATAATATTCACCCCCAGCCCGACGATGGCCGTCACCAGCATCACCTCACTGATCACCGCCGGGTGACTGCTCTGAAACCGGTTCATCGCCTCCCACACCACCCAGGCCGCCAGCACCAGCAGGCCCACGCCGTTGGCCAGGGCCGCCAGGGTCTCCGCCTTCTCCACCCCCAGCGATCGCTTCTGACTCGCGGCCAGCTGCGCCAGCCACGTGGCCCCAATCGCCAGGCCCAGGGCAGCACAGTCCGACAGCATATGTCCCGCATCGGTCATCAGCGTCAGGCTATGGCTCCACCAGCCCGCCGTCAGCTCAAATAGGGAGAACCCCCCCGAGAGCAGCAGTCCAATGCTAAGCACCTGGAGCTTTGTCTTGGCAGCCATGGCGGCGGGCATGGGAAGCTGACCCTGCAGCGGATCACCAGGGTTCAAATAATCGCAGCGGTTCAAACAATTGCAGCGGCGCATATCGATCAACGTAAACCTAAGATTGAGGTAAGCATCGGCATAGTCAAGGGTGAGGGCGATCGCGAAGGCTCAGCCTTTATCGCCCCCCAGCGTAATTCCAAACGCCGCTGCGGAAGCTGCAGCGATACGGTCTTAAACAATACGTCGAACTCAGCCAAAATATCCGCCGTATCAAACTTCAGCTCCGCATACTTGCAAAACGTGTAGGTCTCAGCAGGGTCAACAATAGGCGCTCTAGGCATGGCTGAAATCCTCGCGGGGTGCATCTATCCTAAGCTAGCCCCACTAGCTCAGAATAGGTGACTGCGATGGCCTGTTCAATAACAGGCCATCGCAGTACCTCCATTATCGCGCCAAATCCTAAGTTCATTGAAGCCCATTGAGGCCAAACGCATCAATAGAATTCACCATTCCAGGTAGGATCATCCCATGGGGCACACCGTCTCCAGCCGGCGCGCCCCAATTCACCCGTATTCACCTCGCCCATGGACATCAAAACCTTCTTCGAACAGAGCTGCGGTAAATGGTTTTGCCAGTGCACCAGTCAGCACCTCGGCCACAGCCAGAGCGAATGGCGGCGCACCGACACCTGGATTACCCCACTGCCGACCAACGACGACTCAGTCCTGCAGCTGTGCGAGCAATTCACCATAGACCCGGCGCTGGCGGTAAGCGCCTTGTCTGCTCGGTGGGAAGGCATTGTGGGTGCAGATACCGAAAAAAAGACCGGAACTTCTCTGGTGGTGGCGATCGCCAACGCCGAAGCGCCAGATCAAGGAACCCTGCTGCGGCAGAGTGCCCCGGACGGGGTGGCTACCACAGCCTGCTTCATGTTTGAGCAAAGCGAGACGCTGGTGGTCATGTCGGAGCAAAACGGCCTAGAGACCGAAGAGCGCATCTGGTTTGCCGCCCCCAAGCTGCGCCTGCGCACCAGCATGCTGAAGCGCCCCGACGCCTTTAGCACCACCTCTTTCTTCTCTGAGATTCGCGTGGGGGACGCCTAGTCAAGGTGTGAGTGCGCCGTTACAAGGGGGGAGAGTTCTCCGCTTGCCGCACTGGCTTGCCTTCCGGCTGCCGCGCCGGCATCAGCCACGCCCCGACCAAATAACCCAAGCAGCACAGCAGTAAGCCATAGACGTTCACCCCAAAATCCTCAGCGTACTTGCCTGCCCCGAGGCTAATCCAGGCGGGAAAAATTGCCACCTGCGCAGCGTTCTCTACCACCCGCAGCACCCCAAACAGCAGGCCCGGCCAGAAGGCCAGGTGAAAGCTGAGGGTGCCGCCGCGCAGAAACGCCAGCAGAAAGATGGGCGCTAGCCCCATGACCATCGTGCCGCTGATGGTGGTGGCCGAGATAATTGCCGGGCCGAGCCGGTCGCCCAGGTAGATGCTCAGCAGCGGCAGGTTGCCTAACACAGCGATCGCCACCATGGCCCAGCGACCAACGGTGGCCTGCGACTCGGTGGGAGAGCCCTGGCGATTGGCCCAGTCGCGCCCCGCCAGCTTGGCAACGCTAGAAAACGTCGAGTCCAGCGTTGAGCCAGCGCTGGTAAGCATAATGCTGTTGAACACCAGCAGCATGGGTAGGCCAAACAGCGCCGGCACCACCAGCGTCGGGCGACCCTCTAGCCCGAACCGCAGCGCGTATAGCCCCACAGCGCTAAATAGCAAAATAAAGCCGCCGCTGACGAGGCCCGCCAGCACAAAGCCTCGCACCATGCGCCGGGGCGAGGTGATGAACCCCCGGTCGGTGAGCACCGGGTCGTGGAAGGGGTAGCTAAAAATTTGCACAAAGGCCAGGCCGCAAAAGGTGAGCCCGGCCCAGCGCGTGGGCGGGTCCACCGCAGGCAGCCCTTCATTCACCAGCCCCGGGCCAATGCTCACCAAAATGATCACCAGCAGCACCGCCGCCAGCAGCATCTGCGCTCCGTCCGTCAGCAGGCTGCTGCGCAGGCCCCCCAGCAGGCTGTAGTACACCGTGAACAGCGTCACCAGCGCCGCCGCAAGCCAGTAGCCCGCGCTGCCCTCCGCCCCAAAGTAGAGCGAAAACACCTTGGTGTTTGACCATACCTCGTTGAGCAAACGCACGGCGATCGCCACCAAAAACAGCTTGGCGCACAGCGGCCCGTAGCGGGCCACCAAAAATTCGGGCAGGGAGCGGTAGCCGCCTCGGGTACGAATAAAGTAGATTGCCCCGGCGGCGGTGACGAAGCTGAGGTAGTAGATGGCGTAGCCAATGCCGCCAGCAATGCCAAAGGCGTAGGCAAGACTAGCGGCATTGTCGATAGATTTGGCAAAGATCCAGGAGATGGCGGCACTCGACACCAGCAGCCACAGCCCCGGCCTTTGCTCGCCGGCACGCCCCTGAAAGAAGGCCAAGGCCGAGGCTTTGTTGGGCGTAGTGCGCTGAACAACGCGGTAGATGAAAAAGCCGTAGCCTGCCAGCAGCGTCCAGGTCAGTGTAGTGGTGAGCATCCAGAGAGAAACCTTTGCTTAAATGTTGCGGCGACGTTTGAGTCACCGTGCTGAAAATGTTGGAGCACGTATAGCAAATGTACTGACTTATTAGGCCATTTGCGCGCCCGGTTGCCTACGAGACGTCAAAGCCTTGGGCCAATCGCACTGTCCCAAGCAATTGGGTCAACGCAATATATCAAGCCTTCAACAGGCGTACATTAGCTAAGACTGAGATTTCGAGGTGTAGGAACTTGAGAAATGAAAGTTTTTATCATCAAGTTTTTGTCATCATGTGGCCAGAGCTAACCGTACGGGGGAATGTTTCCCGATAGCATTGTTCATTGACAGTGACTTACCGAAATAAATATGTGGCCGAAAGAAAAATCCTATGCGGTTTTTAATCTAAGGAATAGTATCTTTAGAGCTGTCTGAACTCAACCCGTCATTTAGTTCATCTAAGCGCCAGCAATGCCAACAGTCCTTTCTGTCAACCGAATCCTCGGCGCGCACCTTCTCAAAAGAGCCCGTTCGAGAAATTATCCTGACCAAAGGAGAGGGCGTTGAAGACGTCAAATCCGCTTCAATGTAGAGAACATCACCACCCAGGGCATCGATCTGCTTCTCCTGCCGGGACATACGCTGCTCAAAATTGGCCCAGAGGCGATCGTGAGGGTTACAGGGCTAAGAAACTCCTGCGCGCAGCTCGACATTCTGAGTCTATTCACGACAGCTCTGCCCCGTTTCCCTCACCGCTACTCTGGTGGCTGGGAATCAGCCACTGCATCAGGAGCAGCTGACGCTTATCCCGGCTGATGTAGCAGTCAGCGTTGAGGATTTCGAGCAGCAGCCGACTGCCGTTGAGGTACTGCTTCAGCCTCAACGCCTGGGCATCAGTAAATTGCCAGCCGTGGCCAATATCTCGCTGCCGAATGAGCGCTCCTTTCAGGCGATCGATCCAGGCGCTGCCGCCGCCGGTCCACCAAGACACCATAGCCTGCGGCTCCTGCGGAAGCTCGGCTAGGGCAGACCTGAGACAATCTTGGAGCTTGACCTGGAGGCCCGCTTCAGCGCCGTGCTGCAGGGCAAGCGCCAGGTTACTCCGCACCTTAGAGTGGCCCTCCCCGAGGCGATCGCGCTGTTTTCCGGCCCGGCTGACGTCGGTCAATGCAGCCAGCTGCTGACTGTCGGCATGGAGCCCGGTAGCGATGTTCAGCGCTAGGGTCAGGGCTAAGTCAGTCTGAAAGTCGGGGGCGCTGTTGGCCTCTGCGCACTGTTCTAAAAATGGAATGCCCCAGTCCATCAAGGCGAGGTAGCAGTAGGCGGCGCAGGTCTCAGCGGGGCAGGGCGGCGGCCGATCTACGGCAGGCTCATCTGCAGCCGGTAACTGAGCTACAGCCGCCCGCCCGGCGAGCCAGTCAAAGAAGCGCTCAAGATCGGCATCCGCCACCAGCGCGTCTAGGTGGGCTTTGATCATCTGCAGCAGATAGTCGGCGTTGGGCAGCATGCCCGCCACCAGCAGACAGACCTCCTGCCATCTTGGCTCGGTGCAGTGGGAAACCAGCTCAGTGAGCAGGGCCTGTTGGCGTCTGGGATCGAAGCTGGTGGCGATTTTACGGGCGGCAAAGTATTCGTGAAAGGTGAGGTGGGAAAACGAATAGATCTTCCGCGCCCGCTCCACCAGCAAACCGTGCTGAGATTCAATTGACTTGAGGATGCCCCGACTGTCGAGCTCTAAGACGTTTGGATCGTCGCCGGTGTCGGGCAGATTGCTGATGTAGTCCTTGATGTAGCCTTCGGCCAAACGCTGCTTGAAAAAATATCTGCCCCCTCGAAAGGTCACGTGGGCAATCTGGCTGAGCAGATCTTCCTTCCGCTGCCGCGATAGCTTGCGGTAGGCCTGGCACCGCTCGATATTGCGCCGGGCGTCCCACTTTTTAAGCAGCACGTCTAGCCCCTCTTCATACAGTTCGGCTCGGTTGGACGGAAAATCAAGGGAATCTCCGAAGACTAAGCACAGTAGGGTCAGCAGCAGTGGGCTAGTGGCAAGCTCCCGGATGCGGCTGTGCTGCGCGAGCTTACTTAAAAACGCGCCGGCCTTAGCGGGCTGTTCTGAGGCCGTGAACCAGTTGTGGGCAAAGGCCGCAATTTGCTGATCGTTAAAGTCAGCAATTTCCACCTCGGTGAACCCTTGAAAGGCGTAGTCCTGGGCCGCAAGGCGGCAGGTAACGATAAACCGATTTTGATGGTAGAGGTTGGAGAAAGACTGGATCTGAGTGAGCACATCGCTCACGTCTGGGTCAGCCACTTCATCGAGACCGTCTAGAAAGACGATCGCTTTCCCATGCTTGAGCAGCGCCACGATTTCATCCCTATCGACCTCGAACGCTTTAAACGACTCGCACAGATAGTCCAGCAGACCAGCTCGACCCGGGTTTTCGGCAAAATACCGCAGGGTGACAAAAATCGGCAGGAGGTGGGGGAAAAGGCTCTCCTGGATGCACTGCATCGACAGGTGCTTGAGGAATGTGGTTTTACCCGCGCCTGGCTTACCCAGAATGACGAGCTTTGGATATTTTTGGACCACTTTGGCCCCCGGAAACTGCTTCCCTTTGGCCTTGGCAAATCCAGTCGAATCCAACGCCCCCAAGTCCGAGTCGAACTCCTCTAGCAGCTCGCTCAGCTTAGAAACATGTCGCTTAGCCGCCACTCGGTTGAGAATGGTGACCTCGGTATAAATTTCTGCAATCTCTATGGGACAGTCCATATCCAAAACCCGCATTGAGCCACATCGCTCTTGAATAGCGGGCTGCAGCTTCTTACGAACGCTGTCTAAGATGAGCTCAAGGGCGTGCTGAGTTACGGCGCTGCCGCTGGGCTGTCGCTGCTCGTATAGATTCAGCAGCTTGATAAATAGCCGCTGGGCTTTGTTGGGCCCAGCGCCGTCAATCCTAAATTTCTTGTAGACCCCGGTCATGCGGCTGCTGAAGCGATCGCGAGAAATATTCAGCGCCTGGGCGATAACAATATCCGTCTTGTCCATGCCCGACAGCCGGGCGATAAAGGTCTCTGTTTCAAACTCGGTCAGACTATAGTCCTGAGCAATTTGAGCCAAAAACGCTTCTGGTAACGATTGCATAGCTCAACCCTGACAGCACTTAGCACAGCCCACATCCTAGCGCCTAGGTTTTTTTCTCAGCATGCTCTCAGCAGAAAAAATCTTGCAGAATCTGGCAGTAATCGACGACAGCGGAACTTACGCGGCCCGACGGCTATCACGACAGTTATGTCAGGTAAACCCGACAATTACATCTGAATCGGCTATGGCACCGTGTAGAGGTATGGCGCTGCCGTATGTCGATCTACAATCTCTCAAACTTGCCCTATGTGGACCAGTCACGAAACCGCTCACGCCAGCTCTGCGCTCGGCAATAGCAATGGGCCTGCCGGAAGCCATCGCCTCAAGTTTGATCTGGGCGGCGCTGATAGCGCTATTGTGCCCTCATCTGCTGCAGCCCTATCTGCCTTACCTACCGATTTAGGCGCTCAGTTTGAAGATAGCCTCCAGACCGTGATAGGCCGCTCGCAAGCGACAGACTTAGAGTTAGGCCTCTTTCAAGCCGGCGACCTGCTCACGCCAGGGACCCCAGCGTCGAGAGCATACGGGGCAGGGGCAGCAGCGGCTCGAGACCCGCTCACCGGACTTGGTGAAAGCCTAGCCCTGCCGGACGTCACCCCCCCTCCAGGGCAAAAACGAGTGGTGAAAGACGCCCTCGCCCAGGGCGACGATAAAAATCCTGCCCGCAGCGGCCGGTTTAAAGACGACTACTTACTTACAAGCGGCAGCGATCGCCGCCTGCGGGTTGACATGGTGTCCAGAAGCGTGGACGCCTTTCTACAGATCATTGACGGCACCACGGGACGGGTTGTAGCGGCCAACAATGATGGCCCTGCCGGGACTAATTCCAGACTTATATTCGACGCGGAAGCCGACACCGACTACTTCATCCGGGCCACTAGCCGGGGTAAGGGTGAAACGGGCCGCTACAGGTTAAAAACGCGCTTTATGGTGCCCGGGGCAGCGGTATTGCCCGCCGCCCCAGCTGCGGCTGCGGTTTCTAGGGCTAGCGCCGTGACGTTTAGCGCTGCCGATGGCTATGGCTTTGTCGATGCGGCGGCGGCGGTAGCGGCAACCAGCCGACTTCAGCCCAGGGCGATCGCCAATGGGCGGCAGAGCTGGAACAATAGCTTGATCAATGCACCCGAGGTCTGGGCCAACGGCATTACGGGGCAGGGCACCGTAGTCGCCGTCATCGACTCGGGGGTCGACCTCACCCACCCCGACCTCAACCAAAACCTCTGGAGAAATCGCGGTGAAATTGCCGGAAATGGCATCGATGACGACGGCAATGGCTACGTTGATGACGTTCGTGGGTGGGACTTCATCGGCGGGGACAACCGACCCCTCGATTTAAACGGCCACGGTACCCACGTTGCGGGCACGATTGCGGCGGAGAATAACGGTCTGGGCGTCACTGGCGTCGCCTACGGCGCTGATATCATGCCGATTCGCGTTTTAGACGCTGATGGGGCTGGCTCGATTAATGCGATCGCCGCCGGAATTCGATACGCTGCAGACAACGGGGCCGACGTCATCAACCTTAGCCTGGGCGGCGATGCCTACACGCCCCTTTTAGATACCGCAGTTCGCTATGCCGCGCGCCAGGGCGCGGTGGTGGTGTCGGCTGCCGGGAACAGCGGTCTAGCGCAGCCGGGCTACCCGGCTCAATTTGCTACGGCGTCAGGGCTATCGGTGGGGGCCGTCGACTACAATCAGCGGCTTGCCGGCTTCTCTAACCGCGCCGGGTCCAACCCCCAGCTGCGCCACGTCGTCGCGCCGGGGGTAAACGTGACTTCAACCGTGCCAGGCGGCTACGGGTCTCTCAGCGGCACCTCCATGGCAGCGCCCCACGTGTCGGGGGTGGTCGCCCTCATGCTCAGCGCGAATCCGAGTTTGACCCCCGCTCAGGTCCGAGAGATTATCGTCGGTACCACCGTATAGCGCTAGAGGCTCTACGATACAAGATGCAATACAGTATATTGCATTTTGTATTACTTGATACAGAATACTTCATCGCAGCTGCGAAAACCTTACTCAACCCTGATATTCTTCTAATCAGTTATTCAACTTCAGGTGTTAATAGCCGTTTTGAAGCAAACCTACATTTAATTAGAAGGAATACAGGGACATGGCAACCAGACAGGCTCGTAACCGCGCCGTCAACTCCGCGGGCGGTTTCTTAAGAGACTTCAAAGAATTTCTCATGCGCGGCAACGTCGTCGATTTAGCCGTTGCTGTCGTTATCGGCGCTGCCTTTGGGGCGGTAGTGACTTCATTTATCGAAGATATCATTACACCCATTATCCTCAACCCGGCGCTGCAGGCCGCAGGGGTCGAAGATATCGCCAATCTTTCCGCCAACGGAATAAAATATGGCCTGTTTCTCTCAGCGGTCATCAACTTCGTTGTGATTGCTTTTGTCCTTTTCATAATCATTCGTATATTCGAAAAACTGAAGCGCAAAGAGGAAGTCGAAGCGGCTGAAGAACCCACGATTGAAGAAAAGCTGGACGATACGTTAACTCGGTTGACGACTGTGATCGATAGAAAGCTCTAGCAAGCCAACAGCGTCCGTAAAGGCCCCCTTTCGTACCTCTGCGCCACCCCCCAAAGCTGCTTTAGCTGCGGGTGTTGCGTAGGTGAATGGAAGGGGGTTTTGAGGTGAGGTACGGCGCATGTGCTCACCTGTTGGGCCAGCGCAGTATCTCAGCTATGGCGTTCATCGGTTTGGTCTAATGCGATATGCTCAAACCCAAGGGACCGCTTACCGAAAAAATGCTGTAAGCCGCGCCGCCTAGACAACCGTGACTCTGCACTTCTCACCATGCCACTCACTATCTACAACACCCTGACGCGCCGCAAAGCGCCTTTTGAGCCCCTCAGCACCGGGCAAGTGAGCATGTACTGCTGCGGCGTCACCGTTTACGACTACTGCCACCTGGGCCACGCGCGCTCCTACATTGTTTGGGACACCGTACGGCGCTATCTAGAGTGGCGGGGCTACAGCGTGCGCTACGTGCAGAACTTTACCGACATCGACGACAAAATTTTGCGGCGGGCGGTGCAAGAGGGCTCTTCTATGACCGCCGTCTCCGAGAAGTACATTCAGGCCTACTTTGAAGACATGGCGCGGCTCAACGTCCGCGAGGCCAACGACTATCCCCGCGCCACCCACACCATGGACGGCATTCAGCGACTCATCCACGAGCTTGAGCAAAAAGGCACGGCCTACGCCGCTGACGGCGACGTATACTACGCCGTGCAAAAATTTCCCGAATACGGCAAGCTCTCGGGGCGACGCCTAGAAGACCTCCAGGCGGGGGCCAGTGGGCGGGTGGGAGACAGCCCAGAAGCGGCGAAGAAAGCCTACCCTTTTGACTTTGCCCTTTGGAAGGCCGCTAAGCCAGACGAGCCCGCCTGGGATTCGCCCTGGGGCGCAGGGCGACCGGGGTGGCACATTGAATGCTCCGCGATGGTGCGCGATCGCCTCGGGGATTCCATCGACATTCACGTAGGCGGCGGCGATCTGGTGTTTCCCCACCACGAAAACGAGATCGCTCAGTCGGAGGCCGTCACCGGCAAACCCCTGGCCCGCTATTGGATGCACAACGGCATGGTGAACGTCGGCGGAGAGAAGATGTCTAAGTCTTTGGGCAACTTCACCACCATTCGCCAGCTGCTGGATGAGGCCGGCGTGTCGCCGATGGTGCTGCGCCTATTTGTGCTGCAGGCCCAGTATCGTAAGCCCATCGACTTTACCGACGAGGCGATCGCCTCAGCCCGCAACGGCTGGGAAACCCTGCGGGACGGCATGGCCTTTGGCGATCGCCATGGCGCAGCGCTGGGCTGGAGCGACGTGGACGACCCTTCCTTTGGAGATCCGGCCGCCATGCGCATGCCGGAGAGCGAGGCCACGGTGCAGTTCCAGCAGGCTATGGACGATGACTTTAATACCTCTGGTGCCCTGGTGCCTCTGTTTGAGCTAGCGAAGGCGCTGAAGCGGGCCAGCAACCTGATCGTTCACGCTGGCCAGGCCGACAGCGACGCTCAGTACCTGCGCCAGCAGTGGCAGACCCTAATTTGTCTGGCGCAGGTGCTGGGGCTGCAGATCCAACCCGATGAGGCCGGAGCGCCCGAGCCGACCCTCACCGCCGCCGCCGTTGAAGCCAAAATTCAGCAGCGCCGAGCAGCCAAGCAGGCTAAAGACTACGCCAGGGCAGATGAGATTCGCGAGCAGCTGAGCGCCCAGGGCGTGGTGCTGGTGGATAAGCCCGGCGGCGTGACGGAGTGGCATCGCGCCGGATCAAGCTGAAAGTTAACGAATCGTAAATCGTCAGGACGACTAGGTTAAGGCTCTGAAAGGTAGATCAAGCCCCGTCTACCCAGCTCCATCATGACCCAGTCCACCCTATTGCGCCGCGCCAAGCGGGGCGACGCTGCCGCGATCGCCGCGCTCATCAATCGCCACGCTAAGCACCAGGGCGTCGTCGCCCAGGCCAGCCTACAGCAGCGCTGCCTGTACGTCATTTTAGAAGGCCATGAACCGCCACCGCAGGCGTTCTGGAGCCGCTATTTGACGCGGGCGCTCAGCCAGCTCAGCCTAACTACAATCTCTCAGCTGCGTATCTATGGGCGGTCCTACGGCGCTAAGCGCTCCGCCTGGAGCGAAACCATATCGCTCAGCGAAGATACGGTCGTTTTCACATCACCCGTCTCTGCCACCGCCGTCACTGAGCCCTACAACGCCGTGGCCTATCACCGCAAGCGCGACCAGCCCGCTAAGGCCCTGGCGTCAACGCCTAGGGTCAATACTTGGGCCGCGGCTGGTGCTACAGCGAGCCTACAGCGCCAGCCGCGGCCCATCGTTAGCGATCGCAGCAGCAAGCGCCACGCCGTTCGCCGGTCCCCAGAGATGCAGACCCGAGAGATACGAACTCCAGAGATACCGCAGGTTTTACAGCAGATCTTCGACATCAATATGGCTTTAGCGCTGCGGTGGTTTCTGCTGGTGCTGCTGGTTGGAATTATCGCTGCAGCCATTGCCATTTGGCTCCTCTCTAGCGCTACCTTAGGCGGAATACTGAGCCAAGTCCCCCCGCTTGCGCTACCGTTCATCGCCGCTGCAGCTCTGGGCTATCCCTTAGGGCGGGTGCAGGAAAGCCTGCTGAAAAACTGGATTGTCTCTAGCGATCGCTGGGAGCCAGTCACCGTGACGGGCGCCATTGCGGCTTGCCTAGCGGTCCTGCTACTTGGAAAAGGGGACCTGGCGCTGCCGGTTGTGGCAATCTTTCAGTGGACGGCGCTGCGCAATTGGGTCGACCACGCCTACGGCTGGATTGTAGCTCACGTGGGTATAGCGATCGCGGCGGCGCTGGTGGTGCCGCTCCTCACGCCGATCGCCACCGCCTGGGCAAATAGCCTTATCGCCAGCGACCTCCCGTCCAGCGCCATCAACAGCGCGCTTGTCGGTCGCTTAGCCGCCGGCTGGCTCATCTACAGCGCCGGGAGCGCGATCGCTGTGGGCAAGCTATTTTATCGCCCCTAGTGTCGCCTCTTGTATCGCCTTTAGTATCGTCCCTGGGGGCGCACCTGCAGGTCGCGAATCGGCTGGTGGGTCAGGCACCGCCAGTGGCAAGTAAATAGATCCGGCGACTGACGCCCCAGGCTGGCTAGGGCTGGCGCAGCGGGAAAGGGCCAGAGGCGATCGAAAACGACGCCATGCTCCTTTGGGGACTCGTGGCAAGACATCTGCAGGAGATAGACCGCAGGCGGCACGCCTAGATCGTTCAAAAGCCAGCGGCCCAGACGATACAGGGGCTGGCGCTGAGCGTCGGAGAGGTGAACGGGCTGCTGAAAATTGCCGCTGTCGAGCTGCCCAATCGCCTCACCGTAGAGCGGGCCCTTGGCCGTCAGAACGATGGGGAGCCAGAGATTTCCCGCCCCGGTAGCGTATCCCTGGGCCGAAACCCTTGCCCTGAGGCCTTCTATATCGCCGCAGGTTTTGTAGAGCGCATGCTGGGGGAAGTTGGGAGTGCTTACCGCTGCAAGCGTTAGCGGGCAGAGAATATCAGAAGCCAACAGCGGCGCAGCCGGCAAGGCCTGCAGATCAACTATCTTGATCTGCAGCCTGTCGTACTGCAAACTTCCCGAAGCCGCCGCGCTGGCCTGAATCGCGCGCTCTATCGCAGCAGCGATCGCCGCGCTCTCAGGCTCCGACGCCGAAATGAGCAGAGTAACCGTTTTGGGCACGTCTAGACCAAATCTAGGAGGCGTAGCGCGCGTTGGACACGGCCAGACGAGGGAACGTGGGAAGGTCAAGCTGCGCAATCTGGCGATCGCGCACGGCCAGACGGTAGCTGACGCTGTTAAGCTCGGTCTGCAGATGACGATTGGTCTGCTGCAGCTTCAAGATTTTCGCCTTGACGGGCACCATGCGCTCAGCAAACTTTTGCTTATAGATTTGGGGCATCTCGCGCAGCGCCGTCTCTAAAAGCTGGACGCGAGAGTTGAGCTGGGTGACGGACTGCTGCAGGTGAGCGAGCTCAGTCTCACGCTGCTGCAGACGATTTTGGTAGTCGGCTGCCTTGTGGCGCTCGCTCTGCAGCTGCTGCTTGAGAGATTTTAGCTCAGCGGGCGTAGTGCGGGTCGCTGTTGGTACCTGATCTCGGACGATGCGAAACAGCTCTTGGGAGAGCTGCTGCACCAGCTGGTCTCTAAGCTGCAGCTCGGCCTGAAGGCGGACAAGCTCAGCCTGAGCCTCAGACTGCTTATTAGACCGTCTCAGGGGTGAGGAAAGAAGGGTCACATTCCCGCTCCAGGATAAACGTGTTTTTAAGCGGTGCATGTCGCTGATAGTTACCCGCTAACGCTAAAAGTTACTCATTTGCGACATGCACCATTTAGCCACCTATTGTATTAGCGAGACACATTTGTTACAAGTCCTCACCATAGGTATTCTGAGAAAAATTAGGTTACTGAACCGCTTCTTCTTCAGCCGCTTCGGTCACTTGGGCCGGATCTTGCTTAATTGTTAAAAAGCGTAAAATAGCCTCGCTCAGACGCATGGCTCGCTGCATGATGGCGATCGCCTCGCCAGGAGAGCGATAGTTCATCTGGACGTAAATTCCTTCTCGCTGCCGATCAATTTCGTAGGCGAGGCGACGCTTACCGCGGTGCTGGATATCGATATCCAGGGCACCGTTTTCTAGCAGCATATTTTGGTAAGTTTCAATGATCTGGTCGGCTTCCTCTTCCCCTAAACTGGGTCGGAGGATGTACATCGTTTCGTAAGTATTCACGGTGATTCTTCAGCTTCCTTATGGACAAATAGGGCTACGGCGGTCAAATCGCTTCTAAAAGCGATTCAGGAACCGCAGCAAGGATCTTCTATCCTATCCTAACCGCTGCGGATCAAACAAGATAATATTCAAGCCACAGGCAATGTAGACCACGGGCAATTTATAGATATGACGTACCCCAAAGCAACGCCTTCCGGGGCCCCGCAGCTGACGCTACGACCAGCCCAGCCCGCTGACGTTTCCCTCATTTTGCAGTTTATCCAAGAGCTCGCTGACTACGAGAAGCTCCGCCACGAGGCCGTTGCCACTGAGGCCCTGCTGAATCTGCACCTGTTTGGCCCCGAGCCAAGCGCTGAAGTTGTTCTAGCGGAGTGGGACCAGCGCGCGGCGGGGTTGGCCCTCTACTTCCGCACCTTTTCCACGTTTTTGAGCCTCCCCGGCATCTACCTTGAAGATCTTTACGTGCGGCCAAACTTTCGCGGACGAGGTGTGGGGCGATCGCTGCTAGAGTACCTGGCGCAGCAGGTCGTGACGCGGGGCTACGGTCGGCTAGAGTGGTCAGTGCTCAACTGGAACAACCCTGCAATTGGGTTCTACGAAAGTTTGGGGGCTGAGCCGCTAAGCGGCTGGACAGGCTACCGGCTGACCGGGGATGCTCTAGAAAAGCTGGCGCATAGGCCATCTCGGTAGGGTCTACGCCGGTCAAACTGCGGCTGGCGCGATCGCTCACCTAAAGCTCAGCCTTGCTCAATCGCTGTAGGGAGAGCATCGCCGCCGCTGCGACGTGGCGGTGGTCGTCCTTGGCCAAATACCGCAGTGCCGACAGACTCTTCTCCGTGGGAAGCTGCCCTAGAGCCTCGGCAAGCCGCTGCCGCACCAGCCAGTCCTCCGACTGGGCAAAGGTTAGAATCTTCTCTACGGAGTCGATGGCCTTAATTTCGCCTAGGGCGGCAATCGCCGCCTGATGAATCACCACCTCAGAGCTGTCTAGTGCCTGCATCAGCGCGTCATAGGCGCGGGGGTCTTTGAGGTTGCCCAGGGCAACGGCGGCGCTGAAGCGCACCAGCCAGTCCACATCTTCGTATAGCGCCCGGTTCAGCACTTCAAAAGCGCGGGGGTCTTCGAGGTAGCCTAGGGCACCGGCTGCGTCTGCCCGGATGCCGTAGTCGGGGTCGCTCTCCAGCAGCTTAACCAAGGTGGGATAGCTGTCTTCATTGGGCTTTACCCCCAGCGCAAAAACAGCCATGGAGCGCACCTGCAGGTTCTCGTCATCGATGACCTTTTTAATTAGGGGAGCGGCTTCTTCGGCGGAGTAGTGCCTGAGATTGGCCAACGCCACCATGCGATCGCTCGACTGCGTGCTGTCCAGCTTTCTGGCAATCTGTTCTAGGGGCATCGGCGTCATAGCAGCTGTCTCATCTTTGTAATCAATCTTAATAATAACGAAGATCGGCGAGACTTGACTCTGGCTCAAGAGAGAGCTGTTTCGAGGGATATGCGCTGCAGTGCGTAGACGGAGACCTCCTGCGACCGGCCCTTGAGCTTGAAGTGGCCCACACAGCGGCAGGGATAGCGATCGCCTAGGACTTGGTAGGTGGCCTCCGTCATCAGCAGCGAATAGGGATTATCTGATGTGACAACTTTATTGAGCTCCTCGAGCCGTGATGCCACATTGACCGTATCCCCAATAATGGAGTAGTTGAGTCGGTGGCGGCTGCCGACGCTGCCCGCGGTTACCGGCCCCGTATGAATACCGGTACCAATCTGCACTGGAGCGTATCCCTCCCGCAAAAGCTGCTGGTTGAGCTGCTGCAGGCGATCGTGGATATTTAGGCATGCTTCTACCGCTCGCAGGGTGCAGGCGTGGACGGTAGCGCTGTCGGCCTGGACAGCAGGGACGCCAAAATAGGCCATTACCTCGTCGCCGATAAATTTATCGACGATGCCGCCCTGGGCCGTGATCTGATCTGTGATGGCGTCTAGATAGCGATTTAGCCAGCGCATGAGCGCCTGCGAGGGAAGCTGCTCAGCAATGGTCGTAAAACCGCGAATATCGATGAACAGCACGGTAGCCACAATGTCCTGAGCCGGGAGCTGTCCCGACTGCAGAATACTATGCCGCTGTTGCCACAGCAGCTCTGCAGCGCCGGGGTCTACATGGATGGAAAATAGCTCCATTAGCTGCTGCTTTTCCCGCTGTGCGCTAATCTGTGCCCCGATGGCGGCAAGAACAATTGTGCTCACCGGGGCCGCAATGGGCAGCCAGACCCGGACCAAAAAACCAAAGAGCGTGATCACCCCCCAGGCCGTGGGAAACCCAAAGATCACCAGGCGAAACCAGCGCGGCCGACTCACAATGTTAGCCGAGACTAGGCTGAGCAGCCCGACGATAGGAACCAAAGCCCAGCCCGGCGGACGCGAGAGCGATCGCCCGTTGAGTAAATTATCGAGGGCGGCGGCGTGGAGATAGACGTTGGACGCGGGCGGCGTCAGGTTAAACGGGGTCCGCAGCGGGTCGATGCCGGTCGCCGTCACGCCGATCAACACAACGCGGTTTCTAAAGGCGTCCCCTGGCACCGCTCCCGATAGAACGCAGTTCATGGCGTAGATCGGCAGCTGCCCTGGTTTAGGGAGGGCGCAGCCGGAAGGCGCTTGAATTGGCCCGGGCCAGTTGAGCCAAAACGGCTGCGCGCGATTGGGATCTGCCGCGATTGCAGCGGCTGAATTGATTGGGGTTTGTGCCGCCGTCACGACCTGGCTTTCTCGGTAGATCCGCGCCAGCGCTAGGCTAAATGCCGGCACCTCGCCCTGATAGAGGGCAATGGAGCGGGTAACGCCGTCTGCATCAGAATTAACCAGCACGTGGCCCTGAGCCGCTGCTGCCGCTGCCAGCTGAGGTACTGGCGGCAGCGCATCGCCTTGGGCGCTGGCGGTCACCGGCAGAACGACGGTCCACTGCTTGGCGATCGCCTTTGCGAGAGCGTCGTCGTAGGGTGAAGGATCAACAAATAGCAGATCGAACCCGACGGCTGCCGGCTGGGCGAAAACGAGCCGGTCGAGCAATTCGACGTAGTGCTCGCGGCTGATGGGGAACTGGCCGTACTGACCCAGCGTCTCGTCGCTAATGGTAATTACGGCGACCCGAGAATCCCACTGGAGCGGCGCTACCACCTGCCGCGCTTGGAACAGCAGCATGTAGCCCACATAGTCCAGCGATCGCCACCCGCCCAAGGCATGAATACCCAGAACGATGAGCGTCGTCAGCAGACCAACCGTGAACCGACCGTTTCGGAAGGCGCGAAGCCGCCCAAAGCGCTGGCCTGCAGGTTGTGCCCCAGGCTGGCCGGATTGAGTAGATTCACCTCTGATGGGGCCCACCATAGCGCCTATATCGACTACCGCCGCTCGCTTCGCAGTACTAGGGAATAATTGCGGCGATCGCCCAGGGGATTTTGCACCGCTACGCGAGCCCTTCGACGGCGCGGCAGCGTGGGCAGCGAGACGCGAAATCTCCCGTTGAGGCGGGTTTCGACAATTTCGCCATTGATTAGCAGCGTGTTGGAGGGGTCAATGTGCCCGCTGAGAATAACGCGGCCGCCGTCTTGCTCGAGCGGGCCGACCCGCAGCTGTAGGGCTCTATCTATCGGAATAGGCAGGGACGGGGGCTCTCCCGGCACAATGACGCTGGCAAAACCGGGGTTGACCATGACGCTGACGCCTTGGGCTTGAGCCTCTACGGCCCCGCTTTCGGTGCCGATACTCGTTTTTCCTACAGGGGTGACGGCAACGCCAAAGTCGGTGCCTCGCACCGCCGCCGTGCCTGCAGGCGTTTCTATTTCTAAATTAGAGTTGGGGTTGGTAAAGCGGCGGATCTGCAGACGCGCCTGACCCCGATCGACCCGCAGGGAGGTGACCCGAGCACCGTCCCGCAGCGCCCTCAGACCGCTGACGCGCAGGCTAGTATTTTCTGCCACCTGAACAACGCCTATGTTGCTGTCGAGCGCTAGGGTGGAGGCTGAGAGCGCCGCCGTCGTCAATCCACTATTGCGGCTTTGGAGGCGATCGCCCAAGCGCGCAGGGCGCTGCGTCTGGGCCTCTCGGAAGGTGACGCTGCCCTGCATCTCCTGAACCTCTAGCCATCGCTCTGCCTGAGGTAGGGTGAGCTGCTGAGCGCCAGCAGGGCTGAGCCGGCCTGCAGCGGTAAGCCCAGCCGTAAGCCCTATGAGGGCAGTGCCTATCAGCCAGCCGCAGCGCGGCCTGGCTCCTAAAATAGCGGCTATCTTTTTGTTAACTGAACGTGTCTTGACCTTGGACTGCAGAGTGACCATCGTATCGAACGCTATGTTCCCCTGATATTGGTATGCGAGATGCACTCCGATTACGCTCACGGACCGTGACTAAGGCTGACCTAGGTCGTCGTTAACTCGCCTCAGCATGCCCCAACGAGCGCTCAGAGCGCTGAAAAGGATGCCATATATTTCCAAGGCTGAGCGGCATTTCCGGAAAACTACGCAATCGAGCTACATCTTTTAATACGCTTACAGTTCCACCAATGAGCTTGTGGATCAAAATCTATAGGCAGATTCTTTCGCCCCTGAAAAATGAAATGCCGTATTTCAGTCAAAGGGGCGATTAAGGCTGACGGTCGCCCCTGTTACATTTCGTTACGGCTGGCAGCTGTAGATCGCCGCTTTGTAGGGTGTACCGCATACGAGCCTACAGGTTATCAGTTTATTGCAGCTGCCCCTGACGTTAACTGAGGTTCTTGCATGACATCTGCAAATCTTGCATCTAATCCTGATCAGCTCGCGGAGCAAATCCAAAAGCTCGACGTAGATCAGCAGCTCGCCTTGCTGTGGCTGGTCTATACCAAAGTCGGTAGCTCGATCACGCCGGCCGCCCCTGACGCAGCGTCGCCCGCAATTGCGGCTGGCCTGTTTGATCAGGTCAAGCAGCTCGAGCAGCAGGCACAGCTCGAAGCAATGCGCGATATCGCCAAAGGCAGCGACACGACCCTAAGCCGGGAGTATGGGTCTTTGAGCGCCGAGACCAAGCTCGCTTTTTGGTATCAGCTGGCGAAGGGCATGAATGAGGGTACGATTATTCCCATGCCAGAGGGCTATTCCTACGCAAGCGACGTCAATCAGCTTACCGGAGCCTTGGAGTCCGCTGAGTTTGAGCAGCAAATTACCGTGCTGCGCAAGGTGGCAGACGCTATGGGCGCAGAGCCGGCATCCGGCGCCAAAATTTAGACGTCTTCGCCAGACGCCTTGCGAGATCAAGAACGAAAAACGCGAGGGCGCAGCACTTGCACCCTCGCGCTTTTCGCTTTGCGAAATCTAGAAGCTCATTTCAGCTTCTTGGACCTTCTCAATCTGCTTCTTCTTCAGCACCAGGAACATCTGGCTGAGCATAATCGCAGCAATGAACGCGATCAGGCCTTTGATTCGGGTGGGGCTCTGCAGCACGATTTCAGTATCCATCTGCCCAAATCCACCGACGTTGGGATTCTCGGTCAGGTTAGCACCGGCGGCGATCGCATCACCCTCAGCGATGGTCAAGGCTGGGCCTGCAGGGACCTTATCGACCACATCACCGCTTTCGCTCTGAATCGTAACGTCGTAGCTGCCGTCCTCGGACTTAGTCACGCTAGAAATCGTTCCAGCGGCGGAGGCTTTATAAACGGCGTTGTTGCTCTTCTCGCCCGTCGGGTAGACCTGGCCCCGACCCCGGTTGCCGCCCACGTGGACGGAGTATTTGCCGAAGTGGACGCTCTTGTCTGCGCCAGGATCAGGCGACAGCACCGGGAACACGATCTCTTGATACTGCTCGCCGGGCAGCGGGCCAACAAGGACAATGTTTTCCTGGGTTTCGCTGTAGGGCTGGAACAGATAGCCCGGTCCCACCTCTTCCTTCATCTCCTCAGGAATGCGGTCCTCGGGGGCAATTTTGAAGCCCTCGGGCAGCATCAGGACAGCGCCTACGTTTAGCGGGCCTTTGCTGCCGTCTGACTGGACCTGCTGGGTGTCGAGGTCGTAGGGAATGTTGACCACCGCTTTGAACACGCTGTCGGGGAGCACCGATTGGGGCACTTCGACTTCGGTGGGCATCGCGCCCAGGTGACAGTTGGCGCAGACAATTCGACCCGTTGCCTCACGCGGGGAGTCGTAGTTTTGCTGGGCCCAAAAGGGGTAGGCCGCGGCGGTCTGCGGGAAGGCGGCACTGCCAAGCAGTAGGGAGACGGTTACTAGAGCGAGTAGGGACGCCCTCACTACGATCTGGCGACCGCTGGAGAAAAGTTGAGGCCAAAGGTTCGCGCGCATGGGTATAGCTAAATTTAATCTATGAATGATGGAGAGAGTCATGGAGAAAAAGGCAAGTCGGGCGGATCTACAGCCGCAGGGGGACGACTAGGTCCACCAGGGGCTCTCGCCGGTGCGGAAGTCGGTCTCAGTCCAGGGAGATAGGGCAATCTTGCCGTCTTCGGTCACGTCGGCGTGGGCGAGGGCAAGGGACAGCGGCGCTGGACCCCGAACGACTTTCCCCTGGTTGTTGTACTGAGAGCCGTGGCAGGGACAGATGTATCGGTTCTCCGCTGCGTTCCAGGGCACTACGCATCCCAGATGGGTGCACACTGCGTTGAGGCCGTAGTCGGCGATCGCCTCCTGGCTTTCAACAACGATGTAGGTGGGATCGCCCTTGAGGCCCTGGGCCAGGACGCGATCGCCCACGGCGTGACTGGTCAAAAATTCGCTGGCGGCCACGTCATTTCCCAGGGCGTCTTTAGCGAGGACGCCGCCGCCTGCTGCACCACTGGACGGGGGAAGGAAGTATTTGGCGACGGGGTAGAGCGCACCCAGCGCCGTACCCGTGATCGTGCCAAAGGTGAGTAGATTCATGAATTGGCGACGGCCCATATCAGGGACGTCGGGATTGCCAGAAGCTTGAGTCATAGCTTAAATGGAGGATTAGATTTCAGCGAATCAAAAGGGAGCATTTAGTCGGGCCGGCTGGGCTGTTTTAGACGCTTGCTTTAGGCGCTATAGATGCGCTTAAAGCCGATATGTTTAGCTAACTTTAGCGATCGCTTTTAGTCGGTTAGCGTCTATGGCCCATCTTGTAGCCCACAGCGCTGACCGCCGTAAGCGCCACCCGATTATCAGCGCGAGAAAGTCCTTACACGCACGCATTGCGGCACTCTGGAGCTATCCCATCTGCTTGGCAGTCAGCCAACAGCGGCAACGGTCACCCGTTAACAGTTTTTCTAAAAGTATTATTACACTCCTAAGAGGCTGGATCATAGACTTTAGACAAAACAATCTAGGAGATCTCCCCCAGTCTTAAATAATGTTGCGTTTTAGAACAAAATATTAAGAAGCTCTTGCGCATTATGTTGTTTTGTAAACCATATGTTTTGTAAATCATATCGGAGCGTGATTGATGACCGGGGACGACCTGCAGCAGCTGCTCATCTCTAAGTGGGGCTATTCCTATGACGTTCAGATCCGACGAACTCAGGGAAAGCTTTTCGTCCAGGTCATGTGGCGATACCTAGAGCAGGCCTCGTTTCCCATGAGCGAGGCAGAATATAGTCAACACCTCAGCGCTGTTGCCAACTACATCAATGAATGGGGCGGGGCCTATCAGGTGCAAAATTTTATCGAGCAAACGCGAGAGCGCCCTCGGCTGGGCAAGGCAGTCAGTATCCTAATCGATTTGGGCCCCCGCGCTTCAGAGTGGCTGCTAGATGACTAGCGACGCACATTGGGCGCACGTTTCAAAAGATTTAAGCGGGGAGATCCAGCTTTGACGGTAAAATAGGCCACGATGTCAGCGGTTCCAGCCCAGCTAATCTCAGCAATTTTCCCTCGGAGCCGCGCCCGCTGCATCTGTATGCGCAAAGAGCCAGCCTTGGAATAAAAAGGCCGTCCTGCATATAGAAGCAACCTGACGTCAACGCTGCGCTGCGGTTCCGCTAATTTCAGCCTGAACTGACTGCTGTTCGGCCAATTGCTGTTTGAGTCCTACACCCAGTTCATTCTATCTTCAACCATGTCTAAAGTTCTCGTCTCTGACCCTGTCGACCAGGCAGGCATCGATATCCTTTCTCAGGTGGCTCACGTTGATATCAAGACGAAACTCTCTGAGGATGAGCTTGTTCAACTGATTCCCGACTACGACGCCCTCATGATTCGCTCTGGCACCCAGGTGACTGGGGATGTGATTCGAGCGGGGGAAAAGCTTAAAATCATTGGCCGCGCTGGCGTCGGCGTTGACAACGTCGATGTTGCGGCAGCAACCCGCCAGGGCGTGCTCGTGGTCAACTCACCCGAGGGCAATACCGTAGCGGCGGCGGAGCACACCGTAGCGATGATGCTGGCCCTGGCGCGACACATCTCCGACGCTAATCAATCCATCAAAGCGGGACAGTGGGACCGCAAAGCGTTTACTGGGGTTGAGGTCTATAAAAAAACCTTGGGCATCGTTGGCTTGGGCAAAATTGGCTCCCACGTTGCCACTATCGCTCGCGCTATGGGGATGCGCCTTTTAGCCTACGATCCGTTTCTCTCTGTCGAGCGCGCGGAGCAGATCGGCTGTCAGCTGGTTGAGCTAGACCTGCTGATTCGGGAGGCAGACTACATTACGCTGCACCTGCCTAAAACCCCAGAGACGCTTCACATGATCAACGCCGAGGCGTTTGCGAATATGAAGCCGACCGCCCGCATCGTCAACTGCGCCCGCGGCGGCATCATCGACGAAAGCGATCTTGCTGCAGCCCTTAGGGAAGGGCAGATTGCCGGCGCGGCCCTCGACGTATACGAGAGTGAGCCCTTGAAAGACTCGCCGCTGACCGAAATTGGTAAACAGCTCGTGCTGACGCCCCATTTGGGGGCTTCCACCGCCGAGGCCCAGGTCAACGTCGCCATCGACGTGGCCGAGCAGATTCGCGACGTCTTGCTGGGGCTGCCGGCCCGCTCGGCGGTTAATATTCCGGGCCTGCGCCCCGACGTGCTGGAAAAGCTGCGGCCCTATCTACAGCTTGCTGAAACCTTAGGCAACTTGGTGAGCCAGCTGAGCGGTGGACGCATCGACTCGTTCAACGTGCGGCTGCAGGGTGAGCTGGCCACCAATGAGAGTCAGCCCGTGGTGATAGCAGCCCTCAAAGGGCTGCTGTCCCACGCCTTACAGGAGCGGGTTAACTACGTCAACGCCAGCATTGAGGCAAAGGAGCGGGGCATCCGGGTTACCGAGACGCGGGATGCCGCCGTGCGCGACTATGCGGGGTCTTTACACCTCTCGGCTACGGGCTCCATGGGATCTCACTCGGTGATGGGAGCGCTGCTAGGGGACAGCGAAATTCGCATCACGAAGATTGACGACTTTCCGATTAACGTGCCGCCAAACCGCCATATGCTGTTTACGCTGCACCGAGACATGCCGGGGATCATTGGTAAGATTGGCTCCCTGCTGGGCAGCTTCAACGTCAATATTGCCAGCATGCAGGTGGGGCGGAAAATTGTTCGGGGAGACGCGGTGATG
The DNA here is from genome assembly GCA_050331115.1 of Elainellaceae cyanobacterium. GTDB lineage: Bacteria > Cyanobacteriota > Cyanobacteriia > CAKZMO01 > CAKZMO01 > JBCCAG01. The sequence goes on from JBHJHD010000010.1 coordinate 25,429, forward strand.
GTGCTCAGCATCGATGATCCGCTTCCAGAGGGAATCTTAACCGAAATCACCAAGGTGCCGGGCATTCGGGAAGCCTATACTGTGACGTTGTAAAGGCGGTGACGTTGCAAAGACGGTGACGTTGTAAAGACGGTGACCTTACGAAGGCGGCGATGAGGTGACGATAGGGTGGAGCGATCGCATTGACAAATAGCTGGTGGGAGATTCAGGTCCTGTGCGACCCGGTTGCCGAAGACCTAGTGTTTTGGCGACTGCAGAATTTTGGCTGTCGCGGCACCTTAAGCGAGATCAAGAATCATCGCTGCTGGCTGCGGGCCTACCTGCCCCAAGTTCAGGTGGCCCTGCTAGATCTGGCGGCCCTGTCGCTGCGCATCCGGCAGGACGCCCTCTGCGCCCAGGTATCGGTGCCGCAGCTAAACTGGAGCCTGATCGACGAAGAGGACTGGTCAAGTACTTGGAAACAGTACTGGCAGCCCCAGCCGATTGGCGATCGCTTCCTGGTTACCCCCGCCTGGATTGAGCCTAAGCTAGAGGCAGGCCGGCTCCCCCTGCGCCTTGATCCCGGCACCGCCTTTGGCACCGGCAACCACCCCACCACCCAGCTCTGCCTAGAGTCTCTAGAGATGCGGCTGCCGGATGCCAAAACCGCGCGAGGCATGGTTCTGGCCGACATTGGCTGCGGGTCGGGCATCCTCTCGATTGGGGCGCTGCTCCTGGGCGCAAAGCGGGCCTACAGCGTCGACATCGATCCCCTCGCAACTAAGGCCACGAAAGAAAACGGCAGCCTCAACGGGGTCAGCGCTGAGCAGCTCTTGGTCTACCCCGGCAGCATTGAAACCCTGATGGAGGTGCTGCCCAACCCCGTTGACGGCATCGTCTGCAATATTTTGGCCGAGGTAATTGTAGATTTAGTGCCCAACCTAGGGGAGATCGCTAAAACCACCACCTGGGGAATTTTGAGCGGCATCCTGCTGGAGCAGGCCAAGCTGGTGGCTGACACCTTAGAAGAGCACGGCTGGATCGTGGCTACCCTATGGCGTCGCCAGGAGTGGTGCTGCATGAACATTCGTCGGGGCTAGTGCGCTATCGATAGCGTTAAAAACCCCAAAAGCAATACAGATGATCCTTGGATAAGCCCGTATTTAGCGTCATAATGAGAATCACAACGCTACTCATGTGGTCCGCCAGCGCTATGGTCTATCCCATTTCGGCAGCTAAGCTCCAAACCTACTACCGGTGCCCCCGCGCCTACTACTACCGCTACGAACGCCGGCTTCCCAGCGCGGCCTTCTTTGGATCAGCGGCCCTAGGCACCTCGCTACACCAGGCGCTGGCGTGTATCTACCGCGACTGGCACTATCAAGCGCCCGTACCTGAGTTTAGCTGGGTTGAACAATGCTGGGGAGAGCAGGTGAAGGGGCTGACCTCCGCTCAGCGGGATGAAGGCCGGCGAATTCTGCAGCGCTACTACGCAGAATTCATGCTCAGCGCCTCCGCACTGCGAAAGCCACTAGCGGTAGAGGGACGTATCCAGGGGGGGCTGCGGGTCCAGAACCTAGAGTTTATTCTGTCGGGCCGCTACGACCGGCTGGACTACCTGGATGACGGCCTAGAGCTGATTGACTATAAATCCGGGAAAGACCCCAGCCCCCCGGATACCGACGACATAGATCTGCAGATCGGGCTCTATTACCTCGCCCTCGAGCAGCGCTACCGGCGACAGCTCAAGCGGCTGAGCATCATTCACCTGCGGACGGGGGACAAAGTCAGCTTCAGCGCCACCCCATTCCATCGTGAGCGGGTGAAGGCCCTAGTAGGCGACATCGCGGTGCAGCTGCGGCACGATCGCAACTGGCAGCCCTTTCCCGGTACCCAGTGCGATCGCTGCGCCTACGCCCGCTACTGCCCGGCCCTACAGGCCGACCCCGATCCGCTGCCCCAGGAGGCCCGCCCCGAGCCCCAGCTTCAGCTTGTCCTCAGCCTCTAGAGCTAGGCCCAAAGACCGGTTTGCTAGCGTCGGCCAGGGGAGGCGGTATTGTCCCGCTATAGTAGGTGCATTAAAAGCCCTATAGCGAATAGCAGTGACCGTGGCAGAGACCCCCGCCTTTCAACAGGCAACCCAAGACCTAGCAGACCGCCAGCGCAGCGACCTTACCCAAGGTCGCTGCGTTGTGGTACAAACCGAGGACGCCCATCGGGGCTATGTACTGATCGACACCGCGCCAGATATGGTGTGGGACGTGATCACGGATTACGAGAACTTCCCAGCGTTTTTGCCGACGGTTGTCGAAACCCGCGTTGTAGCCGACGAAGGTGATACTCCAGGGGAGTCGCTTCGCGAGCGCAAGGTAGTGGTGGAGCAGGTAGACGAGCGGCAGGTGCTGTTTACCAGCGTCACCTCCCGCATCCAGACTGAGAACGTAGAGCTGCCGCCCGACCGGGTGAGATTCAGGCTCACGGAGGGAGACTTGAACCAGTTTCGGGGGGTTTGGCGGGTGATTGCGGCCTCCACCGAGTCGGGGCGGCCAACGCTGCTGATGCAGGAGGTGACGGCGGAAGCCGGGGCAGGGCCGCTGGAGATGGCCTTTGAGCGAATTTTACGGAGCAGCTTAGAGAAGAATTTGGAGGCGATCGCTCAGGAAGTGTATCGGCGATATCAATCGAAAGCCGAAGGGGCATGAAAGGGGCACACCATGCTGTGCCCGGACCCGGAATTTGTGAAGGTGCCGAAGGGGCATGAACGGGCATTGTGCCATTAATCGGAAGTGCCCAGGGCGTAGTCGCTGCTCTCAAACATCTGGCAGTGGGGACAGGACAAATCTAGGCCTTCGCCGCGAACCAGCTGAATCTTGAAGGCGTCGGAAAGGCCCACATAAATCAAGGTGATGTCGTGGCGCTGGGCCAAACTTAGCAGCTTCTTGAACGTCAGCACGGCAGAGGAATCTAGACCCATCACCCGGCTAAAATCTAAGATAAAGGTGTTGGAAGCGCTGGCGGCCGGGATTTCAAGGGCAGATCGCCGCAGCGATTGAAACAGGCTCGCCGCATTGCCAAAAAACAAAAAGCCCTGCAGAACGGCCCGATGGGCGGGCCTCCCCGCTGTTTGTGCCTGGTCTGGGTGCAGCCGGTCCTGATGCGCTTGGGCGATCGCGACCGCCGCACCGCTTAGGGCAGCGGTCGAAGGAACAAGCGCTTGGGCCTGGCTGCACTGATATAAAAACTGCAGCACCGTCAGACCAAGGCCCACCAAGATGCCGGGTAAAAAGCCCAGCGCGCCAATGGTGACCAGCGTCGACAGCACGATAAGGTAGTCGACCGGCGGAAATTTGGACCAGCCTTGAATGAGCCAGGTCCAGAGCAGATCAATCCCCAAGAACAGCAAGAGGCTGCCCAAGATTGGCTTTGGAAAATACGCCAAAAACGAGGGGCCTAAAACCAGCACGACGAGACAGGGTATCGCCTTGAAGACCCCCGTCAGGCGATTGCCTGCCCCCATTTTGTGGGCCAGCAGCGTGCTGGGCAGCGCCTGGTTTCCGGCCATGGTGCTGCCCAGCCCTGCCGCCAGATTGGCGAGACCAACAGCCTGTAGCTCCCGGTTGAGGTCAAGTTCGCGGTCGAGGGCCAGCTCCAGGCCGCTATTGGTCAGCACTAGAGACAAAAAGCTCACGAAAATCAGCAGACCTAGCGTACCGCTCTGGGGGGCGATCGCCCCCCAATGCACGAGCGCCAGATCCGCTCCGGTCAGGGGCTGCCACAGATTTCCCTCCGGAAAGGGGCCCAAAAGCCAGCCCTGCTCGTGGGCCGCGTCGAAGGATAGCCCACAGCTCCAGGTGACGCCAAAGAAGAGCGCCGTAGCCGCCAGCAGCAGGCCGGGCAGCACCAGGTAGTGCTGGACCCATCGGCTAACGCCAAACAGGACAAGCGCAATCAGCAGGCCCGAGAGCCAGTGAAGACAGGGGTCAGTCTGGAGAAACCAGCCGAGGCGAGGCAGGGTGAGCGCTTCCCCCGTCATCACCTTGATGGCCCCCTGCACCACAAGCCAGCCCGTACCCGCCATAAACCCACCCACCACAGGATAGGGAATCACCTGCGCCGCCTCCCCCCACTTTAGGGCCCCCAGCACCCACAAGATGACGCCCGTCAGCGCCGTACCGAGGGCGATCGCCGCCACCACCGTGACCACCACCTCCTGGGGGGCAGCGGCTTCTGATAGGGTTTCGGCCAGGGCGGCAGCGAGGACGGCGAGGACGGCGGTGGGTGCGGCTAGCGGCGTGGCGATGATGCCCGGAAGGGAACTGGTGAGGGCCACGACAACGCTGATGACGGCAGAGCTAAACACGGCAAGGCCGACGCCCACGTGGAGGTGCGCCGACAGGGTGCCCGAAAAAATAATCGCCGCGTAGGAGATGGCCCGAATGACGCCGATGATGCCGGTAACCGCCCCGGCGGCCAGGCTCGGGACGAGCTGGGAGGGGTGGAGCTCGTCGCTGAAGGGGAGCGATCGCAGTAGGTCAGCGGGCTGTGACGGCGTATCGGGCGGCGGTACATCGGGAGATGTCATAGTAGATGAGAGGAAACTAGGCTAAGGGAATGGTTCAGGACGTGGGGCAGTGTATGGGGCAGGGGCCCTACTGAATAACGCGCAGCTGCTCTTCGCGGCGAATGAGGCTATCGCACAGCATGGTGACGATGTGGGCCTGCAGGGCTTGGGCGAGGTCTGGGTCGCTCTTCTTCATGGCGTCGAAGGCGGCTTGCGTTAGGCGGTGAAGGCGGCTTTCTGCATCAGTTACCACTGACGTGGAGAGCGGCACCTTGCCAAAAAACCGCATTTCGCCCAGGACGCTGCCCCCCGATACCGTCTGCAGGCGCTTCGGATGCCCCTCCCCCGTTTCTAGCAGCACGCTCACCTGCCCCGACTCAACGAAGTAGAGGTCAGAAACCTCTTCCCCGCGACGGAAAATATAGTAGCAGGGCGGCAGCGACTGGGGCTCTAGGTAGGGCATGAAGCGCGCCGACTGCCCTGGCGTCAGAAAGGGCGTCAGGCGCGCTTTTGTGCTAGGGACGCTGGTGCCAGATTTCTCACCGGACGCAGGAGCGGACGCCGTTTCGAGGGCATTCGGTTTCTGGGCATCCGCTTGGACATCCGGTTTCTGGGTGTCAGGGGTCTGGGCATCCGCTTGGGCATCCGGTTTATCGCCAGCCGTCGCCAGCTGCTGCTGCTCGCACCACTCCAGCCCCCGATCAATATCCGGAAACACCTGACAATAGTCGAGCTGGCGATCGAAATCTGCCCCAGCCTGCAGCTCGGCCTCAAATTCGGCAGCAAGGTTGGTGAGCACTAGGGTGAACTGCTGCTTGCGGGCCAGCCGTAAAATTTTGCTGAAGGTGAGGACGGCGGATGAGTCTAAGCCACTTACCTGACGGAAGTCGATCAGCACGTAGCGAAGCGGCGGGGCGTTGGCTTCAGGCGGCACGGACGCACCGGGCTGGGCGCGATCGCGCACTCGACGCAGAAGATAGTTAGCGGTGCCAAAAAACAAAAAGCCCTGTAGCTCTAAGACATAGACGTGATTGCCGCCTTGGGAGAGCAGGCGCTCTTGCCATGGGGGGCGATCGAGATTGCTGCGAATGGTAGCCCCCGAAATCGCCTGCTTCACCACATCCACCTGGCTATATCGGTACATAAAAATAAGCACAATGAGCACAAATCCCACCGCTATCCCCTGCAAAAAGCCCACCGCGTCAATCACCACCACGGTGGCCCAAACCGAGAGATAGTCCGCCAGCGGCAGCTTGAAGTAGGCGTCGTAAACCCACCGCAGCAGCAGGGACAGGCCCAGGTAGAGCAGCAGGCACCCCAGGATAGCTTTGGGCAGATAGGCCAAAAAGGTTGACCCTATCACTAAAACGGCGATGGACGGCAGGGCCGCCACCAGGCCGGTGAGGCGGTGGGGTGCCCCCATGCTGTGGGCCAGCAGGGTGCTGGGTAAAGCCTGGCTGCCCACCATGCCTCCCCCCAAGCCAGACAACAGATTGCCCAAGCCGAGGGCCCGCATCTCCTGGCTTAAGTTGAGATCTCGCTCGACCACCACTTCGATGCTGCTGTTGCTGAGCAGGAGCGACAGCAGCGTGACAAACGCTAGGGTCAAAATGCTGCCGGTCTGGTGGGCGATCGCCTCCCACCGCACCTGGGAGAGGACGTCGGGGGTGATGGGATGCCAGAGGCCACCGCTGCCCTCGGGAAACGGACCCAGCAGCAGCCCCTGGGCTCGGGCCGCCTCTAAGGTGGTGTGGGTCCCCCAGAGCCCCAGGTAAAATAGCCCCGTGCAGCCCAGCAGCGTCGCCGGCATAATCCACGACTGGTCAAAACGCCGCATCACGGTCAGTAGAATTAGGGCGAAGCCAAGACCGGGGAGCCAGAGCGCCACCGTGTCTGCCTGAACTAGCGCCGCCAGAGTGGTTAGATTGAGCGGCCGATCGGTAACCACCTGCACAAACCCTTTCACGAGCAGCCACCCCGTCCCCGCCATGAACCCGCCGATCACGGGATAGGGCACCACCCGAATTCGCTCCCCCTGCTTGAATAGGCCAAGCGCCAGCAGCAGCAGCCCCGTGAGTAGGGTCGTCAGGGCGATCGCCGTCCAAACCGTAGCCAGCAAATCTGCGCCAGGTGCGCTGCTGGGCAGCTCTTGGGCAATGTCGCTGGCCATGATGGCCAGAAGGGCCGTCGGTGCGGCGAGGGGGGTGGCAATGATGCCAGGCAAGGTGCTGTTCAGGGCCACGAGGGCGCAGATTACGGCTGTGCTGAACAGCGTTATGCCCAGCCCTGTGGGCAAATAGGTCGCCAACGCCCCCGAGAAGATGAGGCTAGCGTAGGAAATCGCGCGGATGGCGCCGATGACTCCCGTAATTAGTCCTGCGGGCAGGCTGGAAAGCAGGGCGCTGGGCTGCAGGTTGGCCTGGAGCGGCTGAAGCCAGCGCGGCGGGGAGGAAGATTGAACGGCTTGCGGGGTCATGGCGTGGGCATCGACAGGGGAACGACGGTCTAGCACGGGGCTAAAGGCAAAGCCGAAAGGCCAGAGCAGGGCCACCCCTCACTAATCCATACCGATGCGCCCTGAGATGTGCCATTGACTACACTTTTGCAACACAACCCTCCATTAGGGTTAGGAGAGTCCTGGGAACAGCCTCAAGACGCGGCGATCGCCCTTGAGCGGTAGTGACTGCCCAGAAGCTTGGTTATCTAGACGCGATCGGAGTGGTCAGACGGTAACTGAATTGTCTCACGCGAGAGCTTAATCAAATCGTCAAATGCGCCTTCTGCGGAACGGTAAGCTAGCAATATCGGTTGGACCCCCAGGAATTCCCTATGAATCAGCGGCGTTTTCGCAGCCTGCATAAGTTCGTTGCCCCGATCGTAATGCTTCCTCTGGTGGTGACTATTTTTACCGGGGTCAGCTACCGCCTCTCGAAGGACTGGTTTGGCTGGACCCGCGACCAGGCCCATTGGCTGATGGTGATCCATGAAGGAGAATACCTGGGCGAGCGGCTGAAGTCGGTGTACGTGCTGCTGAATGGTTTAGGGCTATTGTGGATGCTGGTGACGGGCGGGACGATGTGGTTTCTGTCGGTTCGCAGGTCTTGGCAACGCGGTAAGCCAGTTCAGCAGGCAGAATCAGACGCTTGAACCTACTTGTATCTAGCGGCCGCTATTGGTGATAGTTTAGATATAGCTATGGCAAAGGATCGACAATCTAAAAGGCCATGTTTGCCAGAGATATTTATCACAATACGGTTAAAGTAGATCTGAAGAAGAGCGGCTGGAACATTACTCATGATCCGCTCATTCTGGAGCTGTCTTCGGGTCGGCTAGAAATTGATTTGGGCGCTGAGAGGCTAATCGCAGCTCAAAGAGACAAGGTCGAAATCGCGGTTGAGGTGAAGAGCTTTCTCGCGCCCTCTCTCACATCGGAGTTTCACACTGCCTTAGGCCAATTTCTTAACTATCGGGTCGCTTTGAAGGTAAAGGAACCCAATCGAGACCTGTTTTTGGCAGTTCCGGCGAAAGCGTATCAAAACTTTTTTCTTGGAGAGTTGGCTCGTCTAAGCATTACTGAATATAACGTCAAGCTTCTCGTCTTTGATCCTCAGCAGGAGGTCATCATACAGTGGAAAACTAGCCCAGTATCGCCAATGGGTTCAACAACTGCTTGCCACCCATAATCAGTTCAAGCCGTCCTATGGAGACCTAGAGCAGTTTGTAATTCTAGATACCCAGAATGACCATTATCAGCTAGGAACGGTTGGTTGGGATGGAGACCGCCGTATCTTTAGCTGCCTCATCCACATCGACATCAAGGGTGACAAGATTTGGATTCAGCACGACGGAACGGAAGCGGGAGTGGCCAATGAGCTAGTAGAGCTGGGCGTCGCCAAACAGTCAATCGTGATTGGATTTCACGATCCGAACGCTCGCAAGCATACGGAGTTTGCAACAGGTTAATGCCTTCATCTACGTGTGTATACACATGCAAATCTCTACAGTTTCTTTCACCGAATTGGATAGCGGTAGCTGAATACAAAACAGTACACACTTTTCACTTCCTGGCACACTATTAGTTTATAGTTTCGGTAGCGGCTACTTGCTGCGATTGACCTTTAAACATAAGCACCCCACTTTAAATAGTAAGCAAAGAACGGGTCGGACAGGTAAAGAGTGGAGTATTCCTTGTCCCAATCTAGTACTGGCTCACCTTCAATGTGTTCACGTGCAATCTCAGACATCTTCTCCAGAACTCTACCTACTTCCTGAGAAGACGGAACCTCGCTCGATAACACTTCCTTTAAGCCGGTACGAACTTCTTCATATTCTAATTTGTCTTTTGCTCCAACCTTGGAGATAGCATATAGAACAGCTCTGTAAATATCACCCTCCTCACCGTTTTTGAAGTGTCTAACTTTTCTGTCTGTACGCTGCCGAGATCCTCTAGCTAAACGGTCAAACTCTTTCCGCCCCATTTCGTTGGCTATGATTAGTCGAAAATCCGCCTCCTATCCCGGCTATCTTTGCGCCAGCATCGAATTTATCTGAGTTTGAAATTGAGTCTAAATCAACACGAGTTTGAACAGATTCATTAAACAGGTCTGAGGAATCAATAATCTTATTCCACAGATGAAGATCTGCGGAAATTTGCCCGCCAGAAACTCAAATAGACTTGGTCCTTGGTAAGTTTTTCCTGGCTAGGACTGTTTTTTCTGATTTCGTTGCTCCTGTCAAGGACAAAATCTTGAAGGGTGAATCAAGATAGTCTAGTAGCCGCTCCTCTAAGTTGCTTGATTTTCTGGGGTTGTAAGTGTGTATGGGTTGACCACCAGAAACAAAAACTTGGGAAATTTTAAGAGATGAATCTATCATTTGCTCACTGAACTAACCCAATTGTATCCAACTTGTGGCTATGCGTTTGCATTAATCATTAGGCGTGTGCCGCGAAAAGACATATACCCGCTGGGTCTGCAGGCGATCGCCCAGCTCCGACGGCTGAATCGCCTCTTCGGGAGATAGATTCGCCTGGGGCAGCCGAAAAATCTGGCGGTCCAGCTTCACCTGCAGATTGGCCATCGGGTCGTGGCCCGGAGACACCATAAACTCCAAGCGCTCCACCGTTGGCCAAGTTGCCACCTGGTCGAGGATGGCGGTCATGGCCTGCACGTAGGGATGCTCGGCGTCCTCGTACCAGTCCGCGGCGGCGATCGCAGGCTGATCTAGGCCCAGGTGAAAAATTAGGTCTGAGCGATCGAACAGCGCCAGCGCCACCGAGCGGGCCTCCTCCTGCAGCAGCAGATTTTGCCCATGGCACAGGTGCCGCAGCTTCTCTAGGCGCTCGTAGCGCAGTTCCACCGAGGGGCTGTCAGACCACTGCAGGGCCACCGTCACCAGGTAAGTTTGCAGCAGCAGGTGGCCTAGCTTCTCGGCCTTGGTGGCCAGGTAGGACGCATTGTAGGTATTGGCCTCGATCAGCAGCGGCACCCGGCTCACCATCTCCAGCCCGTAGCCCTTGAGTCCGGCAATCTTGCGGGGGTTATTGGTGATGAGGCAAAAGCGACGGACGCCGATATTGTTTAGAATCTGCGCTCCCATGCCGTAGTTGCGCTGGTCGGCGGGAAAGCCCAGCCGCTCATTGGCAGCAACGGTGTCTAGCCCCTTGTCCTGCAGGGCGTAGGCCTTTAGCTTATTCACAAGCCCAATGCCGCGCCCCTCCTGCCGGAGGTAAACCACGACCCCCGCCCCGGCGCTGTCAATCATCTTCAGAGCGGCCTGAAGCTGGCCGCGACAGTCGCAGCGCAGAGACCCCAAAGCATCCCCGGTGAGGCATTCGGAATGGACCCGCACCAGCACGGAGCGATCGCCAAAGGTCTCCGGATCGCCCTTGACCAAGGCAACGTGCTCGGAGCCATCGAGCTGGTTGCGGTAGGCGTAAACCTTAAAATCCCCGAACAGGCTAGGCAGGTTGGCGACGGTTTCCCGCTGGACGAAGCGCTCGTGCTGCAGACGATAGCTAATCAGATCGGCAATGCTGATTAGCTTCAGGCCGCGCTGGCGAGAGTATTCAACTAGCTCTGGCAAGCGCGACATAGAGCCGTCGGGGTTCTGAATTTCGCAGATTACGCCAGCGGGATATAGGCCCGCCAGCCGCGCCAGATCGACACCCGCCTCGGTGTGGCCGGCCCGCCGCAGCACGCCCCCCGCCTTAGCCCGCAGGGGGAAAATATGGCCAGGCCGCCGCAGATCGCTGGGCCGGGCCTTAGGGTTAATGGCAATTTGAATCGTGCGGGCCCGATCGTCTGCCGAAATGCCGGTGGTCACGCCAAGATGAAGCGCCGCATCGATGCTCACCGTAAAAGCCGTTTGCTCGCTGTCGTCGGTTTTGTGGCTTACCATCAGCGGCAGATCGAGCTCGTCTAGGCGATCGCCCGTCATCGCCAGACAGATGAGGCCCCGAGCCTCCACCGCCATGAAGTTGATCATGCTGGGGGTTGCAAACTGAGCTGCGCAGATAACGTCTCCCTCGTTCTCTCGGTTCTCGTCATCGACAACAACGATGGCGCGCCCAGACTTCAGCTCAGCGAGGGCTGCCTCAACGGTGTCAAACTCAAAATCTAGCGTCGATCCGGACGGGTTCTGCGATTCCACAAGTGCGCTCAACGATGTAAATAGTATTACTAACCACAAAAGTCAGCTGTACTTAAATCTTATCGTTGATCTATTTAGATGGGCGGATGCAAGATTATCGGCCGCGATCGCCATTCGCATCGCCCCATACCGTAAACTTTGAACTACAGTTCAAGTGCAGCATGAGTGCCGAGTATAGACCGCGTCGTCAGGTAGGTTAACGCTATGGGAAATTCGAGAGTGCCAATCGGTATTGTGGGGGCATCGGGCTATGGCGGTGTTCAGCTGGTGCGCCTATTGCTTGAGCATCCTCAGGTCGACCTGGCTTACCTGGGGGGTGACAGCAGCGCTGGAAAACCGTTTGCCGCGCTCTACCCCCATCTAGGGCACCAGGTGGCTCAGTCGGTTGAAGCTATTGATCTAAAGCAGATTGCCGAGCGGTGTGAGGCCGTGTTTCTATCGCTGCCCAACGGCTTGGCCTGTCAGATGGCGCCTCAGCTACTTGAGCAGGGGTGCCGGGTCCTGGACCTTTCGGCTGACTATCGATTTCAGAATTTAGAGACCTACACCGCTTGGTACGGCAACGAGCGCAGCGATCAGAAGCTGGCTCAAGATGCAGTGTACGGGCTGCCGGAGCTGTACCGCGATCGCATTCGCGGGGCTGCGCTCATTGGCTGTCCCGGCTGCTACCCTACTGCTAGCCTCATGGCCCTAGCGCCGCTGATGAAGCAGGGGCTCATTGCCCCCGGAAGCGCTATTATCGACGCCAAATCTGGCACCTCGGGCGGCGGGCGCAGCGCCAAAACTCATTTGCTCCTGGCGGAAGCCGACAACTCTCTAGCGGCCTACGGCGTAGGGCGACACCGGCACACGCCGGAGATTGAGCAGATCTGCAGCCAGATGGCGGGGCAAGACATCACCGTGCAGTTTACGCCCCACCTAGTGCCCATGGTGCGGGGCATTCTAGCGACGGTGTACGCCACGCTGCGCGACCCCGGTTTGGTACGGGAAGATCTGCTGACGATTTACGGCGCTTTCTACCGCGACTCGCCCTGGATCCAGATCTTGCCCAACGGCGTCTACCCTCAGACCAAATGGGCTCTGGGCACTAATCTTTGCTATATCGGCATCGAGGTTGACCCCCGCACCGGGCGGGTGATTGTCATGTCAGCGATCGACAACCTGATGAAGGGGCAGGCCGCGCAGGCGGTTCAGTGCCTGAATTTGATGATGGGGTGGGATGAGTCTCAGGGACTGCCGAAGCTGGGCTTCTATCCTTAGTCCTGAGCGTTTCGCGCAGGTTGGCGAGGCGTAAGGCGCTCTTCGCCAACCTGCGCGCGAGCTAATTCCGTTTAGGCAAAATTAGCCGCATCAGTCACATCAACGCCAACGACCATGGCGAGCTTGTGATCCGTCTCTTCAACCCGAATCAGCGTATTGCTGCCGCGCCGGGTGATCGACAGGTCATCAAAGCTCAAGTCACTGCCGATTTCAATGGTGTCGAGTCCTTTCTGAAAGCCCTCAAACACATCCATACCCTTCGCGACCTCGAGAACGTAGGTATCGGCACCGGCACCGCCGCGTAAGACATCGCGGCCGCCGCCGCCGGACATCAGGTCATCGCCCTTGTTGCCGCGGATGACGTCACCACCGCCGCCGCCAAAGATCTCGTCGTTGCCCTTGTTGCCGGACAGCACGTCGCGACCGCCGCGACCGAAGATGCGATCGCGTCCGGCGCCGCCGTTAATGATATCGCGAGCTTGACCGCCATCGAGCAGGTCGTTTCCGCTGTCTCCGTTGAGGAAGTCACGGGCTTTGCCGCCAAAGAGGCGATCGCGTCCTGCACCGCCGGAGATTAGGTCTCTGCCGTCGCCACCGTTAATTTCGTCGTCTCCGCCTAAGCCCAAGAGGACGTCAGAACCCGCCTGACCCAGAATGGTATCTTTGCGCGCCGTCCCAGAAATTTGCTCTGATGCGTCTGTACCCGAGAGCGCGCTGTCCCTGCCGGAGAGTACGTCGCCGTTGTCGTCAGTCGAGTCGCCGCTATCGCTGTCGTCATCCCCTCCACCATTGCCATCGGTGTCCAGTACGGGCGGCGGCGTTAGCGGCGCGGGCGGGTCAATAGGGCCAGCGGGCTCAGTCGGTTCGGCGGGTTCGGTTGGCTCAGTCGGCTCAGCCGGCTCTACTGGCTCTTCAGGCTCGATGTCAGCGTCGCCAATCGTTAGAGTGGCCTGACCCAGAGCGCCAACGAAGCCATTGCCGCTGCCAGAAGTTAGCGTTAGGGTGACTGTCTCGTCGGGGTCAGCGATCGCGTCGTCAATGAGCGGAATAGTCACTGTTTTCTCAGCCTCACCGTCGGCAAAGGTGACGGCGATGGGGCTGTTGTCATAGTCCACACCTGCAGTAGCGGGATTGGTGGCCCCGTTGGTTAGCCCGACATTGACTTGAATTTCGCCTTCCGTGGCGTCGGTACGCTGCAGCGTCACTGTCGCTAACCCGCTTTCCTCGGTGGACGAGAAGCTACCCGTGGTGAAGGAGACCTTTCCAGTGGCAACGGAATTGAACGTGATATTGCTGACCCGAGCAAATTCTTGAGCGTTCGACTCTCCAGTGAGTGTTACAGTCTGCCCATTCTCTAAAAACACGTCGTCACCAACCAGGAAATCGACGATCGATTTGTTGCCCACATCGTTCTGGTTTAGGGTTATCGGGGTCGTTCCGGGAACGTTTAGCGCCAGGCTGCCGGTTCCGTCGGACTCATCAACGTAGTCAATCAGAATGTCATACGTGCCCGGTGCGCCGGAAAAGCTAAACGTCGCGCTACCTTGAGTGCCGGATGGACTGCTGATAGGAATTTGAATGACGTCGAGACCGGCAAGCTGAGATTCTCTCGGCTCATAGACATTGAGCGTAACAGCAGGATTGTTTTTTAGGTCAACAGAAATCGGCGGCATTAGTTGTTGTCTCGTTTATAAAGAATTTAAGAAATCTCTGTCCTAAACTTATAAACTTTATCTAAGTAGCTAAACAAAAAAACGACGCTACTTAGATTGAAAGGCGGTTTTTCTCCAAGCAGTAAAATTAGCCTTTCAAAAAGTTTTGGTTTGATTTAGAACTTTGATCGATGAAGATTGATACCAAAGGGATGTGAAGATGCACATTATGGCTCACCCCCGGCTGTCGCCGTCCCCCTTACCAAGGGGGACTACAGGGGGTCTCCAATATGTGCAAGCACATATGGAATTGGTATGAGATGATTTCGGATAGAAACAGGGACACCTCAATTGTCTTGTGTCGGTAGAAGCCCTTTTGAGGTATACCAAAGTTTCTAAAAGCAAGCTCAGGCTGCGATCTCAGCTTGGCAAGAGCATTCAAGATTGACGCTTTTACAGAGATCGCATAGGTGGTCAGCCATAAGAAAACGGTGTTGGGGGGGTTCACCCCCCGGCAGAAGACAAATTCCCAAGTCGCGTCGTTTACTTACGGCCTCCTACTTATAAGATAGCGATGTAGAATTCAAATTATCAGCAACATTCCGCCGGCTTTATCGTCTCTTGACCGTGCGCTATCGCGCGTGAGCATTATCTTCAATAAAGACAAAGCTCGCGTCTAAATCTCGTCTGGGTTGGGATAACATCGCATAGCGCTAGCCATATTGCATAGGCTAAGATCGCTGGCTCAAAGCAATGATTTGGCCGTAAGTGAAAAGACTAATTTTTAGAAATAGAGCGCGATCGCGGCTATGGTCTACCGTCAACCCCGCTCCAAAACCGTTGCCACCGATCGAGGGCTACGGTCTGGCTGGGGGCACCGCGCTCTAGCAGCGCTACCCCGTCTTCAAACGCAGCTAACCCATATCGCGGTTGACCAATCAGCTGCTCAATCCGCGGCGCTAGGCGGCGTAGGCGGTCGGCATCGTCCGCAAACGCCGCCCCGTACTGCTGCAGCTGCCAGAGATCGACAATCGCGTACTCAACGGCGATCGCTTCACCGGCATCGTTTCTCAGGCGCACCGCCGGAAACCGGATAATTTCTCGGCGGCTGGAGAGGTGAGGCACGATGTGGGTGGTGGCGGAAACGCTAGCGTCTTCGGGAATTTGGGCTAGCAGGTCGCGAATGACGCCAACGTGGGACCACTGCCGCGCTGGAGAGATATAGACGCGAGGGGTGAACGAGTCTGGCACGATGAAAGACAGCGCCCGGTTGGGATTAGACGTTACCGTAAACAGCAGCGATAGCCCGATACAAATAATCCAAAATCGACCCCGCCAGCGCGGCTTGAGGCCCTGAGGACGCTCCGACCACCAGAGAATTGCGCCATAAAAGAAGCCTGGAACCACGGTCAGGGCGTAGCGCAGGTTGATCGCTAAGGCAGTACTGTCGTCCCGGATGAATAGCTTGACTAATGGAAAGGCGTTCAGCGCCCAGGCCGACGGCGAGACGGCAGGGACAAACGCCAGGGGCAACCACTGAGCCAGCAGATACTTTAGCGTCCGGCCTACCGGGTTCACCAGGTCGGAAATCAGCTGTCCGGGGCGAGTCAGCAGCCCTTTGATCACGTCTAGGGTAGTCGCTTCGTCGCTGTCCACGTAGGGCGCGAACTGCTCAATCATGAAGCGGCGGGAAATGTCTTCTGAGAACAGCGGCATCACCAGGTTGGTCAGCGCCAGCATGTAGCCTAGACTAACCACGCAGGTCGCCAGCCCTAAAACCGGGTAGCGTCGGCTCACCACCAGGTAGCTCCCAATGCTAAACAAAATAACGCCGGCGTCTTCCCGAATCGCTAGAATCGCCGCGGCGGCCAGCCAAAATGCCCACCAGCGCCGCTGCTCTAGCGCCAGAAACAGGCTAAAGGTAAACAGCGGCACCTGGCACAGGTCGTGGAAGTTGGCCAGGCTGGGGCCAATCACCGCGTTGGCGGCGTAGAAGCTAACGGTAATCAAGGTGGCGATCGCCACCCCTACCCGCTCCCGCGCCAGGCGGTAGAGGAGCAGCCCCGCCGCCGTCAGCAGGGTAATCTGCAGCACCAGCAGCGTCGCAGGATAGGGCAACAGGGCGTAGAGGGGAAGCCACAGCAGCAGCGCGGGGGTAAAGTGCTGGCCCAGGCGGTGGTAGCCCACCTCAGGCAGCTCGCCGTCGTGCACCACTGGCGTCGAGAGCGTAGAAGACAGCGAGCTTTGAAAAGGCCTGCCGTGGGCGCCGTTCCAAAACACCTGGTTGAAAATGCCCTGGTCGAAGGAGGCGTAGGAGGGATACATGCTGTAATGGCGGTGCAGCAGCACCACGACCAGCACAGCCCAAAACATCAGCGCCGCGGCGATCGCGCCTTGACTCAGACCGAAGCGATCGCGGTAGACCCATTTAAGCCGCTGTTCCATTGCCGTTGTCATCAAAAGTCTATGGGGTATCGATATCTCGGTTGGGGTGCTATATCTGCTTAGCACACCAGTAGAATCCTGCTCACCTCAAGGGTTTAGCCCTCTCCCCTGGCCCCTCTCCCAATCCTGAGGGAAGGGTTAGGGGTGGGGGCCTTCAAGACGCTAAGCAAGTATATGGTGCGCCCTTACGAAGCCTAGCAGCCTACAGCCCTGGCTATCGCTAGGTCAGATACTTGTGCAGCAGCGCCGCCAGCTTTTTCTTGGTTTCCGCAGGTGCCTTGTCCAGCGGCGTCAAGATAGCGTCTTTTAGCGCCGAGTGGGCCACAGACTCCGGCGGGTTGGCGTGGAGGCGCTTCACGGTTTCTCGAATCACCGCCTGGGCATTGGCGGCGTTCTTCATCAGGTTACCAATCACCAGTTCTACCGTGACGCTGTCGTGGTCGGGGTGCCAGCAGTCGTAGTCGGTTACCATCGCTAGGGTAGCGTAGGCGATCTCCGCTTCCCGGGCCAGTTTGGCCTCTGGGAGGTTAGTCATGCCAATCACCGCAGCGTCCCAGCTCCGATAGAGATGCGACTCAGCCTTGGTGGAAAATGCCGGGCCTTCCATACAGACGTAGGTGCCGCCCCGGTGAAGCTGAACGTCAGGAAAACTGAGCTGATCGACGGCGGCGGCAATCATGCCTGAAAGGGCGGTACATACTGGTTCGGCAAAGGCGATATGGGCGACAATGCCCTCTCCAAAAAAGGTGGAGGCGCGGTTTTTGGTGCGATCGATAAACTGGTCTGGCAGCACCATGTCCAAAGGGCGAAACTCATCTTGAAGCGAGCCCACCGCCGACGCCGAGATCAAATACTTGACCCCCAGCTGCTTCATGGCGTAGACGTTGGCGCGAAAGGGCAGCTCTGAGGGCAGCAGCCGGTGGCCCCGGCCGTGGCGCGCCAGGAAAGCAACCCGCGCCCCTTCTAGGGTGCCAGTAATAATGGCGTCAGACGGGGGGCCAAACGGCGTGTCAACGCTGACCTCCTTAATATCCTGCAGGGCCTCCATTTGGTAGAGACCGCTGCCGCCGATAATACCGATAGTGACGTCCATGCTGCTATGCCCTATATATACGTTGGCGCTTTTGCTTAGGACAGCGTGGGGTGGCTGAAAGCCTGGAGTCCGTAGGCAACAGCGCGCGCAAATGTCCTAACGCGTTAGAACATTTGCTGTACCTGCTCAAGCATTCTACTGATACGGAATTCCCAGCGCAACCAATGAGCGTCCTTGAAAAACAGGTGTGGCTATGCCATCTGCAGCAGGTTTTTACGCCGGCTGCAGCAGCCAGATGCCGCTGTAGGTGACGCCAGAGTTGTCGGGCTGCACCAGGAGAAAGTGGAGGCCCCGGCTGGCCTGCTGACGCTTTTGAAAGGTCTGCCCCGCCTGAGCTACGGCATCGTCCTCGAAGGTCGCTAGAACCCAGCGATCGCTCAACCCCGCCTCTAAAATCAGGCCGTCGGGGGGACCCGGAATATAGCTGAGGCTGACCGGGTGCTGCGTCTGTAGCCATTGGGCCAGGCGCATCGACTGCCGCCCGCCGTCGATAATCACGCCGGGAATGGGCGTATCCGAGGCCAGCTTTAGGGCCAGCGGGTAGAGTGACGGGGGCGTATCGCGGATGGGGATGGCCTGCTCCTCAATAAACTCTGTCAGGTCCGAGGCGGCGATCGCCCCAAACCGCCACTGCTCTCCCCAAAGCTCCTCAGGGACAGGCAGCGGGGGAGGTGACTCAACCTGGGTGGGGCGATAGGGCTCGCCCGTGTACTGGGGCATCGAGGCATAGATGCCGACCCGGTCATGGAGGTGGGCCTTGAGCAGCGCGGTCCGTCGGGTGGCCACCACGGGAATAGCGAGCGGTTTAGCCGCCGCCGTAATCAGACTCAGGCTCTGGGGCCGAAAAACCTCGATGTGCTTGGGCCGCGGGTGCTGCTGAATTACCGCTTGCAGCTGGGCCGTGAGCCAGGACGACGTAGCGCCAGACTGCTGAGAAAAGGCGTGGGCAATGAACTCTTCTTCGGGGCAGCAGAGCACCAGCTCCCACACGGGCTGACCCTCATCTTGAAGAGGGCGGCGGTAGAAGTCAGCTTGCCAGGTTGTTTTTGTCATTGCCTAGATGATGCGGTCGTTTAGAGTCGCTGCGTTCAAAGGTGTTGCCTAAGGGGGCAGCTGGGCCTCAAGCTCAGTGAGCCGATCCTGAAGCGCGAACACGTCCTGACGCGTTTCGATTACGAGGGTGGCCAGCTGGTCAAAATTGGGGGCCGGATCAGCCGCCGGCAGGTCTGTTGGCGCAGCCTCAGCGATCGCGCTGCCGCCAAGCCGCTGCTGGCGGCCCAGCTGCCTGTCGAGCTGGTCAATCTGGGACTGCAGCGTCCGAATCGATGTCTCAATGCGAGACAGTCGAAAGGACACCTGCTGGTCAGTCTGACCCAGGGCAGGGCGGCCTAGCAGCAGCGCTAAACAAACCAGCAGCAGGGCCCAATATGGGCTAAAGCTTGCTGCCGCAATCAGGGCAGAAGTTATTCTTCGAAGGATTCTCCGCACCACAGCTTCCACAGACTAACGGTTTAGACTCACGCTGGGGCCGCTTGGGCAGCCCCAGCATTTGGGCGTTGCCCTTGCCGGGCTCCACCATCGGGTAGCAGTTTTCGTCTCGCTTGACGCGCACGTCCATCAGTACCGGGCCATCGTGGGCCAGCATCTCGGCGATCGCGCGCTCCAGCTCTGAGCGCTCTTGAACCACCATACCGCGCACGCCAAACGCCTCGGCCAGCTTCACAAAGTCCGGCATGCCCACCTCCATATTGGAAGAGGAGTAGCGCTCGCCGTAAAACGCCTGCTGCCACTGGCGCACCATCCCCTGCCAGGCGTTGTTGATGATCACGGTTTTGGCGGCGATGCCGTACTGGGCTAGGGTACCAAGCTCCTGCAGGTTCATCTGAAAGCTGGCGTCCCCGCTGATGCAGATCACCTCGTCATCGGGCAGGGCAACCTTGACCCCCAGCGCCGACGGCATGCCGTAGCCCATTGTCCCCAGTCCGGCGCTGGAGATCCAGCGGCGCGGCCCTGTCTTTAGAAATTGAGCGGACCACATCTGGTGCTGGCCGACGTCAGTGGTGTAATAGGCATTGGGGGCCTGGCGGCACAGTTCCACGATCACCTCTTGGGGGGCAATCACGCCGTCGTAGCTCGGGGCCGTGAGGGGATAGTCCGCTTTCCAGCTGCGAACGCGCGCCAGCCATTCTTCGTTTTGGGCCCCATCGGCGGCGTGGTTTTGCTTGGCATCCCGGTGCAGCAGGTCGCCCATCACCTGGCGCACGTCTCCCACAATGGGCACGTCGGGGGCACGATTTTTGCCCACCTCCGCTGGGTCGATATCGATGTGAATCACCTTGGCGCGAGCGGCAAACTCGTCTAGCTTGCCGGTAACGCGATCGTCGAAGCGAGCGCCTACCGCAATCAGCAGGTCGCATTCGCTGACGGCGAAGTTGGCGTAGGCGGTGCCGTGCATGCCCAACATGCCGACCGACAGCTCGTGGTGCTCATCAAACGCGCCTTTGCCCATCAGCGTCGTAGTCACAGGAATGTGATAGCGCTCGGCCAGCTGCTTGATCTCTTCGTGAGCCCCCGACGTAATTGCGCCGCCGCCGACGTACAGCAGCGGGCGACGGGCGGCGCGGATGAGCTGCAGCGCCTGGGCCAGCTGGCGCGGGTTGCCCTTGAAGGTGGGGCGGTAGCCGGGCAGCTTGACGGAGCCTGGCTCCACGGGGACGTAGGCAAACTTTTCCATGCCGACGTCTTTGGGGATGTCGATGAGGACCGGGCCGGGCCGACCGGTTTGGGCGATGTAGAAAGCCTCAGCCACGATGCGGGCCATGTCGCGCGGGTCGCGAACCACGTAGGAATGCTTGACGACGGGCAGGGTAATGCCAAAGATATCGGTTTCTTGAAATGCGTCGCTGCCAATGGCCGGACGGGGCACCTGGCCGGTAACCACCACCATAGGAATGGAGTCCATCTGCGCTGTGGCAATGCCCGTCACTAGGTTGGTCGCCCCGGGCCCGGACGTGGCAAAGCAGACCCCTACTTTGCCGGTGGCCCGGGAATAGCCGTCGGCCGCGTGGGACGCGCCCTGCTCGTGGCGCACCAGGATATGCTGCAGTCTGCCGGCCTGTTCAGCCTCATACAGCGCATCATAGACGGGTAAAATTGCCCCTCCGGGATAGCCAAAAATGTGGGTGACCCCATGACAACACAGGCTGTCGACCAGCGCCTGGGCCCCAGAGAGCTGAGCGGGCTCGCTAGCGGGTCGGCTAGCAATTGTAGGTTGAGAGAGCGGTGATTGAGCCCGATCGCTAGGGCGGCTGGGGAGGACGTCACGCATGGCGAATTGGAAAAACCCTGTGTCTTTAATAGTGAATGTTTAGATGACTGGATCAACCGTATAGGTCTGTTCAAACTGAACGTATAGACCAGTTTAGCCTTCATGCTAGCGCGTGATGCGCAAAGCACATCTTGAGAATGTGTAAAATATTTAGCGGCATTATCTGCAAAAGATGATAAAACCGTTCCCTTCTTGAACCGCACTATGGAAACCGATCGCCTTATTTTGTACAGCAAGCCTGGCTGCCACCTTTGCGAGGGCCTAGAGGAAAAGCTACAGCAGATCCATTTACCCATCGCGCTAGAAATCAGGGACATCACGACCCAGCCCCACTGGTGGGAGCGCTACCGCTACGAGATTCCGGTACTGCATCTTCAGCGAGGTGAGAAGGCGGTGATGATTCCCCGCTTTTCGCCCCGGGCCTCGGCCCAGCGAGTTGAGCAAATTTTACAGAGATACATGGTAGAACAAGACTAACCGCGCTGCGGCGGCCCCGCTCGCCTTAAACGCCAGCTTTAGCACTCCATTCCAGCGTTCAGCTTCGCCAGGCAGACCCAATGAAATTACGACAGCTTCTAGCGAGTCTACCCATCCCCATCAACGTCCTAGCCGATGACTTTGTTCGGACAGACTTAGATGCAGACGTCACGGGGCTATCCACAAATTCCCAGACCTGCCAGCCTGGCGATCTTTTTATTGGGCTGCCGGGGACGCGGGTCGACGGGGGTGAATTTTGGCCCAGCGCGATCGCCTCTGGTGCTGTGGCGGCGCTGATCTCCCCTGCCGCGGCCCAAAGCGCTCCGCCCCGCGACGAGGCCTGCGTCCTTGTCTATGCCGACATCCTAGAGGCCTGCGCCCAGGTGTCTGCCAGCTTCTATGGCCAGCCGTCGGCGCAGCTCAGCCTCGTAGGGGTGACGGGCACCAACGGCAAAACCACCACCACCCACCTGATCGAAGAGATCCTGGGCCAGTCCTATGCCACTGCCCTGCTGGGCACCCTCTACACCCGCTGGCCCGGCCATCAGCAAACGGCGCTGCACACTACCCCGTTCTCCGTTGACCTCCAGCGTCAGCTCGCCGAGGCCGCATCCGCCGGCGCCACCCACGCCATCATGGAGGTCAGCTCCCATGCCCTGGCCCAAAAGCGAGTCGCCAGCTGCCAATTTGATGTAGCGGTGTTCACCAACCTCACCCAAGACCATCTGGACTACCACCGCGACATGGATGAGTACTTCATGGCCAAGGCGCAGCTGTTCACGCCCGCTTATCTGCGGGGTAGGGCGGTGATCAATCGAGACGACCCTTACGGCCAGCGGCTCGTCCATCAAACCGCCGCACCGGTCTGGACCTACAGCACCCTCACGCAAGACGCCGACTTCCGGGCCGATGGCCTCAGCTACGGTCCCGATGGCGTCAGTGGGCAGCTCCACACCCCGGCGGGCAGTACCCCGTTTCAGTCGCCCTTAGTCGGGCAATTTAATTTGTCGAACCTGCTGGCGGCGATCGCCGTAGCGCTGCAGCTCGGGCTGTCCCTAGAGGCCGTCGTCGCTGCCCTGCCTCAGTTTACCGGGGTGCCGGGGCGCATGGAGCGCGTGAAAGTTTCCCCGGATCAAGACGTCACGGTAATTGTGGATTACGCCCACACCCCAGACAGCCTGGAAAATCTGCTGCGGGCCTCGCGTCCCTTTGCCCAGAAGAGATTGATCTGCGTCTTCGGCTGCGGCGGCGATCGCGACCGCACCAAGCGGCCCCAGATGGGGGCAATCGCCGCCAAGCTTGCGGACTGGGCGATCGTCACTTCTGACAATCCCCGCACCGAAGACCCGGCGCAAATACTGAAAGACATCGTGGCCGGGATGGACCAGGCCACCCCGACGGTGATTGGCGATCGCGCCGAGGCTATTCGTCAGGCGATCGCCGTCGCCGCGGCTGGCGACACCGTGCTAATCGCCGGCAAGGGGCATGAAGACTATCAAATTTTAGGTACTGAAAAAGTCCACTTCGATGATCGGGAGCAGGCGCGGCAATCTTTGCAAATTCGCCAAGGTCAGCGCTAGTTTGGACGGGTTTAGCGGTTACTTTGTGAAGACCTGTATGGGCGGCTAGAATTAGCGCCGCTGATATTTTAAGTGACTGCTAAGTGATTACACCGGACTTTTTCAATCGCTGTTTTAGGGGCCGTAATTTCAGGGTACTCAAGAATTAATCCTCTATATTGAGCTTTAGATCCCCCATGCTCACGAGCGCCCTACGACCCGCTATGACATCGCTTTACGACACGCTCCAGGCTGCCGACTGTCTATCCCGCGAGTTGTTGCTCAGCCCATCTACCTTTAAGTCAACAATTAGCGCTGTTTTCGCGCTGCTCAGAGAGCAACAAATTTCGGCCACCGTAATTGCTAAGCTGCCGCGAGAGTCGATCTGGTACGAGGCCCTTGAGCAATATCGCCATAGCTCGCACTGCGGCAGCTCGATTTACCTGCTCAAGCCCCAAACCAGACGCGGCGCTTACAGCGACGCCCAAAATATTTCCACCCCAGTTTCTGCAAGCGTTGTCGATACCGGCCTATATGCCGCAGTGCCGCAGCGATCGCAGGTTACTGATATCTGGCTGCCCGCCAATAATTCGCTGCGCCGCGATTTTTTCGTGCTGGTGATTTCCGCTGAGTTTCAGAGCCTGCTGCTGGCCCACCGGCGCGCTAAAGATAAGTCGGACAAGGCGGCTACAGCCGCCGAACCTATAGCCGCCGAGTCTAAAGCGTCCTCGGAGACCGCATCCGCTGATGAGCAGCCTTCTATAAAAGCATCGCTATTCGGTCTCCATTCCTTCGAGCCTCAAGACGTTAAAATAGGACTAGAGGCAATCACCTGCTGTATTGAAGCGCTGCAGCCTCAGCCCTCGCAAACTATTGTGCCCGTGCTCGAGCATTGGGTGCAGCTATTAGACCAAGCGGGCCAGTGGACCCCCGACGTAGCGCTTTTAAGCAACCTTTGGGCGCAGCAGATCTCACAGCAAGAGCGCCTTTGGCAGGCCAACATCGCCTTAAAGCCGCAGGCGGAGCTGGTCGATCAGATCAAGCGGGATAGCCAGACGCTAACTCAAACAATTGAACTTAAAGATGAGCTTTTCAAGCGAGTAGGGCAGGAGCTGCGGGCCCCGCTATCCAGCATGAAGACCGCGCTATCTATTCTCAGCTCTCAGAATCTTAAGCCCGCGCAGCGGCAGCGATATATCGATATGCTGACCCGCGAGTGCGATCGCCAGAGCGCTCTCATTAAAAGCATCCTAGAGCTGATCCACCTCGAAGAGATGAGCGACTCTACAGCGATGGAGCCGCTGAACCTGATTGACATCGTACCCGGCGTGGTCAGCACCTATCAGCCGCTAGCCCAAGAGCAAGGCATCATGCTGGCCTATACGATTCCTGACGATTTGCCACCCGTGGCCTGCCTAGGGCCCTGGCTCAAGCAAGTTGTGATCAATCTTTTAGACAACGGCATTAAATTTACGCCTCAAGGCGGCCGAGTTTGGGTTAGGGCAGGCGCTAAGGCAGGCCTCATTCAGCTTGAGTTCCAGGACACCGGCATCGGCATTGCGCCGGCCGATATCGCTATGGTTTTCGATCGGTTCTATCGAGGACGGAGTCAAGCCGACGACGCGACAGTAGGTACGGGCCTCGGGCTCTCCATAGTGCAGCAGCTTTTGCTCAAATGCGGCGGAACTATCTCCGTTAAGAGCGAGCTCGGTCACGGCTCCACATTCCACGTGTCGCTGCCAATTTACGTAGAAGGCTAGCGGCGGAAAACGCCTCAAAGAAACGCCTCTGGTAGCGGCTTCTGATAGCGGTTTTTAGTGGTCGATGTCAATTATTGGGGCTATTATAGTGAGATGCTTGAGCGCGCTACAGCTGACCTGGTGAGGGTGCAACTGCTGTAAGCGTTTAGACAAGCGGCTAACCGCCATACCGGCTTCCCGTGAGCGCCCTGCTGTGACCGCTTCAGTAGGCCTCTGGTCAGCGGCGTCTGGCGACGTATGTCTCACTAACACTAGGAGAGGCGAGTATGAAGCGATTTCGGATTAGGTGGAGCAGGGCTCTGACGTCTCCCTTATCTCAGGTGCTATCCCAGACCGTTGGCCGACTTGGCAGTAAGACCAAGCGCCGTCTACATTCGCTGGAGACGGTTATCGCGGCTGTTGAGGCGGAGCGCGATCGCCTGCGCAAAGAGCTGCGAGATTTAATCCACTACACCGACGCCGAGATTCGACAGCTCAATCAGACCATAGAGGCGCTAGAGCAAGAGCGCGACGAGCTGCAGCTACAGCTCTGGAGCATTGAGGAGACTGAGGCGGCCGCGTCAGCCCCCAGCCGCATCGATGCTGACGCCGCGGGCGACGGCGGCCTGGCCCCAAACAACCTGTACGTTTCGGAATCGTCTGAAGAAGAGACCGCCGGCCTATCCAAGCAGTCCGCCGCTAAAGCGATTGAAAGCGCCATAGAAGGCGCTCTAGAGAGCGATTCAGATCTATCTTGGCTGCGCCTGGCGCTGGTTGGAGGCCACTCGGCCACTCGGCGGGGCGTGATTCAGGAGCTCAAGGGGCGCTACGGCCTCAAGCACTGCGTTGAAATCCCGCGAATGACGGAATCCAACACTAACCGCAGCCGCGTCAAGGCCAAAATTCGCCACTGCGATCTAGTTGTAATCATCACGGGCTATATGGGGCACCGGCTTACCGAAATCGTCTACAGCCTCAAAGCTGCTGACGCGCTGGCGGGCGAGGTGCTGCAGCTCAGCTGTCGGGGTAAAAGCGGCGTAGTGCGTGAAATCATTAAGCACCTGGGCGAAGTGCAGAGCTAGTGCTTCGAGAGGCCTGGCACAGGCTTAATAGAGGGCTTAGGGCAAGCCTGGTTCGGCTAGGGCTCCCGCAGCACGTAGCCCACGCCTCGTACCGTCTGAATCATGCGCTTTTCGCCTTCGGCCTCTAGCTTCAGACGCAGATAGCGAATATAGACCTCAATAATGTTGGAGTCCCCCATAAAGTCGTACCCCCAGACCTCTTCCAGGATACGATCGCGGGTCATCACCTGGCGGGGGTAGGACATCAGGTACTCCAGCAGGTCAAATTCTTTAGCCGTCAGCTCGATGGCGCGATCGCCCCGAAACACCTCTCGGGTCTTGCGGTCGAGCTTTAGGTCTTCAAACTGAAGGACGTCAGCGTCGTCCTCTTGGGTGCGGCGCAGGTGAGCGCGGATTCGGGCCAGCAGCTCTTCGATGCTGAAGGGCTTGACGAGGTAGTCGTCTGCCCCGGCATCGAGGCCCGCCACGCGATCGCTGATGTCGTCTTTGGCCGTCAGCAGGATGACCGGCACCTTAGAGCCTGTCGCCCGCAGCCGGCGGCAGACCTCTAGCCCCGTCATTCCCGGCATCAGCCAGTCTAGGATAACCAGATCGGGATCGCTATCGCGAATCGTCGTCAGTCCCGTCAGTCCGTCGTGGGCTACGGTCGTTTGATAATCTTCGTAGCCTAGCTCTAGTTCAATGAACCGGGCTAGCTTCTCCTCGTCTTCAACGACTACGATGTGGGGTTTCATGGACATGCTCAAGTAAAGGCAGCGAGACGGTAAAGGTACTCCCCTGGTTGGGCTGTGACGCAACGCTGATGCGGCCGCCCATGCCGTCAATCAGCGTCTTTGCTAGGGATAGGCCTAGGCCTGAGCCCCCCGTCGCCCGGCTCCGCGCCGCATCTACGCGGTAGCAGCGGTCAAAGATTCGGGGCTGATCCGCTAGCGGAATACCGATACCGCAATCGCACACCTGGATAATAACATTGTTGCCTGAGCGAGCGACGCGCAGAACCACCGGCTGATCGGAACTTGAGTAGCGTAGCGCATTGTCAAGCAGCTTCACCAGCACCTGACGCAGCTTCTCAGAATCGACCCTAACTAACATCCGCGGGTCAGTCTGCTCAAAATCAGCAGCATCGACCACAATTTCACGGCGGCTAGAGGCTTCTATCTTTTGAGCAACCTCACGAACCAGCGCGATGACGCAGACGTCGCTAGCGCTATATTGAACGCTGCCGCTGTCCGCGCGGGCCAAGTTGAGCAGGTCTTCCAAGATGGCAATTGAGCCTTCAACCTCTGAGAGCGCCGTTCCTAAGGCCTCTCGCTGCGGCGGCTTTAGATTTTTCCCGCGACGCTGGAGGCTTTGCAGGTAGCCGTAGCTAATGGCCAGCGGCGTGCGCAGCTCGTGGGAAATGTCGTGGGTAAACTGTCGCTGCTGATCGAGCGCCGCAGCGAGCCGCGCCAGCATGTCCTCGCAGGTTTGGACCAGCTCGCTAACTTCGGTGGGCGCATTTTCCAGCTTCATGCGCACGTGCCCCAGTTCCTCTAGCTTCAGGTGGGCCGTAATCTGGCTCATTTGCCGTAGGGGGGACAGCGATCGCCTCACATAGAGGGCTACCGCCGCGACAAGTCCCAACAGCGCCAAGCCGGTAGCTATCCCCAGGCTGCGCACCAGCGCCCTGAGCCGCGCCATATCTTCGGTAATATCGAGAAAGACGTAGAGCCCATAGGGGCTAGGCTCGCTAGTTTTCAGTGGTCCGGTGCAGACGAGGTAGTCTCTGCCGTCTAGGCCAATGATGCTGGTCTTAATCTTCGCGGGGGGCTTAGCGCCCGTGTCCATCTGAGTCATCAGATAGTCCACTATCCACTTGTTCTGGGCAATCTGATCAGACCGCGTTACTATCTCACTGTCCAGGGCTACGAGCACCGTCATCTCGGAAAACGACCGTAAATCGCTCACCTTTTGAATCGCTTCATCAAAGGGCATCGCAGCCTGATAGCGCTGGATGTCTTGAGGAATTTGCTGGACGACGCTCGTTACCTGGCGAATGTGGCGACCAACCAGAATTTGTCTGGTTTGCCAGCTCATCCACACCGACATACAGCCAATGCTGAGAGTGGCCAGTAGCGCAACGCCTAGGCTAAGGCGCGTCTGTAAGGAAGACCAGTCAATCCAGTGGTGAGAACGCCGCGATCGCTGGAGCATAGATTACCGTAATTCGACAGACTGACCATCCAAGCACTACCAGCTTATAAAACAGGGCACAATATAAATGAGTTATCCCTGAACGGTACGTTAATTCTGGTAAATTTCCAGCGTGGCTCTTTCGCTTTCTGTTAGCTTACCTTTACTCACAGCGGCTAGGCCTTACTTGAGCGAAGGTAAATCTAGCGCATTGAGGTTCAGCTGCGATAAATCCTGGCGGCCATTGCGGATAGGGTAGCAGTCGTTCTGTAATAGGGGAAGACGCCTTACCCAAATCTAATCGAGTTTATTTGTCCTTAAAGAATCTAGAAAGAATCCGGACAAGTTAGGCTTACGGTCCCCGTAGCGCTAGGGTTGGAATAGGTATGGTGTCGTGATGTACTGAGAGACGTGCTAGATGGCCGAGGTTTTAAAGATTGGAAGCCGCTCAGTTAGCGCTGACGAAATCCTGCCGCTGATGGCGGGATATCAAATGCTGCCGAAATTTATTCAAGAGCTGGTAATTGATGATGCGATCGCAGACATCAGCTGCACAGAAGAAGAAAAGCAGCAGGCGCGGCAGGCGTTCTATGCCCAAAACAAGATAGCTGACGAGGCCACCCGACAAGGCTGGCTCGCTGCTTACGGCATGACGGTTGAGCAGCTCGACGCGCTAGCGCTGCGGGAGCTCAAAATTGAGACCTTTAAGCAGCAGACCTGGGCCCCGAAGCTAGAGTCTTATTTCCTAGAGCGCAAGGGCAAGCTAGACAAAGTTATCTATTCGCTGATTCGCACTAAAGATATCGGCATTGCCCAGGAGATCTATTTCCGCATTCTCGAGGGTGAGCAGCCGTTCTCTGAGCTAGCAAACAAATACTCCCAAGGCCCTGAGGCACAGACCGATGGTTTAATTGGCCCCGTGGAGCTGAGCGTTCCCCATCCGACTCTGGCTAAAATGCTCTCCGTCAGTCAGCCCGGCCAGCTTTGCCCTCCGACCCGCGTGGGTGAGTGGGTGGTGATTGTGCGGTTAGAGCGATTTGTGCCCGCCCAGCTCGACGACCCTATGCGGCAGAGGATGCTGAACGAGTGCTTCCAGACGTGGCTGCAAAAAGAAACGCGGGAGCAGGCAAACGAATCCTTGGGAACGCCCGTCGCACCGGTGTCGTCCCAAACCTAATATGTCCCCAATTAAGCCACGCCCCAAACAAACCGCGTCCTAAACTGGACATTAGCAAATCGATGCGCTCGATCGCCCTACAGCTTATCTCCCGTAGCTTATAGCCCATGCCTCATGCGCTGATTGACCTATGGGATACGGCAGTGCACTCACGTTATACAGGATCGCGTTCCTAAAGAGTCACGTTACACAGCCATAACTCAGCAAATGCTTAGCGCCCGTTTAGCTGACCACGGATTATCTGAGCTATTCTGAATCTGTTTCGGTATCTGTTTTTCTATCCTATGTCCTTGGTTTATACGCTCACCCATGCGGCTGCTCTATTAATATCGCTATGACTTATACCAAAAGCACAATTCAAGGCTTCTTAGAGAGCATTCCTCCATTCAATCAGCTGCAGCAGCCTACCCTAAAGCGGCTGTCGTCGCAGCTAAAGCTGCTGCGCTACCGCATGGGACAGGCCATTCTCGTGCGGGACAAGATGCCCGCCAATATTACGATTATTTATGAAGGGCAGGCCCGGCTTTTGGCCTACGACCCACGAACCGAGAAGCCCCAAACGCTTCAGCTGCTGCAGCCGGGCGCTGTACTGGGCTGGGTGGGCCTGGTGCGCGGCGTACCCAGCGAGACGGCGATCGCCTCCACGGAAACCATCTGCCTAACCATGCCCGCCCTCGACTTCTTGGCCGTCCTAGAGGGGGAGTCGGTCCTAGCGAAGAATTTCCGTGAGCGAGTGTCGCTCTTAGAAGCGTTCGACCTGCTGGGGGCGGAAATTCACCGCCGCGCTATCGGCGAAGCCGACCTTAAACAAGTCGCCACAGCGGGCGAAGCTGAGGCGGTGGTGGAAAATGTGCCCTCGGGTGAGGTCTCCCTCAACCGCCTCGACACCAACCGCATTTGGTTTGTCAGCGGCGGCGGGGCGATCGCCAATCACGCGGTGGGCACCCGACTGCCGGTTGACCCCAACAGCAACGCTTCTATAACGGTTACCGGGTCTTACCCCGCTCGGCTCGTGGGCTTTCCCAGCTCTATCCTGCGGGCCCAGGCGCTATCAGCCTCGCAGCAGGGCGACTTAGACGGGGCGATCGCGCCCGTAGACGCCCCCGAAGGCTTAGAAGACGATCTTCCCTATGCCCCCGAGCGCCCGGAAGCGCTGGAAGCGCCGATATTCAAAGAAGAGAGCAACCGCAAGAAAGGCCCTGGCGACTATCCCTTTGTCTCCGGTCGGGGCGAGATCGACAGCGCTATGGCCTGCTTCCAGATGCTGGCCAAGCATTTGAACCTGCCGTTTCGACGGGACGTGGTGCGCCGCGTGCTCAACGAGCAGGTCGAGCGTATGGGCGGTCTGTCCCTAGAGCTGTGCGGCGCCATCACCGAGATGATGGGCGTGCAGGCGCAGCTGATCTCAGTCCCGGCCAGCGCCCTGGGTCGCCTAGAGGCTCCGGTACTCACGAAGTGGCAGGGCAACTTGGTTTTGATGTACGACATCAACCCCCAAGAGGCGATCGTCGCCCTGCCCGAGACCGGCGTCCTGCGCCGTCCCATCGAAGACATGGCCCGCACCTGGGGGGAAGAGGGGGAAGACGGCAGCCGCAAGGGGCAGGCTCTTCTGTTCCGGCTCACCAAGCAGTCGCCCCAAAAGCGCTTCGGGCTGAGCTGGTTTTTGCCCTCTTTGATTAAGTACAAGCGAGTGCTCATCGAGGTGTTTGTGGCCTCGTTCTTTGTGCAGCTTTTTGCCCTGGCCAATCCCCTGATGATTCAGGTGATTATCGACCGAGTGATTGTGCAGAACAGCTCCGATACCCTGCAGGTGTTGGGCATCTTCCTACTGGTGATTGCGGTATTTGAAGCGGTGCTCACCAGCTTGCGGACCTACCTGTTCGTGGACACCACCAACCGCATCGACCTGGCCCTGGGCTCAGAAATCATCGACCACCTGCTGCGGCTGCCCTTGCGCTACTTCGAGCGCCGTCCGGTGGGCGAGCTCTCCACCCGCATCAACGAGCTAGAAAATATCCGCCAGTTCCTCACCGGCACGGCCCTGACGGTGGTGCTCGACGCTATCTTCTCGGTGCTTTACATCGCCGTGATGTTTATCTACAGCTGGCTCTTGACCCTGGTGTCTTTGTCAACGGTGCCGCTGTTTGTAGGCTTAGCGGTCATTGCCTCCCCCGCCATCCGCCGTCAGCTGCGCCTCAAGGCGGAGCGCAACGCTGAAACCCAGTCCTACCTGGTGGAGGTGATGAGCGGTATCCAGACCGTCAAGGCGCAAAATATGGAGCTGCGAGCCCGGTGGCAGTGGCAGCAGCGCTACGCCCGCTACGTCAGCGCTGGCTTTAAGACCGTCTTGTTTTCAACCGCGGCCAGCTCTACCAGCGGCTTTTTCACTAAGCTGTCGGGTCTGCTGGTGCTCTGGGTGGGGGCGGCCTTGGTGCTCAGCGGCGACCTCACCCTAGGTCAGCTGATCGCGTTCCGCATCATCTCGGGCTACGTCACCACGCCGCTGCTGCGGCTGGCGCAGCTCTGGCAAAACTTCCAGGAGACAGCCCTGTCGATTGAGCGCCTGAGCGATATTGTAGACGCCACGCCGGAGGCAGATGAAACCGAGCGCCAAAACATTCCCCTGCCTCCCATCACTGGCAACGTCAAGTACGAGAACGTCTCTTTCCGCTTTAAGGAAAGCGGCCCCATGGTGCTCAATAACGTCAACGTCGAGTTTGAGCCCGGTGGATTTATCGGCATCGTGGGCCAGAGCGGTTCTGGAAAGAGCACGATGACCAAGCTGCTGCCGCGTCTATACGAGTTAGAAAATGGCCGCATTCTCGTAGACGGCTACGACATCGGGAAGGTAGAGCTTTACTCCCTGCGTCAGCAGATCGGCATCGTGCCGCAGGAAAGCCTGCTGTTTGAGGGCAGCATTCAGGAGAACATCGCCCTCACCATGCCAGATGCTTCTTCAGAAGCCATCATCGATGCGGCAAAAGTAGCTGCGGCCCATGACTTCATCATGGAGCTATCCAATGGCTACAACACGCGAGTGGGTGAGCGGGGCGCGTCGCTCTCCGGTGGTCAGCGTCAGCGGATTGCGATCGCCCGTACCGTACTGGCTAACCCCCGGATGTTGATTATGGACGAATCGACCAGCGCCTTGGACTACGACACCGAGCGCCGCGTCTGTCTCAACCTAGCCGAAGCCTTCCAGGGTCGCACCGTGTTTTTTATCACCCACCGGCTCAGCACGATTCGCAACGCCGACACGATCCTCATGATGGACAAAGGCTCGATCGTGGAGACCGGCACCCACCCCGAGCTGATGGCCCTGCAGGGACGCTACTACTGTCTATATCAGCAGCAAGAGGCTCAACTGTGACGCTGACAAGCCTTGCTTAGACCGCGCCCCACCGGCATAAATCTCCGGCGCGTCCAAACGACTCCCCTGCTCACACCTACTGACATTAACCCGCCATGCAAACTCGCCCAAATCCCAGCTCAGACAATTCTCGACCGGGCATGAGCAACGGTCAAAACGGTACCTCACCGACCGCCGCGCTTTCGTCGAACCAAGCCTCAGGGGTTGTACCCCAGCAGGCGTCGATTGCTCAAGCCAACAAAAGCAAACCGGCTCGCGTCGAAGCATTCGATCAGCCTATTGTGCTCAAGCAGACGCCCCTCTGGTCGAGGGCCATCCTCTGGGGCATTGTGGGCGTGGTCACCTTCGGGTTTACCTGGGCCTGCTTAGCCAAGGTGGAAGAGGCCGTACCCGCAACCGGGGAGCTCAAGCCCCAGGGCGCTGTACAGGAGCTGCAGCCTCCGGTATCGGGGAAAGTCATTGAGGTCTTGGTAGAAGACGGCGATCGCGTCAGCCAGGGTGATCTGCTGGTAAAGCTAGACCCGTCTGCAGCGGAGTCCGAGCTTGCCTCTCTTGGCCAGGTGCAAAATTCCCTAATCGCTGAGAATCAGTTTTATCGCTCGCAGCTCAGCGGCGCAGCGCTGCCGTCCTCGGCGCAGCTCAGCCAGCTCGAAATTCCGCCAGAGGTGCTTGCCCTCACCTCCAGCCGCCTCGCTATAGTCGAAGAAAACCAGCTCTATGCCTCTCTGCTCAGCGGCGGTGGGGCGATCGCTAGCCTAGACCCGTTGGAGCGTATTCGGCTTAACGAATTGCGCAATGAAGCCGTCTCGCGGATTGGAGCCGCGGAGCTAGAGATCGAACAGCTTCGGCGGCAGCTCAACCAGACCCGTCAGCAAATTGCCACAGCCCAAGAGACCTTCAACATCGAGCAGGGCATCCTGGAGCAGATTGCGCCGCTAGTGGAAGAAGGCGCTTTAGCCGACATTCAGCTACAGCAGCAGCGGGTTGAGATGCTCAACCGTCAAGCTGAGCTAGACCGACTGATTCAAGAAGAGCGGGTGCTTGGCGCTTCCATTGCTCAGGCTGAGCAGCAGCGCAACAACACGGTGTCTGCGTCCCGCAGCGATGTCTTGAACCGCATGGCGGAAAACGATAAGCGCCTAGCCGAGATCGACAGCGAGCTGAATAAGCGCATCGTCGAGAACGACAAACGAATCACCGAGATTAAAGGGCAGCTCCAGCAGACCGAACTGCAGCGCAACTATGGCGAGCTGCGGGCCCCTATCGACGGCATTGTATTCGATCTTCAGGCCCAGGATGACGGCTTCATCACCGCAAACCCCAACGATCCGGTGCTCAAGGTTGTTCCGGCCGATGCGCTCGTGGCCGAGATCTTCATTACAAATCAAGACATCGGCTTCGTTAATGTGGGGATGCCGGTAGACGTACGCATTGACACCTTCCCGTTCAGCGAATTTGGCGACGTTGAAGGAGAGCTTGTCTCCATCGGCGCAGATGCACTGCCCCCGACTGAGATGAGACAGTTTTATGCTTTCCCCGCAAAGGTCAATATCGATCAGCAGTACGTAAGCATCAACGGTAACCCGATTGAGCTTCAGTCTGGAATGTCAATCACCGCCAACATTAAGACGCGTAAGCGCCGCGTGATTACCCTGTTCACAGATCTATTCGTCAAGAAGATCGAGGCTCTGAAGACGCGATAGGACCAGGCTTCGCTAAGACTATTAGATTTAAAGCGGGTCAGCTCCTAATCCACAGAGCTGACCCATTTTTTGAATATTATCGCGACCGCCTAGGCACTGTCGCAATCGCCGCCAAGCAAAGCCTACTTGATGGTGCGATACCGGCTGTAATGGACCTTCAGCCCCAGAATGACGGAGGTGAATATCAGCCGTGAACAGATTGGCGGTAATGACAGGAACGTTGTGAACATAAGTTCCGTAGACAAGCCACATCGGAATACCGACGCAAAGCGTGATTAGCATCGCCCAGGACACGTTATGGCTCACCCCCGGCTGTCGCCATCCCCTACGCCCTTCGGGCAGGCTTCGCCAAAAGAAAGGGGGATTAGTAGGGGGAGCCCATACGTGCAGCCACATACGGAATTGGTATAAGTAGCTTAGAGATTCACCTACGTCAGCAGCATTTTTGACCTAGGACACATATGCTAATCGACCACCTCAATTGCCTGTACAGCCACATAAGGTCTACCCACATAAACGTCAACAACGTCGGGCTCTAGCTCAATACTGTAGGCCGCTCTAATAGTAGCCTCGTCCAATTCCTCAACTTTACCGGTGACTTCAATGTTGGTGCCGACCTCCGGTATCTCAAGGCTAGTAATCGCAAGAGTTTCTTCGCCACGCAGCGATTCAATGTCGTAGATCGTGAAGAGATTGGGCGAGACGATTTCGGTCACCTTTGTGCTGACGGTAATCGTCTCGCCCAGTAAGTCTGCCGCGGCCGATACAATCCCGCCGCCAACCTCAACCTCTTCGGGGACATTCACCTGCTCTTTCGGCAGCGGCACTTCCGTATCTAGGCCGCTAAACGTTGAGGTACAGGCCACAAGAGGCGCAGAAAGTAAGGGCAGTGAAGCTACAAACGCAAAACCTCTTCTCACCCTACGCTTAAAATCCACGATCGATGATGTCGACATCGGGCGTTCCTTGCTGCTGAACGTCTATTTCTTCCCTTCGCACCGTATCGCGCACCGTCACGACTTCTTCTATGACCTCTTTGCGTACCGTCACCTCTTGACGAACCACGGGCTCTTTACGTATCTCAACGTGATCGGCATAGATGTCGCTACGAGCGCTACTGCCGACCTCAACCGCCTTACCCGCAACGTTAACGTGAGTTACGCCTGGCACCGATTCAATCTCGATAATAATTTTCTCTTTTTGGATCGTAACTGAGCCCTCGACCTGCTCCGTTTCAATTCGCTTCGTGACCGTAATCTCGCCGGTCTTCAAACGACGTTTATCAGTCACGAGCCGCTCCTCATAGAGGGGGATTCGGCGGTGCGTGTCGCTCTCGGCAGAGAGGTCTGACGCTTGCCCGGAGTGATTCAATTCAACGCGCTTGTTGGGTACAGGCAGGGGGATATCGGCGGGCGCAGCGGGTGAAGCAGCAGGCTGGATGGGAAAAGATGGAGGCGACGCTTGAGAGGCCGTTGAAGTCGATGGGGTCAGCGAAGCATCGTATTTCTTAGCGCTAGGCTCTACCGGCGTCGACGTTTGAGCTGAGGCAGATTGATCTATAGCCTGCGCTGGGTAAATTGAGCCGACCCGCGCCTCGTAGTCATCATTTGCCATCAAATCATTGCGATACTCAGGCAGGTCTTCCACCTGCGCTCTAGTCAGCCCCCTAGCATAAATGCGATCGCCATCTATGAGACCTGTACAGCAGCTAACGGGCAGCAGCACTTTCTTACCCAAAATCCAGAATCCAGTGTCGATAACCAGGTATCGAATTTGGCCGGTGTCGTCCACTAAGATATCGTGGACGACACCAATTTGCTCGCTCTCTGCGCCGGCGTAGACTGCGGCACCCTTAATGTTGGTGCCGTCAAGATATCGATCTTTATAATCAGGAAATCGGTCACCTATTTTGTATAGCGCCATGGCGGTAAGCAAGTATCAGGGCAAAAAAATGACATAACTGCTAGGCGCGTAAGTCTCAATGAATCATCAATTCGTAAGATTCTGCAAGGCCGAACACAGCTTATTGGAAAAAGGGACCCAAGCTGGGCCCCTCTATAGACTATTGAAGACCAAACACTAGCGATTGACTACGTCAGTACCTTCGGTAGTGTCAATGTCCAACTCTTCCCGGCGCAGCGTCTCTTTACCGGTTACGGTATCGCGGTCTACTTCCTTGCGAACGTTGACCTCCTCACGGACGTAGGCTTCTTTGCGGATGTCCGCTTCCTCAGCGTAGGTCTCGGCGCGCATCACTTCGCCTTCTTTGAAGTCCGGCGTACCTTCAACAGGCCGAGCGCCATCTACGTCGGTGCGCTCAATAATGATACGCTCCCGCTCCACGGGTACAGACACCTCCTTCGTTTCAGTTTCAACCCGCTTGCCGATGGCGACTTCACCAGTCTTAAATCGGTCCTTATCGGCAATCAAGCGCTCTTGATAGAGGCGAATTGCATCGTGGTCCTCATGATCCATGCCGTACAGACCTGGCTCGCGGTCGTAGTCTAGATCAGCGGCAGCGGCTGTAGCGGTACGGTCTTCTTTACCATATAGGGCACTGCTACCGGGATAGGCGCGGTTTTCCTCGCGATATTCCTTGCCTACGTACTTGCCCTTGCGGGTTTCGCCCAAGTCACGATACCCACTCCGAATACGATTTTCGTAGTCTTGGTCAATCGTCATATCATCCCGATACTCAGGCATATTCTCGACCTTGCTTTTAGCCAAGCCATCAACGTAAACGCGCTTTTGATTACGATCGAAATGCGCTAGACCAATAGGCAGTAAGACCTTTTTCCCAAAGACCCAAAAGCCAGTATCAGCAACTAGGTAGCGGATGTTTCCAGTGTTGTCATCGAACAGGGCATCTTTGATCGATCCAACCTGATCGCCGTCGCGACTGTAGAGGGAGTAATCGTTGAAAGCAAGCATATTGCCGTCTCTGCCAACTACTTTGTCATCGTTAGGATAAGCATCCGAAAATTTACGAAAGGCCATATGAATTTCTCAGGTAACAGCATAAATTCAATTTCATATTAAAAAACTTCAGCCTAAATTCTAAATATCGAGAGAAGGAGATGGTGAGGAATTCTCCTCACCCTATTGAGCGATATTCAAGCGCTAAAAATAATCTTTAATTTAGCTACTTTGACTGACTTAGTATCGCTATATAAAAATTCCCCACCAAATCTCTCGGCTTCGCAACGTAGCGATTCAGAGTATATTTGGCGGGGAACTTTAACGTGGTCAATCGATAGATTAGAACTAGCGCTTGTCCTTAATGATGACGTCAGCGCCACTGTTGTGGGCGGTGTCCCCTGTTGTGATGGTGGCGTCAGCGCGATCGCGCTCCACAACGTCTACCTCTGTAGTTCGGTTCACGTCTTTGCTGACGGTTGCCTCAGGTGCGTCAAACACTTCAAGCTCTTCAGCATGGCGATCGCGCATGGTAGACTCGACCCAATTAACTCTGTCATCGTTGCCGCTGACCATTAGCAGGTAATCACCAGCCTTGATGCGGCTTTCGTAGACCTTTGCTTTCTCCTCAGGAATACCCAGACCAATTAAAGCGCCGATAATTCCGCCTGTAGCTGCGCCGATACCAGCCCCCGCCAGGGTCGAGCCAAGTGCGCCGATTTCTGCACCAGCAGCCAAGATCGGACCAACGCCAGGGATTGCTAAAAGGCCAACGCCAATTAGAAATCCGGTGACGCCGCCAAGGACGGTCCCCGTAGTCGCGCCAATGCCAGCCCCTTCTCCGGCCTCATTGCCCTCAGTCTCTCTGTCCTTTAGATCTGCTGCCCCTTCGATACCGTCGACGTTTCGAGCCAGCAGCGACACTCGGTTCATGTCGTAGTCAGAATCTTTTAAGGACCGAATAACGTACTCAACGTCTTCCTCATTTTTGAAAACACCAACGACCCGCTTGTAAGCGCCCGTCTCGGGAGCTAGTCTGGTGTCCTTTTCCGTAATAGCCATGGGTATTTCTCCTAAAATTCAATTATTTACTGATTGGGTTTAAGGCCGGTCGATACTGCTACAAATTCAGCCGCAGCAACAGCGCTTTAGTCAACGGCGGATGAGTAGACATCATCAGCGACAATGACCGGCCGGTTATAGCGCTGAGCAAACTCATCTAGCTGATCTGGCTCAAGGCCAAGGTCGTACTCTTGGCTGAGGGAATCTGCGTCGAAGGATTGAGGACGCCCAGTCACGAGGTAGGTCTCTCCGTCCTGCAGAGGTTCAGAGCTTTTGAGGCCGCTCTCGACGCCAACAACAAGAATGCCAATATCATCGACCCAGCCCTGCTCAAACAGCGTCATGGTGTCAGGAGATGTGGCGTTTCTAACGTCGCCTTTTACAGCAATAAGCTGACCGTTGAACGCATCTGCATACTCTACCAGCTGCTCAATCTTTGGGGCCAAAGCAAGAGAATTAGCGATAATAGCGGGCCGATCTTCGTACTCCGCATAGATGGTCTCATCCAACTCAAGACCGTACTCGGAATTGACGTCAGCGATGACAAGTTGTGCAACCTCTCCTGTGACTTGGACAGGGATATCTTCACTGGGAAGCAACAGCTGCTCTCCAGTAGTGTTGATGACTAAAATGCTCTCGCCGCCGTCGTTGCCTAAAGAAAAGCTTTCTTCCCCAATCGTCTCTTCAATTGTGTTTCTGATGGTGACAGACTTGCCAATTAAGCCCTCAGGGCTGTCTATGCCCGATACGCCCTCAGCGCTAATTTCTCCAGAGAGATCTTCGCTGGTAACGTTATTGCGGTCTTCCTGAATCTCGCTGTTCTCGCCGCTGCAGCCAGAGGCAATGACCATAGCCGCCGTCAATGCGATCGCACCAGAAAGTGAGCCAGCTTTCTTCAGCCAGCGTTTACTTTGATAAATCATTAACGTTCTATCCTCTCAACGTTTTACCGATTACGTTTCTGCCAATTATTTAAGTTTTTGGAAAGCTAAAAGCCGGATGATTTCTTCTTAAAGCTTTGTAACTTTTAGAGCCTAAACCTATAAACTAAGATTAGTTTGCTGCAGCTGATTCTCTATCTATCAACAGGGACACTTAGTAACAGCGCTCTATCTCTCAGAAGGTTAGATCTGAGGAGTCCACTTGACATATTTCTGTAGACTTATCTAAAGGTCTAGAGGGCCCCGAGTGACGCCTAGCCGGTTCTGCAGCTTCAGCGTCTGCCACAGCTGAGCGCCGCCAATCTCCCCTCGCAGCAGCCTCTGGTAGTGCTGAATTATCTGGCTCACCTCACTGGGGGGCTCCTGCAAAAATTCAATTCGCACGTGGCGTAGACCAAGCTCTAGAAGACGGTGGACGTACTCAGCGCCAGTTTGGGCCGTGCCGTTGAACAGCGTATTGCGACAGCCCGCGTCGGCCTGCAGCATGTGATCTACCCCGGCGCGATCGCGCAGCTTAACGCTATGGGTTTCGCAGGGACGGCCGCAGTCGCGGTAGTCGGTGCCCTCCGACAAAAAGGCGCAGAAGACGCAGTGCTCCATGTGAAACAGGGGCATATGCTGGTGCAGGGTGACCTCGAACCAGCTGGGAGTGCGGCGCAGCAGGTGCTCGAGCTGATGGGCGTTGAGGTCGTAGGAGGCGGTGAGTCGATGCAGGCCGAGGCCCTTGAAGTGGGCAGCGGCAATGGGATTGGCCACGTTTAGCGAGAAGTCGCCGACGCAGGGGCGGCCCGCGAAATAGGCCAGGTGGTCGTAGTTACGCGCCAGGTAGCCGTCAGCGCCGCAGCGGCTCACCTGGTCCAAAATCCAGTTTTCTAGGGGCTTAGCGATCCGGGGTGGGGCAACCCAGATTTCTGCGGGTGCGCCTTCAGCGCTATCAAGCTCTGGGCGATCGCCGCTGGGGGTGAACTGCCGCACCATCTGCACTGCCTGCCGGTAGGCGCGGGGGTCCTCCAGCTCGCAATAGAGGGTGGTAATGCCCGCTTCGAGGGCGGCCTGGATCTGGTCCAAACGACGAACCAGGACGATGAGCGCTGGGTCAGCCGGAGACGGGCTGAGCTGGGCCGGCATCAGGTCACCGTGGGTTGCCTCAGCACGCATTGCCCAGCGCACCGGACGCGATCGCGCTTCTTCGAGCTGCAGCACCGCCTCGCGCCGCAGCCGGTTTAGCTCGCTCAGGGGCAGCATCAGGTCACCGTCGAGCTGAATATCGAGGCGGCTGAGGGTAAATGGCGTGTTGCCCAAGCGGCCGAGCTGCTTGCGCAGGGTCGGCTCGCCCAGGGGGCGGGAGTGAGCGGCCACCAGCGGCATAGCGGACTGGACCTGAACCACGTGCCCCTGAGAGTCGCGGGCGATTAGGGTGAGGGGAGCGGCGATCGCGCCGTGCACTTCCAGGACCACGGGCTGCTGGGCTCGGGGAGTTTCGCCTGCATAGGTTTGGCGCACCTGGCGGTCTAGCTCGGGGTCGCTCGTCTTCCAAGCGCGATCGCCTGCGGTGATGGCGCGCGTATCGAAGGCTTTACCGAAGCTCAGGGTGACGCGATCGCCCCGGCGACTGCTCTCATAGACCCGTCCGCCCGTCTCGTGGCCCCCAGCGCTGCCCTCAAACACCAGGCCGTCTCCAGGCTTAACGGCCGCCGCCTCTAGCTGGGCCAGCGCTGGGTCAAGTCTAAGGGTCACGCTGCCGCGTTGCACCAGGGCTACCTGCCCCAAATAGGCCCCGCGCTTTTTTGCATAGCGACCTTGGACAAGCGCCTGGTTATCGATGCCGCCGAGCCAGCCGCTATAGAGCCCCCGGGAAAAGGCCATTTCCAGCCGATACTGCTCCTCCCGACTTGCAGGCCCACCCAAAGGCGTCGCTTCGCGGTCCACATTACCTGGTGCCAGATCGCCTGATTCCGGCCGGGCCGGCAGATGCTGCAGGCGGTCCAGCGCCTGCCGGTAGACCTGCGTCACGCTGGCCACGTACTCCGGCGTCTTCAGCCGCCCCTCGATCTTGAGGCAGCTTACCCCAGAGCGCACCAGCTCAGGCAGCAGCGGCAGCCCCGCCAGGTCCTGGGGGCTGAGCAGATAGCGGCGCTGGCCCTGCGCGTCAGCCAAATTTAGCGGCTCCCCGTCCACAATCAGGTCGTAGGGCATACGGCAGGCCTGGGCGCATTCGCCTCGGTTTGCGGAGCGCCCCCCCAAAGCTTCGCTGGTGAGGCACTGCCCCGAATAAGCCACGCACAGGGCCCCGTGAACAAATACCTCCAGGGGCAGCGCAACATGCCGGCCCATCTGCTGGCGAATCTTCTCGATTTCCCGCACCGAACACTCCCGCGCCAGCACTACCAGACTGCAGCCCAAAGATTCCGCAAACGCGACCCCTGCCGCGCTGGTGATGGTCATCTGGGTGGAGGCATGGATGGGAAAGTCGGGAGACAGGTGGCGGATCAGGCGGCATAACCCTACGTCCTGAACGATGGCAGCGTCTACGCCAGCAGCAATGACGCTGCGCAGGTAGGCTTCCACCTGGGGCAGCTCTTTGGTAAAAATCAGCGTATTTAGGGCCAGGTAGCCCTTCACGCCGCGCCGATGCAGCGCCGCCATCAGCTCCGGAAGATCGGCCTCGGTGAAGTTTTCAGCCCGCATGCGGGCGTTGAAGCGGTCGAGCCCAAAGTAAATGGCGTCTGCGCCGTTCTCGATGGCGGCTTTGGCGCAGTCCCAGCTGCCAGCCGGAGCAAGGAGCTCAGGTAAAGGAGAAGCGCTGCTGCTCATGGTTTCTCTGTTCCTTTCTTTGCCCCTAGCGCTAACCCACTGGCGGAGCCAATCCCAGCGGAGGGACAGAGATCGGCCAGGTCACAGCGATCGCAGGCGGGCTTGCGGGCATCGCAGACGGCCCGTCCATGGTAGACCAGGCGGATGGACCAGTTCTCCCAGTCGGCCTGGGGCAGCAGCGGCATCAGGTCGCGCTCGACGCGCACCGGGTCTTTGTGCTCCGTCAGCCCGAGCCGGTTGCTCAGCCGCTTCACGTGGGTATCCACGGTCACCCCGGCGTTGATGCCGTAGGCGTGGGCCAGCACCACATTAGCCGTCTTGCGGGCTACGCCGGGGAGGCTCAGCATCTCCGCCATGGTGCGGGGCACCTCCCCGCCAAACTCCGCTACGATGCGACGGCAGGCCCCCTGGATGTTCTTAGCCTTATTGCGGAAAAAGCCCGTGGAGCGCACCAGAGCCTCTAGGTCGGACAGTTCAGCAGCGGCGAGGGCCGGGGCGTCGGGATAGCGAGCGAACAGGTCCGGGGTCACCTTATTCACCCGCTCGTCGGTGCACTGGGCCGAGAGGATGGTGGCCACCATGAGCTGCACAGGCGTTTCATAATCGAGCGAGCAGGGGGCCTGGGGGTAGAGCGCCTTAAGCCGCGCTAGAACCTCTAGCGCCCGCTGCTGTGGCGTGGGCTTGACTGAAGATGCGGTCATAGCAAGAACATCGGGACAGCTGTAGGACGCTGCTGGCGGCGATCGCCCGCGCGCGCTGCGCGGGAATTACTGTTACGCGCATCGCGGGGCGCTCGGGCGGCTACTGGAAGAATTTCTGAACCACCTCAAGCTGCGTCGTATCGCGCACGATGAGGAAGATGCCCAGCCCCAGCAGCAGCACCAGTCCCGTCTGCATGACGTTCTCCTGAAGGCGACTGGGCAGCGGCCGACCGCGCACCCCTTCTACCAGCAAAAAGGCCAGCTGGCCGCCGTCGAGGGCAGGCAAGGGCAGGATATTAATAATCGCTAGGTTAATGCTGATGATGGCGGTGAAGGGAAACAGGCGCGTAGCGTCCCGCTGCGCGAACTGGGCCCCTTGCTCCACGATCTTGACCGGCCCGGCCACCTGGTCAGCAACTTCTGAGAAGTTAGTGATGATGGAGGCAAAGCCTTGGGCGGTCTGCACCAGCGTGGCCTGAAACTCGTTGGCCGCGTATTGAAACACCTCGCCTACCCCTCTAGGGCGGCGGTATTCCATAGTGCCGTTGGGCATTAGGGCCACGCCGACGATCGCTTTATCCTGCTTTTGGCTCTGCAGCGGCGTCATTTCCAGCTCTACCCTGTCGTCGCCCCGCTGCATCGTAAAGCTCAAGGGCTGGTTAGGGCTCTCCTGAATCGCGGTCATCAGCCTTTGGGTTGCCTGCTCTCCCTCACCGAGAGATTCACCCTCAACCGCCAAGAAGATATCTCCCTGCTTGATGCCGGCCTGCAGCGCAGGTGACTTAACGCTCTGTCCCTCCGGAGTAACGACCTCGCTCTGGACGCGGGGTACCAAAACGCCGGGCGCGTAGTTGAGGGTCTCGGGGACACCAACGCTGGCAAACTGTACGACAAAAACGAGATAGGCAAACACCAGGTTGGCAATCACCCCGGCGCTGATGACGATAGCGCGATCGAGGATGGGTCGATTCTTGAGCAGGTTCTCATCACTGGGGGGAATAGTGCTCTCGGGATCGTCGTCGGGAAACCCGACAAAGCCCCCCAGGGGAAAAGCCCGCAGGGCGTATTCAGTAGTTGGTCCCTGGTAGCTCCAGAGGACAGGGCCAAACCCGATAGAGAATCGGTTGACGTGGATGCCCTGCAGCCGGGCCGCCGCAAAGTGTCCCAGCTCGTGGACAATAATCAAAAGCGCAAGAACCGAGATCGCCGCTAAGACAGACATAGCTGATTTTTTGTCGTAAATATTACTTAATTTATCTATTCTAAGCGGTCGCAATGAAATTTGCGTCAGCAGCCGGGCCTTAATCGTCCACAGGAACGGCGGTCACATTGATCGTGATCTCTTCGTCCGCGTCCTCATCAAACGCGCGGGAGGCTTCGGCCGGGGGCGAGATTTGCCCCAACAGCAG
Organism: Elainellaceae cyanobacterium; assembly: GCA_050331115.1. Taxonomy (GTDB): domain Bacteria; phylum Cyanobacteriota; class Cyanobacteriia; order CAKZMO01; family CAKZMO01; genus JBCCAG01. Next base: position 69,520 of record JBHJHD010000010.1, read on the forward strand.
CCGAAACACCTGGGATAGTAAAAGGACCAGCACGACGAAGTCGTCGATCTGACCCAAAATAGGGACAAAATCGGGGGATAGGTCAAAAGGGCTAATGACGTAAAGCAGGCTCCCGAGTAGGATAAGCCAGCGGTAGCGGGGATGAAGCCAGCGGAGATTCATGGCAAGACCAGTAGAGCGTGCAGCGACAGCTCGGACGGAAGGCAATCGTCAATATAGCGCTACTGATATAGCAGCGCTATATTGACGATCTTATAACCCTAAACACCTAACTCTGGATACCGACAGATGTGATGGCTGTCCCGACCGGGACAATATGGGGCTGGAAAGCGATTAAGATTCATATGGTTGTGCCTAAGTGCAACCACCGTCGAGCGAATGGCTAGCACAGTCAATAGGACAGTCAACAGGAGGTAACGCGTGAATATTTGGGATCTGTTTATCAAGGGTGGGCCTGCGATGTGGCCGCTCTTGCTGCTATCAATTTTAGCCCTGAGCACGATCATCGAGCGCGTTGGGTTCTGGTCCAAGATTCTCACCCGCGAGCGCGCCATCGTAGGCCGGACGCTGGAGGCCGCTCGCCGAGACTGGAACGCGGCAAGAGATATCGCCCGGCGATCGCTAAAGCAGCCCATCGGCCGCTTTTTGAACTCCGGGTTAGACCTGCAGGACCCTGACCCTGAGGTCTTTCAGCTGGCGCTGCAGACCTCCGCCGACGAGGAGCTAGCCGCCATGCGGCGCGGGGATAAAATTCTAGAAACCGTGATTGCCCTATCCCCCTTGCTGGGTCTGCTGGGCACGGTGCTAGGCCTGATCAATTCCCTCGGGGCCATTCGCATCGGCGACATCGTCTCTGGCTCAAACGTTGAGGTGACGCTGGGAATTTCGGAGGCGCTGATTAGCACCGCTTTTGGCCTCATCGTGGCGATTATGAGTCTCGCGTTCTACCGCATCTTTCAAGGACTGATCACCGGACAAATCAAGGTATTCCGCCGCGCCGCCAACGAGTTAGAGCTGCTCTACCGCAAGAGCTGGTCCCGCAAGCAGCGCAATGGAAACGTCGCTAGCGCAGCGTCCCTGCCGGCGAGCGCGGACTATACCACCGCTGAATCGCCTAGCGCGTCCCTACCAAATCCCTCGACGCCCAATCCCTCTATATAAACTTCCAAATAGGCTAAATTCCTCAAACAGACCCAACCACGGCGACTTCTGTAAAAGGCGATTGTAAAAAGGCGATTGTAAAAAGGCGATCGCCAGCCCGAGTAACCCACCCCTTACCACAGCTCTAGACCCATGAGAACCGACTGGGACGCCCAAGGCGAAGACATCCGCATCGAGATTCTGCCGCTAATTGACGTTATCTTCTGCATTTTGACCTTCTTTATCCTGGCGGCGGTCACGCTGACGCGTCAGTCGACCATCGGCGTCGATCTGCCCCAGGCAACAACGGGAACTACGCAAATGCGCGAGATGCTGATTGTCAGCGTCGACCCCATTGGCCAGCTCTACCTGGAGCAAGACCCGATCAGCGAAGCGGAACTGACCCAGGCCCTGAGCGACTATCTTTCCCTGAGGCCAGAGGGGATTGTGGTGCTATACGCGTCGCGGCTCGCGCAGTACAACGACGTAGTTGAGGTACTGGATCTGCTGCGCGCCATCGGCGGCGAGCGCATTGCCCTGGCCACGCTGCCGGAGACAGGCCAGCCGGACGCTGCGGAAACGGGGCTACCCGAAATCGATACGTTTGACCTAGAGCTAAACTTGGACACGGAGGGGCTGGACCTGCCCGACCTGCCGGGTGGAGACGATGTCGAAGGCCAGACTGGACCGGCAGGGTCGCTCGAAGGGCAGCCCGAGGGCGCACAGGAATAGCTACCTCACTTCTATCGACTCTTGAATGAACTGGATTGCAGGCGTCAGTGTTTCAAGCGCTTCCGCATTTCCCTGAACCAGCAGCCGGATATAGAAACCGTCTGGAAGTATGGCGAAATACTGCAGTACCGCAGCATCCTGTAATGTTGCCCGGGTCAAGTAGCCTTCTCCCCCCGCAAAATCGATCGGCGTCTGCGCGATGATATTGGCTTCGGTAAACCCTCTGGTCTCCTGCAATAGCTGACTAGAAAAAGCCGCTAGGTCAAAAGTTTCCACCGGACTTACGGAACTGGCAATGACGATGAATGGCTCTGTCCCCGAAGCATCGGGCTCGCCGCTCGGACTCAGTAAGACGCTCGAGCCGGCCAGAGTCTGGACGACCTGAAAGGGCGGCGCGGTCTGGAACGTAAAGGGGAGGGAGGCCAAGCTTTCTTGAAGCGAAGCTGCCGAGGCAAGGTTGACCGACCTGACCGTTTCGACCACGGCTGCTTTGCTGAGAGGGTCACCCTCAATCACGTTAAAGGTAAGTAAAATCGTGCGCTCCCCAGACAGCAGGGTGAAATATTTTCTAACCTGCAGGCCACCCGCAGACTGAGTGCCTTCCACGAAAGGAGCCTGAGCGTCTCCAGCTGAGATGTTGGACACAGCCTCAACCTGAAGCGCAATTCCGCGGCTTGCAAAGGCTTCAGCGATCGCATCAGGCGCGGCAGAAAATAGCGCGGCTAATTCGAGGTAGGCTTCTGGCGGCAGCTCAGTCAGCACGATACTAGAGCGGGTATCTGGGTTGATGAACCCTGAGAACTGCTCAGAGAGCACAAACCCCTCGGGGGGGGAGAGCGCTAGGCTCGTGCCGGGGATTGAAACCAATTCTGCGGCATCCGCTTTGGCCGCTGCTTCTGAGCAGCCCAGCTCACATTGGGCTAGGCCACCCGAGCGCGCAGGCTCAAGCGAACGGGCAGGCAAAGCTGAGGTGATCGCAGCTGTGGCGCAGGCTGCGATCGCGAGCAATTGATATCGTTTTCCAGACATGATCTAGCGCTTAAAGTAAATGCCCAATGATAGGCCAGCCTGCGCCAAAATACCCGCCTTTGAGTGCTCCGTTATTCAAAACTTTATGACGCCACCCGCGCCGACCGCGATAGCTCAAACGCCTCATGCACGGCTTTCAGCGCCGCTGTGCCGTCCGTCTCCGCCACCACACAGGTAATCTTAATCTCAGAAGTGGCAATCATCTGAATATTGATCTGCCGCTCCGCCAGCGCCGTAAACATGCGGGCCGCCACCCCGGGCTGACCCATCATCCCCGCCCCCACCACGCTTACTTTGGCGATCGCCGTATCGATGGTGACGTCGTAGGTCCCTAAATCCGACGCGATGCCCTGCAGCGCCGCCTGAGCCACCGCCGCATCCGCCTGCGACACCGTAAAGGCAATGTCGCGGGTGGCGACCCCTTCCACCAGGCGGCAGCGCTGCGACTGAATAATTGTGTCTACGCTGATGTAGCGGTCGGCCAGCGTTGTGAAAATTAGCGACGCCATGCCTGGCCGATCGGGCACGTGACGAATGGCTACTCGCGCCTGCTTGAGGTCTAGGGCGACGCCACGAACGGGGGCGACGCCACGAACGGGAGGCTTATCCCCTAAATCACTTGAAGCCGCTGCTTGGTTCACCGCTTCAGGGGGGCTGGGCAGATAAGACTGCTTGATGTTGAATTTACGGCAGAGCACTTCCACCGCGCGATCGCAGTCATCGGCGCGAATAGCGCAGCTCACCTTCACCTCCGAGGTGGAGATCATGCTGATGTTCACTCCCACCTCCGCCAGAGCGGCAAACATTTGGGCCGCTACCCCAGGCCGACCGATCATCCCCGCCCCCACCACGCTAATCTTGGCCGTGCGCCGATCGGTAACTACCTCCGCTTGATCGAGGCAGGTGGACGACTGGCGCAGCGTGGGCGTCAGGGCATCCGCCACAGACTCAGCCCGGTTGACGCTGCGGTGGTCCACCGTGAAGGCAATGTCGTTTAGGTTGCCGTCGTGGATGGACTGGATAATCAGATCGACGTCTAGGTTCTGGGCGGCAATTTCGCCAAAGAGGCAGGCGGCGATGCCTGGACGGTCGGGGATGCGCAGCATGGCGATCTTGGCCTGGTTGGGGTCGACCTCAATGGCGTCAATCGGGTTGGCCAGCTCGATGCTGTTGAGCGATCGCGGCTGCAGCAGCGGCGAGAGCACCCGGGTGCCCGGCTCATCGGTCCAGCTCGAGCGCACCACCAGGGTCAAACCATAGTTGCGGGCGATCTCTACGGCGCGGGGATGCAGCACCTTGGCCCCCAGGCTGGCCATCTCCAGCATTTCGTCGGCGGTAATCTCGTCCATGAGCTGCGCGTTGGGCACTAGCCTCGGGTCCGTCGTCAAGATGCCGGGGACGTCGGTATAGATTTCGCAGGCTTCGGCTCCTAGCGCGGCGGCAAGGGCCACCGCAGAGGTGTCGGAGCCGCCGCGCCCCAGGGTGGTAATCTCCAAATGGTCGTCTACATCGCTTTGGGCAATGCCCTGAAACCCCGCCACCACGACAATGGAGCGCTCCGACAGATGGCGCTGAATGCGCTCGACGCGAATCTGTGCAATGCGCGCCCGGGTGTGGGCCGCCTCGGTGACGATGCCCACCTGCGCCCCGGTGAGGGACACCGCCGGGTGCCCCTGGGCCTGAATAGCCATACTTAGCAGGGCAATAGACACCTGCTCCCCGGTGGAGAGCAGCATGTCCATCTCGCGGCGGCTAGGGTCTGGAGTAATTTGGTTCGCGAGGCCCATCAGCTGGTCGGTGGTCTTGCCCATGGCCGACACCACCACCACCAGTGGGTGTCCCGCTGCGGCGGTGCGAATCGCGCGATCGGCCACCGCCTGGATGCGCTCTACGGTGCCTACGGAGGTGCCGCCAAATTTCTGAACGATGAGTCCCATAGTTTTGATGCAGTCTTGATGCGTTGCAGGCCAGATTAACCCTAGTAATCTTTAATCCTGGTAATCTAATGTATCATCATCGATCGGCAACCTTTGCCACCTTGTAGCAGTAGGTCACAAACCGCCATGGCACTGATTATTGCAGGCGATCGCAGCGGCGTCGGCAAGACCACAATTACCCTGGCGCTGCTGGCCTGCCTGCGTCATCTGTTTCCGCACCAGAGGGTCCAAAGCTTTAAGGTGGGGCCAGACTATATCGACCCTATGTTTCACGCCGCTATTACGGGGCGGGCCTGCCGCAACCTCGACCCGGTGCTCACCTCAGAGGGCTACGTGCGGCAGTGCTTTACGTCTCACAGCCAGACCGCCCACTACAGCCTGGTGGAAGGGGTCATGGGCCTGTTCGACGGCGCTGGGGCCACCGATACCGCCAGCACCGCCCACGTCGCCAAGCTGCTGGGGCTGCCGGTGCTGCTGGTGCTTGATGCCCAGCGCACCTCTCGCTCCATTGCCGCTCTGGTCCACGGGTTCCGCAGCTTCGACCCTGACGTCACCCTGGCGGGGGTGGTGCTCAACCGGGTGGGCAGCGATCGCCACCGCGAGCTGCTCGAAGCGGTGATGCGGTCTATCGGTATGCCCGTGCTGGGGGTGCTGGGGCGAGAGACCGCGATCGCCATTCCCAGCCGCCATCTAGGTCTAGTCCCTACGGCTGAGCTGACTCTGCAGCCTGTGCTAGAGCGGCTGATTCAGCTCGGTAAAGCGGCGTTTGACTGGGCGCGCCTGCTGCCGCTGCTGACTAGCCCTACCCGCCCACTGTCGGCGCAGCCTCTCCAACAGGAAAAAACCCAGCTTACTCCTGAAGTCCAAGAGCCATCGCAACCACCGCTGCGGCTCGCCCTAGCCTCAGACGCCGCATTCAGCTTTTACTACGCCGACAACCTAGACTTACTCTCACATCAGGCGGAAATCGTCCCTTGGAGCCCCTTGCGCGGCGCGCTGCCCGCCAATATTCACGGGCTATACCTCGGGGGCGGCTTCCCCGAAGTCTTTGCCGACGAGCTAGCGGCCAACCAAGCCGCGCTCAGCCAGCTGCGCCAGCTCGCCGGTGGTGGCCTGCCCATCTACGCCGAATGCGGCGGGCTGATGTACCTCTGCGAGACGCTAACGGACCTCGAGGGGACCCCGCACCCCATGGCAGGTCTGATTCCGGCAATTGTGGCCATGGGGGCTCGCCTCACCCTGGGCTATCGCCGGGCGACCGCCTTAGCCGACACGCCGCTGGTCGCGCCTAGCGCGGTTCTCTGGGGTCACGAGTTCCACCACTCCCAAGTCAAGTGGCGATCGCCCCTAAGCCCATCAGCCGCCACCCCAGCGCTAGCGAAAACGCCACTGTTCGCCCTACGGCGGTTCGATCAGCTACCCCACCAGCCGCCCTTGGCCCACGAAGGCTGGCATACATCGACCCTGCACGCCTCCTATCTGCACCTGCACTGGGGGGCAACGCCCCATCTCCCCCAGCGATTTCTCAGAAATTGCCGCTGCTACGCTGATCAGAATCACGTCTTAGGGGTGATGTAGCCTAGCGGGGCGGGCAACGGTCTCATCCATACTAGGGTCAAGAGAGGCATTGGTATGGAGCTATGGAAAAGCAAACGAGCAACGCTAAAAAGACAACAGCAATGACGCGACTGCTGCAGGCGGCTGTGCTGACGTTGCTGCTCCACTTCGTGGCCCAGCTCTACCCGTCGGCGCTGGTGCGCACCTCCGCTGCTCCCCAGGTGAACGATACACTGCTGGCCTGGCAGCTGATCTCAGATCGCAGCGACGCACCCGCTCGCTAACTCGCTACTATGGTGGCGTAACCCAGCCACCTACCCACCGTAGTCCCCTATGGTAGATCTTCTCAACCGCCCTGCCCCTGCGCTGCCAGTGGGGCCTCGCAGCGTCCCCGCGCTGCAGATTATCAACTGGATTCAGCGGCCCTACCCTTTTTTAGACGACTGCGTTCGTCAGTTTGGCGACACCTTTACCGTTCGCCTGGGGGTCCTAGAGCCCATCGTCTTTTGCAGTCACCCCAAGAGCATTCAAGCGATCTTTCGCGCCGGACCTAACCGCTTCACGGCAGGCGCAAACAACCAAATCTTGCAGGTGCTCGTGGGAGACGCCTCGATTCTGCTGCTAGACGGCGATCGCCACCGCCGCCAGCGCCAGCTTTTGATGCCCCCCTTCCACGGGGAGCGCATGAGAGCCTATGGCACCACCATCCACGACATCACCACCCATGTCTCCCAGGCGTGGCGCGAGGGCGATCGCATCCCCGTGCGACCCGCCATGCAGGACATTTCCCTACGGGTTATCCTAGAGGCCGTTTTTGGCCTGCACGAGGGAGAAGACCTAGAGCGGCTGGCCGAGCTCACCAGCGGCATGCTCGACGTCACCAGCGCTCCCCTCAGCTCGTCGATGCTGTTCTTCCCGTGGCTGCAGCGGGATTTGGGCGCTTGGAGCCCCTGGGGCCAGTTTCTCCAGCGGCGATCGCAGATTGACGTCATCCTCTACCGGCAGATTGCGGCGCGGCGGCGGGCCATTCAGGCGGGCGAGGGCTTGGGCAGCGACATCTTGTCTATGCTGCTGGCGGCGCGGGACGAGGCCGGAAACGGTATGACGGACCTGGAGCTGCGGGATGAGCTGATGACCCTGCTGCTGGCGGGCCACGAGACGACGGCGTCATCCCTGGCCTGGGCGCTGTACTGGATGCACCAGGACCCGCAAGTTGTCGCCACTTTAAAAGATGAGCTGGCGGGCGTCGCGGGCGACCTGCTAGAGACGCTGCAGCTGCCCTACTTAAACGCCGTGTGTCAGGAGGCGCTGCGGCTCTACCCTGTGGTGCCCATCGGCTTTCCCCGCCGCGTTATGGAGGAGCCTTTTGAAATCGAAGGCCATACCCTCCCGGTGGGCAGCCTGGTATCCCCCTGCATCTACCTCACCCACCACAGGCCTGACCTCTACCCCGACCCCAAGCGCTTTCGCCCCGAGCGCTTTTTAGAGCGCCAGTTCTCGGGCTCTGAGTTCATTCCCTTTGGCGGCGGCAACCGTCAGTGCGTCGGCATGGCCTTTGCCCTCTTCGAGATGAAGCTGGTGCTGGCCACGCTGCTGAAACGCTACAGGTTCACTTTAGATCAGGCCCAGGCGCTAAAACCCGTGCGCCGCGGCCTTACCGTCGCGCCACCTGCCTTTCAGCTTACGGTCGCGCAGCGCCTAGATGGGTAGCGATCGCCCGACCTTATGCCTGCTCTACTGCCCTGGCCAGATCGACTACCAAATCGCCTGGAGCTGGCAGCGATCGCTCCTAAACCAGCGGCGGCAAAATCCAGACCTGCCCGATCTGCTGCTGCTGCTAGAGCACCCGCCCACCTATACTCTGGGCCAGGGCTCCTCTCTAGAATTCCTTAAATTTGATCCGCAGCAGAGCGACATAGCGCTCTTTCGCACGGAGCGGGGCGGCGAGGTGACCTACCACGGGCCGGGGCAGCTGGTGGGCTACCCGATTTTGAACTTACGCCGCCACCGCCCCGACCTGCACTGGTATCTACGCCAGCTTGAGGAGGTGATTATTCGGGCGATCGCCCCTTGGGGCCTGCGCGGCGCGCGCGAGGCTGGGCTAACCGGCGTTTGGGTGAACGGTGAAAAGATGGCGGCCATCGGCATCAAGGCCAGCCGCTGGATTACCATGCACGGCTTTGCGATCAACGTCTGCCCTAGTCTGGCGGCGTTTGAGAACATTGTGCCCTGCGGCATCGGCGATCGCTCCGTAGGCAGTCTGCAGCGCTGGGTATCAGACATTGAGGTAGGGGCGGTGCGGCAGTCGGTCTGCCGCTCGTTTGAGGAAGTGTTTGACCTACAGCTGCAGGAGGTTCCAGAATTAAATCTAAGCCTTGACCTTCTAGGCGTTGACCCCCTGCACGTTAGCCATAGCTTGCCATGAGTAACCTGCCCATTCCCCCGCACTATAGACCTGACCGGGTGGCCGAGGTGTGGCGCGTGCCCTACCAAGCGCGATCGCGCGAAGCCTACGCCTGGCGGGACCAGCACGGCATTGCGCCTGCCGCTGAAGATGCGCTGAGGATGGGGCTGCTGCTGATTGACGTGCAGAATACCTTTTGCATTCCCGGCTTCGAGCTGTTTGTGGGGGGGCGATCGGGGCAGGGCGCGGTGGACGACAATCGGCGACTGTGCGAATTCATCTACCGCAGCCTGGGCCATATCACCCAGATTTTGGCCACCCTGGATACCCACACCGCCGCGCAGATTTTCCACCCCGTGTTTTGGGTGAACCCTGAGGGCGAGCATCCCGCCCCCATGACCGCCATCTCAGCGGAGGACGTCGATCAGGGGCGGTGGCGCGTCAACCCCAAAATTGCTGCGGTGTCTCCTAGGGGCGCTGACTGGATGCAGAACTACGCCCGCCACTACGCCAAAGCGCTAGATCTAAACCACAAATATCCCTTAATCATCTGGCCTTACCACGCCATGCTGGGGGGCATCAGCCACGCCCTAGTTTCGGCGGTAGAAGAAGCCTGCCTGTTTCATAGCTTTGCCCGCGGCAGCCCTACCCACTTTGAGCAGAAAGGCCGCAATCCGTTGACCGAGAACTATTCGGTACTGCAGCCGGAGGTGCTTATGGACCAAAATGGAGAGGCGATCGCTTCTGACAATACGGCGTTTCTCAATAGGCTGCTGGCCTTCGATCGGCTGATTATAGCAGGGCAGGCCCAGAGCCACTGCGTCGCCTGGACGGTGGATAATCTGCTGTCGGTGCTGCAGGCCCAGCGCCCTGAATTTGTGGAGCGGGTTTACTTACTAGAGGACTGCACCTCGCCTGTGGTAGCCCCAGGGATAGATTTTACAGATCAGGCCAGCAGCGCGTTTGAGCGGTTTGCGGCGGCGGGAATGCACTGCGTTAGGTCGACAGACCCCATAAAAGACTGGGCGGGTCTGTAGAGAACGACTCTAGGCTGAATCTTGAAGTGAATGGAGCGGACGCGAAATACTCTTCTGCATCACGGCCTCTGCTAGAAGAAACACCTCAGAGGCTACCCTCTGAGGTGCTTAAGATTTATCGTATTGCTAGCATACCGCTAGGCGACCTATCTAAACGCTAGAGCGCTGCTACGAAGTAAAATTGCTCTGAAGGCTAAAGTCTCCTACCGCAACGTTTTCAAGCTGCAGCACGATGTCGCCATTCACTGCGGCAAAGGCGTCTGTCGCATCAGCCCCCGTCCCCTGGGAGAAGGTCAGTTCATCGAAGCTCACCCCCGATAGCGTAATCACATCGGCACCGATTTCGAAGTCACCGATGTAGGTGTACGCGTCGCTGCTTGCGAAGACTTCATCGTTGCCCTTACCGGTAACCACGGTATTGAACCCGCTGCCGCCGTTGATGAGGTCATTGCCCGCACCAGTTTGAATATAGTCGTCGTCTCCCCCGGTAGCAATGACCTTATCTCCAGCTTTGGCTGGACTGATGGTGTAGATGACATTGGCACCATCGCCAGCTTTGACGTGGTCAACACCGAGGCCAAGACCAATTGAATCGGCACCTGCGCCTGCCGTAATGGTGTAGCTGCCGCCCTCAACCCAGACGGTGTTGTTACCCTCGCCTAGCTCGAGGACATTGTTTCCGCCGCCGCTAGCAATGGAGTAGATGAAGTCGTCGCCGTTGCCAGTACTGACGGTGTCGTTACCGCCGCCAATGCCGATGGTGTTGTTCCCCGAACTAGCCGTAACGGTATTGTCGCCGCCTGCGAGCCAAGCTTGGTCGTTGCCATCGCCTAAATTGATGACGTTCGCGCTGTCTGAGACGTCGCCAACAGAATAGACAAAATCGTCGCCGTCGCCTACCGTCACAGCGTCGTCACCATTACCGATCGCAATAGTGTTATGGCCACCCTCCAGCCAAACTGTGTTGTCGCCGTTTCCGAGGTCGATGACGTTCTGACTGCCAGAGACATTGCCAACGGAGTAAACGAAATCGTCGCCATTCCCTGTCGTTACGGTGTCGTTGCCGTAGCCGATGCCGATGCTGTTGTTCCCTAAACCAGCCGTAACGATGTTGTCGCCGCCTGCGAGCCAGGCTTGGTTGTTGCCGTCTCCTAAGTCGATGACATTAGTGCTGTCTGAAACCTTGCCAACAGAGTAGACAAAATCGTCGCCATTCCCTGTCGTTACGATGTCGTCGCCGTTTCCGATCCCAATGGAGTCATTGCCGCTGCCAGTAATAATCGTATTGTGGCCACCCTCTAACCAAACTACGTTGTTGCCGTCACCTAAATCGATGGTGTTGATGCCGCTACCACCATCGATGGAGTAGGCAAAGTCGTCGCTAGCGCCTGTGGCAATAGACACATCGCCAACAATACCGATGAATGCTGCTGGTGTAGTCGATTTTGAAGCTGTCATAGTTAAACTCAAGTTTGCTTGTTGTTTGAAGGACATAGGGCTTTTTGGCATCAAATTTCACCGCCGCTGTTCACTGCTGCGGCCTAGATCTGATGTGCTCGGTAAAATGCTTGAGTCGAATACTACTGCGTCGGCCCAGTTGCGCAAGCGTGAGGGGACGCAAGTATCCTGACGGTTAATTTGCTATAAGCCGCGGTCAAATCCCTGAAACGTCAAAGGCAGAAAGTATCTCTCCGCCTCGGCCCAAGACTATAGTGCGCATCACTGCGACTTCCTTATCATCTGAGACTGAACTTTGACGTACCTTTAAGCAAGTGTAGATATACCACTTGTCCTAATGCACTAGAACAGGTTCACGTCTTGTCATCTACGGTATTGGCGCTTAGAACCGTACAGTCGGTTCTAAGCGGCAGTGCCAACGCAACAATGCTCTAAAACGTGAGAAACCCCAGAGGTGACTCCACCTCTGGAAATTTTGGTAGTTATAGCAAATGTCCTGACTTGTTAAGGCATTTGCGCGCCCTGTCACCTGTAGCGCCCGCCATATCATTAGGTCAAGGAATCAAGAGGGAAGAGCAAGATGACAGCGGCCTAGCGCGAGGGGCTGCTGCTAGCCTCGTTCACAATTGACGTGTAGAATTTAATCCGACGCAGTACGCCAACACCAACCACAGCTGAGATCAATAGATATGGCCAATACAACCCTTTACGGCACGCCAGTTAGTACCTACGTTCGCACTGTCCGTTTGCTGCTAGCTGAAGCCAATGTAAATCATAAGGTTGTCGACGTCGGCATTTTCAATGGCGATAACGAGACCGATGAATATTTAAGTAAGCAGCCCTTTGGTAAAGTTCCCACCATTGAAATAGATGGAACCAAGATTTATGAAACTGCGGCCATCACCCACTACTTAAACCAGGCTGCAGGCGATAAGTACAGGCCCTCCGATCTATTGGCGCAGGCCCGTATGTACCAGATCATTTCTATCATCGACAATTACCTCTACGGCAACGCTATCGGTACGATTGTTATTCAGCGGTTGATTATGCCTCAGCAGGGCAGTAAGCCCAACGAGCAGGCCGTCAAAGAGGCGATCGCCCCGACACAGAAAGCCTTAGAGGCGATCGAAGCGCTCTGTGTCGGGGCGCCTTTTCTCTTGGGTACGCTGATCACCCTCGCAGATTTTTATCTCGTTCCTATTTTTGTGTACCTTTCGAAGACTCCAGAGTTTGGCACCGTTACGACCCAGACCCCAAAACTAATGGCCTGGTGGCAGCAGGTCCAAGATTTGGAGAGTGTTAAGCAGGTTTGCGCATAGGCCTTCAAATCCATCTACACTAGCGGGACCCAAGTATCCTGAGTTCTGTTGGTCCCGGAGGATCACGGCCCGCATTACTGCTTTTGGTTGCATACACTAAACCAGACCCTAAAGCTAAGGCCTGATTTGAGGGAACGCTACTGAAGATGATGGTTTGGCAATCGGAAAAATTCTAGCGCTTGAAATTTGGCTAGAATTCAGGTGACGTATCTTTTTGCCTATGTGGTCTCATATCATCGCGCACATCAGTCGAGTTACGCAGCGCCCCTTTGTAGGAGAGCACCGTCGCCCGGTCGGCGGCGGCAGCGTCAATAGTGCCTACGTGCTCTCTGACGGTGACGTGGCTTACTTCATTAAATTCAATGAAGCCACCCGCGCCGCGATGTTTGAAGCCGAGGCCAGGGGCCTCAAAGAAATGGCGCAAACTGAGACCATCCGAGTGCCCCAGCCCATCTGCTGGGGTACTGTAGAAGATTCTGTATATATCGTGCTGGAGTGGCTAGCTTTTGGCTACGGTACCCACGCTTCCTGGGAGGCAATGGGGCAAAACTTAGCGGCGATGCACCGGGTGACGCCCGCCGCTCGAAGACCAGATCTAGGCCAAGACTGCTTTGGCTGGGACCAGAACAATACGATCGGCTTCATCCCGCAGCAAAACCCCTGGACCGACTCTTGGGCGACCTTCTTTCGCGATCATCGCATCGGCTATCAGCTCAAGCTAGCCCGCAAGCGCGGCGGTCATTTTTCGAAGCAGGAGGCCCTGCTCCTAGCAATTCCCGAGCTTCTAGCCGATCATCACCCAGCCCCCGCTTTGGTGCACGGCGATCTCTGGTCTGGGAACGCCGCCGTTACTGAGGCGGGCGAGCCGGTTATCTTTGACCCCGCGACCTACTACGGCGATCGCGAGGTGGATTTGGCGATGAGCTCCCTATTTGGCAGCTTCCCCAAGGAGTTTTACCGGGCCTACGAGGCGGCTTACCCTATTCCACCGGGCTACGAGCGCCGCAAGATCCTGTATAACCTCTATCACATCCTCAACCACTTCAATCAGTTCGGCGGTGGCTACCTGTCTCAGGCCAACAGCATGATCAATCAGCTTGTGGCGTGATGGACGATTTAGATGCGCTGCGCCAGCGCTACCTAGAGCTCACCAATGAAACGCTGCCGGGTCTCGCTCAGCAGCGGCAGTTTCCTGTACGCTTCAATCACTGCTTTCAGCGCATCGTGCTCGATAACCTATTCGGGCGGTGCTGGTATGAGGCGCTCAATCGCGAGGCGGGAGCGGCCTACAAGCAGCTGAGTGTGGCGCAGCTTCAAGATGCGATCGCGATCGCTCAGGCGATCGCGGAACAGCCCAATGGCTACATTCAGGATCTGAATCAGAATAGCTTGCGCTGGCGCGGTAAGGATTAACCTTCACTACTTTTTCTCAAACTCGTAGATGTGGAAGTAGGTAAATTTTTTCTCAGACTGCAGACTGTAGCGATCGCTCAAAGCGTTTTCCACAGAGTATTTTAGAAGATATTTACGATTGATTATCGTAATGACTTCCTGACTTCCATCTGTCATGAATGATAATACTTCAGATAAGTCGCTTGAATCGATCTTGTGTGCTGGAACTTTGACAGTTTTCATATCACCGTAATGCCGAAGCAGCTCAACGTCACCCCAAAGGAGTGCAGCTGCCGACTTAGAATTATCGGACCGCGTGACATATTCTGCAACAGAGCGATAATCATCTCGGGCATGCGCAGGGTCAAAAAAGTAGTTTGTCAGTGAGTAGATATTAATGGCAATAAGCAACACTACCCCTAAACAGCCGAGATTCTTAGATAACTTCTCCCAAAATTTTTCCGGCTTAGGATAACAAAATGATGATGGAATTAGGATTGCGATCGCCGGAAAAATGTGGGAAGAGTGCCTAGGAGCCCAATTAATGCTCGTGGCAACGGCGAAGCCCGCAGATATTAAAAAGGCAACTCCAATAAATGTAGAGAAGAAAAAATTTGCCCTATATATAGGGCACTTCATTTTATCTTGGAGACTTCGTAATAAGTTTCCAGCCACGCCAAATAAGATTAAGCTTATTGATAGAAAAAGTAGAATAACATGAGGCCAATATTCAAATATTACTCTGATCTGGTCGTATCTAAGCTGGCTAATAGGTACTGAATAAGTTGTGCCAGCAAGCATGCCATAAACGACAAATAAGAAATTTTCTAGAATATGAGTACCATACCAGGTTTTAAGATAGAGAGTAAAGTTAGAACTGTGTGAGGATGCTAGATACAGGAAAATACCCGGTAGTAAACAAAGTAAAAGTGGTAGCCAGAATACTGTCCACTGCTTTATGTTGCGCGCAGCAGATAGCAAATGAGATAAACAAACTGAGATAACGAATATAACTATAAAAAGACTGCTCAGACATCCCACCGCAGTCGTTACCCAAAAAAGTAGACTGGAAACAAGCCGGTTATTACTTTTTCCAAAAATTAAATTAGAAAATAAGTATAGCTCTAGAGCTGCTATAAACATTATGAGCGCATAGGCTCTAGCTTCTTGACTATAATAAATATGAAATGAGCTAAAAGATATTACAATAGCAGTCCATAGCGCATGGTTTTTCCCATATATCTTCAGCGCTGTCAGCGTTGTGAAGAGTACTGATAGCGTACCAAAAACTGCAGAAAGTGATCTAATTACAGCATCTGAGTCACCAAGAATCTCCTTCCAAAAAAACAGGGCTACAAAATAGGCAGGCTGATATTTATCGTATTTTGTATAATTTAGATTACTGATAATAGCATTGAGGTCCTCACCATCAATTCTTGCCAAGCTTAAACCTTCGTCAAACCATAGACTATGATTTGTCATCATAGAAAAGCGCAGTAGTGCCGCAGCTACGATGACAGCTGTAATGACAAATTTTTTAGCTCCAGCATCTGAGATGCTTTCGATCTTAGCCATAAATTTTGATTCTTCTGAGCTCTGCTTAGTAAGCGCCAGATTTCTTGAGGACGACGCCAACCGTCTTCAAAAGAATCTTGACGTCCAATAGTAAGGACCAGTTTTCAATGTAAGATAAATCAAGTCGATAAGCTTGCTCAAAATCAACAATATCGGAGCGGCCTGAAATTTGCCACAAACCAGTAATGCCAGGCAAGACTTCTTGACGAATATGGTGATGGCGGGAGAACCTTTCGACATCCCGTAATGGGAACGGCCGGGGACCAACTAGGCTCATTTCACCTACAATAACGTTTAGAATTTGGGGTAGCTCATCAAGGCTATACTGTCGTAATACTTTACCAACGCGAGTTATGCGAGGATCGTCTTTAATTTTAAATAGAACGCCGTCTTTATTCTCGTTATGTGATTCTAAATTCTCTTGTAGCTTGTCAGCATCGTGTACCATGGTGCGAAATTTCCAAACTTTGAAAGGATTACCGCACAAGCCGATGCGAGTTTGACGATAAAAGACTGGTCCTGGAGAGTCAACAACAATCAATAGAGAAATTATGAGATAGATGGGCGATGCCAAAAGAACAATTAGACTGGCAAGTAAAAGATCAAATGTGCGCTTGAACCAAAATTCGAGGCCCGAAAGAACTGGGGGATGAAATGACATAGCAGGTGCATTACCGACCGTCGATAGTTCCGGCTCCCAAAAGTAAAGGCTCTGATCCGTAAGTAGTACATGTAGCGTAACGCCTTCAGCTTGAAATCGCTGACATAGAAAGAGACGGTTTTTAATCGCTTCCCAATGAACAAAAGCCTCGGTGACGTCTATATTGTGGAGCTTTGCAAACGTGTCATCGCGCTGCTCTAAATCAAGCACGTTTGCATCTGCAATGCTATTGATGCTGTAAGAGCCGGTCTCGATGATCGCTTGAGTGGCAGAATCTTGATGTTCAGGGCTAGCAATGACGAATGCAGGATAGCGGACCATACCCTGCTGTCGAGCCCAGACAGTAGCTTTGTCAAGGCCATACCTCAAAAGACAGGTTATGGAGGTAATAAACAGCCAGAACAGGGCGAAATGCGATCGCGACATAAATTGCCCAGGGGCATAAAAGAATTCAGTCATCATCAGCAAAATGACAACTAAAGTACTAGCTTTAAAGATGGCTCCGTAATTACGTCTACTTTTACCACCTTTGTAAAGACCACGAGCAGCAAAAATACTACAGGTGAGTACAATAACAGGTAGAATAGCATGCCAATTCTGACCAAAATTCAACAAGGAATCTAAATGAACGGTGAGGAACCCCGCAACATACCAGGCAGCTATAGCGCCAGATATATCGGACAGTAGTAGACCGAATATACGGAGCCATCTCAGCCTTACACCTTTTTGCACATTGGTCGTTCGTATAGAGCGGCGAAGATCAAGCTTGGGCTGTTGATCAGCTGAAGAAACATTTGACATAGTAATATAGATAATATGGGAGTACTCTTAGGTTATTGCAATTAAGCCAACATTAAGGCTATTTCATTCTACATTCCGCCAATTTTTTTAGGTCGCTTCAAAAGCCAAGTTTAGAATGAGATAGTTTTGAGTTAGCGCAAAAAGTCTTTTCTGAACAAGGGTAGAGACTATAAGACTACTGATGTGCGTACAGTCAAATGCTCTCAAACATTAAAGAAGAGAACAAGAGAATAAAATTATCTTTTGGCCAAGTCGCCTTCTACCGAATTTTTAGTTGATCCTAAAAAGTATTGCTTCATTACTAACCACACAAATATTAAATTTCCGGCAAGATACCTCTTCCAAAGTCTTCGAGGCTCCATAATCAACCGAAATAGCCACTCAAGGCCCAATTTTTGCATAATTAATGGCGCCCGCTTCACCATCCCAGAAATAAGCTCAAAGCTTACACCTATGCCAATTGACATCGGTACTTCTAATTCTTGACAGTTATCATATATCCATTTCTCTTGTTTTGGCGCTCCTAAACCAACAAACAGTAGTTGAGGTTTTGCTTGTTGAAGTTTTGAGTTTATTAAATTTAGTTCTTCCTTATTAGATTCAAATCCATAGGGGGGACAGTACGTACCTACAACCTGCAAACCAGAATACCTTTTTTGAAGAATGTCGGCTGCTGCTTCTGCCGCTCCAGGACGACCACCAAGTAAAAAAACTTTGAATCCCTGTTCTGCACTCACTTTGCACAGAGTTTCAAATAAATCAGTGCCATTTACCCGACCCTTTAAAGGAGTTCCTAAAAGTTTAGACGCCCACAGTAAAGGGACACCATCAGGAACCGCCAAAAAAGATTTGTCATACACTTCGCGAAAGTGATCATCATTCTGAAGTAGCCAAATATGATGGGCATTTGGTGTAACCACGTATTCTGGAACAGCTGAGTACTCGATATGATCACATATCTTCGAAACAGATTCGGCAAAAGAGACACTACTAACTCTGATACCGCATAAAATAGAATAGTCCATTTATTTAAGCTCTCTGAATTATACTAAGACTTAATCTGATTCAGGCAAATATCCAGTATTATGTCATTGCTCTAAAAAGCGTTACGCAGAAAACTGAGTACACCTCGATTTCCCTAAAGGTTAGAAAACTGATAGGGATTTGCGGCCTTTAGTCCACTCTATAGCAGTAGAATAGATACTCATCAACATTTCGTAATTGCGTTCAGGCGCATAGCATTCATCGTACTGCTTTCGCGCCAATGTTCCACGCCGTTTGAGTTCGTCTGAATCTGACCAAATATCTTGTACGACACGCGCTAAATCATGATGGTTTCCTGGTTCAAAATGCCATCCAGAGATTCCATCTTTAACAATCTCTCCGGCCGCACCGCAATTTGCAGCAACTACAGGACTTGCTGTAGCAAAAGCTTCTACTATTGCCATAGGAAACCCTTCGTACCACTCTGAGGGGAAAACAAAAACTTTAGCATTTTGCATCAGTCTTAGCACTTCCTCCCTAGGAAGGCGACCCAAGTACTCCACATTTTGGGGTAGATTACTTTTCATCACAATCTCTAGCGGACCTTGTCCGATAACTTTTAGTGGTATATCGTCTCTCAAAAGCTCCCATGCTCTAAGAATAGTTTCAATGCCCTTATACTTCACCATTTTTCCTACAAATAGTGCATAATTATCAGAATGACTTCCTTTCTGGACATTAGATGACACAAAGTTTGGTTTGATAGCAATTTTTTCAGCCGGCAGTCCTCCATCGATCAACTTTTGCCGAGCAAATCGTGTTAAAGCAATATATATATCAATATCGTTTGAATAGGTTTTTTTAATTCGATTGGCGACTAAACCCGCCGTAACAACTGCTGTTTGAGCCCGATTACCACGATAACAGCCATGAACGACAGCTGGCGTTGGAAAAAACTTTCCTACACACTCTTCACAAATTTTACCATCTCTATATAAATACGCCCCTGGACAGATAAGCTTGTAGTTGTGAACTGTATGAACTACTGGAACATTAAGCGATTTACAAGCTGCATAAACTGAAGGAGATATCTGAGGAATCGTGTTGTGTACGTGAGTAATATCAGGCTCGAAATCTCTAACGATTTCTTTGATCTGACGAATCGACTTAGTAGACCAAACTGAATCAACGGCGATACTAAACTTGCTAGATATATTACTGTTGGGAATTTCAGTATTGTGAAGAATCCACTGCTTAACCTCGTGGCCATATTGTAGTAGTAAATTCTTCTCCGATTCTACAACTACTTCTTCGCCACCAACATGTTGATATGCATTATGAATTTGAAGAACTTTCATCGCTACAAGATGCCATAGTAAAGTACGATATATTAGTATTATAGGGTCTTTGATTTAGGTAAATTTCAAAAAGCGCCTATAGATAACATCCCGTAGTAAGTTTCCAGGTTAAGCGCATACTTTTCGCAGTTGCTTTCTTCATGCGATACGACCAAACTGTTTCTGGCCCATAATATCTCTCGCGCAATATATTTTCTTCTAAAAAGGCTCTTTCCTTAAGTCGTTGAGTTTTCTGTTGTGGATATAATCTCATTTTTGACCATTGACGACGAACATGTGCAATATCGGTCACAGCTGAACAACGGATCCAGAAGTCGGCATCCATAGCAACATCAAATTGACCGTCTAAGCCGCCAACTTCCTCGTATAAATCCCTCCTCCAAAACGTTGAAGGTTGAGGAATAAAGTTGTGTTCATATAGAAATATAAAGCGATTGAAAGGAAGTTCTTTACGCTTTCTGAGTATTTCCCCACTTGAGTCTATCCACGTTGTGTCTCCATAAACAATCCGATTATGAGGGTTGTTTATGAAGAAATTAGAAACCTCCTTAAAAGTCCATGGTTCTAAAAGATCATCAGAACACAACCACCCTAAGATGCTACCTGTTGCCCGCTCAAATCCTTTTTCCAACGCAGAAGTTTGTCCATCGTCAGGCTCGCTAGTCCAATACGCTAAATGTTTAGAATACTTTTGAATAATTTCAACACTACCATCATTAGAACCACCATCAATAATGATGTACTCTATATTTGGGTAATTTTGATTGAGAACACTCATTATAGTTTCTTCAATGTATGCAGCCTGATTGAAGGAAGGTGTAACAATTGATATTTTAGGAAAGTTTTCAGATTTCATAGATAGCACTTACTGCTAATAACAACCAATATATAAGTTAAGCTTATTTAGTGAATCGAGCCGGTAATTCAACCTGCCTCAATAAGTTCTTCAAAAAGTGAAATGTATCGAGATGCTTGAATTTCTTGGGTGAATTCTCTATTAACCTTCAGATAAGAGTTTTCGCAGAGCTTAGCATGGCGCTCTTTATCCGCGAGAACCCATTGAATGCCTTTCGCTAGATCGTCAACGTCGAATGGTACAGCTAAATAACCATTCTTTAGATGATCGACCATATCAGGAATACCGCCAATATTAAAACCCACACAAGGAGTCCCGCAGGCCAAGGATTCCATAACAGTATTGGGTAAGTTGTCTTGAGTTGAAGGAGCAACAAACACATCAGCGGCTGAATATGCTAAAGAAATAGATATATCGTCTTTCAGTACGCCTAGGTAGTGTGTTTTTATTTCTTGCTCTGACGAACTATCAGGCTCAGAAGTTCCTAAAACTACTAGCTCAAAATTTCCAAAAGCATCTCTTTCCTTAATTTTTTCCAGTGCAGATTTAAGTAAGTAAAAACCTTTTCGAGGCGAACTTGTAGGATTCACTGCGCCAAAAAGTATTAATCTTTTATCTGTAGGTAATCCAATAAGACTTTTCGCCACGTTCTTCTCAACTGGTTTGTATAGAGTAGTATCTATACCATTAGGAATAGTCTCGACTCGGTAGTCTTTGAACAGCGAACTTTCTTTTACGCAGCTTGCCATCCAAGAGCTCAGTGTAACTATAGTTAGCGGGGTTCCTTGCCAAGATTTATACTTACGTTTCCAAATCCATCGAGATAGATCCAGCTCAGCGTTACTGTCTAGCTGAGGACACTTGCCGCAAGAGTTAACATAGCGACCACAGTCTTGATCGTAGTGACAACCGCCTGTAAAGGCCCACATATCGTGAAGAGTCCAAACAATTGGCCTCTTAATTTTAGAAAGGGTTTCAATACGTACAAAACTGTCGTTAATCCAATGAAGGTTAACCACATCTGGCCCATAATCTTCAATTTTTGAGGTGACGAAGTCTGGTGACCACTGGCTAGAAAACTCCGGCTTTCTTTTCCGATCATAAAGCAATGTGGGTAGAGAGTCTAAAGCATGTCCAAAATTGGCTAATAGTTTCTCCGCGCGATTTTGAGGCGGAATAACTCTTTTATCATTACCGACCTTATTCTGTACTAAAACTTGAGACCCAATGCCGTTGTCTACCAATCCGTTATGGAGGCGAAAAGCAGCGCGAGCGGCTCCACCTGTTACATCTTGTGTGTTTAATATGAGTACTTTCATACGTATCAGACTTTACATAGGAGACAACAAGTGGTTATAAATATTCTCGCACCGCTCAAATAAAGCTTGATATCTTGAATGCTCTAGGTCGAGTAAAAGCTTGCTTTTTAAATGTTTTTTAGAAGCCGTAGGGCGTGATGTTCTTGTCTCGCTGTGCTCTTCAAAAGAATCTATCTTTTCAAAGATGGTTTTTAGCTCTTCTCCGCGCGGTGTGGTTGGAATAAAACTAGTATTAAATTTTAAGTTTAGCCGCTCGATAACCGTTGAATAGTTATTAATGACTGTCTCGAAGGGAGCCAAAATAAAGCTGCTTTTATATGGCAAGATTGTCTCATGAAAGATAACATACATTTTAAGTGCATGATCCAACGAAACGGATGGATCTCTTATAACCAAAGAAATAACAGCATCCTTTGGTTCTCGAATAAGAACAATTGTCGGTATATTAAGTTTTGATGCTCGAATAACCTGTGCTGATACGTGCATATGGTGTGCTATTTCAAGCTCTTTGTTTTGCGCACACTTAAAAGCTGCAACCGCAAATGTATTTGCTGAACGGGGAAATCCTTCTATCACTAAATCTGTATGTCTACTGACAGAAAGCTTTCTATTCTTCGGCGTCAAAGAATAGATTGGATAAAAAAGTCTTGGATATTGTCCTAACAGACTTCTTAAATATAGTGAAATTTCAAAGTGACCGTGTTTCATATCATATATTTTGTCTAGAAAGCTATTATTCTGAATTAACTAAAATACAGACATAAATTCAAAACTTTTATTGACCTGATCTATAGAAATAGACATATATAATAATTCATAAAAAGTAATTTGACCTATTTTGCTATTGGTATAAGCCGACTAACGCTGACTCAATTTGAAATTTCTAAATTTGTCTTTCGCTATTCTTATTACTTAGTTAATTATAGCAAATAAAAGCATAAACAATTGTGTGCTTTAGCGCCTCTTATTAATAAAATTATGGTAGAGAATTGAAATTCATTTTGATGAGTACAATATATATATTCATCAAAAATGTTTGGTCAAGCCAAATCAATTTTTACAGTTTAATAGAAATACTATGATGTTCCGATTTTCCCGTCTTGTGTAAGTAATAGCTTCATAATTAAGTAACTCTGCTCTTATTGAACGTATTCAAATAGTTCAGCTAACTAAGCAGCAGCTTTCTTTTTGATGGAACAAGCATTGTAGAAACAATCGATATATATATCATCCATACTATATTCTCAGGCGATAGTATTGATTGGGTAATATTGAGGTTATAAATAAAAACAAATACTAGAAATTGCAAAATCCAAATAGATTTACTACCTCTTGATGTAATTATTAAGTCTACCGATTTTATAAGTGCTCTGACAAAACTTATTGTAAACAAGAATAGACCAATAATTCCTAGGCTCAAAGTTAGGTCAAGAAATCCACTATGAGCGTGAGTTGGGGTCCAGTCAGCTCCGTACTTTTTTGTGGATGCAACCCAGTCAAATTCAGTAATCCAGAAAGCATTATAGCCAAAACCTAGCCAAAATTTTTCTTGAACCCTCTCAATTAAAGGTAACCATAGGTCGGTTCTTCCATTTAATGTTAGATCCTCGCCCAAGATTTCTGTAATGATATAAACGTAAGTTCTCGCCACTACAAAACTTCCCAGAGTCAAAGCAAAGATCAAAGCTGTCGTAATTACGACACGTAGTCTATACCTCTGTCTCATTAGCTTAGTGAAAGGAAAGATTAGTGCCATAATAAGCAAAACAACTAGTGCGGTAGAAGACTTGGCAAAAATCAAAAGTATGAAAGACATAATTATACTCACATAATTGAATATCTTTCTCTTTAGATTCTTATCTTTGAAAATAGCTAATTGAGTTAAGATGCTCAAAATCATAACTCTTGCAGCGTCATTCTTGTGCGGAAAACTACCTCGCCACCCGTCAACAGCATCGGATATAGGTATGACAGCTGAAATAATTACGCCTGAGATTGCAGAAATACCAAACGCAATTGAAAAGAAGTTTAGCTGCGATGCCAAGCTATGACGCATAGAAAAATATATTCCATACGCTGCAAGTCTAAGCATTCCCCTGAAATTGTGGAAAGTTAAAATTGGAACTTCCGACCAAAGTATAGATATACCTGCCAATAAAATTAGCAGTAGGATAAATATATCTCTTGTTAGGAAATAGGTGTACCGTTTAAATGAACTGAGTACGATATATGGTAAAAACAAGTACGTCAAGGCAGCAAAAAGCTTATTAACGACAGGGAAAACAGCAAAAGCTTGCGAAAAGTATAATATAAAGAGGACGGTAATAACCGCCTCAGCTTTACTAGTAGGAGATTTAGCCTCACTATCAATGTTCCTGTTACTAATCATATGAAGGTATTATTCGAAACCTTTATTAAAATAAGTACTTAGACAAATCGTGCTCTTTTTAGTAGATACCTGTAGATTTAAAGGGTCGCGACTTGGCCGTCTTCGCATTTTTCTGATTCATCGAGCCAGCTTGACAAATCTCTATTGATTAACGTCTGAAGTTTCAAAGTATCTTCTCTAAAAATATCAATGAGTTCCTCTCTAAATTTGCTAGATATATTTGGCTTTTCCAAATTTTTTTTGTTAAGCTCAAAGATAACAGCTTTCCGAATTTTCTCTGGGATTAAAGGTTTAAAGATTGTTTTAACAATATTTCCATCTCTCAAAAAAGCGTTTAAATTTTTATTTTTAGGAACTCCTGTAACATTTTTCTGAATTAGCAAGTTAGGTTCAAATTGTTCGTTAACTCCTATAAATTTATAAGCATCTTGAACTACGTCAACCGCGCTCTTAGCTAAATCATCGTATAAATAAATTTTAATTTGACTTCTATCAAACAAATCAAAATATACTTTTAACTGTTTGTAGTATAGTCCAGCTTGAATATAATGAAATCCCCACCACCAATTTTCATCTATTCGCCTTTGTTCTAAACAAATTCCTTTATAGAATTCGCTTTCAGTTTCTAATTCATCTCTAACGTGGTGTAAAAAATTTGAGTATGCTCGGTCAACAGGATTTCTAAGAACAGCAATTAGTTTTATATTGCTGTTGTAGTTTCGTATTCTCTGAGCAGCTTTTGGAAAATAGAGATAGCTCGGTGAGGCTTCACCTACTGCTCTCTCAGTAGAAGCCTCTTGAAATAGGGCCTCATACGTACGCATGTCAGTAACACAGTCATTTAAGTATTCTTCATTTACGCTTTTTCTTAAGAAATTGATATCTTCTTCAAATAGCGAAAAGAAATTGGTTTCTTTTATTGGGGACATATATATATCCGGATGCTCTGCAAAAGCGTCTGAAAGCGTAGTAGTTCCAGACTTGGCGGCACCAATAATTAAAAAATTTGGGGACTTCATTTTATAAACTTTAAAGAGAATTCGATATTTATATCCAATAGGCTCTGAAATATTATGCGCCTTATACTAAGTGAATGTGAAGATACATAATATGGCTCACCTTCAGCTTTTCTGGCTAAGTTCTTTGAGTTGAGAAAATAATTCGTTTGCTCGTTGAACGTCTTCAGAA
Organism: Elainellaceae cyanobacterium; assembly: GCA_050331115.1. Classification (GTDB taxonomy): domain Bacteria; phylum Cyanobacteriota; class Cyanobacteriia; order CAKZMO01; family CAKZMO01; genus JBCCAG01. The sequence goes on from JBHJHD010000010.1 coordinate 94,656, forward strand.
TAGGTGAATTCTAGCTTTCTAACTGATTCCGAGTGTTGCGTTTTAAAGGAGCTTTTTGAAAAAATTTGTTCTAAGGGAGCAGTCTTCAACTCGATATTAAACTTATTTTTCATTTTATTCAGTAGATGCCCTGGCTCCTTAATTAAGTCATCAATTTGAAAAAGTATAACTCGGTGAGGGCATTTCCTATAAAAGTCTAGGATTTCTCGGTTGTATAAGCTCCATATTTTGATTCCGCCAATCGGGTAATTTAAAATACACTTATTCTTATTACGACGTATGAGTGAATCAACAACTGATAACGGCTCCCTGAGCAAAATGAGATATTTAACTTCTGGAAGCACATCGACCCAAAAATTCAAAAATAATGTAGTTCTAGGATCTTTCCAGGCCCACCTTGAAAGGTTTTCACGACGTTTTAATATTTCAGCTGCTTGCTGACGATCGCTCTCCTTTATTGGAATAGGTAGCTTGGTCTTTTTAATATTAATGGCGGACGGGTCTCGAAACTCCCTTGTACAAATTTCTCTGTGGAATCGAACAAATTCAACATCTTCATGATGCCCACCACGATATTGATCAGACATTTTGGCTGTTGCGTTGTGGAGCTCTTGACCAATATCTAATCCGCATTCTTCTAAGTACTGGGCGGTAAGCGAGGTACCACTTCTGTGCATTCCAGTAATAGCTAGAATCTGAGAATCGCTTGTCATTCTTAAATCTCCTATACGACTGACGTATTAACCTATAAATAGCTTAGTGTTGAAGAAAGTGGAATTTATCTTTAGCCTTTGCTTCACTCGAGTAACCAAAAATATATTCCAGAAAACCAAACTTATTGCCGAAGCCGCTGCAGCCCCCTCCAAACCATATCTTGGAATCAAAGCGCTATTAAGGATAACGTTGAGAATAGCACTTAAGCCAATCCCGGTAGCAGAGTCCCGCTCGTGACCTGTCATGCTGAGTATTACGCCGCTTGACCCGCAAAACGCATTTACTAGCTGTCCAATACTTAAAATAGTTAGCGCAGTTTTTCCCTGTACAAATTCTGTTCCAAATAACTGTAGAAATGTAGTACCAAGCAGGATTAAGCAAATCACGATTGGTATGGTGATTCCCATAATCATGCGCGTGCTATTAGTAATTAATTTCTGAAGATTTTCTCTATTACCCTTACTATAAATGGCTACAACTTTAGGCCCCAGTGACATATTAATAGCAACCAATCCAAATGTTGCTAGCTCTGCTCCTCGACTTGCGACTGTATATATACCAACCGCCTCTGTTCCAGTAAGCGCTCCTAACATTATAGTGTCAGTCCGACTATTAATAATGTGAGCACAGCTAATGAACATAAAAGGAATTACACTACTTAACCATCGTTTTGACTTATACTTAGGCCGAGCAGTTTTTACATTGTCAGGAATAGCTTGGTTCAGACAAAATATTCCGTACGCAAATGCTATTGCTACTGATATAAATCTCAATCCAATTATCCAGTGAGGAGTAAGAGATTTAGATATCAAGAGAGAACTAGCCAACAGTATTAATATAAACAGTACCGGCTGAATGAAAGTTTCTGGTAGTTGGCCTTTAACGACTTTATCAAACCCTCGCATTGCTCCCTGACGTAGCTTTGTTAAAGCCATTATAGGAAGCATTGCTAGCGCTAAACTTATAGCGTAGAAGTTTTGAGAGTTTGCCTCATACTGAATAACTAAAAGAAGACAAATTGCTACTATCGAAATTATTGAAGAAGTTAATAAAACAATTCTGTTTGACCAGCGCAACATGCCACGAATTGATTCTAAATCAGATTTAACTCGGTAAGCAGCAAGCTCTCGCCCTAAAAGAAGGTCTATTCCTAAACTGCTGGGGATTTGAAGCAACATAAGCCAGGCCATGGCGTAGTTGTAAAGTCCATAGTCTGAGACACTTAGCAACCGCGCTATGTATATGCTAGTAGCAAAAGATAATCCAATGAGGGATATCTTCAAACAAAATGTGCCAGTAGCCTGACCGGCTAAAGGGTTCTTTTTAGAAAAGTTTTTAAGCGCGCGAAGCATATATTTTAGAATTAAATCTATGTATATAAACAGAAGATCTGTATCGTGGTAACCATTCAACTAAGCACTCTGATGAGTCTATGTTCAGTTCACGTAGACCCTTAATGTAATCAAGTTCTTGATAACTAAATCTTCCTAATAACGCATAGCTAGCTAGACCAAAATATTCGCGTACAGCCATCAATGATCTGTCTAGTGAGGAAAAGGTAGCTGGGATTGGAGCAGTATAAGGGAGTACTTCAAATCCAAGCGAGCTGAACGTTAGACTAGCTCTTAGCATATGGAGCTCGTCAGTCATTAAAATGATGCTATTTTCACCCTCCAACTTCAATAAAAATGCAGTCGAAATAGCTTCTTCATAAGTTGTTCTAGAACAACCGCTTCCTCCCAAGATTGCTAACGGTATGTTTTTTTCCTTTAGAAAGTCTATTGTGTATATAATCTGTTTATAGCCAGTAACAAATACTTTAGAGGCAAGATTCTCTTGCCATAAATGAACTGCTAAATTATACCGCGAGAAGCCTAGCTTACGATCTCGGCTAAGGACTACAACTTCATCAACCTTGTGAAGATGACTTTTAGGAACAAAATAAGTTAGTGGCTTTGTTAGGAGAGTAGCGGCAACGTGAGTCGATAAAAATAAATAAAATATGAGAATAAAGAGTAAAACGCCGCTCAGCTTTGTTGAACCTGACTTCCTAGAAATAAGAGTCAAGGCTAGGAAAACTAGCACTACTGGAATAAATAATTCAGGGGAATCGACCCAATTAAATAGCCCCCAATTAAAGGTTCTCCAGATACTAGTTAAGTCTGGCACAGTTCTCCTTACAACATTACACTCTTGGTTTGCTCGAACTAAGTCGTAATAACCTGTGCTGCTTCCACTCTATCTGTAGAGCTTTTTGTTCCCGGTAAACCCTACAGATAGTGGGGTTCTTCGTAATGCCAGCGCAACCTAGTTGAGACGATTGAGAATACCAAGCATCGCGCCAAACGGGCTCAATATTCGCCCAGCCCAATTTAAGATTGATGAAGAGTTCCGCTCAGGCACAATCACCACATCTCCTTCTTGGATCTGAAACTCATCTGTAAGGTTTCGCAAATCGACATCGTAGCTCTCAATTACTCCTTCTTCGTTCAACCGAATGAACTCAACGCGCTTCAGAGACGCATCTCCTGTTGGCCCTCCTGCGATCGCCACCGCACTTGAAACGGAACTATTGGGTGGTACCAATACTTCACCGGGCCTCACCACTTCACCCACGACGCGCACCCGAACCTCCTCTGGCGCTAAGCTTGACTGCGCAATTAGCCGCTGGTCTAAGTTGTCTTCTGCAGTCAGCGTTGGAATAAAGACTGCATCTCCATCCCGTAGAACAATTTGAGGAACTCCGGCATCTTCACTTGCTGCTTCATCAACGCCTTGCGTCCAAATTGTGTCCCATAGATTGACTGTAGTTGATGAAACCGCACCACCTGGCATCTGACGCGTCAGCACAACCTGACGAATGTTAGCATTACGCGTCACTCCCCCCGCTAAGGCGAGTGCAGTTCCTAAAGTTGACGAATCTTCAGTCCCAAGCTGAACTGGTCCAGGACGCTGCACTTCCCCAGATATTGTTATGTTTAGCTCTCGTCGGTCTATTAGGCTTATAGTCACCGACGGATCAACCAAAAGCTGATTAAGCCGCACTGTTAGATCTTGAGTCAGCGACCCTAATGTATGGCCATCGGCAATCACTGACCCCAAAACCGGGACGGTGATAGTTCCGTCTGGCAAAACCTCTTTCGTGTCGGTAAATTCGTCGTAGCCTAGAACCGCAATCGCCAGCTGATCGCCCGGTCCCAAGACATACTCTGAGTCTTCTGGATTCAGCTGAAAAGTACCCTGCTCAAACGGCAAGCTCTGCTGAGCGACTGACTGCTCTATTCCTGAAAATAGAGCCGTAGAGATCAGTACGGCTGTCATGAACCGTTGACGGATTAACATTGAACTTCTAACCACTCTTTTCACCATTATTTGTACGGCTTATGGAAAAACCAGGAATCTTGCAAAGCTATAAGACTTTTCACATTCTCGTGAAGTGGGTAGTCACCAATTCTCAACGCAGTGAAGCCGGTAGCAACGCAGTTTCACTTTCATCAATATTCTCATCTTGACCCACGTAGTAAAAATAGCTATCTGGCTCAAGCTGTGGATCTACCGCATTTGCCACCATGCCCAACACCCTCTGGTTAGACTGAATCATCGCCTGTCTTGCAGCCGAAACCTCATTACTATTGACTTCCCCAGGTCGAACTACAAGCAGCACACCATCCGTCATTTTTCCTAAGACCGCCGCATCAGCAGCACCGACAATTGGTGGCGTATCCAAGATGACAAAGTCGTAATCCTGCGTAAATTGCTTCAGCAAATCTAGCATTCGGTTCGAGTCCAGCAGCGCTGCTGGGTTGGGTGGAATCACGCCTGCCGGAAGCAAATCCAAGCTGGGGCCTAGAGACACTGTTGCGGTGTCCTGTCTAGCCTGGCCGGCTAAGATATGGCTCAATCCCAAGCGATTTGTTACGTTCCAAACGTGATGCTGACGAGGATGACGCATATCTGCATCAATAATTAGAACTCGTCGCCCCGCCTCCGCCATCGCCGCCGCAAGGTTTGCCGAAACGTCCGTCTTACCTTCCTGAGGGATCGCGCTTGTAATCACAATCGACTTAAGATCTGCATCCGACTGTAAGAAACCTAAATTAGCCTGCAGCATTCGAAAAGCTTCCATAGCGGCTATGGAAGATGTCTGTCCGCTTGCACTATGTCCTCTTTTGGCCGGCAGCAGCGATGGCCTACGCGACTCTGTGATCAGGGGAATAACACCCAAGAGCGTATACCCCAGAAGCTCTTTGGCTTCTTTCACTGTCTTCACAGACCCATCGAGTATGTCGAGCAAAAAGGCGACTGCAATTCCCAGTAGAATACCGGCCAAGCCTCCTGCTGCAACATACAGCTTTCGATCAGGTCCAACAGGATATTCAGGCACGGAGGCTTGAGAAACCACGCGGACATTGCCGACCACCTGATTTTCTGAGACCCGAACCTCCTGTAGCTGCGTCAGCAAGGTCTCGTATGTAGTTTGGGCTGCAGCAAGTTGCCGCTCAAGCTCTCGCTGCAAATTTTCTAAACGAGGCAGCTCATTCGTTCGGGTCTCATACTCGCTCGCTGTAGAGCGTATCTGCGCCACGCGGTCTATTAGACCAACTCGCTCGACAGCTAAACCCGCTAGCTCCGCAATCAGGTTTTCCTGTAGTCCTCCAACTTGGAGCTGTCCTACAGGAATATCTATCGAATCGCCTACTGTTTGCCGAATGCGCTGCTGCAGAAGCTCGCGCGCTGCGGTCTCCTGGCGCTCGAGCACTTCGATTGTAGGATAGTCATCGCGGTAGCGGGTACGCTCTAGCTCTAGCTCAGTTTGAATCCGTTGGAGCTCTAGCAGAACGGTCTGCACACCCGCTGATTGATTGAGCGCACTCAGCGACAGGGCTTGGTCCGCGCCAACACCTAGCCGATCTTGAATCTCAGCCAGGCGAGCTTCTACATCGGCAAGCTGTTCTTGAGCACGCGATCGCTCTCGCTCCATCTCTGATAGAAAGACAACAGCCTCTGAGGCTTCTTCACTCAGAGAAATGACGTTGTTCTGCTCCTTAAACTGCTGCAGCCTTGACTCAATTGCTAAGACCTCTGACTCAGTAGCTGGCAGCTGTTCTTCAATAAAGCGCCGGGCAGCAGTGGCCTCTTCTCGGTTATTTTCAATATTCTTCTCGCGATAGGCCTCGATAACTTGGTTGACTACGGCGGCTGCAAACTCCGGATCCTCTGATGTATACGAAATGTTTAAAATCTCTGTCCCTGGAATGGGCTTCGCATTCACATCATTCAAATATCTCGGCTCCCAAAGCTCACCGTCGTCATTGCGCAGCTCAAGAACCTCAATCGTTTCCTGCAAAACAGGATCTGATTCGACTATTTCAGCTTGGGTCTCTAGAGGCTCCCCCTGAAAGGACAAGACTTCAACCTGCCCTAAGTTCTCGTCTAACCCTGTCAGCGAAGGTGAACGATCGCTCTTAATCTGTACTTTGCCTGCCGCCTCGTATACAGACTTTTCGGACAAGGCTAATACCGTCGCGGCTGTCACCGTAATGCCAAATACACTGATTGCTGGCAGCCAGCGCCGCTTGAGCACCAACCAGTACTTTTGAAAATCAATTTCCTCAGCGTACACTGCAGGTTGTAGAGATTCCATGTGTGAGCTCCAGCCTTTCTCAATCATTGACTACCGTAAAACACCATTTTTCAGACAAGCATTACATGCCCCTACCTTGGCCAGGATCGCACCTGACTCGAGGGCTGCAGATAACAACATCGCTTACGTGCAAAGACAGTTAGAAATCCCAAATAAATACGCTCGCTAGAGAATAAAGATGTGTCAGACTGTCTGGTGAGAATTGTCTAGTACATCATACATATGCCGGCTTGCCGCTGAGTTGAGAATTTGTAACCTTGACTCAATCTTTATACATGTAATCCACAAAAGGTTTGGGGCCTAGGCGGCGCTCTCTGGCGATCGCTGCAGGGGGGTAGATTACTTATCTTATGAGTACAGTGAGTAATACAGCGCTAAATGCCAAGTGTTTTACAATGACCTTGGGATCTGTCTAAAGTTCCAAGACTACTGTACTTTAACAGTCAGATGCTATTGCTTTTGAGCTAGCCGATCCACAAAAGATTGTGGACCTTTAAATTTACATTATTCCTGATTCTGCGAAGAGCAGATGAAGTATGAATTATGTCGCGTTACTTCCCTCGCCCAGGGAAGAAATCTTATTTGCACGGGCTCTAAATTTCTAAGCTGATAAAAGCTCAAACAGTATCGAACCAATCCTAAGATGTATGTATTTTTAAAGGTACACAATAGGGTCTAGGAACGAGAATGATTGTTTGATTTGAGCACAAATTTGTAAACGAACAAGCAGTTATAGCTCGCATCACTTGAAGTTATCTTAGAGCGAATGTCCTGATTTTTTTAGGGCATTCGCGCGCTCAGTTGTCCGCGACGTGTCAAGGTTTTGAGCCGCTTGCGTTATACAAACAACGCGTTATGCAAACAACTAGTACAGTGAACCACTGGTCAGCACACTATAGCGATTCCCAATCGCGTGAGGTACAGATTTGGGTAGTGGTGGCGCGGCGTGCCACCACTACCCGTACTCCATCAGCATGGGAAATGCTGTAAAGCAGCGTTATACGAAAGGCTTTGTTTGGATATAAGCAGGGAGCCCATGTTTGGATATAAGCAGGGAGCCCAAAGTTTTTGAGTTCATGGGCCAGGAGACGGCTTCGTAAGGGCACGGTCGCTAAGCGCCTTAAGCTACTGCGGGTTCCTCTTCCCGCAAATAATTCATAATACTCTCCCGATAGTCCTGAAAGGCGTGGGTAGACTTAACGCGATAGGTGCGTTTACCAGCTGGGTATGCCTCGCGATCGCTAGGTAACGCTATTGCTACTTCAGCCTGAACCGTACCGGGGTGCGCCGTCAGCACATACACCCGCTGCGACAAGAACACCGCCTCTTCCACGTCGTGGGTAATCATCAAAATGCTAGTGCCCGTACTCTGCCACAGCTGCCGCATAAACTGCTGCATCGTCTCCTTAGTCTGCACGTCTAAGGCCCCAAAAGGCTCATCCATCAGCAAAATTTTCGGGCGAGCAGCAAGTGCCCGAGCAAGCGCTACCCGCTGCTTCATGCCCCCCGAGAGGGCTTTAGGCAGCGACCGGGCAAAGCGGCTCAGGCCAACCATTTCGAGGAAATAGGCCGCCGTATCCTGCCGCACCGGGCTGCGCACGCCCTGGAGCTTGAGGCCAAACTCCACGTTCTGCTGCACGGTCATCCAGGGATAGAGCGTGTAGCTCTGAAACACCATCCCCCGGTCCGCGCCAGGCCCGCTCACCGCGTAGCCATCGACGGTGATTTTTCCCGAGGTCGGGCGCTCCAGGCCAGCAACAAGCCGCAGCAGCGTCGATTTACCGGAGCCGGAGGCGCCCACCACACAGACAAACTCCCCGGTCTCAACATGTAGGCTGATGTCCTTCAGCGCCACAAGGGGACCTTGGCGGGTCTCAAACTGCTTGCAGAGGCAATTGACTTCTAAATGCATACCAATACTCAGTTGTTGACGCGATTACATCAGTCCATAGCCCATCTGCAGACGACTCGCGCCAAAACCCGCAGAAATAGATCCATGACAAAGCCAATCAGCCCCAGCACCAGCAGACAGGCAAAAATCTCGTCCGTCTGAAAAAACTTTTGGGCAATGAGAATTCGCTTACCCAAGCCTGTCTCTGCCGCCACCAGCTCCGCCACGACCACCAAATTCCACGAGGCGGCCATGTTGATTCGAAACGTGTCGATGACGTTGGGGACGACATAGGGTGCAATGACCCGCAACAGCACTTGTCGCCGCCCACCCCCCAGCGTGTAGGTCGTTTCCAGCAGCTCTTTGGGCACAAACTTCACGGCGTCCATGATCATCAGCGTGTTGAAGAACACCGTACCAATGAAGATTAGGGCCAGCTTTGGGGCTTCTCCCAGCCCCAGATAGATAATCAGCAGCGGAATGAAGGCCGGGGCGGGCATGTAGCGCACGATGCCAATGATGGGCTCAAACAGCGATCGCACGCTAGCAAAAGACCCCATAGCAATGCCCAGAGGGGCAGAAACAATCGCCGCCAGCAAAAAGCCCACCATGACCCGCAAAAAGCTAGCCAGCGTATCGCCGAGCAGCAGCCCCTCACGCCACATGTCGCCTAGCGCCTGAGCCACCATAACCGGCGAAGGGAGAAATTTCTCCTCCACGACGCCCAGGCTAGACATCAGCCACCAGGCGGTGAGGGGCACCAGCACAGATAGGACAGTCAGTGCGGTACTCAAACGAGAGGGAATCTCCTCCCGCAGCCGCCAAAACACAGTGGGGGAGAGATTTTTGGGCGGGCTGGATTCGGTCGGGTATGCGGTAGTCATGGCGGATTTTGTGGGACTGTCAGCGGGCATTTTGGAGCTGCCGTGGCGGCACGCGCCTGTAGATTGCGTACCGCCACAGCACAGGCGATCGCCCTATTGAGCGTCGGCGTAAGCTTGAACAAACTGATCGTCGAGCACCGCATCAAGGTCAGGCGCTTCGGGGATAAAGCCCACTTCCACCATGAAGTCTGCCATCTCCTTAGCGGCAAACGGCATAGCGGTCATATCGCCGCCAGACTCAAAAGCCTCTAAGTTCTCTTCTAGGGTGAAGAAGCGGGTGCCCTTCAGATAGGTGTCGAAATCTTCAGCCTCGACGCTAGCTCGCTTAGCCATAATTTTATTAGCGTCCTCCGAGCTCTCCTCCATAAACTTCCGCACGTCAAACCAGGTATTGACTAGAGCCTGAACCTGATCGGGCCGTTCGTCAATCAGCGTCTGGGTGACCACTAGAAGATCAGGAATTGCCCCCGGGAACTCGGCCGAGCTCGCTAATTCCTTGCTGCCCTCACGAGTGAGCGCGGTCTCCCAAAACGGCACCCAGCCCGCAAACGCATCGGTCTGTCCTGCCGCAAAGGCGGTCGCGGCAGCGCCGGTCTCCAGGTTTTTAATCTCAACGGCGTCTCGGCTCATGCCCGCGTCTTCCAAAGCTAGAGAGAGTAAAAAGTCCCCTACGACGCCTTCTTCTAAAGCAACGGTTCTGCCTTCTAGATCTTCTATGGTGTCGATGTCCTCAGCAACAATCACCTTGTCGTTGCCGGCGGAATTATCGTTTACGAGCACCGCCACCTCACCATCAACGGCGTCTGCCGCAAAGGAGATGGTGTCGTTGAGGGTCTGACAATTGGCGTCCAGCTGACCAGAGGCCAGAGCTTCCATAGACGCCAGGTAGCCGTCGAACCAGATTAGCTCGACGTTGGCCCCGTTTTGCTCGAAGAAGCCCTGCTCTTCGGCAATGGCCCAAGGCCACCAGCCGGCCCAGCTGCTGTAGCCCATTTTGATAGGCTCGCCGCTGACCTCAGCTGGGGCGGCGTCGGTTGCTGTATCGGCATCGGGGCTAGTAGCCTGCTGCTGAGCGCAGCCTACAGCGATAAAGAAGGTGCAGACAAAGGCGATAGTGAATGAAAGTAGGGAACGACGTCTCATAATGTTTAATGTTTAGGGTAGTTGCTCTATCGTGGTCACGAAATACGCTGCTATGTGCGGCAGCTAAAATTTACGTTTTGGGTGATTCGAGGCGAGTCAAAATCGTCAATGCTTCTAAAGCTTCTCCTTATAGATACACTAATTTTTTGGCTGCACCGATGCCTAGAGTCACTGACGGCTTGCGGGCGCTGACGATGTAGGTTTTCTAAGGAGACGCTGAGCAGCTTGCATTAGTTCAGGGGATGTGCGGCAGATCACAACACCCTTACATACATATCGATGTCCTCTCAGCCCTTGACAACTGCTATCCCATATCAAGCGCTAAAAGCCCAGGAGATAAAGCGAGGCCAACCCTCACAAACCTCCCGGGCCTTTATCCCGCCGTGTACCAAATCACAAACGCTACTCAGCGGCAGCGGGCAAGTCGGCGTCCCCTCTTGGACCAGTCACTCAGCGCTGCCTGAACCGGACCCCTAGGGAAGAGCTATTTGCAATTGTTAAGGGCGGAACAGCCATAGTAAAAGAGACGTACGTCTTTAGGTGCGGATGCTTCTGATATCTCCATACAAGCAAGCTCTTTCCCTCCAGAAAGTAGCATGCATTACGAAAACACAAAAACTTGCCGTTCACAATAGGGCAAAACATTCATCAAAAATTCACTAAACCGCTGTTTTCTTTAAATCGGGCTCAATCGCCATTAATGCTGGAACTCGTGCTTGACCCACGGTAGCCGCACTCTTATAGTTAGCACTGGCGGTCTCAGGACATCTACACATGACCACATCAGACGACTCGATCTTTCAGCGGCCAGGGGGTCAGGGCGGGACCGAAGCTCAGGGCGGCTTAGAGCGAGAAGCTCAGCTGCCTATGACCGGATGGCAGCAGGAGGTCTCCCAGGGCCTTGAATACGGGCTAGAGGCCGCCGACAGCATTCGCGATCGCACCATTCCCACCTTCTCTCGCGGCGAGCTGCCCCACTACGCCGGCATCAATACGTTCCTTAAAGCGCCCTACCTCGAAGACGTGCGTCAGGTGGGCAACTACGACGTGGCGATCGTTGGTGTACCCCACGACTCCGGCACCACATACCGCCCCGGCACCCGCTTTGGCCCCCAGGGCATCCGCAAAATTTCAGCCCTTTACACCCCCTACAACTTCGAGTTTGGCGTAGACCTGCGGGAGCAGATTACCCTCTGTGACGTGGGGGACGTCTTCACGATTCCGGCTAACAACGAAAAATCTTTCGACCAGATTTCTAAGGGCATTGCCCATATTTTTCAGTCGGGAGCGTTGCCCATCGTGCTGGGTGGGGATCACTCCATCGGCTTTCCAACGGTGCGGGGCGTGTGCCGTCACCTCGGCGATAAAAAAGTCGGCATTATCCACTTCGACCGCCACGTCGATACCCAAGAGACCGACCTCGACGAGCGCATGCATACCTGCCCCTGGTTCCACGCCACCAACATGGCCAACGCCCCCGCCAAGAACCTGGTGCAGCTGGGCATTGGCGGCTGGCAGGTGCCCCGACAAGGGGTAAAGGTGTGCCGAGAGCGCGCCACCAATATTCTCACGGTTACCGATATTATCGAGATGGGCATGGACGCCGCCGCCGACTTTGCCCTAGAGCGCGCCCTAGACGGTACCGACTGCGTCTGGATTAGCTTCGACATCGACTGCATCGATGCGGGCTTTGTGCCGGGGACAGGCTGGCCGGAACCGGGCGGTCTGCTGCCTCGGGAGGCGCTGCAGCTGTTGGGCAAAATTGTGCAGCGCGCCCCCGTCTGCGGCATCGAGGTGGTTGAAGTCTCGCCCCCTTATGACGTCAGCGACATCACCGCCCTGATGGCTACCCGCGTCATTTGCGACACCATGGCCCATCTCGTGCTTTCAGGTCAGCTGCCTCGGCAGGAAAAGCCTGGCTACATCACCGATGAGGCAAACATGTCGGTGGACGAGGTCTGGCGCTAGTTCTCAATCAGGCGATCGCTATGCACGAAACCGACATGACCCGGGCGCTGATTGTCACCTTAAAGGACTGGTGGGACGCTCAGCCCGGGCGGCCCCAGGTCTCCCGAGTACACCTAGTGGTGGGTCAGTTTACCTGCGTCGAGCCCGCTAGCCTGCAGTTTGCGTTCACCCACCAAACCAGGGGCACTTTTTTAGAGCCGGCCGAGCTACTGATTCGCGAAACGCCGCTGGTGGCCTTTTGCCATCCCTGCCGCAAAGAGTATCGGCCCGACATCAACCAGCAGTATGCCTGTCCCACCTGTCGATCGCCCATGGACGACATCCGCTCCGGACGGGAGCTGAAGATCGACCAAGTGGAGTACGCGGCCCCAGATGCCGCTCTAAATGCTACTCCAGACGCCACCTCAAGCGCCACCCCTTAAATTATGCACCAAACCTTTTCCGCCGCCCTAGAGCTAGACCTGCTGCACGCCAACCAGGCTGGGGCCGACCATAACCGCGCCCACTTCGACCGCTGGGGCATCACCTGCCTCAACATTATGAGTAGCCCCGGCGCAGGCAAGACAGCTCTGCTGGAGCGAACCCTAGGGGCCCTCGCGTCTCAGGCTTTGGCCGCTGGCGGCGCTTCAGAGATAGGCCGGTCGCTGGCGATCGCCATCATCGAGGGGGATATGACCACCGAACTAGACGCCGATCGTCTGCGGCAGTACCAGGTGCCGGTAGTCGCAATTAACACCGGGCGGGCCTGCCACCTAGATTCGCAGATGGTGGCCGGTGGCATCCATGCCCTGGAGGCGCAGCACGACTTGAGTGAGCTCGACCTAGTGCTGGTGGAGAATGTTGGCAATTTGGTGTGCCCTGCAGAGTTTGAGGTGGGAGAGCATGCCAAAGTGGCGCTCCTGAGCGTTACAGAGGGAGAAGATAAGCCGCTCAAGTATCCGATTATGTTTCGTGAGGCCGACTGCCTACTGATTACCAAAATCGACCTAGCGCCCCACGTGGACGTCGACCTAGCGCAAATCGAGGCCAACGTGCGCCACGTCAATTCCCACGCCGCTATTATACCCGTATCTGCTAAGACGGGAGAAGGGCTAGAGGCCTGGCTAACCTGGATTAGGCAGCAGGCAAAGCGCCCGACTGGCGCGGCCTCAATCTAAGCTGCAGCCCATCAGTTTCCCGCAGGCCAGAGGCCTTAACTAAGGATATAGACGTTAACGCTTTTATAGAACTGGTGTCGCTCTGCTGTCGGCGTCCAAAACTGTAGCGCTGGCAGGCAATAGCGCTGACGGGCGGGCCGACTTCCAAGTAAAGAAAAACGTTGCCCCAGCGTCGACGTCGGACTCAACCCAAATTTTGCCGCCTTCCGCCGTTACAAGCCGCTCGACAATGGCGAGGCCGATCCCGGTACTGATGACTGCCGAACCACTTTCTGATGCAGACTGCTTGGGCTGTAGCGTCTCGAAGACGCCAAAGATTTTACCGTGATATGACGGCGCGATGCCAGGCCCCTTATCGGCAACCGCAAACTGGTACCCATCCGGCTGCTCCCAAGCCGACACCGTAATTTCGCCCCGTCCCTGCGCACAGCCGTATTTGATCGCGTTGCTGATCAGGTTGGCAAATACCTGACCCAGCATCATCCGCTTGACTTGCAGGGTGGGCAGCGGTGTAGCCACCCGAACGATAACGCCCGGAGGAACGGATAGCGTACTGACCACCTCTAGCAGCAGCCTAGAGATATCTACCTGCTCGGGGGGCTGTTTCACCCGCCCAGCCCGAGAGTAGTTCAGCAGATCATTGATCAGGGTTTCCATAAGCACAACCCGATTACTCAGCAGCTTGAGCTGGTTTTGATTGTCGGGGGGAATCAGGTCGCCTAGATCTTCTTGCAGCCACTGCGATAGATTTTGAATGCCGCGCAGCGGGGCTTTGAGGTCATGGGACACGACGTAGGCAAACTGATTCAAGTCTTTGTTTCGCTGGTCGAGATCCGCCGTGATTTGCTTGAGCATGTAATTGAGGCGGGTAAGCTCTTTCGCTCTATGCTCTAGGGCCGCCTCGGACCGCTTACGGCTGGTAATGTCGAGGGTAATGCCCGTCATCCGAATGGGGTACTCCTCAGCGCCGTAGAGGGTTTGGCCGATGACCATAAGCCAGCAAATCCCTCGCGACGGGTGTGAAATTCGAAACTCGATATTGAGTCCGGTATTGTGCTCTAGCGCATCTAGAATAGCGCCGTTGACGCGATCGCGATCCGCCTTTAGGATGGCGCCCAGCCAGCCCGCGTAGGACGGAGGCTCAGACTTCGGAAGGCCGTAGAGCTGATAGCATTCCTGGGACCAGGCCACTTGGTTATCGAGCAGGTTCCAGTCCCAAAGCCCGGCGCCCGCCGCCCGCTGGGCCAGCCGCAGCCGCTCCTCGCTCTCTCGGAGCTCCGCTTCAACCCGCCGCCGCTCACTAATTTCGATTTGGGCCTGCCGATAGAGCTCGGCCTGCTGAAGGGCAATACCGACCTGGGCAGCGATGTCCTTGAGTAAGTCGATCTCCAAGGGCTGCCACTGCCGCGTTTCGGAACAGTGGTGGGCAATCAGCATGCCCCATAAATGCCCATTTTGCAGAATAGGAACAACTAAATTTGCCCGCACCTGCAGACGCTCTAGGAGCTGTATATGGCAGGGATCGATGCTGCCGTCGTAGATGTCTGACTTGAGGGTAATGTGGCCCTGACAAAAGGGTTCTATATGCTCCTCGCTCAGACAAGGATCGAAGAAGTCTTGCTTTAGCGTAGGGCTCCAGGCTGCGCCAACAGACTCTGTCACAACAGTGCCCTGGCCGTCGGGGTACAGACGAAACAGAACCACGCGATCCGTCTGCAGGAAGCGCCGTACCTCCTCGACGCTGGTCTGCAGCACGTGATCGAGGTCTAAAGTTTGGTGAACTTTACGGGTAATCTCTGAGACGAGCCGCTCGCGCTCGATGCGCTGCTGCAGCTGGGCGCGCAGCTGCACCGTCGAAATAGCGCTGTTTACCGCCAGATGCAGGCCTTCTAGAGTAATTCGGCCCTTGACGAGATAGTCTTGTGCTCCCGCCTTCAGCGCCCGTACCGCGATCGCCTCATTTCCCTGTCCCGTCACCATAATCACAGGAAAGGTCAGCTTTTGCGACGAACAAAAGTAGGGCAGGTGCGGCAGACATTCCAGGCGGGCCAAAAACTCTAGCCCATCTAGGTCAGGCAACCGGTAGTCAAGCAAAACCACATCGGGCTGGTGCTGCTTCCATAGCGCTAAGCCCTGCTCCCCCAAGTCGGCCTCCAGCAGCGTATAGCAGTAGTCAGGATCACGCGTCAGGTACCGCCGATAGAGTTCTCTATCCTCGGGGGAGTCATCGATGATGAGTACTGTACGCGCAGCTCGGGTCATGGCTGGTGGTGAATATCGTAGGGGAGCGTCGTGATGGTGAACCAGTAGCGCACTAGCATCTGAATGTCTTCTTTGAGCTGAGCAAAATTAATTGGCTTGACGATATAGCTGTTAACGCCGTAGCGATAGCAGTCTTCTACGTCCTTAGGATTGTTTGAGGTGGTAAATACGACCACGGGAATCGTTTTTAGATCCTTATCCTGCTTGATTTGATGAAGAACCTGGCGTCCGTCCGTGCGCGGCAGATTGAGGTCAAGCATAATGATTCCGGGACGAGGGGCATCGCCGTCTTGGTAGCTGCCGGTACGGTAGAGAAACGCCAGTGCCTGCTCTCCGTTGACGCAGCGCCGAATCGGAATTTGAGCCGCAGATTTGTTCAAAAGCCGCCGCACCGTCTCAAAGTCTTCATTGCTGTCTTCTACAATCAGCAGAGGTGCCGCTGCAGACAGACCGAGGGGAGAAACTAGGCTCATGTATTCACCTCTTCTGTAAGCGTGAAGTAGAATGCACTGCCGTGGCCCAGGGCTGACTCAACCCATATCTTGCCGCCGTGTCGCTCAATGATCTTACGGACAATGGTGAGCCCTGCCCCCGTACCGCCGCCAAAATCGTCACGCCCGTGCAGGCGATGAAAGATTTGAAATACTTTGTCGTAGTAGGCCGGCGCGATACCAATGCCATTGTCCCCCACGTAGAAGACTGTTGACCCCGGCTCCAAATATACTCCATCACTCGGGAGGGGATAGGGTTCATCGTCGCTGCGATTGATATAGCCAATTTCAACCTGCGGCTCTGCTTTGTCATTATATTTAATTGCGTTGCTGATCAAGTTGGTGAACAGCTCGCTGGCCTGAGCGCGATCGCAGCTGACCGTCGGCAGCGGTCTCGGAATACGAAATTTGACTTTGCTCTGGGGGCGAGAGATGCTGAGCATCGTGGTCACTTGGTTGACAAGCTGATTGAGGTCAACGGGCTGGCGAATGAGTTCAGCCCGGCCCAGGCGGGAGAAGTAGAGCAGCGAATTGAGCAGATCTTCCATGCGCTGAGTCAGCCGCACCAGCGTCTGCAGCTTTGCCACCCCGTCCTCATCGAGCTGGTGTTCGTAGTCCTCCATCAAAAAGCTGGCGTAGTTATGGATGCCGCGCAGGGGCTCTTTGAGGTCGTGGGAGGCGATATACGCAAAGGAATCTAGTTCATCGTTGCTCCGCTGCAGCTCAGAGTTAATGGAGGCCATCTCGTCTGCCTGCCGCAGTACGATACCCACAATCAGGTTTCGCAGCTCCATGACTGCGTCGATTTCAGCCGGCTTCCAGGGCCGGGAGCAGCCGCGCACCGTCTCTTGCCAGCGATCAAAAGATTGGCGCGGCGTCAGATAGAGGCTGCCGTCTGCTAAGACCTGCCGTGGTTTATTGGGGTTGCCGCCCCAGTCCACGGTGTGCACCACCTCAGGGCGAAACCAGAGGATGAAGTTGTGGTGAACCCGGGAAATGGCAAGGGCCAATACGCCGCTGGCGATCGCCTGAAATTCGCCTGCAGGCGGATAGTCTTCAGGAAGCGATCGCGTCTCAAATAGGTTTTGCTGAAGGCGGGGCATGACCCACTTCAACAGGTCGGAGAGCTGATCGTCAGCGGGCACTTCCCCAACTTTGATGCACTGATTACTGCCATAGACTACGGCTCCAGTAGCACCCACCAAATCCAGCAGCTTAGGACCGAGATGCTGAACACCCGCCAAAAAGTGATTGGCCTGGGAGAGGACATCTACAAACTCGGTCTGCAGCGTTTTGAGCCGAATTTTATAGTCCGCATCCTCGCTGGCTTCCTTATTGACTAGCTCAGCAGACATTACCTGGCCAATAAACTGACAGGTGGTGCGAGTGCTGTAGGGGATATGCTTAGGGGAGCTGTGGTGGCAGGCGATTAATCCCCACAGCTTGCGGCCTCGCATCAGTGAAATCGACATGGATGCCGCCACGCCCATATTCTGCATGTACTCCAAGTGCAGGGGCGATACGCTGCGCAGCACCGAAGTGCTTAAATCTAAAGGCTGCTCCGTGACGGGGTTATGGGGCGGCACTAGGCCTACGGGCTCGTACCTCGCGTTGGGAATCAGCCGCAGCCAGTTGAGCGCGTAGAGCTGACGGGCCTGACTGGGGATATCTGAAGCGGGGTAGCGGAGGTTCAGATAGGGCGTCTCTAAACGAGTTGCTTCGGCAATCACCTGGCCCGCATCATTCTGGTCAAATCGGTAGATCATCACGCGGTCGAACCCAGTGATGCGCTGGATATCCGCTACGACGACTTGACACATTTTCAGCAGCGTTGGAGAGCGCTGAATGCGGGTAATGGTGTCCCGGACCTGCTGGTAAAAGTCCGCAAAGCTGCGCGGGTCATCCTCGCTTTGAGGCTCTAGCTCTAGCAGCACGAGCGAGCCCTCGTGGTGAACAATGCCGTCGAAGATCAGGGTGTCGGCATGCCGCTGAACTTCAAACGTCAGGGGATTAGCGCTCTCAAAATCTTCTGCAAGACAGCGCTGAATCTGCTCAATCTGCGCTTCGGCAAATAGGAGGGACAGCGGCTGCCCTAGCAGCGACTCGGGCGATCGCCCCAGCATTTCAAGCACGTTGTCGCTCACCTGAACAATCGTGAGATCGGGTTCCCTTAAAGCAAGCAGGGCGCCGTGGGGTTGAATCAATCCAGGAATATGGATCGGCTCGCGATCGCAGTTCGTCAGGTTAACCGCTTCAGGCTGTGCCTCTAGCGCGTTTTCAAGATTAGGAGCAGACTTCACCATGTCCCTTTAAAAATTCAGACAGCTTGAACAGATTCAGACAGCTTGAACAGCCGCAAATTCACTCATTATATTATGTCTTAAAGTTCACATCGTGATTTGAGGCTACCGCTCGCCCACAGTCGAGGCCCATCTGCCAAACTCATCTGTCAAACTCATCCGCCAACCTGTAGACGCTATTGAGATCAAACGGCTAAAAATCCTCTAGGGCAAAATCTTTACCTATCCTAGCGATCGCCCATACAGGAGGCCCTAAACCTGAGAATGATTTCCCCAACCTGTTAGTTGTGCTACGTTCTGCTGAGCGAGGTGACTATTTTGGGTGCGGGTCGCACGGCTAACGCATATCACTTCCCATCCTTCTCTGTGGAATAGAGCCATGGCTAATCGACGACGGCGGGGAAACGGGGCGGCCCTAAAGGGCGCTATCTGGGCCACCCTGGCCTGTCTTGTCGTTTTACTTACGACCGCTCCAACAGGGCTGGCCCAAGAGGCCGAGCTACCGCCTGAGGCAGCCGCTCCTGCCACATCTGCCGAGCCCGCAACCGGCTCTTATTTCGCCGATGTCCTTGTGCGGGGACGGCCCATATTTCAGGTCGGCGGGCTAGCCGATATCGACGCCCTGGCGCGGGCTGCTATTATCAATCGCCGCACCTCTAGCCTGCTCTCCAGCACCGACGAACCCGGCAAAGCCACCGTTGAGCTTGGCCCCGAAGAAGGCCTAGCGACCATCAGCGTCAACAATCGGGTGCTGATGACGGTCACCCAGCAAGACGCTGACGACTACGGGCTGGGTCTCGAAGCACTGGCCGAGCGCTGGACCGAGGAGCTCAATCAGGCCTTTGATAAGCCGCCGCTGTTTATCGATGTGGCCCAGCGACTCAACACAACGGTGCGGCAGCTCGGCCGCGATGCCGTCGATAAGCTGCCCGCGCTTTTGGGGGCGCTGGTGGTCGTACTGGTAACCTGGGCGGTAGCCAGCCTGGTGCGCTACGCCGCCTTTACCTGGGCACAGCAGACTGAGGGCGATCGCAGTACTGAGGTGCTGGTGGGTCGCTTAGGCTACGGGGCGGTGTGGGTGCTGGGCTCGGTGATTGCCTTAGGCGTTATGGGCCTGGAGTTTGGCGCGCTGCTTGGGGCGCTGGGGTTGACCAGCGTCGCCATTGGTTTCAGCCTCAAGGACGTGCTCAGCAACTATATTTCGGGGGTGATTTTGCTGGCGGCGCGTCCTTTTCGGCTAGGGGACCAGGTGGTGATTGATGAGTATGAGGGCACTATTACCCAGATTCAGCTGCGGGCTACCACAATGCGCACCTACGACGGACGCCTGGTCTACATCCCGAACCAAGAGGTTTTTCAGGCCAGCGTTACCAACAATACGGCTTCTCCCCTGCGGCGCAGCTCGGTGATCGTGGGCATCGACTACGACGAAGACATTTCGGCGGCAAAAACCGTTATTCTCCAAGGTATTGAAGCAATTAAGGGTGTCGACCCCGACCGACCGATAGACGTGCTCGTAAACGAATTAGCGGCCAGCACCGTGAATATAGAAGTGCGGTTTTGGGTGGACTCTCACCGGGGAGAGTTTTTGGAGACGACATCGCGGGTGGCTCAGGATATCAAGGAGTCGCTGGAGCAGGCCAACATCAGCATGCCCACGGAGATCTACACGCTGTCGTTCCGCAACAATAAGCCGATCAATCTAAATGCGATGACCCAAGCGCGGATTACCGAGGGCCAGGCGGAGGGAACCGCCGTGGACGGAGATTAGGACCAGTAGAGTAATTTCTACTCTTCAAACTGCCAGGGGTCTTTCACAAACTCCTCATCCAAAACCTTCTTGGGCCGCAGCACCAAAATCACCCGCCCCAGCAGCGGCGCAGCAGGCGCTTCGTCAAGCCACACTATCTCGACTTGCTCACCCTGGGCGGTAATGAAGTAGCTGTCGGGCGTCCACTCCCGGCTGGCCCGATCGACCACAATCAATACCGGTTCCACCGGCGGCGACATCTCAGCGGGAAGGCGATCGCTGCGGGTGATTAAGACGACAGGGTCCTCAGCCAGCAGCAGCACTTGCCATCCCGGCAGGGCGACCCAGGCGGCGGTGCCGGAGAACTTGACGAACTTAAAGGGGCCCGTCTCTTCCACAATAGGCACGGCCTTTAGGTCTGCCGCTGACAGGGGAAGCTGGCCCACGACGGGCACTACCCGGGGCATTCGTTCTTCAGAGTCGAGGCGGTAGATGGGCAGCAGGGGGGCTTTGCGCTGGCGAACGACGGAGAAGTCGGTGAGCAGCTCCTCAAGCTGCTTGCGGGCCGCGTCGCTGTCGGCATAGCGCAGCCCAGAGGCAATCAGTCGCGATCGCTCCTGAAGGTCGGACTGCTGACGGGCTAGCTTCCAGTAGTGGTGGGCCAGGGCATCGCCAGGGGCTTGGTCAAAGGGCGCGAAGCCTTCGGGGGGCTTACTGCGGCGGCCGTATTCTCGAACGGCTTTGGCAAACTCGTGGGCGGCGGTGGAGTCGGCGTTGTGGCGGTGGATGAGGCCGGCTGTGGCGGCGCGCTCGGCCTGGTTGAGGATGCGCAGCTCGTAGAGGGCGTCGCTGCCGCGAATTTCGAAGCGCGATCGCACCTCAGGGGAGACGTCGGCGGCTTCGAGAGATTTATAGACTTGGGCGGCGACGGTGATCTGATTTTGCTGAATCGGCTCAAACCCGGTGCCCTCGAAGATCTGCTGCGGGCTATATCCAGCTTTTTGTAGCTGCTGAGCGGCCATGGCCCAGCCAATCCAGTTGCCTTCTTTGCGGCGCATGGCCTGGAGCAAGGCATCGGTGTCGATATTGGCGTCGATGTCGGGAGTCTGGTTTGGAGTGGTCATGGGGGGTGCCGCGAGAGGCAGTTAAGCCTTATCTAGGACTTACGCACGGAGAACTCTTTGCTGCCGTATTTAGCGTAGGGCACCCCCCTCGCCCCCCTTTATGAGGGGGGTGCCAAAGGCGGGGGGATTGCGTGACGCCCATACAGAAGTCTATTTGCGTAAGTCCTGTCTAAAGAACTCTAGCGCGATTTATGCCGTAGAGGGAAAGGGGGTGCTAATATCGAGATCGAGCTTGACCCAGGGTATGGGCCAGGGCATCATGATTACTGCGGGGCTATAGCTCAGTTGGTAGAGCGCCTCAATGGCATTGAGGAAGTCAGCGGTTCGAATCCGCTTAGCTCCATTATTTACCCAAAACTAGCGCGGTTCTATAGACTATAGCGATGACTGCGTCAGCTCCCGTTACGATATCCATTCGGGCGTTGAAGCTTTCACCGGGCAGTCATCTGACTGATAGATCAGCCCTGCCTTGCCAAGGGGGAATTAAGGGGGTAATGCAGAGCGTTTGCTACTTTTCAAACGCCCTCTAAGCTCGGTGGGATAGGCTTTCTGCCGAAGAGCAGGAGAAGTTTCCTCCCATTGCACCTGATTTTGTTGTCGCTTCAGCGTTGCCCATGAATGAATAAGCGAAATCGACAAACGCTGATGCGATATCGAGAACTGAGTAACAGGTCGCTTGTGGTGCTTGAAGACAACTAAAGGGGTGAATTGGTAGAGCCAATCGAGGCTTGAGCGATCGCCTGCATATTCCCTCGACTACTCCGGCTTACTGCGACTCCGAAGCGGCTCTAGCCCTTGGTAAACATGCTCTAAAAACGCCTGGACCCGCCCGTTGCGCTTCAGGTCCCGGTGGGTTAGTAGCCAAATATCGGTATCAAATCCGTCGAGTATGTCACTCAGGCGCACTAGCTTACTACTCAGCTCAGCGTAGACCACGGGCAAGATGCAGGCCCCGCCTCCTGCCTCCGCCATCACAAACTGCACCGCTGGCGTATCCGTGCGGAAGCGAACCTGCTCTGGGGGTACATGTCTTGCCATCCAAGCATCCGTGACGCGGGCATTTGCTGTAGGGTCCCAGCCAATCCAGGGCAGGGCATCCCAGCGAGCCGGAGGCCTATCGGCGATCGCTGGGTGAGCATAGACAGCGTACTCAACGTGCAGAGCCCGCATTCCCACCAGGGTGGCGTCCGGTTCCCTTGCGGCCCGAATGGCCACATCAGCTTCTCGGCGCGTGAGGCTGTGCAGCCGAAACGTACTGGCCACTAACTCCAGCGTTACCTGAGGATACCGGGTCTTAAACGAGCTGAGAAGGTCGGCGTGGAACAGCACAAAGATATCTAAGAGCGCCACGCGTAGGGTGCCAGACAGGGCTACATCCTCCCCTGCCACAGCTCGCTGTAGACTATCCGACTCCACCGCCATGGCTGCAGCAGCCTTCACGGCCTGCTCGCCGCAGTTTGTTAGGACGAGGCGACCGCTGACGTTTTCAACTAGGATTTGACCCAGGTCCGTCTCCAGCGTCCGGATTCTACGAGACACCGTGCTGATATCCATACCCAGCGTCATCGCTGCTTTTTGCAGCGTCCCTTCGCGCTTAAATGCAAGCAGAACCTGTAGGTCAGACCAGTTCACAGCGAGCGTTCTCCCATACTATGCCTGAGCAGGCGCTTTGACCGAGTGGTTCTCCAGCCCCCCACGCCGTGGGAGCCCTAGAAAGCGCCATGTCCTGAGCAACCCTTCGACTGCAAGAATTTGCGCATGTGCAAATAGTATTTGCCTTTTTGCGCAATGACACCACATTCTTGCAAGCCTAAAATGCATAGTCAAACTGGAGTTAATCAAACCGATGATGGGACTAATCTATTCACCGTGGCTTGCAGCCTATCTGCTGGTGCTGCAGCAGGGGCTGATGTTTGCCGTAGGGCTATACCGAACCAAAACCAAGAGGGGAATGGGAGCTAAAGACGACCTCACCTTGGAGCGGATGGTGCGTCGCCACGGCAACCTTGCCGAGAATGCTGGCATCTTCATCGCTTCTATTACGCTACTAGAGCTGCAGACCGGCTCGACGCTGCTCGTACTCGCCCTGTGCCTCGCGTTCGCGATCGCCAGAACCCTGCACACCATTGGATTCTCCTCAGCTTACGGGGCCTACCGAATGGATGCTCAGGGCGCGAACCTTCTGTTTCTAGGCGCGAGGGCTCTGGGTGCGATGGTTTCAGGACTTTCTGGAGTTGTCTGTGGCTTTGCGATCGCGATCGCCCTTGCCACTTGAAGGAAGTAATTTGATTTTGCGCGGCGAGCTCTACACCTTCTGCCCTTCCAGTAAATCCCGCTTTTGCCGAAACGCCTCTGCCATAGCGTCCATAAATTTCTTATTGCTGTCTCAGACTATTTTCACGTAGTTCGCGTTCACTGAAAACAGCGATTTCCAGCGACGAACACCTTACAAGAACGACGTGCTATGAAAATTCGATATTTTGCGGCGTTGGCCGTGGCTTCGATGGTTGGTCTGAGTGCTGTTTCCATCGCACCCGTTTATTCGGTCTATGCCAATCCTTGTGCGGCCAATCCTTGTGCGGCCAATCCTTGTGCGGCCAATCCTTGTGCGGCCAATCCCTGCGCTGGCGACGGGCAGGCCACCTCAGCAGCATCGGTCTACATCGCCCCCAACAGCTTTGCCATTCGCGGCGCTGACCCGGTGGCCTACTTCACAGAAGGTCAGGCCGTCATCGGCAGCCCAGAATTTCAGCACGACTGGAACGGCGCCACCTGGACCTTTGCAAGCGCTGAGAATCGGGATGAGTTTGCGAGCAACCCCGACGCCTATGCCCCCGAGTACGGCGGATACTGCGCCCAGGCGTTGAGCGAAGGGAACCTGGTGTCTACCGATCCCGAGGCTTGGGAAATTGTGAACGGAAAGCTCTACCTCAACTACAGCCTAGAAGTCCAGCAGCAGTGGCTCCAGGATGTCCCCGGCCACATTGCGATGGCGGACGCAAACTGGCCTGAAATCTTAGTCGGTGGCGTCGTTTACGAATAAGCTGGCTCTAAGGAGGCGATGGAGACGCCATGACGCTACGAATAAGCTGGCTCTAAGGAGGCGATGGAGATGCCATGACGCTTAGCAGATGGGCCGCAATGCGCTCAGCAGCGCCAGGCGGCCCCAAGCGGCGCTGGCCACTGCGGGCGATCGCCTGGCGTCGAGGCACATCTGCCCAAAGTCGCTGCAGCGCTTTCCCAGCCTCGGCTGGGGCTGTCACAAGCTGCGCCGACGGCCCCAGCAGTCGGGTCTGCGCCTCCGCAAAGGCGGGGGTAAACTGCGGACCCTCTCCA
Source organism: Elainellaceae cyanobacterium (assembly GCA_050331115.1). Taxonomy (GTDB): domain Bacteria; phylum Cyanobacteriota; class Cyanobacteriia; order CAKZMO01; family CAKZMO01; genus JBCCAG01. The sequence continues at coordinate 119,320 of JBHJHD010000010.1, forward strand.
GGTAGGGCAATTACGGGCTTGCCTAGCCCCACGAACTGCTCTGTCGCCGTCCCGGCCATGGCGATCGCCGCATCGGCCTGGTGCAGAAAATCGTAGAAGCGGGCGTCAATGTCTAGCGCTGCTTCCCCGCTAGTATAGGTTTGGCCGCTCGACTGGGCGCGACCGGCAGGACGCCAGCCCTGCTGAACCGCCTGCCGGTCAAAAATCGCCTGGTCTAGGTTAGGCGAAATCGCGGCTAGAAACCGGGCGCTGCCCCAAATCTGCCGAACCGAGTCCGCTGCCGCTAGCAGCATTTGCCAGTTTCGCTCGGCTTCGGGGCTGCGGGAGCCGGGCAGCAGCAAAATCGACTGGGGGGGCGCGTTAGCCAAGCTATCGGCGTAGTCAGGCTCGACCCGCAGCCCGTCCATCATCGGGTTGCCGAGATCGACTGCGGGTATCGGCCACTGCTTGAGAAATTCAGCCGTGAGGCGATCGCGGGGAAAGACGCTCCGGCATCGGGGGCGACTCATCAGCCAGCGCTCCCAGGGAAGATACACTGAGCCCGTCCATCCCTCGATCTGGTCAAACCAGGCGCGATGGGCTAGCGGTCCTGACTCGTCCCGCAGGTAATACTCCGACTTAGCGGTGCCGATAAAGGCGTAGGATGCGCCACTGGCCCAGGCGAACAGCAGCGGCACAATATCCCCGACCGCCAGAATGCTGCCCCCCGCTCGCCCCCACCGGCGCGCCACTTGGATCTGAGCCCTCGTCAAAGTGAGCAGCCCGCCCCGGACGTCCCGCCACAGCTGCGCCCCGTCCATGTAGACAAACCCCCCGGACGGCATGACCTGCGTCGGCCCCGCTAGGGGAATATCGGCGGCTTGGTAGGCGTAGCCGTCGCCGACAATGGGCAGCGCGGCCAGCTCTAGCGGCTGCTTTAAATCCTGGGACTTTTGCTGCAGGGCCTTGAGCACCCGGAGCGCGATCGCATCTTCCCCGTGGCCGTTGCTGAGGCACAGCAGCTTCACGGCGTCGGGCTAGCTTCCGTCGACTCGGACTCAGGGTTCGGCAGGGCATCAGGCTCAGCCTCTAGAACGGGCTCCTCCTCGGTTCCCGCATCAGCCTCTGGGTCAGGCTCTGCCTCTGGGTCAGGCTCTGCTTCTGGGTCAGGCTCTGAGTCGGGCTCTACCTCTGGGTCTATCGGCTCGCCGCTCTCATCAAGTTCTAGAAGCACCCCCGCCTGGATAAGAATGCGCCGCACCCGGTCTTGAATACGCTGATGCTCATCGACCCCCTCATAGGCGTAGCGGTTATAGCCGTTTTCCTCAACTAGGGTGTTGAGGCGACGAATCCGCTCTGGCGTATCGGGGTGGCTAGAGAGCCAGTCAAAGCGGCCCCGGGGATCATCTTCTTCGAGGGTTACCATCAGCCGCGCCATACCGTCAGCCGCATAGGGAGACGCCGCTAAAATACGCGTCCCGAGGCGATCGGCCTGACGCTCCATATCGCGGCTGTAGCCCAGCACCGCTAGGTTCGTGGCAATGCCGCCGTAGGGGACCACCCTCATAACGTTGGCCATCATGCTTCCCCCCGTCATCAGCTGAAACCCGTGGGACAGCACCGCATGGGACAGCTCATGGGCCACTAGCCCCGCAAACTCAGCCTTTGTTTCTGTCTCGAGGATGGCTCCCGCGTTCACGAAAATCTTGCCGCCGGGCAGGGCAAACGCGTTCAGGTCATCCTCAGCAACCACATAGAACTCATACTCAAATTCATCCCGTCCGCCCAGCTCGGCCAGCTCTTGACCCAAGTCATTCACGTAGGCGACGACCTCATCGTCCGTGATGATCTCCAGTTCCCCAGCAGCCCGCTCAGCGGTGCGCTCCCCCACCGCCGTTTCCCCCCGCATCAGCAGGACGCTGGTCTGTAGGGCCGATATCGGACCGAAGATATTGCCCGTGAGCGCAAACCCGACGCCCCCAGCCAGCACGTTACCGATGGCGTTGCGGGTAATGCGCGATCGCATCCGGCGACGAAAGCGGTCCTGATAGGCATCGGCGGAGAGGGCAAGCTCTTCTGATGCGGGGTCCTCAGGGTTGATGAACGCATACTGCCGCGCTGCGATCGCTGCCTGCAGCCACTCCTCCTGCTCTGCCAAAGCGTCAATGCGGGCCTGGGTGAGCGCCAGGTCGTTGGGATAGAGGGTAGTGGCCCGCTCCAGCACGGCGATCGCCGCCTCGGTCTGCTCCTGTGCTTCCAGTCGCTCGGCGTAGCTCAGGTGGCCGGGAATAAACTCGGGGTTTTCCTGGGTGAGCAGCTGCAGCGGCACGTCGATGCGAGTGTCAAGCCCCGTCTCTAGCCCAGCCTGATACTCGCGCCAGTAGACCTGACCGGCTGGGGAAAGCTCAGCCGGATCTGAAATGGGCTCGGCCCGCTCGACAATGTCGCCCTCGAAGGTGCCCTTGGCCTGTCGATAGACCTCCTCGGCTTCAGCGTAGCGACCCGCCTCAAACAGGCGATCGCCTTCAGAGAATAGCTCTAGGCGACGCTGCTGGGCGGCCTCTTCTGCGGCAACTTCAGGGTCAGTTTCTCCAGTATCAGCCTCTGCCGCACCGGTTTCTGCAGTACCAGTTTCTGCAGCGTCTGTCTCTGCAGCATCAGCTTCTGTAGTGTCAGCTTCTAGGGCATCTGTCTCTACAGCATCCACCTCTTCAGCATCGCTGCTAACGGCCTCTTGCGTATCAGCCTCATCCGCCTCTTCTGTAGCCGCCTCTTCTGGGGCAGTCTCACCAAAAAAATCGACGCTATCCGGCGCTTCCTCAGCGGCTTGGGCCGTCTCCACTTCGCGATCGCTGTCGTCTTGCGCAATGATTGCCGCTTCAGCCTCAGACCCGGGGCTGGACCAAGCGTCAGAACTAGCCCCCTCTGGGCTAAACCCCTCTGGGCTAAACCCCTCTGGGCCAGACGCAAAGGCCTGTGCCTCGAACTCAGGCAGGCTGAAAGTGTTGGACAGACTGACGGAAGTTACCGGCGCAGGGGATGATGGGTCAATAATGCCGATATCGGTGACACCATCAGTGATGTCGGCATCTTCTGCGCCAATGAATTCTCGGCCTTCTTCAGAGACTTGAGCGATTGCAGCGGGAGACAGCGTCGCGACTAAGCTGAACGCGATCGCGCCACCGAAAAAAGCCATAGATCGACGAGTTGACATAACACCGTCCTTATCAGCGCTAATGAACCTTGTCTCAGTTTAGCGACTCGGCTTCGGAACTGGACATGACCGCCGTCGGGAATGGCGACCTGCTAACACCCAAGCAGCGTTTACTTATGGCTAGCCCCTTAGAACCGCTCAGCCGCTAAGGTAGAAGCATGAATAGTCTTCTCAATCAAATCCGCCAGCCCTGGCAGCGTCTCCGCCAGTCTAGCTCTATCTTTCGCTACTGCGGTCGGGCGATCGCCTTGGTCTGGCAGACTCACCGCCTCTATACGTTCCTTTTCGCACTGCTCACGCTGGTGGCCGGTCTGCTCCCGGCGGCGGTGGCCTACGTGGGGAAACTGATTGTCGACGCGGTGGTCCAGGCCTCCCAGTCGGGGCAAGCGGCAGACCGCTGGCTAGCCCTCCAGTACCTGGGTATCGAGGCGCTGCTGGTGGCCCTCCTCAGCGGCGCTCAGCAGGGCATCGCCCTCTGCCGCAACCTGCTGAGGGTGCTGCTGGCCCAGCGGGTG
>JBHJHD010000011.1:0-76029 GCA_050331115.1 Elainellaceae cyanobacterium
AGCAGGCCGAAAGCGAGGGGAAAAGTATCAATCCAAAGATCAATAGGAAAGCTAATGACTTTGGCTTAAGGCAAAGAGAATTGCGCATAGTAAAACTCGATATAGCGTAGTGTTTAAGAACAGCTTCCTAATTAGTAATGGGACAATGAGCCCCAGAGAAATAGCTTCAAAGTTATACCAATTCCGTATGTGGCCGCACATATTGAGATCCCCCTATAATCCCCTTGCTTTTGGCGAAGCCTGCCCGAAGGGCGTAGGGGATGGCGACAGCCGGGGGTGAGCCATAATGTGCATCTTCATATTCATTTGGTATTAGATCGTAATCTCAAACGGTTTGTCAGCCGTGAGAGTAGGTCCGGCCCACTCTCACGCCCATACTCCACCGGCATAGGAAACAGTTCGGATTCAAATAGCTATAAGTACTCTATTGGGGTCCCTTATCGCACCCGGTGGGGAGTAAACCCAGTACTGGCTACTCCGCCTCGGCACTCGTTAGATTGAGGGTTTCAATGAGGTTGTCAACTTCGCTATAATCCGCTGGAGGAATAATCTGGCTAAACCCAGCGCTAGCCAGAGATTCATGGCCTTCGGGAATGTTGAGCAAGGCCTGTCTTACCTGTTCTCTAAGAACCTCAGGGGTGTCTGGAAAAGCAGCGATCGGCCAAGTTGGGTAGAGCTGTGTAGTGTGGGCTAATGGATAGTCATCTTGTGTAGGTTCTAAGACTCTTACCTCATCGATGCTGGAGAGCAGTCCTCGGTCGACCATCCGCTGCAGCTGGTCCGATCTGACGAAGCCAAATTCAATCTCATCGTCATTGAGAACAGCATCAACAATTTTGTCGTGGGAAGGAATTTCCGTGATGCGAATATCGTTAGATGGCTTACGTGGATCAAGCCCCTTTTGGTTCAAATGATAAATCTGAAATAAACACCCCGCCGCCGATGTTGTCATAGAGGCGCAGGCTCCTGTTCTACCGACCAGATCATTTGCCGTGGTAATGGGGCTATCAGGCTTGACGACGATCAGTCCACCGTACTTAGCGCCAGTCTCTTCAAGGGCAATCGTGGCTAAAAATTCTGTGCCATTGAGTCGGCGCATTTGAACAGCCGATAGGGGACTTGAAATGACGAAATCGACTTTGCCGGCTTCAGCCATAAGAAGTATTGATTCAAATGGCATGGGGACAAAATTGACAGGTCGTCCTATCGCACTGCTGAGTTCATCAAATAAGGGCTCGTATCGTGCCCGAGTCGCGTCAACGTTGTCAAGGACAAGGACACCAATTTGAACTACATCTTCAACGGCTGCAGGGTCACTAAAATTGGAGAGTTCGCTGGTCTGGCTACTAACGCATGCGGAAATAGTGGGAGAGATTATAAGCCCAAGGCTTACGATAAGAGCTAACGACTTTGGCCTAAGATGGAGAAGTTTGGTCATTATTCGATGCCGTATACTGCTAATACTACTAAGAAATGCGCTCTTAAAAGATTAATTTCAAGCCTGATTAGGTTGTTGGGTAACGTTCTTCTTGCAGAAGGACGTTACCCAACATAGCCTTGATTAGAAAGCTACAGAGAGGTAGGTTAAAGGCGAATTTACTTTGTTCAACCCTGATTTTCTAGTAGATAGGCTGGACGCTTTAGGCTACTTACATAACCTGGCTCGCATAATATCTGAGTTTTCTCTAGAAGGGTTGTCTACACAACAGGGTAAATGCAATATTTGTTTGCGAGGTAAAGCCTATTGACCTTCAAGAGAAGATAATAACGCAATGCGATTGTTATGACGAAAGCATAGGCTAAGTTTTCCTCTGTCTTTGCGTAAATAGCAAAAACGCTGTCTATATAACGTCGTCTATATTAGGAGGTGATTGTAGCTTGTAAACGCTTAAGCGTTGATATATTGCTTAAATCACTTTGCTTAGTATTACGTGTATTATAGTAGCGCGCCTTAGCAACTCGCTACTGGTTGCGTAAAGAGTTAGTAAAGCAATATGAAAGCAAAGAAAATTCGATTGAGATTCTATTTTTGTAGATCAAGTTTATTCTGAGAAGTGACGTTTTCTGCTGGGGAAATGCCACTTCTCAATATATAGCGTTGGCCACCCCGCTTAGAACAGCTTTCTGGGCTCAAACCCTATGCGACCTTAGCACGCTCATTGATGGCTCCATGTCAGCTTGCGACTTGCTATAGCGACGCTCAGACCATTGCCTCCTAAGGCAGGTGAAGACCACACTCCTGCTTCAGCCCGTGGAAGCGGGTGGAGCGATCGCCAGTGTCTTCAGCGGTCAGCGGTCGGCTAGAGTGCCAGTCCCCCACGGTTACATAGCCCTGGTCGAAGAAGGGGTGGTAGGGCAGGTCGTGAGCGGTGAGGTATTGATACACGTCTTGAGCGGTCCAGCTCAGTATGGGGTGAACCTTGGTGACGCCGTCCTGCCGCATAACGCGATCGAGGCTGCGGCGATGGTCCGTCTGCTGTCGTCTCAGCCCCGCGAGCCAGGCGGTTGCCCCCAGCTCCCGCAGTGCCCGCTGCATGGGCTCCACCTTACGAATTTGGTCGTACTGATTCAGGGCTTCTAGGTCTTTCTGCGCCCAGAGCTGGCCGTACCGGGCCTCCATGCGGGCGGGGCTCAAGGGCGACTGGTAGACCTTGAGGTTGAGTTTGAGGCGCTGGGTAAGCGCGTCGGCGAAGTCGTAGGTTTCCTGGGGCAGGTACCCAGTATCCACCCAGATGATGGGGATGTTAGGCACGACCTGCGTGACCAGGTGCAGCATTACCGCCGACTGAATACCGAAGCTGGTGCTCATCACCAAGCCGTCGCCAAATTCCTCAGCGGCCCACTGCACTAGCTCTTCAGCGGATTTGCCGGCTGTAGGAAGTAGAAGGGGTGGGTTGAGCGGTGCGGAGCGCTGAGACATGACTTCGACAGGCGTCGCTGTGGCCTTAGATACTGCCGTCGGCAGGGGCGCTGGTTCAGCCTCTGGCGCTGGACCTATGACCAAAGCAGACCGATGCGGCTTCACCTGCGCAGGAATGCCAACCGCCGTGGCGTCGGCAGGCACGTCTTTCACCACTACCGCCCCCGCGCCGATGAGGGCGTGATCACCCACCGTAATGTTGCCGAGAATCTTGGCTCCGGCCCCCACCATTACCTCGCGGCCCAGGGTCGGGTGGCGCTTGCCGCTCTCTTTACCGGTGCCGCCGAGGGTCACGCCCTGGTAAATGATGCAGCGATCGCCCACCGTCGCGGTTTCGCCAACTACGACCCCAGTGCCGTGGTCGATGAATACCTCCTGGCCCACGATCGCGCCGGGGTGGATTTCGATGCCGGTGAGGAAGCGAGAAAAGTGGGAAATTAGCCGAGGCAGGAGCGGTAGGTCAAGCTGGTGTAGCCCATGAGCAACGCGATGAAGGGCGATCGCCTGAGGTCCGGGGTAGCACAGCAGCACCTCTAGCCCACTGCGGGCGGCGGGGTCGCGCTCTAGGGCAATGCGGTAGTCAGAGATGAGGGTACTGAGGGCGTTACGTAGGCCTGTTTGTAGGGCAGCGGCGCGGCGCCAGATAGGTGGCTTGGATAAGTTGACGTTGCACGCGCGGTGTTGAGAGGTTGTGTGGCAAGTCATATCATGTCCTGTGGTGAACGGGGGTTTACTGTGGTGGCGACGGTTACAAAGGTTATGTACTAATTGGTCAACAACTGGACAAAAAAAAGGGCGTTGGTGAACTAAGAGATGGGTTTGCAGCGCTGGATAGGCCCGAAGTCAGACGGTAGGGAAATGGCGCTGCCGTTTCTTAGGACTCCAGCATGCTGAGCACTAAATCAACCTGCTGCTCCAGCACATCCCGAGGAACTTCGGCCTTGAGGCTAGTGAACAGTCCCATCAAGATGTGGAACATCAGCAGCCCCAGATCTTCGGCCTTAGCATCGGTGCGGAACTCGCCTGCCGCCTGACCCTGGGCGATGACGCTGGTGAGCAGCGATCGCAGCCGGGAGCGGTAGCCCTGCAGCAGCCGCTTGACGGCCTCATCGTGGGGGGCAAGCTCGATGAGGGAGTTGACGGCCAGGCAGCCGCGACAGTCGGTGTAGCCACTGTAGACTTCAACTAAGTAGCCGAGCCACTGGCGCAGATCGCACCTGGGGGAGGTGCAGTTGCCGAGGCGATCGCGATGCACGCTATAGGCCTCGTTCAAGTAGCGCTCTAAAGCCGTGATAAATAGGGAGTGCTTATCTTTGAACGCCTTGTATAAGCTGCCCTTTTGCAGCCCCGTTGCCTCAGTGAGTGCAGTGAGCGACGTCGAGCCGTAGCCGCGCAGCCAGAAGATCTGCATGGCGGCATCTAGGACGACGTCTTCGTCGAATTCACGGGGTCGGGCCATTGAGTGAGGTAAGTCGGGAGAATAAAAGAGTATTTATAGGTTTTAGTATAGCGATTAGGAACTGATTGGTCAACAACCCTGATCCGTCTTGAGGCAGATATTCTCAAGGCGTCACGTCTTCACCGTCAGGATTAACCAGCTCCCTCAGCCGCTCTAGAGCGCTAGGCTCGGCAGGCTCAGGATCAAGGCCCAGCAAATTGGCCACGATGGGGCGCAGCAGTGGATTGCCCCGGGCATACCAGCCAAACTTGACGCATTGGGCCGTGAACCAAGCGACGAGGAACACGGCAAATAGAGTGGATGCAATATCCCCCAGCTTTCGCCACGGATTCATAACGTCTGTCCCAATGAAGAGAATCCTGTGAGACTTAGGGTAGTGCCTTTACACCGCGCTGTACAGTATCGCTACATAAGATTGCCACAGGGTGGCGCTCCGCAGCATCGCTATAAGACGCCACGGGCATGGCCATAATCGTTATATTGCCGTTATTGAAGAAGACCCTACCCCACCATGACTGCATTAAATCTGCCCGCGCGGTTGTTCTCAAGCGCCTGCCAAGGCCTAGCGGCGGCGGCAACGAAAATAGCAGCCGCGATCGCAGCGGTGGCGATCGCGGTTAGCTTGACTTCAGGCAGCGCCGCTGCCGCTGAGATGCCCTCCAGTGCTGCTTTGTCCAGTGATGCCTCGATAAATGATGCCGACGCCTGGGTCATGGTCGCTCGCTCAGAAGACGGTGTTCAGTACGTCGCTCCTGACTCAGTGCAGCCCACAGCTGTCGGCGTTCGGCTGAAGAGCTATTGGCAGCACAGGCTCGCCGACGGCACACCTGAAACGGTGCGCTATATGACGGAATATGACTGTCAGGGGCGCTACCGCGACGTAGAGACCGCTGGCCCGCCTAAAGCCGCTAACCCTAAAGATACGAATTGGAAATGGATTGGCGCAGACCTGCTAAATCGTGGTGCTATGGAATATGGATGTGCAAGACGAGGGGGCAGCTAAAGGATGGAGTGGCATATCACCGACGCGCAAAGCTTGCGCATCATTGATCAAGAGATAGGGGAGCACGGGTTTTCGCCCGCCGAATACGAAATTGTGCGGCGAGCGATCTACGTGACGGCGGACTTTGAATACGCCAACCTGATTCGCTTTTCTGACCGAGCACTTCAGTCTGGGGCCGCCGCCCTAGCGGCTCGCAGCACCATCATCGTCGATATGCCGATGGTCCAGGTAGGCATCGCCGCCCTGATTCAGCGGACGTTTGCCAACCCGGTCTACTGCAGTATGGATACCCTCACCCGGCCTCAGAAGGAGAAGACCACGTCGGCCTGGGGTATGGAAACCCTGGCGCACCGCTATCCAGAGGCTATCTGCATCGTAGGCCAATCTCAGACGGCGCTGCGATCGCTTATGGACCTAGTCGAAGCCGATGACGTCAGGCCTGCCTTGGTGATTGGCACCCCCGCCGCCTTCGTAGGCCTAGAGGACATCGACGATCGCCTCAAGAATGCTCTGGTGCCCTTCATCCACGTGGCCGGGCGCAAGGGGGGCGCGATGGTAGCAGCGGCTATTGCCTGTGGGCTAGTCGATTTAGCCTGGCAGGCCTATGGCGAGGGCAATAAGGTCAGGCCGTAGCGCGTTTTGAATCGGCTAAGCTGTGCTAGTATCGCGCGCCGAGCAGGCGCTGCCGCACGCTCTCAGCAATCTTGTGCCCTAAATACTCTGGAATCAGCCCCTCGTTGGGGCCAAGCAAATAAAACAGCAGGCGCGTGCGTCCGCGCCAGATCAGCAGGTTAGCGTTGACGACTAGCAAATCTTCCTGCCAGAGGGAGTACATGACCTTATAGAAAAGACCAGGCTGGGTTTCTGCATCGATCAGCAGCGCGGGCAGATGAAAGACGGGGTCAACGTAAAACTCCGTTTCTACATCGGACAGCCCCGCATCGAGGTTGAACTCCACCGCCAGCATCTCTTCCACTTCAAACCGGCCCGCCAAGGCCTCATATAGCGCCCGGCGAACGTTGTCTGCCGTGCTTTCCGAAAGGGCTGCGCCACTCCGGGAGACCACTAGCTTGATGAACACCAGCATGGGCGGCGCGATTTGGCCATAGAGGCTCAAGCTATGAATCGAGAGGCCGTAGGCGGCTAGAACGCCGAAAATATCGCTGAGCAAGAATGACTGGTTCCGGTAGGCAAAATGCAGGGCGCTTTTGTTGGCCTCTGGCTTGATTTCCGCCACCGCCCGTCGAGTTTTATGGAGCTGGTAGGCGAGCCGCAGGTTTTGCAGCTGAATCTCGCTGCTCGCAAATTGTCCATAGAACTTTGGAAACGCCCGATTAAAGCGCTTTAGTAGTTCGAGAGTAGAGGGTTTTAGGCCCTGAGCCAGCGAGGCAGGCACAGCGCGGCTGCCGATAGATGTGTTTGCCCTGAGCATGATGCGATACCAGCTAACAAGTACGCGTTTAAGGTCTTACGGTCTTTCCCATGCCTTTTATAGCGTTGGCCGCATCGCTTAGGAAACGACTCGGGCTCAAAGCGCGGCGGTATATAGGCGATGCGGCGCGCAGGTGTCCTAATGCATCAGAACGCTTGCTGTACATGATAAAACCGTGACGCCATGCCCCTGATGGACTCCACAGACCATAATTTGTTGAAGACGGAGAGCCTGTAGAGGTGATACGGGAGATATACTAACAGTATTGCGATCTATTTTGACTAGCCAAGTGCGCCTGCATGGGTTTCTGGAAAAGCTTATTCACGACTGCTGACACCCCCACCGCCGATCTCCCCTCTTCGTCTAACGGCGGTCAGGTGGCTGTGAAAGTGACTAGCGACGCGACAGATGATACCCGCTACTTCTTTACAACAGACAAAGAGATCGATCTCTATGATTTAGAGGAGCTGTGCGACGCTGTGGGCTGGTCTCGGCGGCCGCTGCGGAAGGTCAAAAAGGCGATTCAGTTTAGCTTTTTGGTTGTGGCTATGTGGGAGCAGTGCGGCAGCCGCCGTCGCCTAATTGGTTTTTCAAGAGCCACTTCCGACCACGCGTTTAACGCCACCGTCTGGGACGTCGTTGTCCATCCCGATTTTCAGGGCCGCAAGCTGGGCAAGGCGCTGATGAAGTATACGATCCAAAAGCTGAGGTCCGAGGACATCAGTAATATCACCCTGTTTGCCGACCCTCACGTCGTCGATTTTTACCGCAACCTGGGGTTTGTCCCCGATCCAGAGGGAATTAAGGGCATGTTTTGGTATCCTGACTAAGCTTGACTGGGACCGGTGGCCAAACTGGTCTACTATCTCTTTAGCCCTTAGCCGCTAGACTGGCCCTGTCCCGTGGCGCTCTAGCCGCGCCGCTTCGCCGGTCGAGCAAGTGGGTTATTTCTACGCCTGCGCTCTGGCGATCGCTGTTTTGATGGTATTGACATCAAACGCAAATCAGGCGCTACCCATGGAATTCTTTGCTTACCTCGAAGCCTCTGCCCGCCAGTCCGGTCGTAGCGCAGACGTCCGTGACACAGACGTCCGTGACGTCAAGATGCGTGGCACAGAGGTCCGTGACATCAAGATGCGTGACACAGACGGCCGCGATGCAGAGGGTCATGACGCAGAGGCTAATTCTCAGCAAAACGACAGAACGGATGCTGCTCAGCAGCGGCGATCGCCTCAGAAAGCGGAACTGCCCACGACTGCAGAAGCGCCTGACTGGAATGACGACGCGATGGCGACGAGCTGGTGGGTCTAGCCTATCGGTAATCGAACTCGGTTTGAGTTTGGGGATAATCCATCTCGAAGCTTGTCGGATCGCGTAGGTAGCGAGTAACCTCCTCTTCAAGACGGTGAATGAGGTAGGCCTCAATCGCGTCCGAGTGGCGTAAAGCCGCTAGGTAACCGTCAACGTAGAGGCGAAGGTCGTCGTAGCGGTAGCCCCGCCGCCACTGATCAACAAGGGCATCAGTGATGCGCTGATAGTAGCGAATAGTTTGAGCGTCCTGGAGCATGGTTTAGGAGATTTAGTCGCAGCCGGGTTGGCCGTAGAGAGAACGTCGGCATAACGCCGATAATCCATTGTAACCTCATCCTAAACGGCACCTCAAACGCATTAAGATCTCTAGATGCTTTATCTGAATTGTGCTGATGCCCCTTTTGAATCTTGCCAATAGGCTCTGGCGGACGCTGCAGCCATGATGCTCGATCGCCTTCAGTGGTTACTGACTACGCCCACTTCAACGCGAGACGTTCGCCGGACGCTGTGGTTTAGCGCCAGCATTGCTGCTGCCATCCTTTATGCGGGGCTAGGGCTGCGGGAAGCGTTTAGCAGCGCCTACGTGATCCACGACGATGTGCGCTCCCACGTCTTTTGGATGTGGCGCTTTTTCGACGCCTCACTATTTTCCAATGACCTCATTGCCGACTACTTTCAGTCGGTGGCCCCCCACGGCTATACGGCGCTCTACCGGGCGGCGGCCGCCCTAGGCCTCGATCCGCTCACGTTCAATAAGCTGCTGCCGCTGCCCATCGCCCTTGTGGCTACGGGCTACTGTTTCTGGCTCACCCTCTCTATCCTGCCGGTGCCCGCAGCGGGCTTTATGGCTGCCACCCTGCTCAACCAGGCAATTTGGAACACCCACGATGTTGCCTCTGCAACGCCCCGGGCCTTTATTTACCCCTTTTTCCTGGCGTTTTTGTACTACGTCTTGCAGCGGGCTATGCTGCCTGCCCTACTCGCCATCGTGCTGCAGGGGCTCTTTTACCCCCAGTGTTTATTTCTCTCCTCTGGGGTCCTGGTGCTGCGGCTGCTGGAGTGGCGGCAGGGGCTTCGGCTGTCGCGGCAGCGGCCAGACTATGTGCTGTGCGTTGCGGGGCTTGGGATGGCTTTTATCATGCTGCTGCCCTATGCCCTCAAGATTTCAGACTATGGTCCGGTGCTAACGGTGGCGGAAGCGCGATCGCTGCCGACCCTGGAGGGGGACGGGCGAAAAAACTTTTTCTTTGACAACCCGCTTAAGTTTTGGCTGTGCGGCGAGCGCTCGGGCATCTTGCCCTACAGCTGGTGCAAGTATGAGCGCCCCCCGGAGCTGTGGGCGAGCCTGCTGCTACCGCTGCTGCTGTGGCGATCGCGGCGAGCCAGTCAGAATACCCTAGGGCATAAGGTAACGCCCGATGTGGCGCTGCTGCTGCAGGTAATTGCGGCATCGGTAGGCATGTTCTTTCTGGCCCATGCCCTGCTGTTTCGGCTGCATCTGCCGAGTCGCTACATCAAGCACAGCGTGCCCATGGTGGTCACCATTGCGGCGGGCGTTTCCCTGGTGCTGCTGCTAGAGGCTGGGCTGCAGTGGGCCAAGCGGCGGCGATCGCGGCAAAATCTTGCGGCTCTGGGCGTTGTGGGGCTGGTAGGCCTCTACAGCTTTGGCTATCCGCTGCTCATGGATGAGTACCCCAACCCCGACTATGTCGCTGCTCAAAGCACATCCATGTATGAGTTTCTAGCCCGTCAGCCGAAGGACGCGCTAGTGGCCTCCCTTTCGGACCAGGCTAACAATATTCCGGCCTTGGCGAAGCGATCGGTGCTGTCGAGTTCTGAAACCGCTAACCCGTACCATTTGGGGTATTATCGGCAGATTCAGGCGCGGACAGAAGACCTGATGGCGGCTCAGTACAGCGTTACCCCGTCGGTGGTTAGGGATTTTGTTGAGACCTACGGCGTCGATCTGTGGCTCGTCGACGCCAACGCTTTCGAAGCGGAGTATATTTCCCAGAACCCCTGGCTAAGGCAAATTCAGCCGACCGCAGATGAGGCGAGGCAGCGGCTGAGCCAGGGACAAAGGCCGCTGCTCGAAACGCTAATCCGCCCCTGCCGAGCGTTTCGAGGGCAGGGGCGGATTATTCTCGACGCTCAGTGCATCGTCGAGCGTCTCTCAGAGTAGCCCGCTGGATGAAGCGGCTGGCTTGTCTGGCTCTAGGCGTCTGGCTTTAGGCGTCTGGTGCTAGGCGTCTGGGCCAAAGCCTTCCCAAAGCTCCGCCTGATGGGGCGTTACAATAACTTCGTCTTCGGTGACAGTCTCGGCAGCGGACGGGCTCATCAGGTAGACCCGAGCGGCGGTGTAACCCACCACAAAAGTAGTAAAGGCCGCGGCTAGACCGAGCGCTATTGTTTGGTCAGCTGAAGCATGCGTAGAGTTGTAGGTCATGAGATACAGCCTCGATTGGGTAACTCAAGTATTATCGGGGCAATTCTGTAACAACTGCTACGCTTTTAGGTTTTTTTATTAATTGAGTTACTGTTCTACATATCCAACTACACCCTTAAAAGGAATCGCTCTGCAGCGGTGGAATCGCCTGCTCTACCAGAGATACGGGTAAGTCAGCGCGGTGGGAGACGATGCCGTGACCAACGCCGGCAATCAGGCCTAGAATAGCGGAGAGGACTATCAAGTTCATGGCGTTCCTTACGGCGTAACTGGGTTAGGAAGGGCTGAAGCCTGCTTTACAAACGCGTGAGCAGGCTCCGCATTAGGCTCTCAGCTGCGGGGCGTCGATTCTGTAGCCGGATTTACATTTCGCTATGCCTGCCCCTGCACCGATGCCAATAACGCATAGGCTTAATACAATTTTTGCAAGGCGCTCTACATGAATACTCCGGCCCACGTGGTCTTGAATTTGCTGTTCATCGGTCGACAGGATCAAACCGACGTCCTGCTGCCGGTTGTCATTGGCGGGCTTTTACCAGATTTACCGATCTTCCTGTTCTATGGCGTTGAGAAGCTCAAAGGTACGCCAGAAAGGGTAATTTGGCGGCAGGCCTACTACGAGCCCGGGTGGCAGAACTTTATCGACCTATTTAATTCCGTTCCCCTCGTGCTGCTGGGCCTAGGGCTGGCGCTTTGGCTCGGCTCGCGCTCTAGCGTACTGCTGTCTATCAGCATGCTGCTGCACATCGCAGGAGATTTGCCCCTGCACCACAACGACGGGCACCGCCACTTTTTCCCGCTGTCGAACTGGCGCTTTGAAAGCCCTGTGTCTTACTGGGACCCCAATCACTACGGCGGCATCGTCACCGTCATAGAAATCCTGGCGGTGGTTGCGGGCTGTGCCCTGCTGCTCACCTGCTACCACTCCTGGGGCTGCCGCCTGGCGGTGGGGGTGATTGGGGCGCTCTATGCGGCCTACTTTGCCTACGTGCTCACCGTTTGGGCCTGATAAGTTGAGTAATGGCGCGGCGTCGCCTCATGGGCCATAGCCTAGAGGCCGAAGGCTCGTTTTGCGTCGGCCAGCTTCACGCTCCGGTCTGCGAGGCCATTGACGCCGCCGTTAATCACCCGCGTCACCGCGACCACGTCATCAGCATTAGCAAGGGTGTTTAGGCGTCTAGAATCCCAAAACCAGCCCGCACTTCGGGCCGCGAGCTCGTCTTCAGTCAGCCGCGTGGGCTGGTTCACTAGCTGAGTTCCTAGACCTAGACCGGTGCCGCAGGCCGTGTAGTTAGCTCGCCCGGTAATTTGAATCAGGCCCCGCCCCTTAAACCGAGGCCCGTCCCCCGGCACGACGTTGCCCAGGTCGAGCCGCCCTTCGTACTGGGTGCCGTCTGAGAGCTCTTCCACAAACCGAAACTCTCCAGACTCGTGGGCGAGCTGCGCTAGAAAGTGGGCCTGCTGCAGGGGACGGGTGATGCCGAACTCGGCCATAGTCAAGTTGAGTGGCCCTACAAATCGACGCAGCCGAGACAGTGATGCGTTGGGGGCAATTCGCCGCAGCTGCGCTTCGGTCACTTCAGCTAGGCGGGGAAAAAGTCCCTCGTAGGGCAGACGGCTGAAGGGGCGGGCGGGTAGCCTCACCACGCCTCGCCGCGTGGCAATGACCCGGATGGCATTGTCGACCACGGCGTCTTGGGAGCCCAGGCGATCGCCGTCGATCTGCTCGACAAAGAGCTTCAGCGTATCCGCTGCCCGCGCCCGAAGCTGCGGAAAGCCCAGCCGGCGCGGCAGCACAAATAGCCCCTCATAGGGCAGCCGACCTTGAGGACGCGGGGGCTGACCGGCGAGGGCTCTTAGCAGGCTATCGGCCTCAGCATCGGCAGAAGTGGGCACTGAATCTGAAATTTGGTCGACGAGCTGCTCTAGGCGCTGGCCCGCGAGTCGGCGCCAGGTTACCAGCTGTAAACCGCTGACCCTAGCCGCGGTGTAGCCGAAGAGGCCTTCGTAGGCGTAGACTCCCACGGGCCGCATCAGCGGGAACCCCCGCAGAGCGCGAATCAAGGCGTCGGCCTGCTCATCAGCGGGCATTAGTCGATCGCCCTCTAGGTGCTCCAGGAAGAGTCTCACGCCGCCCCCGGCCCGCTGCCGCAGGTCTGATAGCGGGCGATCGCCAAAAATACCCACGTAGGGCGAACTGCCCGCTGGCCTTGACGCCTGGTTTGTCAGCGTCCTCAGCAGGTCATCGACCCGGTTATCGTTGGGGGACGCTGCTGTCCCAGCTATCGCGGGAATGAATCTTCCCAGCGCCCGCGCCGCGAGCATTCGCCAGGCAGTCAGTTGACGATTATCCATGCTTCCCTGTCCTTGCCGCTGGCGCTAATGTAATCGAGAGAGATATCGGCTGACACATTTTTTGTTCAGAAACTATAATCCCAAACTATGAGAAACTTTGGAACCTGAGATTAGCGTGGGACAGGCCGCCGTCGATCTCGCCATCTTGGGACATCTCCACATGCTTAGCAGCGCTATTATGAGCGGCTGGACAAATTTTCTAAATTGTGCTGACTGACTTGCCCCCAATTCGAAGGGGTTATCCACGGCGGATATGCTCAAATACGCCGCTTTATCCGGATTGCTCTACTCAAATTTCCTGAGCTAATTGCTTTGGCTAAATTACTTATCCCATACCGATAATTCACATCGATAGTACGTCATTGAGGAGAGAATAGACCTATGACTCAGCGAATCCGTCAGCAGGCCCAGCAGGTTTGGCAGGCGCTATCCGGCGCAGATACGCGCCAGGCCTATGGCACCGCCGTAGCCCATACCTGGACCATCCTCAGAGAGAGTAGTTTGCTGCTTTGGCTGCTGGCCTGCCTAGTTCTAGTAGCGTTTGATGCCGGAGCAGCAACGGCGATCGCTGCCGGGCGGACTTCCCGCACCGTTATGGGTCGTCTTGGAGAAGCCAAGCCCGATGCGATCGCGGCGAACGCGAAGCAGACGCTGCTGACGGCCGGCAAAACCGGTCTGGCCAACACCCTCACCCAGGCGCGGGAGCAGCTCAGGCTGCCGCAGAAAGCCGTCGCCCAGCCTGCCACAGCGACAAGGCCAGAGGCAGCAGTAAAGCCAGGGGCAGCGCCCGCAGAAGAGACTGCGTCGGAGGTGACCCCAAGTACCGGTGCGACACCGGCAGCGGACAGCGCCGCGGCGAAGTAGGTAGGAGATTAGCGCGGTGCTGAGGCGATGTCGATGGGGGCGATCGCGCTGTTTTCCTGTAGGGTGACCGCTGCCGCTGCGCCGTCGGGGTTGAGCGTCACCAGCGCTACGAAGACGAAGCGGCTGCCGGGGAGCGCCGCTTCGTCTTCCTCATCTTTGATAAATGCGGATGTCCGCTAGCTTTGTTATTGGCCATAATCCAAAGGCCTCGTATCGTTAGGCTCAGCGCTCTAGACAGCAGCCCCTTCCACCGGGTCAAAGCTCACATTGGACACAGCGCCGCTGTTCTCCAGGGTCACATCCAGACGGCCCACTGAGCTATTGCCTAGGGCTGTACCCAAGTGAATCGTCTGCAGCGCGTTGTTGTGCCCCATGGGAATGTCTATCACCTCCAGCACCGTGGTGTCGTTCTCTCCATAGAGCGTGATCGAGCTCTGGTCCTCTTCGTTATCTAGAATATCGACGCTTTCCAAGCTCACGCCGCCGTCAAAGTCAAAGCTGAGCGTGCCGCCCTGGGCGCTGTCGTCTGGGTCACTAGCGTCGCCATCCTCTGAAAGGATTAGCACTAGACCCAGGTCCTCTGACTGCAGATCGAAATCGCCGCCGGTCGGCCTTTCGCTGTCGAAGAGCATGGCAGGGGTGCGCTCATCGGCAGACGAAATCATAACCCCCTCAAACTGATCGCTCACCAGGGTACCCCCGCTCAGCCCTGGCTGGTCAAAATTCAGGCCGGGATCACCGGACGCCGCGTCCTCAAAATCTGCGGGGGCGATCGCAAACTGACTGCGAACTTCGGGAACCCGCAGGGCAATATCGGGGTCCGCTAGCAGCGCCGCTTCGGTGTAGGGCTCTACGCCGTAGGTGGTCACCGTCAGCGCTTGCGTAGCAGGATCAATCGCAAACTCGCTCCAGCCGTAGTGATGGGCCGCGATATACTCCCCCTGCAGCAGCGTCGCGTCGATGTCGGAGTCCTCTAGCCCTATGGGGTCAAAGCCCAAGGGCGTCAGCCTAGCGTCCACGATCTCACGCACGTACTGGTTTTGGGCGTCTACCCCGGTGAGGCTCAAGTATTCAGCCTGGCTCTTGCCCTGAGCTTCTAAAAGCGCAGGTGGTGTAAAAGCAACGGTGGCGGGGCCAAACGGTGCGGCGAAGGTCTCGTTGAAGGGCTCCGGCAAGAACGGTACGGTAAGCTGAATGCCCACCGGGCCGATCATGACGTCCACGACGTCGGTGGGGATTTGCGGCCCGTCGAAGAAGGCTTGATAGGTAACGTTGTTGACCACATTGCCATGGAAGTCGCCCGTCACAAACACCACATTGTCGATGTCGTTCTCGCTGATGAAGCCCAGCAGCTCGGCCCGCTCGGCGGCGTAGCCCTCCCAGCGCTCCCCCGCCACGGGAACGCCGAAGTTTTGGATGGGCACCGTGGAAAAGACAAATTTCCAGGTAATACCGGCCGTCTCAGCCGCTAGCAGGTCTTGCTTAAACTGCTCTAGCTGCGCTTCTCCAAGCAGGGTGCGGCCCGGCTCAAAGGCGGATTTTAGGTAGGCCTGGATGTCTTCTTCGGGGGCGGCTTCTGAGATAAAGGGCAGCGGCGCGTCTCTAAAAGAGCGCAGGTCTAGGGTGTAGGTGGCCGCATCCCTACCAAAGGTGTTGAAGCGGTAGAGCTGTTGCTCATTGGCCGTGCGCTCGTCGCCCGTCTCTCCGTAGAACAAGTCGCGGAGCGGCTTGTAGTCTTGAAAGGCGGTGAGGGCGTCCTCGAAAACCGGGGTGTCATTGACAAAGCCAATCTCGGCGTCGCCAAAGATTTGGTCTTCTTGGGGAGAGTCCGCCGGGGCCGCGCCGCCCGCAAAGTCGTTGGTGATTTCGTGGTCATCCCAAGTAGCGTAGACCGGGGTGGCAGCCCGCAGGGCAGCCCAATTGTTGACGCCGAAGCGCTCAGCATAGATCTCAGCGTGCTTGATGCGAAATTCTTCTAGGGTTTGCGCCTGGGTGACTCCCGGCAGGGCCGCCGATTCGCTGTCGGCTTCCACGGTGTCTCCCATCTGCACGAAGAAGTCTAGGTCGCGCTCCGGTACGTTGCCGATCGCTGGGTAGGGGCTCAGCTCTCCCTGCCAATCTCCCGAGACGCCAAACCGCAGTCCAGAATAGGTGCTTAGGGAGACGGCGGTACGGAACTGGCCAGCTTCCATCTCTCCCACCCGGTCAGTGACCCGATAAAAATACTGAGTCGCTGGCGCTAGGTCGACTAGCTCGGTTTTAATCGGCACCAGCGGATCGTCTACGGTTTCCGTTTGGGCGGCGACTATGGCGCTAAAGGCTGCATCTGTCGACAGCTCAAATAGGACGTCCCCCGGGATGACGCTGCGGGTCCAAAGCACTGCCGCGTCGGTCGTAACGTCACCGGAGGCAACCCCGTTAGGCAAAGTGTCAATGATGCCTAAATCGAAATCGGGTTCACTGGGAGCATTTACCATGTAGTAAGACCTCGCTCAAAGGAGCATCGTGGGCATTTAAGGCCTCTAAATCTCGGGCGGCAGGCTATAAGCCTGTCCGAGAGCGGGTTTCGCTAATGCGTCAATGAAATGCACTAGGCGATGTGTCGATTGGCACCTAAATTTTTCATACCATACCGCCGCGGGGCGCGATCGCCATGTCGCCTGCCCCACATTGATCAAATCTGCTCGGTCAAATCTGTAGGGCTGTTCTGTAGCACTGTGAGCGGTCTGCAGGAAAGCGATCTGCAGGAAAGCAGGCTGTGGGAACTGGGCAGCAGGGAGACGAAGCCTCACGCCTTATGGGGATAAACCACAAATGTTATGCTAGGTAAAATCAAAATACCTGCGTTCATTTCTCAACCGCTGTACTGCTCCCAGTGCGGTTTTTAAGCGTGCTCTTTAGGCTAGATGCAGTTCACCTGACACCCCAACCATGATGCTTCAACACCCCGTAGTCTCACCCTGTCCGAGATTGGAGGATTGCTAACAACCTACAGTTGTGCGCATCTAAAAACCTTATGGACACGCCTTTTGAAATTACGCTGCAGATGGTGCTGGTCACCATATCGGGGATCACGGCTCAGGTTTTAGGGGATTACCTGAAGCTGCCCAGCATCGTCTTTCTACTACTGTTCGGCATGCTGCTGGGGTCCGACGGACTCGCCATTATTCATCCCAGCATGCTGGGCGTAGGGCTAGAGGTCATCGTTGCCCTCTCCGTCGCCCTGATCCTGTTTGAGGGTGGCCTCAACCTAGAGCTGCGGGACCTAGGGCGCGTCTCGGGTAGCCTGCAGAACCTAGTCACATTCGGCACCTTGATCACGCTAATTGGGGGCGGTATGGCGGCCCACTGGTTTAGCGAATTTCCCTGGACGCTGGCGTTTCTATACGCGTCCTTAGTCGTCGTCACCGGCCCCACCGTGATTACGCCTCTGCTGAAACAGGTGCAGGTGGAGCGGCGGGTTGCGGCGCTGCTGGAGGGGGAAGGGGTGCTGGTGGACCCGGTGGGTGCCATCCTGGCCGTCGTGGTGCTAGACGTGATTCTCAACGGCGATACCGATCCCGTCATGGTGATCAGCGGCCTGCTGCTGCGGCTCAGCATCGGCGGCGCGATCGGGGCGATTGGCGGCTGGCTGATGGGGCTATTCTTGAAGCGGGCTGACTTCCTGTCTGAAGATTCTAAAAACCTGGTCGTGCTGGCAGGCGTATGGGGCCTATTTGGTCTGGCGCAGACGATTCGCAGCGAGTCGGGGCTAATGACCACGGTGATTGCGGGCATCGTGCTGCGGGCGTCATCCCTGCCGGAAGAGCGGCTGCTGCGCCGATTCAAGGGGCAGCTGACGGTGCTAGCGGTATCGGTACTGTTTATCCTGCTGTCAGCGGATCTCTCGATCGCCAGCCTGTTTGCCCTAGGGTGGGGGGCGCTGGCAACGGTGGTGACGCTAATGCTGGTGGTGCGCCCCATCAATATCTGGGCCTGCACCTGGAACAGCGATCTCAACTGGCGGCAAAAGCTATTTTTGGCCTGGGTGGCGCCCAAAGGCATCGTCTCGGCGTCGGTGGCCTCGCTGTTTGCCATCTTGCTCACCGAGCGGGGCATCAGCGGCGGCGATGCTATCAAGGCCCTTGTCTTCTTGACGATCATTACCACCGTTGCCGCCCAGGGCCTGACGGCGGGCTGGGTAGCCCAGTTGCTGGGCATCACCTCGACCCAGGCTACCGGGGCCGTGATTGTCGGCTGCAATCCTTTTAGCAAGCTCATTGCACGCCTGTTTAATGACCGAGGCGAGTCCGTCGTTCTAATTGATACCGACGAGGAGGCCTGCATAGAGGCGGAAAAGGAAGGGCTGACCGTTATTGCCAGCAGCGCGCTAGAGGTCGATGTGCTAGAGGAAGCGGGCCTGGCCACTGCGGGTACCTTTCTGGCAATGACCAACAACAGCGAGGTGAATTCTGTACTGGCGCAGCGGGCGACCGAGGAGTTCAAGCCGCCTCGGGTGCTAGCGGTGACCACCGGCGAGCTGAAGACCGACCTGGAGCTAGTGGAAGACAGCGGCGGCAATAAAGCGCCCAAGCCCCCTACCGCGAAGGTGCAGCAGGCCTTTGTGCAAAAGCTGCCACTTAAGGCCTGGAATGGCCATATTCAAGAGGGGGCTATCAAGCTGGGAGAGACGACTCTCAAGGAACCAGGCTTCCTGTTTCAACAGGCCCATCTCAAAGCGCTAACGCGGGCCGGAGAGCTTGTGCCCATTATGGTGGAGCGCGAAAAGCGACTACAGGTGGTGAGGGCCCAGGAAGAATGGCAGGCGGGCGATCGCATCTTTTATCTGCTTCACGATCCGCGGCCCAAGCTGCTGCGCCGGCTGTCGGGTAGCTCAACGCCGTCTCGACTGGCGATTGAAAAGCTGCCTGCGGTGGAAGAAATTCCCCTCCCCAAGCCGCCTGGCCTAGACGAGCAGCCGGGCGCTCTGCCGCTACCGCCCCAGGCGCAGCAGACTACATAATTTCAGGCTTTTCCCTTGGGAAATGTTGTATTCCTTAATACGCCCGCCTCGGCGCTGACAACCCTAAAGAAAACCCTAAAGCTTGGTCAGGACCGAGAAACCGTCACTACAGTGGAGTAAGAGAAAGGTTCAGTCTCACGGCAGGTTTTCGAGAAGCAGCGACTCAGACGTCCGCGGCATCGCTGTTACGCTTCGCAATATTTTCTCCGTCGTGCAGCTGAGCCGATTGACCTAGGTCCGATCCATGGCGTGACCTAGCAGACAGCGACTCAACATTTGTCACAAGAGGTCTTAATGGCTCATTTTGCTCAGTGGCCGACCCATCGACCCGATCAGGCGACATCCACTGGTGCCCCACAGCTCAACTCAGCGGCGGTTCAGCAAGTTCGTCGCCTCGTCTGGAAGATGGCGATCGCTACCTTTATTTTGATGGCGATTGGCAGCGCGACCCGGGTGATGAACGCTGGCCTGGCCTGCCCCGACTGGCCGCTGTGCTACGGCACTTTAATCCCCACCCAGCAAATGAACCTACAGGTGTTTCTAGAGTGGATTCACCGCCTGGATGCGTCTTTAATTGGCCTGATGGCGATCGCGCTAGTGGCGCTCTCCTGGCGGCGGCGACTGGTTCTACCCCAGTGGTTGCCCTGGGCCTCTCTGGGGGCGCTGGCGTTGGTTCTCGTTCAGGGACTGCTGGGCGGCCTCACCGTGACCCAGCTGCTTCGCTTTGATATTGTTACGGCCCACTTAGGTACGGCGCTGCTGTTCTTCATCACCCTGCTGACCATCGGCCTGCTGCTGCTCCCCGCCCCTGCAGTGCAGCCCCGCCGCCCTCTGCTGCTCCCCGCCGTTAGCCTCACCGCTGTCGCGCTGATCTACGCCCAAAGCCTCTCCGGCGGGTTAGTGGGCTCCCAGTGGGCGCTCCATCAGTGCCTACAGCTGACCCAGCTCTGTTCGGTGGTCAATATCCACCTGCTGGGGGTCATTCCCACCAGCATTGCCGTGGTTACCGCCGTCGCCCTGGGATGGCAATTGGAGACGCGCCTCGCCCGCGCTGCGGCGGCGCTGCTGGTGGCGCAAATTTTTCTGGGAACGGCGACGTTTCGACTACACCTCCAGGTCGAGCTATTGACCATCAGCCATCAGGTGGTAGCGGCGGCGCTGCTGGGCAGCCTGGTGTGCATCGCGGTCCGCAGCCTGCAGGCGGCCCAGGCCGGCGGGTTCGCTAGCGAGACCCTAGCCCGCTAGCGCTAGGCTGGCAAGACGACTAAAGCCGGCGAAACGCTAGCCCGCTTACCGGTGTCTCCTCAATATTTCTGAATTACTTTGAACCCAAGATTTCTATGCAAAACGTTGCGACTCCTGTCCGTCACCACACCAACCTCTGGCAGCTCCTGCAGAGCTACTGGCAGCTCACCAAGCCCCGTATCATCATCCTGCTGCTAATTACCACAGCCGGCAGCATGTGGATTGCTGCGGCGGGCGCGGTAGACCCGGTGCTTCTGCTCTCGACAATCACGGGCGGTGCCCTAGCAGCCGCCTCAGCCAACACCATCAACTGCCTGTACGATCGCGACATCGACTACGAAATGGAGCGCACCCGCCATCGCCCGCTGCCCTCGGGCCGGGTGCAGCCGCGAGACGCGCTGCTGTTTGCGATCGCCCTAGCGCTGCTCTCCTTTTGTCTCCTGACGACAGCCGCCAACCTGCTTAGCGCTCTGCTGGCCATGTCGGGAATTGTCACCTACGTGCTGGTCTACACCCACTGGCTGAAGCGCCACAACAGCCAGAATATCGTCATCGGCGGCGCGGCAGGCGCTATTCCTCCGCTGGTGGGCTGGGCGGCGGTGACCGGTGAGCTGAGCTGGCCCGCCTGGATTCTGTTTGCCATCGTCTTTGTGTGGACGCCGCCCCATTTTTGGGCGCTGGCGATGATGATTCGCGAAGATTACGCCAAGGTGGGCGTGCCCATGCTGCCGGTCGTGGTTGGCGAAGAGTCCACTGCCCGCCAGATTTTGGGCTACACCATCCTGCTGCTGCCTACCACGCTGCTGCTGGTCTACCCCTTCGGCGTCTTGGGGAGCGTGTATGCCGTCAGCGCCCTTTATTTGGGCGGTCTGTTCATCGTCAAGGCTTGGGCGCTGCTGCAAAGCCCGTCTGACCTAGGCTTGGCGCGATCGCTGTTTAAGTATTCTATCTTCTACATGATGCTGCTGAGCGCCGCCATGGCTGTAGATAGTCTGCCAGTGACCCATGAGCTGACGGCTACGGTTGCTCGCTTTGGTCATCAGCTGCTAGCCCTGCTATAGGCTAAAGCTAAGCTAGTGGCGATGCTTGTGGCATTGAGATCAACGGCGGCAGCTCAGCGTACGCGTTTAGCGCAGCTCTTGGCCCTTACCCCCCAACCCCTCTCCCAGTTCTGGGAGAGGGGAGCCTGGTTCCCTGCCCTCAGGATTGAGGAAAGGCTAAGGATGGGGCTTTACTAGGAAGCTAAACAGATACACCTCCCTGAGGTGCCGCCGCTGGCCCATTGCTCTTCTTACACAAACTCGCCCTCAATCACCTTCTGGCGACGGCGGGCAAAAACCGCCGCGCCCGCAGCCAGCCCTGCGATCGCCCCGATATAGTAAGGCGAAACGCTCGGCCATCGGCTGTGCCAAAGCCCGCCAGCGTCAGCTTCTTCGGGGGAAATAACCTCTGGCGGAGATATGACCTGCCAGGACAGCAGCTCCAGGTCAGCATCGTCCTGGAGCTGCTCCCGGCGATCGATATAGTTTTGCAGGATGCTGCTGTTGGCCAAAAGCTGCTGCTCAGCAGCGCCGTACTGCCGCAGCAGACCCGTAATCCGGCGGCGCTCTGTCGCTAGCGTAGCCTCGACCTGCGCAAGGGTCTTTTGGCGTAGCTCCAAAACCTCAATCTGATGCACGATCCCTACCAGCTTCTGCAGCAGCTCACCGTATATGGGCTGCTGAAACACAGGGTCAACTGGTCCTCGGGGATTGTCAAGAAATCTTCGCAGACTGCCCTGGGCCGTTTGATTGAGCTGGGCAGAAATCGCGCTGTGCCGCTGATGGAGGGCGCGTAAGGATTGACTGTTTGCCTGAGGGCGGCCAAACTCAGCGGCAATTTGCTGCTCGACCTGCCGGAGCTCCTGCAGCCGCTGCTGGTAGGGCGCATCACGCTGCAGGAGCGTCCTGGCCGGCGTTTGAGAGAGACCCACGCGATCCTGCAGCACAGCGCGCGCTTTATAGGCGGCGGAGAGGCGCTGATTGATGTCAATGCTCTGTCGCTTAACGTCAGCGGTTCGAGCTGCCGCGAGCTTTGCCTGTTGACTAGGTGCTGGTCCGCTGCCGTACAGCCGGCGAAGCTGATCTTGATCGGCCCTGACCCGCTGCTGCACCTGAGGAATCTGCGCTTCCACAAACTGCAGACCCCGGCAAGCGGACTGGCGACAGGTGTGGCCGTGGCTGAGGTAGGTTGAGCTGACCTGCTCGATGACGGCCTCCGCCATATCGGCATCGGGATGGCGGTAGCGGATGTCAAAGGTTTCCCCTACGGCTTCGATGGTTAGCGACTGAAGCAGACCGTCATAGGTAATATCGACAGATCGGGACTGAAGCTGAGCGACGACTGGTTCGAGCAGAGCCGGGCTCTCCATCACCTCAAGCTGCGTCTGTAGATCCAAATGGACCGCCTGCTCGCCCTGGGCCGCCAGGGTGACGCGGGCCTCGTAGGTTGGCGGGATAACCTGAGTAATCTGATCGACTACGCCCACCGCAGCGGCGATCGCCACGCCAGCGGCGAGACCAATAGGTAGAAAGCGATCGCTGGGGTCGGGGTGACATATCGATGCGTCGTAGCCCACGGGAGCCCTTTCCGACTGGGCCGCGAGCACAACCGCTGCAGAAGACGAAACAATCACGTAAGGCAGACCCTCTGAATGCGCTGATTCAGATGAGGCCCAAAGGGGCAACATCGCGATTGTTTCCATAATCCTCCTCGCAATACGTCGGTGCACAATATGTCGGCTTGCGCTTCCGATGAGTTATACGGTGTTTCCACGGACCCATCGGGACACCTACTCATCTTCCCAAGCAGGCGGCTACAATTAATGTAGAGTCTAAACATCAAGGGACAACTTGGCTGACCTATGACCCCAGCGGTGCTCATCAAAGATTTGCAGAAGCGCTACGGCTCCGTTGAGGCGCTCAACGGGGTCTCGTTTCACATCGAGCCGGGCGAGATCTTTGGGCTGCTTGGGCCCAACGGAGCCGGAAAGACCACGCTCCTGCGCTGCCTGTGCACTTTGGCATCGCCAGATTCAGGAGAAATTCAGGTCTCTGGTATCTCGGTGCTAGACGAGCCCAAGCTGGCTCGCCAGCGGATTGGCTATGTGGCCCAGGAGGTGGCGCTAGACAAAGTGCTCACCGGGCAAGAGCTGCTCGAGCTGCAGGCGGCGCTCTACCACATTCCCCGGGTGGAGGCGACGCGGCGCGTTGAGTCGATGGCTTCGCTGCTGGGGCTCAGTGGCCGACTAGGCCAAAAAAGCGGCACTTACTCTGGCGGTCTACAAAAGCGCCTCGACTTGGCCGCTGGCCTGCTGCACCAGCCCGACGTCCTCGTACTCGATGAGCCCACGGTAGGGTTAGACATCGAGAGTCGCGTAGTAGTCTGGGACTTTCTGCGGCAGCTAAAGGCCAACGGAACGACGGTGCTGCTGACCAGTCACTACCTTGAAGAGGTGGATGCGCTAGCGGACCGCGTCGCTATCATCGACAAAGGAGCCGTAATTGCATCGGGCACCTCCTCTGCTCTCAAGGACAAGGTCGGGGGCGATCGCATCACCCTGCGCATTCGCGAGTTCACCTCGGATGATGAAGCGGCCCAGGCCCGCGGGCTGCTGGAGGCGCTGCCGTTTGTGCAGGAGATCATTATCAATGCGTCCCAGGGCAACTCTTTGAACCTGGTTGTCGATCCCCAGAGCGAGGCCCTCGTCACGGTGCAGCAGGCGCTTAAGTCTGCAGGGCTACCCACCTTCGGTATTTCCCAGGCCCGCCCTAGCCTGGATGACGTCTACCTAGCCGCCACCGGGAAGACCCTGATGGATGCAGAGCTTGCCGCCGCCGGCAGCCGCGATCTGAAGGCCGAACGTAAGCAGAGCATGCGGTAGCGATAGCCTACGTCCATATCGCGATTATCCATTGACCTGCTTCACCTCTAATCGATCTTCTCTACTCTGTTCATTGGATTAGCTTACGCCCAACTCGGACAACACCCCATACCACCATGAACCAGACGATCACCCCGCTCAATCCCGCCTCTAGCGCCGCTCAGCAAACGCCAGGTCTGCTCTCCGGCGAATTCCTCCAGGAAACTGGAGCGCTGGCGAAGCGGTTGTTCATTCAGCTCCAGCGACGCCCCACAACGCTGATTGCGGGCATTATTCAACCGCTAATGTGGCTGATTCTCTTCGGCGCGCTGTTTCAAAACGTTCCTCAAGGGCTGTTTGGCACCAGCCAGAGCTATGGTCAGTTCTTAGGCGCTGGCATCATCGTGTTTACCGCGTTCGGTGGGGCGCTCAACGCCGGGCTTCCCGTCATGTTCGACCGGGAGTTTGGCTTCCTCAACCGGCTATTGGTCGCGCCGCTGGCCTCCCGCCTGTCCATCGTGGTGGCCTCTGCCCTCTTTATCGCCACCTTGAGCATGATCCAAACCGCCGTGATTGTGGCCGCGAGCGCCGTCATGGGGGCAGGGCTACCCGGCGTCGGCGGACTGCTGCTGCTGGCCGGTATCGTACTCCTGCTGGTCTTGGGGGTGACGGGCCTTAGCCTCTCCCTAGCGTTCGCCCTACCAGGCCACGTGGAGCTAATCGCCGTCATCTTTGTCACCAACCTACCGCTGCTGTTCTCTAGTACTGCGCTAGCGCCCCTCTCTTTCATGCCCGTCTGGCTGAGGTGGATTGCCGCTCTTAACCCGCTCAGCTACGCCATCGAACCCATTCGCTACATCTACGTCAACAGCGCCTGGACCTTTAACAGCGTCGTCATGCAGGCCCCCTTTGGCGAGGTTACCCTTTGGGCAGCGCTACTGGTTCTAGTCGGGTTTGACGCCGTGGCGATTTTGCTGGTCCGCGCTCTGCTGCGGCGCTCGTTTTCTTAGGCGGCTTCTTAAGCAGCTATACGCCCTTGGAGGCGCTTCGCAAGCGCGCTTCAGCCGGAGCTGGGTACGAATGCCCCTCTTTACAATCTAATGCTGAGGTAGCCACCTTCTAGATAGGCACATTTTCTAGCACGACGAGGCGGCAGCAGGCCATAATTGCGCTAACTGTATTAGATAAAGATGTCTTCGGTGCGCCTCTGAATCGCCAAACTTGGTCGCCAAACTTGGTCCGCTAGCCCGCGCTGCATCTGTTCAGCCAATTACGCCATACTGATTACGCCATACTACAGCTAAACTCGACGGTAACTTCCCATGAAATCCTCTACTCAATTCTCCCTCGCGCTGTCTGTTGCACTCTGCGGCCTCGCCGGCTTAACCCCGCTTGCCAGCGCCCAGACCACCGTCGACCCCCTAGAGGATCTGCGGACCCAGGACGGGGGGAGCGGCCCCTTTGAAGGCAGCGGCGGCTCCGCTCAGCAGGGCGTCTTCGACATCATTCACAGCACCGTCCTCAGTAATGACACCTCTGCGGAAGAGTTTAACGAGGCGCGCAGCGAGAATATTGAAGCGGAGGCCGACAGCTTCCGAGAGCAGCGGCGGCGATTGCTCAATCAAGAAGATCAAGGCGCAGCGGCAGAAGACCCCCAGTAGGGGGGCGCGGCCTATGGCCACTGCTAGGAGACCTGTCGCTAGAGGACTTATCGGATGTCCACTGCGGACGTTTCGGCTGACATTCTCGCTTTCTGGTTCGGCGACGCTAGCCGAGACGATGTGAGCTACCAAGCCCGCCGTAAGCTTTGGTTTAGAAAATCAGCGACGTTTGATAAGGAGGTCCGCCAGCGATTCGAGTCGGTTTATAGGCAAGCCGTCGCCGAGTCCTGGGCTCGGTCCCCAGATCGACAGGCGGCTCCGGCAGATAGCTTAGCGCTGACCCTACTGCTCGATCAGCTGCCCCGAAATATGTTTCGCGGCAGCCCAGCGGCGTTTGCCGCCGATCCCCAGGCTCAGGGCGTGGCAAAGCAGGCGATCGCCCGCGGCTTCGACCAGGCGCTATTGCCCCTACAGCGCATGTTTTTCTACTTTCCGCTAGAGCACAGCGAATGTGGGGTAGACCAGCAGCAGGCGGTAGACCTATTTAAGACAATAGCGGAACAGGCCCCAGAGCTGAGCGATGCCTTCGACTACGCGCGCCGTCACCAGCGGGTGATCGATCGCTTCGGGCGCTTTCCCCACCGAAATCCAATCCTAGGTCGCCGCAGCACCCCTGCCGAGGTAACCTTTCTGAAGCAGCCAGGGGCACGGTTCTAGGGATGGTATCACTGCTGTCAAATCTCTATCGACGGCTGCGCGCCCTCTCCCTCCGCCCCAAACGAATCGCAATTTTTGAGGCCTGCGCCATTGGTCTGGTGTCCGGGCTAGCGGCGGTGCTGCTGCGCCAGGGGGCTGGGGCTTTGGGGGGGTGGCGCATTCAGATGTCGACGCAGCCGTCACACTGGTGGGCGCTGCCCGTCATCGGCTTTTTGGGCGGTGGGCTGGCGGGGCTGCTGGTGGAGGGGCTGTCGCCTGAGGCCGAAGGCAGCGGCATCCCTCAAGTGAAAATGGCGCTCGCTAACATGCCCATCCGGCTCAACCTGCGGGTGGCTCTAGTAAAGCTGATTGGCGTAATCCTGGTGATGGGGTCTGGCCTCAACCTAGGGCGACAGGGGCCCACAGTGCACATCGGTGCGGCGCTAGCGGCTCAGTTCAACCAGTGGATACCCACTTCGCCGGAGTACCGGCGACAGCTCTTGGCCTCGGGCGCGGCCGCAGGCCTGGCGGCGGGCTTCAACGCGCCTATTGCTGGGGTGCTGTTTGTCGTCGAAGAGCTGCTGCAGGACTTTTCTGGGCTGACCTTAGGGACCGCCATTCTGGCATCGTTTATCGGGGCCGTGGTCTCGCGGATTTTGGGAGGCCGCAGCATCAGCTTGACCCTGACGGCGACTGTCTCCCAGGCCGATGTCTCGCTGCAGGATGTGCCCTTCTTCGTGGTGCTGGGGCTGCTGGCCGGCGTGCTGGGAGCGCTATTTGGCCGCGGTATCGTGGCCAGCCGGCAGCTCAACCGGCGGCTGCAGATACGGCTGCCGCTCAAGGTGGCGATCGCCGGGGCCATTTCAGGGGCGATTGCCATGCTGCTGCCCGCTGCCTTTCGCGACAGCACGGGGCTGCCGGAGTTCCTCAGTCAGGGACAGGTGGCTTGGCAGCTGGTCCTATTGGCCTTTGGGCTCAAGTTTTTGCTCACCCTCATCGCCTGCGGCGCGGGGGCACCGGGGGGGATTTTTGCACCGGCGCTGATTTTGGGGTCCTCGCTGGGGGTGCTGGTGGGCACGGGAGCGGCGGCCCTGGCGCAAATGGTTGACGCACCACTGGGGCTGACTGCCAGCATCGGCTCGGCGTCTACCTACTCCCTGGCGGGCATGGGGGCTTTTTTCAGCGCCGTGACCAAAGGGCCGATCACCGCGATTGTGATCATCTTTGAGATGACGGCCGACTTTAATCTGGTGCTGCCGCTGATGATTACCTCGGTTACCGCCTACCTCACCTCGGACCTACTCTACAGCGGCTCAATCTACAACCGTCTGCTGGCGCTACAGGGCATTAGCTTTGACCCAGCGGGGGAGGACAGCGAGCCGATCACTAACCTGACCGCAGCGCAGCTCATGCAGCCCCGGGTAGAAACCCTGTCTAGCCACCTGCCGCTGCACGAGGTAGTGCAGGCTTTCTCTGAGTCTCACCACCGGGGCTTTCCCGTGGTTAACGAAGGCAAGCTGGTGGGCATTGTCACCCGCTCAGACCTATCGGACAGCTCACGGCGGCGGGCGAGGCGATCGCTGAAGGCCAGCCAGCTTCGCCTAGCGGATATCATGACGCCCCAGCCGGTGACGGTGCGGCCGGCCGATCACCTGTCTCATATCCTGTACCTACTCAACCGTTTTAAGATCAGCCGTCTGCCGGTCACCGACGGGCAGCGTCTCGTGGGCATCATCACCCGGGCTGACATTATTCGCGCGGAGTCAGACCAGCTCAGCGGCACCGCGCCGTCCACCACCCAGGCAGAGCCGTCCTACCTGGTCTATCAAACCCGCTCCCCCGCGACGGGCCGTGGTCGGCTATTGGTACTGCTGGGCAATCCCCATACCGCGCCCCACCTGCTGCAGATGGCGGCGGCGATCGCCCGCAGCCGCGGCTATGAGCTGGAATGCCTGCAGATTATCAAAACCTCCCGCAGTCGCGCCCCCTGCGAGGCCACCGTCCACACCCAGTTCAGCCGCAGGCTGCTGCGGCAGGCAGAGCAGGTCGGACGAGAGTGGCACCTGCCCGTCCATACCCAAATTCGGGCTGCCCACGACATCGCGCAGGCCACCTTGGAGGTGATTGAGGCGCACCACATTGACCTTACCCTCATGGGCTGGCAGGGCAGAACTAAGATCCCAGGACGGGTATTCGGCAACGCGGTCGACACCCTGATTCGCCAGGCGAACTGCGAGGTGATTGTGGTCAAGCTGCAGCCTTCGCCCAAGTTCGAAAACTGGCTCTTCCCGGTGGCGGGCGGCCCTAATTCGCAACGGGCGCTGCGGCGCATCCCCGCGCTCGTTCGCCTCGGGCAATCGCCGATGGTCACGGTCTGCCAAGTGTTCGACCCCGCTAAAGGCCGCAACGACAAGCCCCTAAGAAAGATAGTTCAGCAGCTTGGAAAGCGCGGCTGCCCCGTTCAGTCTCGCTCGGCCTGGGGCGCAACCGTCAGCGACGGCGTCTTGGCGATCGCCGATGAGGAAAAGTCAGACGTGATTATTTTAGGGGCTAGCC
This sequence comes from Elainellaceae cyanobacterium, assembly GCA_050331115.1. Classification (GTDB taxonomy): domain Bacteria; phylum Cyanobacteriota; class Cyanobacteriia; order CAKZMO01; family CAKZMO01; genus JBCCAG01. The sequence continues at coordinate 28,792 of JBHJHD010000011.1, forward strand.
GCGCCGGCATCTTGATGCAGACCCTACGCAGCAACATCCCCGAGGCGATCGCCCGCAACAGCAGCGCCACCGTCATTTTGGTACGAGGGCCGCTAACCCTGGAGACATCGGCCTTTCCCAAACTCTGAGCCAGCCAGCCGCTATCCTCCACCGCCCTGGGCGTGCCAACGGGGTGATCACGGTCTAATATATTTCATGGAGGTGTCGAGGTTTTCGCGCGGTTGTCCTGGCTACAGCATCGACGATATTCTCCAGGGATCATTCAGCGTTTGATTATTCAGCACTCTAGCGTCAGCGCTCTAGGGATATCCCGTTAAATATTAAGCTAGACGTCAGCGCTACTCTGGTCTCAACCCCGATCTCAACTCACAGTCTCAACCCACAGTTTTATGGCACCCATGGCACGTTATCGCTCCCTTCTCTCCTGTCTCTTAGCGGCGATCGCTATATTCATCGTGAGCTGCGGTGGCTCCACTGAAGCCGCCTTGCCGTCCTATTCCGATGCCGATATCGCTCAGATTGAGGCCTACGTCGCCGATATCGATCAGCTGCGCGATCGCCTCACAGAGCTGCCTGAGATGGCCCGTAAAGCCCGCTGGTCAGACGTTGACTCTTTGATTCACGGTCCCTTGGGCGAGCTGCGCTTCAAAATGTCGTCAATCGCCCGCAAGCTGGACGAAAGTAAGCAGGCCGACGCCCGCAGCGTGTCTAGGGAAGTGTTTGACCATCTGATCGCCATCGACGAGGCCGCGACGGCTCAGAGCTATGAGCGGGCGCTGCTGAACTACAACGGCATTTTGGAGGACATTGAGCGGTTTGTACAGCTGACGCCCGCCTTCCCGAGACCAGGAGCCGATGAGGCGGCGCTGCCCGCCCCCCTCAGCTAATCGGAGTAGTCAGCGCTAAAGAGAGCGCACGTCCCGTGGCTCAGCTGTTGGTCAATCTCTCGTTTTTGATGGCAAAGCCGACGGGACTTGCCATCTACGGGTCAAATTTAGCGCCCCATCTAACCCCTCTAGATCCGGTTCTGCTTTCGCCCTTGGCGCACCCCGGCCACCGGGTTCATCGGGTGCCTGGCAATATGACTCCTCAGCAGGGGTCCAAAGGTCACGCCCGACGGCTTTGGTGGACCCAGCGGGCCCTGCCGAGCCTCTCTAGAAGCTACGGCAGTCGCCTCCTGTTCTCCCCAATTCCGGAAGCGCCGCTGGGGACGGGCGATCGCTTTGTGGTTACGGTACATGACTTCATCGCCCGCCGCTTTTCAAAGTCGACCTCTCCTTTGGGGCTATATACCCGCTACTACGTCCCCCACGTCCTTCAGCAGGCGGTGCAGGTGATCACGAACTCTGAGGCCACCGCTCGCGACGCGGTGCAGTTTTGCGGCCTCGACGCCCGCAAGATCACGCCCATCCCCCTGGCCTACGATGCGGAGCATTTTCGGGAGCTAGGTCTCCCTACAGAGCCCTATTTTCTATACCTTGGGCGACATGATCCCCACAAAAACCTGGCGCGAATCTTAGCGGCCTTTGCCCAAATTGCAGACCTAGACTGTGAGCTGTGGCTGGCCGGGACGCCAGACGAGCGCTTTACGCCGCAGCTCAAAGCCCAAGCTGCTGAATACGGTCTGACGGAGCGGCTTCGATTTTTAGACTACGTGCCTTATGACCAGCTGCCCGTGATCATCAATCAGGCGATCGCCTTGGTGTTTCCTAGCCTCTGGGAGGGGTTCGGGCTTCCAGTTCTAGAGGCAATGGCCTGCGGTACGCCGGTGGTCACGTCTAATATTTCTGCGCTGCCTGAAGTGGCAGGAGACGCTGCACTTTTAGTCAACCCGTACGAGACCCTAGAGATTGCCGCAGCGATGCAGACGATTGCCGTTGATTGTAGTGCAAGAGCTCAGCTAAAGCGAGCAGGCCTAGCGCGAGCGCGGCGGTTTAGCTGGCAGCAGACGGGTAAACAAACCCGTGACGTACTCAGAAGAGCCCTTGAAGCGTAATCGTGAGCTGCGTAATCTTGAGGCCCCCAGTACGGTTTGGGAAAGCGCTGTGGGGAATGCCCAAGTAGAATTGCCCACAGCGTCAAGGGTTCGGTAGGAATACGGTTACTGTAGCCAAAGACTTGAATTATAGTTGTACTGTCGAAGCTTCGTATGTGCAGCCTAGCTCTGTAGCATCCCGGCAGAAGCGTCGGGCGCTGGGGATGGCTCGAGGGAAGGATTAATTGAGGAGATTAACTCGTCAAGAGCATCCTGGGAAATATCTTCCTCAAGAATATCCTTGAAAAACTGAGGAATTTCGTCTAGCGAGCAGACGCCGTGCCGTAGCGCATAGCCGTACATAGACCTAACCCGCTGCTTCATTCGCTTTTCCATAGTTACACACCCAAACGCATTAATACCCAAGCAAACTGTCAGCTCAAAATGACTTGTGTCCCTATATGAAAGCCTCTGTAGACCAGGTAACGGTATTTTAATCGGCCACAATTAAATCTGGCCTTATAAAACCGCGCTTGAGACAAGCAGCTCTACTTCATTACCTATAATTCTAAAGGCTGGCAGGTGATGGATATGTGTTATCTAGCACATATTAAATGAAGCTTAGGTGAATATCCCTCAGTAAATAGTTTCAGCTGAAGGGCAGGCCAAGGAACCTATAGCGTTACCGAATTGAGCTGCTGCCTGGGATCGTAGCTACGGATGGTTTGAAGCTCTCTGTATAAATCTTCCTCAGCCTGGCTAATGGCCTTGGGCGGAACAATAGTTATCCTAACCAGCTGATCGCCTCTGCCGCCCTTCGGCAGCGGCCAACCCTTGCCGCGCAGGCGCAGCGTCTGCCCCGAGCGGATTCCCGCCGGCACATTCATCGCCACGGAGCCATCGGGCGTCGGAACGTCGATTGCCCCGCCTAACACGGCTTCATCTGGAGTAATGGGAACCTCGCAGACTAGGTTGTTGCCGTCAAAGGAGAAAAAGCGATGGGGCTTTAAATTTACGGTCAAGTACAAGTCGCCGCGCTGGTTCGAGTAGGGAGAAACGCGTCCCTTACCCCGTACGCGGATGCGGCTTCCGGACTTGGCCCCCGGCGGGATACGCACCGTAATTACTTCATCCCCCAGGCTGAGGCGCTGCTGAACGCCGCGAAAGGCGTCCGCAAAACTCAGAGTAATGGGAGACTCTAAATCTTGACCTGCCGTGGCGAACGGATCGCTGCCAAAACCGTCTGCGCCAAAACCCCCCGGAGCCTGGCTGGTGCGAGCTTTGTATCGAAATCCCTGCTGGCGACCTGACGCGCCCGTATTGAAGCGACCCAGCAGCTCGTTGATAAAGTCGTCAAAGCTGCTGTACTGGCTAAAGTCAAAGCCGTCTGCACCAGCGCTTGGGCCAGCAGACCCAGGCCAGCCGCTTGGAGCACTCGCCTGCTTCCAATATTGACCGAACTGATCGTACTTTTTCCGCTTTTCGGAGTCGGATAAAACTTCGTAGGCTTCGTTGACTTCTTTGAAGCGGTTTTCTGCCTGCTGGTCGCCCGGATTCATATCAGGGTGATACTTACGAGCCAGCTTACGATAGGCTCGCTTGATTTCATCGGCATTTGCGCCCTTGGCTACGCCGAGCACGGCGTAGTAGTCTTTGAAGTCAGTTGCAGCCATCCACCTCACTCTCCTAACAACGGATTCATGCTTACCTCTAGCCTATCAAGCGCTCAAAAGGGGGCGGGTTCGGTTATGCCAGTCCGGCGATCGCAATTTCCGCACCTTTTAGGCGTGGGGTTTGGGTTCGGCTTTTGGGTAGGGCTCGCTGGATAAGGCTTGTTGAGGTCCACTCTATAAAGCATAGGCCATCCGCACTAGCGCGTCGAACCCGTCGCTGAGATCTGGGGGCGCGCCGCTTAAGCAGCGCTGCATCCGATGCATGACGGCCTCTGGAACCTGACGCGATCGCCCTTGGTTACGCTGCAGGCAGAGCGCAAACGGCGCATCGAGCCAGCAGGCGTATACCAAAGCAAACCCTAGGGCGCGGGCCATCTGGATCGCGCGGCGGCGCTGGCGGCGTACGACATTAGTGGCATCATAGACGACTAGGGCTGGTGCAGCATCCTTGGCCTCCAGGAGCTTCTCTATCATGCGGGCTTCAACCTGGGCCCAGGGACCTTGAACAGCCTCATCACCGAACAGCTCGGCGCGAATTGCGTCGGTTGAGACGACCCGGCTAGCAGGGGCAAACTGATGCGCCAGGGTCGTCTTGCCGCTGCCGGGAAGCCCCACCATGATCACTAGCACCGCCTTGCTCAGGACCCGGACCCGCGCGAGGCGCGAATGGCCCGCTGAGCGATGAAGGCAGCAAAGGCGATCGCTAACCCGATGAGCACGAATTTGCCGATTGGCCCCAGATAGCGACCAATGAGGGTGTAGTTCTGGCCTAAAAAGTAGCCTGAAATGGTCAAAAATCCGATCCAGACGATAGTTCCTAGGGTGGAGTAGAGCAAAAACGGCACGAACGCCATCTCCTCAAGCCCCGCCGGTACAGAAATATAGGTGCGGATGCCCGGAATCAAGCGGCCCGCCATGACGGCAATCGAGCCGTAGCGGCTGAACCACTGACGGGACCTATCCACATCCTTTGCCGACAGCCCCAAGATTTTTCCGTAGCGATCGACCAGCTGCTTAAGCCGCTCTGTGCCCAGCGATCGCCCCAGCCAGTACCAGGGCAGCGCCCCCGCCACCGACCCGACGGTTCCCGCGATGATAACCCCCACAAGCCCCAGCTCTCCTTGAGAAACGCTGAACCCCGCCAGGGGCATGATCACCTCCGACGGAATGGGGGGGATGACGTTCTCAAGCAGCATTAAGAAAGCGATACCGAAGTATCCCAGGGAGCCAATGATATCGGCGATCCAGTTCAGCATAGATCTTAAGGATTAAGGTACCGACTATGGTCGCGGCTCATCCGGGCCAAAGTACTGAGCCACAAAATTACCGTGCAGCCCGTAGGGCACGTGGTGCTTCAGCTGCAGCGTCGCGATCGCCCCTTGCTCCATCGACTGGGCATCCAAAATCACCAGCTCCGATCGCCCCTGGCCCGCGTTAAACACCATCGTCATCACCCAGCCGTCGTCCTCCGCCGTCGCGCCAGGGCGGGGCACAAACACCGGCTCGCCCACAAAACCCTGGGGCGCGGCGCTCCACAGCTGGCGATCGCCCGTCTCTAGATCTGCCTTGAGGATACACTGCAGCGGGGCGTTGCCGCTGGGCTGCTGCGCTGCACCCAGATAGGCATAGCGGTAGGGTCTGCCGGCGCGGTGGGGGTTCACCCAGGGAAACTCGCAGCAGCGGCTCTCCAGCAGCGATCGCGCTACTGTCTTTTGGTTTAGGTCGATTTCAAAGCGCCACAGCTGCCCCGCCGGGACCTGGTCGAAGTTGACCTGACGGAAGTCTGAATCGGGCTCCACCTCGGGGAAGCCTTCGTAGGAAACCGAGTCGACGTAGATTTTACCCTCGCTCTCAAAGGCGTTGGCGTGGTGTAACACAAAGCAGCACTGAGCGTCGAGGGACACCGCCTCGCCGGACGGCTGCCGGGGCACGATGATCACCCGAGTAGGTTTCTCCGGCTGAAACTTAATGCACTCCCCCGGTCCCCGCAGCCCCAGTGCAAAAGGCACCGGGTTAAAGGCCACCGGGTTTTGAAAGAAGATGGCGTAGTTGGGGGTGATGGCAAAATCGTGGATAAAGGCGAACCCAGGTACGTTATGGGAGTAGCGCCGCCGTAGCTTACCGCTGGGGTAGAACTCAAACAGGTTTATTTTGGTGGAGAGGCCGGGCTGGATGGAGAAGTTAACCAGGCAGGGCTCGCCATCGGTGAACTGGCATTCGGGGTCTATCCAGGGGTGGGCCGCAAACGAGTCCCCCTCATCCAGTACGCCGTCTAGGACGTCGATGCCGATGGTCTCTAGGGTGTGCGGGTTGAGGCGGTGGGGCTTGTCGGCCTCCCACAGGGCCAGCAGCTTGTTGCCCCAGTAGATAATGTTGGTGTTGGCGATATTCTTGAGGCGAAAGTCAAAGGCGTTAGCCAGCACGCCCCCCGGCTTTTGGGTGCCGAAGACGCCCCGATAGAGAATCGCTTCTGCCGCTTGCTCAGCGCAGTAGCCCTCGGTGCGCACGTAGCGGTTGCGGAAGTGGGCCTTACCGTCCTTGAAGGCGATCGCGCAGATCATGCCGTCGCCGTCGAAGGGGTGGTGGATGCGATCGCCGCCCACGTCTAAGAGCCCCGGCCCATTGCGAAACAGCGTGCCCGTTAGCGCAGCGGGAATCTCCCCCGCTATCTCGTCAATCCAGTAGTCAAACTCGTTGTAGAGAGAGCGGTAGCCCTCCTGCCAGTCTTGCTGACTGTAGGGACGGCCGTGGGTTTCGGTAAGAGGTGTAGATGGGGTCACGGATAGCGTCTACTTATTTACAGGGTTACTTAAGGGGTGAAACTTTCGAGTAGCGGTTTGAGGCGCGGCAAATGAAGCCAAAACGAGCGCGGGCTTGGAGTGGCTGAAGCGGTGATGGCTAATCGACGTCGCCAGCGGACTGAAGTGCCGCAGAGGTCGGCGGCGTATAGGTCTGATGGGAGATCGAGGTGGCCGTGGATATCGCCTCGTGGCCAACGGCTGGGGCCGGGACTACGCTCGCATGGGCTGTATCAACCGCCGTATCAATACTATCGTCCGGCAGCAGCCGTAAAAACAGCAGGGGCAGCAGCGTACTCACGTTGGCAATCAGCACCAGCAGCCACAGCTGCTCGAAGCTCGCCTCAGTAATGCCCAGGGCTTTCGTCAGCAGCGCTCCGCCCTCGTGGGACACCAGACGCGCCAGATTCAAAATCGACATTAGCAGCGCGAACAGGGTGGCCTCTACCCCCGGTGGGCAGATGCGGGCCGCCAGCACCAAGATCGGCATGTAGGCGATCTCCCCCATCACCGTCAACACTAAGCTATCTCCCAAGCTAAACCAGCGGTCATCAATGCCCAGGGCGCGGTTGGCGTGGGTGACCAGCAGTAGGGACGTCAGGCCCAGCACCGCTGAAATTAGAATCGTCCAGCGGAAGATAACGCGAAAGGGCACCTTCTTGAAGAACCGCTGAAACAGCCAAATGCCGGCGATCGCCGCCGCGCTAGTCACCAGCCGCAGCCGGCCCAGGAACTCAGCGCTAAAGCCTAAGTCGTTGGTGGAAAAGAAGAAAAACGCTGAGTCAGAGGAGGGCGTCGACTGCCACAGAAAAATGAACAGCGCCGGCATCCAGATGGCCCGCTGGCTCACTGCCTGCCGCAGTAGCCCCACCTGCTGACGCACGATAGCCATCCCTTGGGTCGCCTCGGTCTTCTCCTCGTTGATTAGCCCCGCCACGCAGGACACTAGTAGCGGAAAGGAGGCGGTAATTAAAAACACCGTCTGGCTGCTGAACTCCTCCAGCAGCGAGCCGCTGAAGTAGGCCGTCAGCAGGCCGCCTACCGCCGCCGTCCCCCAGCACAGAGACTGAAGCGAGCCTGCCGCCGCCTGAGACTCCCGCCGGGCCCGCTCCACCACCAGCGAATCGACAATCACGTCGCTGAGGGCGATGGAGGCCGAGCTAAGGGTGATCACCACCGTGGCGGCGATCGCGCTGTCCACCACCGTCGCCAAAGTCACCCAGGCGGCAGCTCCTACTAAGCCCGACAGGATCAAATAAGGGCGGCGGCGATAGCCAAAGATGGGCAAACCGTCAGAGATGAAGCCAAACACGGGCTTAACGATCCAGGGAATGGACACCACGCCCAGCAGCGCCGCCATCTGCGTGGGCGAGAGGCCCAGCTCGTCTTTCAGGAAAAAGCTCACCGCCAGCTGAGCGAGCCCGAGCGTCCCTTGGACAAAGTACACCAGCAGAATGGCGGCCAGCTCAAGGCTGGGCCGATTGCCAAACAGGAGATGGGTTTGAACTGCGGCAGCGAGGGGGCTTACCGCGTCCTGCTGGGGCGCAAGCGGGTCTGAAGACGGGGCCATTTATGTTAAGAAATATCAATTCCCTTAATCATAGCGCCCCTGTCCCAAGGTGCCGCCGTCGGGGCCCGATCTCCGGTCCATCTGTTGGTCTGTCTCAGGACTGAAACGCGATCGCCGCCGGCCCTATCGCTTACGCCTCAGGTAAGATTTCGGCCCGCAGATACTTTAGCCCGGTGACGCCCTGGAGCTGCTCTACCGTACCGTCTTCCACGGCGGCTTCAATCCAGCCTTCCCGCATCAGATAGCGCAGATATTCCTCGTACTGCCGCCGCTCGCTGCCTGTGGAATAGACCACCGTAAGCGCCCCGGGCTGAGTGATGCGCGCCCCCGTCGCCTTATCCACGGCTTTGTCAATGCGCTTTTTCACAATCTCGTAGCGGGTATCCCGGGTGCCCCGCACCTCGAAAGGGCGATCGGTGCGCTCATCGTGGAAAATATCCACCGTCAGATCCTGCACCAAAACCAGGTGAGTCATCTCCAAGTCGGTGTCAAACTCAGCTTGAATTTGAAAGGCTCGCCGGGCGCAGCGGCAGATGCCCCGCAGCTGATCGTAGCGCAGGCTGCGCAGGTGAAACGGCGAGAAGCTCGCGTTGATCGATTGGCCCGCGTAGATCATGTGGTCGATGCCGTCGGTGGTCTCCACATCGCAGTAGTGGGGAATGATGGCCTGCATCTTTACTTGACAGTCGTCCCACACTTGGCGGAGCTGGGTGTTGAACTGGCTGAGCAAGGCATCGAAGCGATCGCGGGCGGCGTGGACGGTGCCCTGCTCGTCGCTGCAGGCCTCTCGGTAGGCTAAGACCGCCTGCCGCGTCACGTCCCCACACTGGGCGAAGTAATCGAAGTTAGTCTCAACGTAGTCCCGTAGGTACTGAGCCGCCGTCACTTCGGTATCTACGGTGACGCCTTTGCGTAGCTCCGTCACCCTCGCCAGCAGATCTAGCCGCATCTGCTCGCACAGGGCGTGTCCTTCAGCCGCGTAGGCCGCCTCTAACACCGCGATCGCCAGCTCGAATTGGGTCAGCAGATCTTCCTGAATGGCGCGGTTGCGCTCGTGGGAGGAGCCGCGAATATCGGAGGCCCCATAGAGCGGATAGACGCTGGTAAACGCAATAGCCTCCGACGGCAGCCCCCAGCTGCGGCGCTCGGCCTCCTGGGCAAAGCGCCACTCCACGGCAGCGTGAATCTTGCTGGTAAACTGCCGCTGCTGCATCTGCCGCAGGGCGTTGGTGAGCGCCATAGTAAACGAGGGGATGAGCTGCTCGGCGTACTTGCGGTCTACGCCGTCGAAGTGGTGCACCTCGTTGCTGAGCACAACGACGGTGCCGATAGGGTTGCGCACGGACTTGCCGGCGACGGTGGTCTTGGCAATCAGCGGCATGAGCAGCAGCGACCGGGTGCCCATGGCGAGCATTCTGTTGCCTTCGGTGATTGCCGCCTGGGCCAGGTCCGGGACGCTGACCACCTGAGCCGTCTCAATCGCCTGGACGATGGGCTGCCCCTTGAGGGAGTCTAGAGCGTACTCCGCAGCGTCAATTTCTGCGCTGATAGAGCCGCTAAAGATCCGCATGACGTTGTCATCAATGCCGGCAATAATGGTGTTCTGGGCTCGAAACAGCTGGCACATCTGCTTATTGAGCTTTTCAAAGGCGGCGCTGCCGGTAATCGAGTCGCGGTTGACCAAGAGCTGGGTGATGCGGCGAATGGTTTCCCGCGTGGTAACGTCGACGCCTTCGAGGGCGATCGCTCCCTTAAGCGCGTAGTCGCTCGGCTCGATTTGGTTCACTAAGCGGTCGAGCCACTGGGGGTCGTTGGCCAAGGCTCGCTGCTCATCGAGGCTCAACCGCTCAAGATTTAGCGCCTCTAGGAAAGGGGTCTGGGCCGCGTCAACCCGCAGTCCATGGGGGCACAGCCCAAACTGGACATAGCGCGGGCTCTGGTAGAGCGGACTGGAGATTTTGGCGAGCACGGGCTGATGAAGCGATCGCAGGGGGGCGGCAAACCGGTAGCGCTGCACCAGCAACACCCGGAGAATTTGCGCCTTGACCAGCCAGGCCAGTGCGCTCAAGCTTGACTCAGGCAGCTGCTTCAGGTCTGAGAGTACGGTGTCTCTAGGGGCAATATCTTCGATATTGACGCCTAAGAACTGCTGAAAGTAGCGGTTAGTAGCGCTGATGGCGCCCGTTTTTGGGTTGATGAACGCAACCAGCAGCTCGTTAGGCACTACGTCACAGACGCCGTCACGATGGCCTGACGCGTGGGACGGCTTTTGTTGAGAAGAAATCAGCTCGGCGACGGAAACCCGGTTTTTGGAAGAGCAGGCAGTCATAGTGACGTCCAGGGGCGGTGGGGAGATTAGCTCATACGTTCATGTACTTAGATTTACGCAATACCCTATCTAACGTTTTAAGATTTCCTTAGGCTTTACCGAAGATTTGAGAACCCAAAGCCTAGATATAGGGAGAAAAATAGGCCCTGGTCCCAGGCCAATTGACGCTCACCCGATCGGCCTATGGCGGCGGAGTGATTTAGAAATTTTGGCGTCGCGCCGTTCAAATATATGCGGCAGTGTGCTAGCTTAGTAAAGCTTCAAAAATTTCAGCCGATGCGGATGGCGATCGCTCTCAAGGCTAGCCTCCGACTATCGCGTTTTGACACCATCATATTTTGGCTCAGTAGCTCAGTGGTTAGAGCAGGGGACTCATAAGCCCAAGGTCGCAGGTTCAAATCCCGCCTGAGCCATTCAATCTATATAGGTTCAATCCGCTTTCTCAAATTGCCCGGTTTGTCTCAAGCCAGTAGCTCTTAAAGCTGCTGATGCTGGCGTAGAACTGTGTTGTGCTTACTGGCTTGACCATATAGCCATTGGCACCGTTGACGTAGGCGAACTCAATATCCTTAGGGTTGGACGACGTCGAGAACACGACAATGGGAATGCGCTTTAGAACGTCATTCTGCTTGACCTGAACGATAAACTCCCGGCCGTCAGTTCCGGGAAGGTTGAGGTCAAGTAGGATAATCATGGGCTCAGGAGACGCTCCATCCTGATATGCCTCTTGAAGAAACGCTAGCGTATCGTCTGCGTTCTCAAATCGGCGAATGCGGTTGGGAATTTTGAGCTTAATGAGCGATCGCCTAAGCGCGGCGTAATCTGCGTCACTATCCTCAACCACAATGAGCTGAGAGTTCTCAGAGAAGGCAGCCATATCCAGATAATTATAAGATTCATTGCATTATATCTGCGCTGGTAACGTAATGTAAAACGTACTCCCCTCTCCAGGGACTGATTTTAGGGCAATCGAGCCGCCGTGGCGCTCAATGATTCGTTTGACCAACGTCAGGCCAACGCCCGTTCCCCCTTTGTACTTTTTAGGGGAGTGGAGGCGCTTAAACAGCCTGAAGATATTGTTCTGGTGCTTTTCGGGAATGCCGATGCCGTTATCTTTGACGTAGAACGTCACCGTCGGCTCCGCTTCGCTGGGTTGGTGAACATTGCCACCGTCCCACAGGCCAATCTCAATCCGCTTCTGCTTGTTCTCGTTGTATTTGATGGCGTTACTGACCAAGTTGGTAAACACCTCCATAATTTGGATAGAATCCCCCAGCACAATGGGGAGCGACGGCGCTATCTGTAGCTCAAGTTCGTCTTCTGAAGACTGCGTCTGGAATAGGTCAACTATCTCTTGAAGCAGTTCTGACGTGTTGACCGGCAGCTTAGCGATTTCAGCGCGGCCCAGCCGGGAGTAGTGCAGCAGGGAATTGATTAGGTTTTCCATCCGCTGGGTCAGCTTAGAGATCGCCTGGAGATGACTCAACCCTTCCTCATCCAGCTGTTCGGCGTAGTCTTCTAGCAAAAAGCTAGAGTAGTTGTAGATGCCGCGCAAGGGCTCTTTTAAGTCGTGGGAAGCGGCGTAGGCGAAGGAATCTAGCTCATCGTTGCTGGTCATCAGCTGGCTGTTGAGTTCGGCTATGGCGTCAGCCTGCCGCAGTACGGTCCCCACGATGGCATTCTTTAACGCATATACGCCATCAATTTCGCAGGCCATCCAGAGTAAAGAGTTGCCGAAAACAGTCTCTTGCCAGCGCTCAAACGACTGGCGCGGAGAGAGATTTAAGCTGCCGTCGGCCATGATTTCGGCGGGCTTGTTGGGGTCCCCGGCCCAGGTTACCGACTGTATCACCTCAGGCCGGAACCAAAGAATGTAGTTCTTAGTGATGCGGGTCACAGAAAGGGCAAGGAGTCCGCTGGCGATCGCCTTGTAGTCCTCCGCAGGAGGGTATAAGTCTGGCAGCTTCTCGGTGACCAGCACATCGTCTTGAATATTCTCGCCCACCCAGTCAATCAGCGCCTCGACCTGCTCCTCATAGGGAGTGACGCCAATTAGCGAAAGCCCGCCATCGGTGCAGATAGCGGCTCCCTGGGCGTTGACCATCTTCAGCAGCAGCTCGCCACTACTCACCAGGCTTTTCGCGAACGAATCTTCGCTGGCGAGGCGATCGATAAGCAGCGCCTGCACCTCCTTCACGGTCATTTTGTACAGCAGGTCCTCGTTTTCCTCCTTTGCCGCTAGCTCTAGGGACATCGCCTGCCCCAAAAACTCACAGGAGGTCCGCACTTGGTAGGTGACGTAGCGGGGGCTGTCGTGGTGGCAGGCGATCAGGCCCCAAAGCGCGCCGTTTTTAATCAAGGAAATCGACATAGAGGCCTCTACCCCCATGTTCTTGAGGTATTCGACGTGGAGCGGCGACACGCTGCGCAGCACCGAGTGGCTGAGGTCTAAGGGAACCGCCGCCTCACTGCCGCCTGTCCCCCGCTGGTCTGTTTCCCGCTGGCTTATTTCCCTTTGCCGCACCAAACCCACCGGCTCATAGTTGATGTCTGGGATCAGCCGCAGCCAGTTGAGCAGGTAGAGCCGCCGGGCCGGAGCTGGAATATCTGTCGAGGGGTAGCGCAGTCCTAGGAAGGGCTCAACCGCTTCTCCTCTGCTTTCGGCCTCTACGACGCCACTCCCATCCGCTTCAAACCGGTACACCATCACTCGGTCAAACCCGGTAATGCTGCGAACGTCGTTCACCACTATCTGGCAGAGGTCCTGCAGGGTTCGCGTCCGCTGCAGTTTGGTGAGGGTTGTTTTCACCAGGCGATAAAAGTCAAAAAAGCTGGTGGTTTCGACCGCAGGGACCTTTTCAAGCTCAAAAATGACGGTTCCGCCGTGGCGGTGGGCAATACCGTCAAAGGTCAGCGCTGCCTCGGGAGCGTCAATAGCGACGGAAATTGGGTTTAGGCTTTCGAAGTCTCCGGAAAGGCAATGTCGAATTTCATCGGCGACTTCGGTCCCCACCAGGTCATCAATCGGCGTTCCCAAAAGGGTCTCAGGGCTTCGACCCAAAAGCGCACCCGCATTTTCGCTCACCTGAACAATTCGGTAATCGGGCTCTTCTAACACAAACAGAACGCCGTGGGGTTGAATAGCGCCAGGAATATGAACCTGTTCGCGATCGCAGTTAGTAAGGCTAACGTTCTGCGCGGTGATGACGTTGGAACGCTGTGGTGACGAGTCTGTCATAGATAGATAATCGACAACTTAGGAAATATGGGGACGCTGGAGAGGGTCGCCGCAGCCAGTGAGCTAGCGCAAACCCGACCGGGATTAGCAGGCTGCTGTGGCTCGCAGCGGAGTCGGAATGGCGCTAGGTCAAAAACCAGACACCTATTCTAGATCGAGTATTCCCAAGATGTCGCCTTGCCTAAGGCCATAGGGCCAAACAGCCCCCACAGATAGCCCTCACAGATAGCTCTCACAGGTAGCCCTCACAAATGGTGCGATCGCTTTCAGCCACCTCGGTACTGTAGCGCAGGTAGCCGTTGAGCCAGCGGCAGCCGTCCATCAGCAGCTCGCTAAGGCTAGACTCGTTTTGCAGCGACGGAGCCGGGCGACCGTTGAGGTTGAACTCAAACAGCGGCTCGACCCTATCTGAATGGCTCATCAGCACGGCCATATCCCAGCCCCGCACACAGCCTCCTTCTTCCACCACCACCAGCATCTCGCCGTCGACAGAGACCTTGGCGTAGCAAATAGGCGATCGCTGCGCTCTCAAAACCCGCATGGCGCTGCCGTCCCGGCGCCACAGGCGTACCGTACGGTCGGCGCTGTAGGACAAAATGCAGCGCCCGTCTGGCGTAAAGCGCACCCCCCGCACCCGCGCTTCGTGGCCGCGAAAAGTTTTCAGCAGCGTGCCGTGCCGATGCCAGAGCTTCACGGTACCGTCGGCGCTTGCGGAGGCAAACTGCTGTCCGCTGGGGCTAAACTGCACGTCTAAGACTCGGGCGTCGTGACCCTGCAGCGTTGCGATTGGGTCGCCGGCAGTCCGCCAGAGGTGCACCGTGCGCCCGCTAGCCGCCGCAATCTGATCGCCAGCAGGGCTCATGCTCACCCCCATGATGCGAGCGCCATGGCCGTAGAGAGAGGCCACTAGCGAGCCGTCTAGCCGCCACAGCCGCAGAATGCGATCGTTGCCGGCGGAGATCAGCAGCTGGCCATCGGGGCTGAAGCTGACGTGACGTATGCCGTTGTAGTGCTCATCAAACACCTGCAGCAGCGAGCCGTCCCGTCGCCACAGCCGAACGGTTTGGTCGTTACTTGCCGAGGCAATTAGAGTGCCGTCGGGGCTAGTGCTAACGCTGCGCACCAGGTCTTCATGGCCGTGGAAGGTGCGCACCAGCTCACCGTTGAGCTGCCACAGCTTTACGGTGCCGTCTTCCCCAGCAGTGGCCAAATGCCTATCGGCGCTCAGGCTGGCGTCGAGTACCCGGTGGCGGTGGCCCTGATCCACATACAGCCCTAGCCCGTCCAGTCCCCACAGGCGAATGGTTCGGTCTTCCCCCGCGGTGGCCAGCCGCCGCCCGTCTAGGCTGAAGCCTAAACCGTAGACCGAGCTGCCGTGTCCCCGAAACTGAACGATAGTTTGACCTTGAGTATCGCACAGCCGCACCGTGCGATCGGCGCTGGTGAGGGCAAGCAGCTGGTTGTCGGGGCTAAAGCAGACGCCGTAGCCCGTAGCGCCATGCTGGTGGAGGGTACTGATAAGAGCGCCGTCCGGAGTCCAGACCTTTACGGTGCCGTCTTCCCCGGTAGAGACCAACATCTGGCCGTCGACGCTGTAGGTGACGCTGAAGACGCGGCCCTCGTGGCCCTTGATCTCTGCAAGCAGCGTCCCTGAACAGTGCCAGAGGCGAATTTTTCCGCCGTCGCAGGCGGTGGCCAGCACGCTGCCGTCGGGGCTGAAGCTGACGTTATAGATGGCGACACCGCGCCGGAACACCCTCAAGGACTCTCCCCGAATATTCCACAAGCGCAGCACCCCGTCTTCTCCGCCGCTGGCCAGCGTGCTGCCGTCAGGACTAAAACAGACGCTAAAAATGCGATCGCTATGGCCCTTGAGGGTCCGCACCGGCACCCCATCCCGCCGCCACAGCCGCACCGTGCGATCGGCGCTGACGGAGGCCAGCAGGGTGCCGTCAGGGCTAAACTTCACGCTATGCACCTGGTCACGGTGACCGGTACAGACCGTGACCGCTTCTCCCTCGGGGGTCCACAGCCGCACGGTGTGGTCTGCGCTAGCGGACGCCAGGACCTGACCATCGGGGCTAAATTCGACGTCGAACACGGAGGCGGTATGGCCTGAGAAGCGGTTTACCTCTCGAATCTGGTTGAGGGTGTGCCACAGCCGCTCCCGCGTCTGCCGCTGGATGGCGCTTACGACGGCGTCGCCTGCGACATGACTGGCTGTATTGATGCTGGCCGTGTTATTAGCCGTACTATTGGCTGCGCTGCTCGCTGTGGGCGTAAGCGCCAGGAGCTTGCGTCCGGCTTTGACGCTAGAGAGCAGCGCCCCGAGGTGGTCGTGGGAGAGCAGCAGCGCTTGGGACAGGGCGTTGAGCACCTTGATTTCCGCCAGCTCGGCGCGGCGGCGCTCCTGCTGTTCTTTATGGAGAGTCTGCTTGAGCTGGGCTTTGGTCTGCTTTAGCTCAGTGAGCAGCTCTGGGGTTTGCTCCTGGCGGATGAAGGGCACCAGGTAGTCGTGGACCAGCTGGTAGTAGCGGATAGAGGCGCTGGGCAGCTCAAACACCAGACCCGCCCCGACCAGGATGCGTAGCACCGGAGCCAAGCGATCCTTATCGACCTCGGCTTCTTCCGCCAGTTCGGTGCGGGTTTTGAGGGGGCGGGTGCCCTGCTCTTCGGTGAGGAAGTAGAGGAGCTGCTTGGCTAACTGCTGATTTTCTGGACCACAGTTTTCTACCGCCGCATCCACGTACCGCCGCACCAGCTCGGTTTTCGGTCCGCGATCGCGGTAGGCCTGGAGCGTCGTAATGTCTTCTACCTGCATCTGTGCCCCCACGATCTGCAGCTCGATGGGGCTCACCTGATTGAGCTCCTGGGCTAGGTCGTCCACCAGCGCGTCGATCAGGTCGGGCTCTAGGGAGAAGGGGGTACGTTCGGTGAGCCGGTAGATTACCGATTTCGCCTCCTCCCGCGAGAAGTTGCCGATGTAGTAGAGAATCTGTTGGTCGAGAATGTTGTTGTTGACTACATCTAAGCTAATGAAGCGGGTGATCTCCAGCAGGGAGTGGAGATAATCTTCCCGCAGGGACAAAATTACCTTGACGTAAGGAATGTCGAGGCAGGCTTTCAAAAACAGGTAGAATTCCCGGCGCTGGTGGGGGCGCTTGCAGGCCGAGTAGAACTCCTCAAACTGATCGAAGATCACAACTGTGGTTAGGTTGCGCTCATCGTTGCCGGCCAGCTGCCCTAGGGTGCTCAACTCAGGCTCGTCCTCCAGGGGGATGCGCTGCTCCCCCAGCGCCTGGAGCAGCGCCTCATGAAGGTTCTCCCGCCAATCCGTGTAGACCTGCAGCAGCACCGGCAGCGTTTCCCGAGAGCCGATGGTGCTGCGCTCTAGGGTCGGGATCAGTCCGGCGACCAAAATTGAGCTTTTACCCACTCCGGACTGCCCATAGAGCACCGTCAGTCGGTTGTCGTTGCGCCCCAGACGGTTGACCAGACGGTCAATGTCGGCTTGCCGCCCCGACGCCGCCAGCTCATGCACTCCATAGCGAGTGGGGGGGTGGGCGATCGCTGGGTTGGTGACCGGCTGCTTGGGCTGCAGCCGCGTCGCCCCCAGAAAGGCCCGAAAGCCAAACTGATATTCGATGGAGCGGCGGTTCTGGCGAATCTTAAAGGCTTTGAGATACTGCTGCTGATGAAAGTAGACCCGGCGCAGCTGGTTGAGGATGCGGATATACAGCTCCGGGTCGTACTGGGGATTAGTCTCCCGCCGCGCCTTTTCTAGGCTTTCGATGGCGGGCTGGGGCTTCTGCAGCGCCAGCAGCGCCCTGGCCTGAGCCAACAAATACCACCCCTGGTGAAAGGACCGCTCCCACGCCCGGTCGACCTTCTGCTCGTGGGTCAGGTCTGGCTCCGGCAATAAGGCCTGCTCTAGAGTCGCGATCGCCCGGTCTGCCACAGCTTTAGCCTCGTGCCAGTCTTCCTGGGCCAGGGCCACCTCGCTGAGGAACCCGTAGGCCCGCGCCAGCCGAAACGGCTGCCGATAGTAACGCTGCAGGGCCACGGCCCGCTGGGCCACCTGGTCGAGCTCGTCCCACCGCTTTAGCCGCTGCAGCACCTCGCCTAAGGCGTTGATGAACTTGGCCGTGCACTCTGGGTGGTGGGCGGCCTCAAAGACGCCGATGCAGCGCTGGAAGTAGCTCCGGGCTCGCTCACAGGAGCGCTTATGCTCCAGGCGGTTTTGCTCAGCCCAGGTGCGCCACAGCAGCCCCAAGCTATAGAGCAAGCAGCCCTGCCGCCGCCAGTCGTCCGTCTGCTGCCAAAAGTCTAGGCTGCGGCTGTAGCGCTCCTCAGCTTCTGAGAGCTTCTGGGTGGCGTAGGCCTCTCGCCCCAGCAAAAAGTCCAGACTGGCCTCTAGCTCAGGCTCTACCACCACCTGCCGCCGTCCTAAGTCCCGCAGCGCCGCCATCAGCTCCGCCTCGTAGCGGCTGCCGAAAATGTCGGTATTGCTCAAAAAAGGTCCTACCCCTGCCTTCAAAACCTGCTCAAAGAGCTGCTCTTCCCCGTGCTTTAGGGCGTCGAGAAGCTGGGCAGTGGCGGGCTGAAAATCGATGGTGGTGGCCCAGCTTTGAAAATCAGGCGCGAGCCGAATCATCTGCCGCAGTACGTCGTCGTTTACCCAAATGATTAGGGGGAAGGGGAAGCACTTACGAAATTCATCCCGCACCTGGTTCGCGGACTTCAACAGCTGGTCGAGGTGGGCTACCGACTCTAGCCCGGTCACCATCAGCGCCTGGGGCGAGCCGCTGTGGGCGATCGCCTCCTGAATTGCGGTCAGCACCGTATGGTCCCCAAGCTTCAGGTGCACCGTGCTCACCGGCAGAGGGGAGGCCCGGCAGATCCAGTCCACCATGGTGTGCTGCAGGTCGGCGTAGTTGCAGTGGGCCAGCACCAGAGAGAACTCCTCCGGCGCTAAATCCACCACGCGCACAATCTTATTGACGGCCTGCCAATTGTGGCGATCAGCTTCCACTATAGACTCGAGGCTAGCCATGCCTGCACCTCCTGGGTTTCGGCCAGGATGGGGTTGATGTCGTTCCACAGCTGGCCGTTGTGACGGTACTCAAACACAAACAGGCTGCGCAGCAGCAGCTTATAGGCCTCTTCGCCCCGTACGTCCTGGCGCTGCTGCATAATTTTTTGCAGCAGGGGCCACTCATCCCCAGTGATCGCTAGGCTAAGCTCGTTGCGGCGCTGGGCGATGATGCTCTCTAGGCAGGCCTGGGAGATGGGCGGGTCCTCTTGCTGTAGGCAGCGGTTGAGCAGCACCAGCAGGTTGCGCACGTGGCCGCCGCTGATGCTGCAGAGTCGATTGAGGGTGTCAATGTGATCGAATACGTCTAGAACGTGATCTAAACGCTCCTGGGGGGGGCTGTTGGGAAAGGCCCTTGCCAGCACCATCTGTCGCAGCAGCGCCATTCCCGGTTCGCAGGGCTGGCCACTCGGCAGCTTCACCGGCACCATGGGCAGCACCTTGGGGTCAACGCCAAACCGATTGATTAGCCGGCCCAGCTCATTGGAGAACACCAGCACCAGGGGAATGGTGTACACTACGTGGCAGTTAAGCTGCTTTAGCTGGTCCCCCCGGTCTACAAACAGATACTCCGGCTGCGATCGCCCCGAGGGCTTCAGGGAGCTGTCCACCCGGTCTAGGTTATCCACAATTACCACCAGACCTCGTCGACCGCGCTTTTTCAGCTCCTGGTTGGCGCGGGTAAACAGCTCGGCGTTGATGGCCTCTAGAATGCTGCTGGTGCGGGGCTCTAAATACTGCCGCAGGCGATCGCGCAGCCGGGGGCTCTCCCGAGTCTGGGCGGTGATTTTACCAATACCCAAGGATAGCTCGGCCTCTACGTCGAGGCTCACCGGAGTCTTTAGAAAAGCCGAAACCTCCTCAAACAGGCTGGCGAAGTAGCGGGGCCGCAGGTGAATGTCAATGGCCTCTAGGCTGCCGCTCACCCGCTGAGCAATGGCCAACAGAATGTCGGTGACGTCGATATCCGCTAGGTCAAGGTCACGGCTCGATTCAAAATAGACCGTGTGGAAGCCTTCATCCTCTAGCTCTGCCTTCAGCCGCAGCAGCTCTGTAGATTTTCCGCAGCCGATGTGGCCCGTGAACAATTGGCAGGTCGGTTCGTCAGTAGCGAGTATGGTAATCATGCGGCGCAGCTCACGGATGAGATCGCTGCCGCGCACTGGAGAAAAGTCGATGTAGTATTTCCGATCCTTTGGATCTTCAACTTTCAGCGTTCTGGTCGGATTACAGGCCCTATAGAAGCGGCGTAGATCCAGCACGATGGTGCTCCTAACGGATAAGACGAGTACGTACGAGGCTCCATTCAAGTGTGCCTTGCCTTCCCCCTGACTGTGTATTACCCGACGGGGTCATACCGACCTGAGGGCTGGGGGAAAATCTAGACGGGCCCCGCTTACTTACTATAGTTACCGGGCTCCCCCTAGGTAACCGGGTTAAACGGACGCTATCCAATTTGACCACTCCCGCAGCTGGTCCGCTGCTTTAGCCTTACGGGCGATTGCTGCTATCGCGGCATCGGCTCATCTCGCAGTAGATCGCTTTAACTCACTACTGGGTGAGCTGCCCCAGATTCTCGTAAATCTCCTCAATCGCACAGGTAAACCCAATGCTGGCAAACTCAACCTGCTCCCCAGCCCTATAGACTTGAGGTACCCATAAACTATCCGACTTCCGCTGGAACCGCTCAACCAAAACCTGCTTTTGGTGAACCAGCACGTACTCTTCCAGTTCCAAAATCGATTGATAGTCAGAGAACTTATCGCCCCGCTCGCGCAGCGTCTCCGAGAGAGAATCGAAGGCCTCAGTTAAGTCTGACAGTACCTCTATAATCAGCTTTGGATGCAGAATGAAATCCTCGCTAGAGCTGCGATCGCGAGCATCACAGGTCACCGCCAAATCTGAGTAATAGAACAGATTCAAAGGCGGTAGCCGCACCTTCATATCGACCGAATAGGCGATACAGCTCGACCCGCGTAGGTGATTCACCAGCAGCGCCGAGAGGTTGCCCGTAATGATTACATGGGCTTTATTTACCCCGGCCATTGCCACAAGCTGACCCTGCAGGTATTCGTGCTTAATCAAACTCACCCGCTCAATCTCTAGGTACTCTTTAGGGGTGAAGTACGCATGGCGCTTGCTTGACGTTATTGTTCAACCTAGCTTGACTTCACTGCGCTCGATGTCACCGGCCCACCGCTACCTGCATCGACTGACGCGTTTTATCGGCCTGGTCCAGCAGAGATTCCGCAAAGGCGATCGCCTGCTGATCGGATTTGCCTCCGGCGAGCTGGGCCAGCTCCTCGCGGCGCTGCTGCTGGTCTAGGGGCATCACCCGCACCACGGTGCGCACCGCATCGCTGGCCGTCTTGCTCCCTATATCATCGGCGGCGGGTTCGCTGGCGGCTTCTGCTTTCTTGGCGCGGCGCTTTGTCCCAGGCGGCGAAACCGACGGGGTAGCGATCGCTCCATCCCCCACCACGGCCTTACTGACGTGGAAGTGATTGTCGGCCATGGCCGCCACAATCGGCTGGTGAGTGACGCACAGCACCTGATGACGATGGCTGAGCTGATGCAGCTTTTCGGCGATCGCCTGGGCCACCCGACCGGACACCCCGGCGTCGATCTCATCAAAAATCATCGTCCCTACTGCATCGGCTTGGGAGAGGCACACCTTTAAGGCCAGCAAAAAGCGGCTCATCTCGCCGCCGGAGGCCGTCTCGGACAGCGGCTGCAGCGGCTCGCCGGGGTTGGGGCTAAACATAAAGGTGATCCGGTCCGCGCCGCTGACGGTAGGGGAAACGGGAGAGACCGCCACTTGGAACTGCACCTTGTCCATAGCTAAGGGCTTCAGCTGGCTGATGATCTGGTCCTGGAGCTGCTGGGCCGCCGCCTGACGGAGCTGGGTAAGCTGGGCGCAGGCCTCCACTAGTTTGGCCTGCTTCACCTGGTGGGCTTGCTCTAGCGCCTCCATCGACTGGCCGCCGTCGTTGAGGGCCTCTAGCTCCGTCTGCAGCTGCTGGTCGCGGGCGATCGCCTCCCCTAGGGTAGGGCCATACTTGCGGCAAATCTGCTTGAGCTGCACAATACGCTCCTCCACCTCGCTTAGCCGCTGGGGGTCGGTCTCTAGCACCTCGCCATAGGCATTGATCTGCCGCCCGGTTTCCTCCACGTGGGCCAGGGCCTCGTTGAGCATTTCCAGCATGGGGACAATGGTGGTGTCGTACTCCGCCATCGTGGTGAGGGTATCGTGGGCGCGACCCAGCAGGTCAGCGCAGGCGTCGCTGCCGTCGTCGGCTTGGTAGAGCAGCTGATAGGCCTGATAGCTATACTGCTGCAGCTCTACCGCATGGCTGAGGCGCTTGCGCTCTTGTTCCAGGTGGTCTAGCTCGTCAGGATTATCGAGGTTGGCCTCCTGTAGCTCTTTAGCCTGAAAGGTGAATAGGTCGAGCTGCTGCTGCCGCTGGGCCTCCTGATGCTTGCGGCGCTCTAGGGCCTTGAGGGCAGCCTGTGACGCGCCGTAGGCCTCGGCCACCACGGCCAGCTGGCTTTGCAGCTCGGGGCCGCCAAAGCCGTCGAGCCAGCGGCGTTGCAGGGCCGCCTCCCCGAGCTGCACGGTCTGACCTTGGGCGGTAATTTCCACCAGCCGCTGGCGCAGCGATTCAATCTGCTGCTTATTCACCAGCATGCCGTTTACCCGAGAGCGGTTACGCACCCCGCCCCGCCCCGCGGTCAGCTCCCGGCGGCAGACCATTACCCCGTCCTCTACGGATTCAATCTCCTGCGCGGTCAGCCAAGCGCCTAGCTCCGGCACCAGCGCAAAGCGAGCTTCGATTAGGCCGCGATCGCTCCCAGCCCGCACGATGCGCCCCGACACCCGCCCCCCCAGGACGGCGTCAATAGCGTCTAAAATAATTGATTTTCCGGCCCCTGTTTCTCCGGTGAGCACGTTGAGGCCATTGCCAAATAGGAGGTCCAAAGAGTCGACTAGGGCAAAGTTTTCGACGTGGAGGGAGATCAGCATAAGGGGGACGGTGAGCTGGACGACGCCAGAACTAGTACATCAGTATAGTACGTCCAATAGACTCCTTAAGTTTGACACACTCTCTATAGGCTACAAGGGATGCAATAGCGGGTGAGGCGATAGTACCAGGTTTACGGTGGCGATCGCAGAGCTATCTAAGGAATGGGAATTTTAGCCAGACTTCAATCTTGAAGATGAGCGGCTTGGCCACCGTGAGCCTGCTGAGGAACCTGTCGTCGCTCTGTGCGTCCAATTACTAGAACACTTCGGTAAACTTTGTAACTTGACTGTCGCTGACGCGGCTCACGCCAAAGGCTACGCAGTAGCCAGTCAGATGCCGAGCAGAGTCCAAGTCTATCTCTACTGAGATAGAGCTTGTAGATTGGGATGCACGCCGCCTAAAAATTTTTTAACAGATTTAAATAAAGAGGCTATGGCTAGTATCACCGTCACCACAGCAGCTAATTCAGGAGCAGGTTCGCTCAGAGAGGCGATCGCCAGCGCCAGCAGCGGCGACACAATCGTATTTTCGTCCCAGCTTGCAAATAAAACGATTCGCCTCGACGAGCAGCTTGTCGTCAGTAAAAGCCTCACCTTTGATGGGGCGGCCGCGCCCAACCTGACCCTCAGCGGTCAGAACAAGACGCGGATTATGCACGTAGACTACAACTTTTCAGATGTTGTAATTCGAAACCTCGCCTTTGCCAACGGCCGCGCCGCCGACAACGACCCCAACAATAAACCGCAGCAGGGCGGAGCGATTAAGCTTGGCGATCCCAATACGCTGGTGGTCGAGAACTCTCGCTTCATCAACAACGCCGCCGAGCGCGGCGGTGCGATCAACGTCGGCTACGGGGCCAGCGCCACGATTGTCAATAGCGTCTTTGACGGCAATGATGGCACCCTCGCCGACAACGGCTTCAGCGCCGGGGCGATTTCCACTGCCGGGGGCGGCAAGGGTGCGAAGGTCGTCAACCGTAGGGGCGATCGCGAAGTGGGTGGTGAGGCGTTCCTCGATATTCGCAATTCCACCTTCACCAATAACAAAGGCTCCTACGGCGCAGTCTATACCCTGCTCAGCGGCCTGCGGGTAGAAGACACGGTTTTTCGCAATAACGAAGGTACGCGGGGCGCTGGCGCCATTTTCACCGATGGCGCCAACGGCACCGCCCAAGACGATAATCTGGGCGGAACGACAATTGTTCGCAACGTGGTAGCCGAGAACAACAAAAGTGGCGAACACGGCGGGGCCTTCTATTTCTATGGGTATTCCGGCGATAAATACATTGTCGAGAACGCTCAAATAGCCGGCAA
The DNA here is from genome assembly GCA_050331115.1 of Elainellaceae cyanobacterium. GTDB lineage: Bacteria > Cyanobacteriota > Cyanobacteriia > CAKZMO01 > CAKZMO01 > JBCCAG01. The sequence continues at coordinate 52,805 of JBHJHD010000011.1, forward strand.
CAGCGCTTTTCGCGGCGGCGGCATCGGGGCCCAGTCGGGCCGGGATAAAGACAACGGCGTTGAGCTGATTATTCGCAACTCGGTGATTGCCGACAATACGGCGTCATCCCAGGGCGGCGGCCTATGGACCGACGTGAAGGACGGCGTCACAATCGAGGACTCGACCTTCTCGGGCAACCAGGTCACGACCCCCACCGGCGGCGGCGACATCGGTGGGGCGATCGTCCTCAACACCCGCGAAGAAGCCAAGTCGACCATCACCAACACCACGTTTGTCGACAACTACGCCGGTCGCCAGTCGGGCAATATCTGGATCGGCGGTCGGGAGAAGGCCAAGAATCTCACCATCACCGACTCTCGCTTTGCAAACAATCGCGCCGGCAGCAGAGATACGGAAAATACCGTCAACTTTGAGGTCAAAGAAGGGGGCGGCAACCTGGTCCAAAGTAAGACGGGCGTAGACACCGGACTGCCCAAGGCCAAGCTGGTGGAGACCCTGAAGCTCGACCCCATACCAACGGCGGGCGGTTCCAACAGCGGCGCGGGTGACCCGCCTGCTCCCACCACTGGCACCCCCACTACCGGCGCTTCCACAGGGGAAGACGCTGCGCCGCCTAAGTCAATGCCTGAGCCCACAGACGATAAGCCCCAAGACCCCATCGGCGAGTCTTCCATGGCGGGCGGCGATCGCCCCGTGAAGACGGGCAGCGGTGACGATACTGTAGTTATTGGCGCAGAGGACAGCACTGTAAACGCCAAATCTGGCGACGACTTCGTCTACTCCGAGGGAAACATCTCCGGCAGCGTGCACACCGTTGACCTAGGTGCTGGTGAGGATAGCTTCTGGGCTACCAGCGGAGACAACGCCATTGCCGGCAAAGATGACAACACCATCGGCATTGGCAAAGGCGACGATACCGTTAGCACCTACGGTGGCGATGACTTTGTCTACTCCGTTGGGGGCGGCGGCGGCGATAACACGCTGAGCCTGGGCGGCGGCGACAACACTGTCTGGGTTGAGGGCGGCAGCTATAAAATTACTGCCGGGGCAGGAGACGACGCTATTGGTCTGGGTGTCGGCGTCGATAGCGTCAACGCAGGCAGCGGCGACAACGTCATCTATACGATCGACGCCGCCTCCGCGGGGAATAAAGACATCATGACCGGTGCGGGCAACGACTACATTCAAACGGGAGCCGGGGATGACCGGCTCGACGGTGGCCTAGGTGATATCAATACCCTTGCCGGCGGCGAGGGTGCAGACACCTTTGTGCTGCGGCAGGGCACTTATACCTATGTCGAGGATTTTGAAGCAGGGCGCGATGCGATCGCGCTATCGGGCACCGGCCTTAGCGAGATAAGCATCAGTCAGGGTACCGGAGAGGCTGCTCAAGATGCCTTCATCAGCGTAGATGGGGCGATGGTGATGCAGGTGGCCGATACTCAGGCGACGGCGCTCGATGGCGGCAGGAGCTTTATTGGGGCATAGTGACAGATAGCCAGCGGCTTAGCGAACAATCGGCGGCTAGGGTTAAAATCCTAGCCGCCGATTTGTTCTATTGAGATAGCCAGACGTGATATACATGTTTCGTCTGCTCTATGGCTTATTACGCTAGCTCAGCCGCTCAGGACTGCCCTGTTGGCGTAAAGCCTTGAGATTCATTGCGATAGTTGACGGAGCGCTAGTTGTTGGGAGTCGACATGAATTCTTTTTATCAAGATCTACTGGGAAGGCTTACAAATCAGCTAAGCCAGACGCAGAAAGAAGCCACGATAGATCTCTGCCTATTGGGCATGTATGCAGATCATTCGATCTCTCTAGCAGAACAAGACTTTATTGAAGATGAGTCTATTACTCTAACCTGGGAATCTGGAGTTTCGTTTAATGGGTACGTGCAAAAAGCAACCGCGCAAGTCAGAGACGCGCAAGATGACCCAGAAGCGATGAAAGCGTTGCTTCAGCGCATTGGCGATCGCCTGGGAAGCGACGAGTCAAAGCGGGTCGCGGTCAACGAGCTTGAGAAACTGCTGCAGGCCGATGGCGTGGTTAAGACGGAAAAAGAATTTCTGTCTCAGGTGAGAGCAGCTCTGAGCCTCTAGGCCTAATCGGTTGGGCCCAATCAGTGGCGCTTCAAGATGCGAATTTTTACTCCGCTGATCATCTGGACCGCTGGCATTCTGGTGACAGCGCTAGCTGGCGCGCTCACCAACGCCGTCAACGGCCACATTTCGCCCCTCTACTTTGTAAATATCCTGGGATGGGGAGACATGGAACAGGTTCCCCGAGCGGCAATCGCCCAGGGCATTTTTGAAGGTGCTGTGGTGGGGCTACTCTTGTCCACGGTTTTTACCGTTGCTACCGGGCTCATTTCCCGTTTTAGGTGCTCAGCTGCCGATGGCCTCAGGTATCTCGGCTATATACTTGCGACCGTGCTGGTGGCCTGGGGCGTTGGCGGGGCGATCGCGGTTGGGCTAGCCCGCTTAAGCCCTGAGTTTTATCAGAACACCTTTCGCGGCGTGCCGGAGCAGACGGGGGCGATGCTTCGATATGCCTGGGTGGGCGGCAGCATTGTAGGGCTGCAGCTGCTAGCGGCGAGCGGAGTTCTACTGGCCTTTTCTCTCATTCCTAGCTTGGTCTGTGTCACACTCTCGCGCTCAAACTAGCAGGGGTTCATTGAGCTTATTGAGAAGCAAGACCTAAGTAGCTGACCACAAGTAGACGCTGCTGGAGGCGAACCCTTAGTTAGGGTCGTTTATTTATGGTCCCCTGCCTATGTGCCATGGACAGATAGCGGTTCTGCAGCCTGAGGCTGGGCCGCAATCAGCTCCTCCATATTTTGAGCGATCGTTTGGCAAATGGCATTCAGCGGCAAGTCGTTGGGGTCGTGGCCAAAGGGATTCTCAATCTCTACGCCAATCTCCTCAATGCCAAATACCGTAAAGCTGACAATGCCCGTCACCAGACCGGTCCACACGCCCCAGGTATCCACCACCAAAAACGGCAGTGCGCAGCAGTAAAGCAGCAGCAGCTGCTTTAGGTGAATCGCATAGGCCAGCGGAATGGGCGTTTTCAAGATGCGCTCGCTGCCCCCCAGCACGTCCACAAGTTTATTTAGCAGCTCCTGCATGCCGTGGAGCTGATACAGCGGCAGGCGATCGCCCTCATACTGACGCTGCAGGTAGTCGCCAATCCAAAAGGCAATCTGCAGCGGTACGTGACCGGCTTGATTGAGCGTTTTGAACTGAGATGGGGTGATAAATCTCTGGACGTCCTCGAACGATTCGCCTCGTAGGTGGTGCTTCATCGCAAAGGCAAAGGCGCTCAATAGCCGCACCGTTTCGGCCTTTGCCTGCCGCTCCTGGTCGCTGTGGGCCTGAACGTTAATCCAAATCTGCCGACCCAGGTTTCGCGTCGCGTTGACTAGGCTGCCCCAAAGCTGTCGGCCCTCCCAAAAGCGGGCATAGGCAGTGTTGGTGCGAAACACCAGCAGCAGCCCCAGCACCAGGTCGGGGATGATGCTGTTGAAGGGCAGCGCCACATTGATGTCAAAAGCATAGAGGACGGAGGCAATCGCGCCGATGGCGGTACAGAGCAGCGTGCGCGGCCAGATGGCTGGGATGACTGAACCCCGCCATCGGAGTGCGTCTCGAAACCAGTGTTGATCTACTACCACCGAATCACCAACTTAAAGTCTACAAAACTGCGGGTTTTGAACTGATCGGGCTGTCCTAATACCAAATGAATATAAAGATGCACATTAGGCTCACCCCGGCTGTCGCCATCCCCGACGCCCTTCGGGCAGGCTTTGCCAAAAGCAAGGGGGATTACAGGAGAATCTCAATATATGCAGCCACACACGGAATTGGTATAAGCGCCCAAACCAGCGGAATAAAAGGCCACTATGGCCAACTAAGTTGAACTAAGTCCCCCAAAAGTGAAGCTTTAGGGGGAATATTAAAGCTTAAGCGCGATATTTTCAGAAACCCCGTCCGATTTCAGCGATTCTTCTCAAAAACTCAAGATTCACGGTCAAAATGAGTAAATGTACAGCCGCTGAGCTGATATCAGAACTTGCGCGTAGCGCACCTTATCCCTAGGCATAGCGAATCAGATGCAACGCATCAATCGTCCAGCCAAGACTCTAGGCCCAGTAGGTCTACCTTCGTCTCCATATCCGTGCCGCGCTCAGTTTCCTTCACCTGCCGCAGCATATCCCGTAGCGCCCTCGTCTCTACCGCGTCCGTCGGGCCATCATACAGACCCCGTCGCTTCAGCTCCTGGGTGAGCACCTGCCGCAGGCTGTCAAACGCCTGCTGCATCTCCGGACCATAGTGACCGTCGATCTCGCCGGTGTAAAAGCCTTCCTGCTTCAGCCGCGCCTGCGCCTGCTCTAAAGACTGCTTGGGCACCCGGGCCGCCTGGCGATCGCGACTGTCCTGCATCACCTGGTCTACCCAGCTATTGTCCAGCGCCCGACGCAGGCGGTCCTGCTGTTCACGGATCTTGGACAAATCGATCAGGTCTAGCTCGTGGCCCAAAATATGGTCCGTTTCATCGATGATGAAGCTGAGCAGGCGATCGCTTTCAGCCTGCTGAAGGATCTCTGACAGTCGCGTCTCTTGGGCCTGAGTCAGACAGCTCTGGAGTGAAAGCCAGTAATACTCCTGTGCGATTTCCGCGTAGCCCTGAGATTTGTGGAGCAGGTCTTCTGAAATAGTGTCAAGATTTTCCATGTCCATAGGTTCACCTGAAGTGCGTCATAAAAAGTTGAGGGGACGGCGATTGATAAGTAGCATTGGCGCGCCCTTCGCATGAGCGCGCTCTACATATGTGTCGAGAGAAGACGAATGTGACGGCCGTAGCGAATACACTTTATAGAAACTTGTTGTTTAGTAAAGCTTCTGTAAATCGGCCCATATTGCAGCAACAACCTGAAGCCTTCGACAGAAAGTGACCCACATCGCTGAAAACCTCACTATCCAAAGGGTATTATGCTTAGACGTTACAGGCTGAGCCGCTTAAGTAAATTTTCTCAACCCATAAAATTCTCAACCGGACAGGTGTCACACTTAGATACTTTCGTCACAATTACTCAGATATCTCTACTTCCCATGAGCATGGCCAACGACGATTGCCCCCCCAATCAGCTCCAGGCGGTTATCCGTGAGATCCTAAGCACCAACAGTGCTCATCCATACTCGTTTATTTCGATGGTGCAGCGGTTCATCAACCAGTACAACTTGACCCACACCACCGAGCCCCACGAGATTATTCACATTGCCTACGAGCGCACGCGCAAGGCCGAGAAAAAGCAAACTATTATCAACTACAAAGCTTGGCTGCGGAGCACCTGCCTCAATATTATTCGCGAAAAATCTCGTGAGCGGCGAAAGGAAACGCTGATGGACCCTCAATCCCATGAGTTTGAGGCCCAAACTGCTGTTGAGGTCAATAGCGAACCGGTATCACAGGTGACCCAAGAGCAGCGCATCGACCTGCTGTTTTTGGCGCTAGAGCGGCTATTTGAAATTAGACCTGACATCGGCCAGCTGCTGAAGTTTCGGCTTTTGGATGGCTATGACTGGGTCCAGATTCAGAAGATATTGGCGGAGGAGGGAGAAGACTGCAAGCTGGCCACGTTGCGTAAGCGAGCGGAGCGCGGGAAGCGGCTACTGCGGCGAATTTACCACCAGCTTGAGAAAGATTTACTGCAGGAGCAGGGCGTCCAAGGCTGATCGGTTGTGCACTGTAGCGTAAGGCCTACAGCCTGGGTTTAAAGCTTTAACGGCTAGGGCAGAGGATTGAATTCCTGCCCTAGCCGTCGGCTTATTTTAGTTCGCTTTAGTTCATGTCATTTGCGCTGTTGGTGTCGATCAGCAGCGTCAGATTTTCTCTGCCGACTACGTAGACAATATCATCTGGGCACAGGCTCATGCCCTCTCGAACGCCGCGAGCAGACCAGGTTGTGGCCTGATATTTGACCCTCCACTTTTCTCCTTGAGAAACGACTTTGTCGATAATGGCTTCAGCGAGCTGAGTTTTGAACCCAGGCATGAATGAGCTGGAGACAGATGTGACTTCGGAGAGAAACATGGCGTACTCCTATAGTTCAGGGTGAGTTGAGAGTAGCTAAGGGCAGAAACCTCAGAACTTCTTATCTGACTCTCAAGTTAAAGTGATGGGCTTCCCCCCTTTGTGACCTACACAGAGCAATATAGACCGTCGCAGCATTCTGTAATTGCTATAAGAGCACGAGAAGGACTTCAGCTCGGCGAATCGAATCGATAGCCTTTGCCATAGACCGTGTGAATTAAGGCGGGCTCTCCCAAGTGCTCCAGCTTACGCCGCAGCAGGCGTACCTGAGCTGCCAAAACGTTGCTGGTCGACGGCTCTTCCTGCCAAACCTGTTGATAAATCGCCTCGTGGGAAAGCAGCTGGTTGGGGTGGCGCATAAAATAGCTCAGCAGCAGACTCTCTTTTTCCGATAGCTCTACCGTGCGATCGCCCCGGGAAGCCACTTGATTAGCGGGGTCCAGCGCCAGGTCGCCCAGCGTAAGACGCTCGACAGATTCTGATGGTGATAGGGTTGGCGGTCGCCGCAGCAGCGCCCGCACCCGAGCCAGCAGTTCCTTGAGCTCAAAAGGTTTTACTAAGTAGTCGTCCGCACCGGCGTCTAGCCCATCGACCCGATCGTCTACCGTATCTTTGGCCGTTAAGAACAGCACCGGCGTCACCCGGCCCTGCGATCGCAGCCGTCGGCACAGATCCAAGCCGCTCTCCCCCGGCAGCATCCAGTCTAAAATCAGCAGGTCGTAGGTCTGCGACTCCGCCAGCTGTCCCCCCGCGCGGCCGTCATAGGCCGTCGTCACGGTATAGCCCTCTCGCCGCAGTACTTGACTGAGCGCGTCCGCCAGCTCGGCTTCATCGTCTACCAGGAGAATGTGCATGGCTCAGATTTAGCGGTAGTTTAGCGGCCAAGGGGCGGCGCCGACGTTTCGTTGGGATCGTCTTCTATCAGATCTAGCTCAAGACTCGGGCTAGGCTCAGCGGGTGAGGGGGTTGGTTCAACTTGAGTTGACTCTTCCTCAATGGGAAAAGCCTCAATCGGAGCGGGTTCGGAAGGAATAGGGTCAGGGGAAGCAGGTTCGGCGGGCTCTGGGGTTACAGGCACGCCCTCAGTCGTGCCGCCCGTAGGAAAGTCAACGGTGGCCGGGTCAACCAGCTCCGGCTCGTAGTCAATGGGTTCCGCGTCAAAGCGGCGCGGCGTTCCCGTCCAGGCAAAGTCGCTGATGCGCAGGTTGAGAGAGCCGATTTCTCGGTCGGGGTTAAACCGGAAAAGGACGCCAAAGGTGCGGCGACTATACTCAACAAAATAGCTCGTATCAAAGTCCTCGTCTTCCGACAGGCTGATCGAGGTCTGAAATCCGACCCGAAAGGGACCAATAAGCTGAGCCGTTAAGCCCCCTGACACCACTTCTCGATCCTGCACGCGATCAAAGGTGAAGGGAGATTCACTCCCCTCCGTGCTGCGGCGATAGGTGAGGTTGAAGCCGAGGTAGTCGAAGGCGGGGCGAGAGAAATGGCCAAACTGACCAAAAAGCGATAGCTCTCCCGTCAGGATAGGCTGGGTGTCACCACTGCTATAAAATCCAGCAACGCCGCGCACTCTGGGGTTTAAGGCAAGAAAAGGAACGACGGGCGTCGGCGTATATCGCAGTCCTTGATCGGGAGTTGCAGGAAGCGGGGTGCCGGCCCAAAGCGTGACGGGACGCCGCACCTCCGCCGCCACCTGGTAGCGGGTCAGGGTAGTGTTGTTGTCCTCTCGCTCGAGAATCGGGCCGAGAAGATCGTCGCGCCGCTCAAAGCGGATGTCGTCGGTAATGCGCTGCACGGAGCCTTGGTACGTGAGCTCAGCGCCCGAGTTCCCTAGCGGAATCGCCGGGGAGGTGGCAATCACGCCAAAGGACTGATCCACTGTTTGAAAACCTAGGGTACCGTTGAACAGGCGATCGCGGTAGCTGTATTCTCCAGTGAAGGTATACCCACTGGGCGTGCTGCGGCGCAGGCGGACTAGGCCCCGGAGGTCTTCGTCGGCGAAGTTACTGTCAAAGTCGAGGCTGGTGAGAATAGTGCTAGCCTCTAAAGACGTCAGCGAGTCAAAGGCGGCGTCTAGCTCCGCGGTCAGGCCATAGGAGTTGGGGTTGAGCACCCCCGTGTCGTCTTCGCCAATTTCAATATCGTCTTCATCGCGGCCCGTAAACGCCCGCTGAATAAAGAACTGAGGCGTGAAGCTAAACCGAACCACCGGCGTATCGATTACCTCGAATTCGCGCTCTGCAAACAGACCGTCTCGGTCTTCTTCGTCAAAGCCAAACTGAACCGGCAGCGGGTCCTGCTGACGCTGGTCGAAGACGTAGCGCGATCGCAATAGCGGTATGGTGAGCCCCCGATCAATGACCAGACGGGGATTCCTCAGGCGCAGCTCGCTGCGGGTGGCGGACAGGCGCTGAAAGGTTGCCTGATTAGTGCGAATTTCTAGCTCTGGGGGAGAAAAGGGGTCGTTGGTAAGCCTCACGTTGGCCGCCACCCAGCCGCCGGGGCGAAAGTCGATGCGCTCGGCCTCAAACCGGAGCTGCCGCACGCTGCCTGCGGCTGAGCCTTGATCGACGTTGCCGCCGGTGGAAGAAATTCCCGCCCCGATGGTCACGCCGCCCACGGCAGTCGCGGTCTGCACCTCGGGCTGCTGGCGGCTGAGACGGGCGCTGAGGACATCGTCGTTAGAAACGCCAACATCAGCCCCTGCCCTTTGGTTGGCTGCCGATGGGTCATCCACGGGGCGATCGCCGGAGAGGTCCGAGGCAATCTGGGGGATAAAGACCTCGCCCCGAGCGTCGAGGATAGCCCCCTCCTCCCGCACAAAATTATATTCAATGCGATCGCCCCGCAGCACCTGCTCACCCCGGGTAAATACGACGTTCCCCGTAGCGATGGCGATCTGGTTGGGGAGGTTGACGCGGACTTCGTCAGCCAGCAGCACCGAACCCCTCACCGTCAGGGCGACATTCCCCTCGGCGATAAAGGACTGCTGCTGCCGGTCATAGACTTGGCGATCGGAAATCACCTCTAGGGCGTCAATGCCATCGGCCACGCCGCTGGCTGCCCCCTCTGCAGGGTCGTCTAGCTCCAGCTCCTCTAGCGGGATAGCGTTGGTTTCGGGGGTAGCGCTGGGACGCTGCGCTGGGGCGGCAGGGTCTAGGGTTGGCAGCGGGGCCTGAAAGTCGCTGGGAATGGGGTCCTGGGCCTCGGGCTGTTGGGCGACCCAATCCACCAGCTCGCTCAGCAGATCCCGACTCTCATGCAGCAGCACCGCCGCTTCTTCGTAGACGGCTTCGTCAGCGGCGAGCCTCGACTGGGCATCGGCTTCTAGCGCGATCGCCCGCTCTTCGTCAAGGCCGTGGTCTTGATAGAGGTCACCAAGCTGCGACCCCGGCAAGGAGCCGTTTCCCGGTAAGCCGACCTCCACCGGCGGACCCAGACCATCTATGTCTGTAGCGCCTGCGTCAGCGGTATCTGCTTCCGCGCTGCCTGTTTCTGCGCTAGCAAGCTCGACGCCAGGAAGCCTAGGGCTACGAGATTCAGGGCTGCGAGATTTGCTGCTGTCCACGGCAACAGCTGGGTCAGAAGCGATCAGGGTTGAGGCTACTACCGACAGCGCCCTGGGGGCCATAGGCTCTGGCAACAGCACCTGTCGCTCAGCCTCGGCCAATAGACTAGCTTCAGGCCAAGACAGCGTATCGGCGTGCGGCACTGTTGCCACATGAACAAGGGGTGGCGGTGGCGGCACTGGATAGGGCATAGACTAACTACTCACACCAAAAAAAAGCCCGGCTGTCCCACAGGATGACTTGTCGCATAGCGAGTGCGGAGCACTCAGCGCGTCAGTAGGACGCAGCGCTGGTCGCTGGGCTAACCCAATAGAGAATTAGCCACCAGCTAAGAAAACGTCCCCAAACGAGCCGGGGACGAGCGACGTCAACACACCAACTTGGCCCAGATCCCAAGCTTAAAGCTAAGACAATAGCGCCTTATTCGAAGTCGCGGCGGTTGGGGTTGCGGGCTGGGTCATTGGATAGAAATCCAAAGATAAACAGACCAACGAAAAAGGAAACAACGACGTATACAGCGATTTTTAGAGTCAGCATAGTATCTCAATGCAGAAATTGGCTGACCTCATCATACCGAACTGTGCTCCCCTTAAGTCGCCAGCGCCGCATGCAGAACATCCCGGTGCATAAAGGCGCGATCGCGCAGGGACTGAATCTGGTCTGGGGAAAGGGCACTGCCGTTGACGAAGTGCTCTAGCCAAACTTGGCTCATCCTAGCGGCGTCGGTGGGCATTTCGTCAAGCGTCCAGCCCGGTATAGAAAGTGTCTGCATCAGCTGATCGATTTTGGGATCGTAGCTGATGGCAAACGTGCGGCATTCTGCCGCTGCTGCCATAATCACGCCGTGGAGGCGCATGGCGATCGCCATTTCCACTCCCCTGAAGACCCCTGCCAACTGACGGGGGTCTTTGAGCTGCAGCAGGTGGCTCGGCTCAGACAGCTGAGCTAAAACGAGCTGGGCCAGCTCCAGATCTTGGGGGAGCTGAAAGGGAACAACCAGCATGCAGGCCCCGGTCGCGGCCTGTAGCAGCGCCAAGGCCTCAGTCATAACTGACAGCCGCTGCGGCGTCAGATCCGGATGGGTTCTGAGGGTAACGGCGATTCGCGGGGCCGGTAGCTCCCACAGCCCGGCGACTCGCTCCCCCGCCAGCGCCCAAACGGGGTCCGGGGCGAGCAGGCCAGGAATGTTCCAGACTGCGAGCTGCTGGGCCGAGCCCTGATCCCGCACGCTCACGGCAGAACAGAGGCGGTAGGCCCGCTGGGCAATGCGCTGGGTGAGCGGGCGCTTAAGGGGGCCAATGCCCTGGGCCCAGGCCACGGTCTTGAGCCCGAACTGCTGAGCCAGGCCCATCAGCCCACCGTAATAGATGGGGTTTAGACGACTCGTCGCGTCCTGCATGAGGCTGCCGCCGCCCCACATAAAGGCGTCTGCCTGCCGCAGCGCCGTCAGCACCGCTTGAGGAGACTTCCGCGGCACGGCCTCCACTTGGTACTGCTGCTGGGTAAGCTGGGGCTGGCCCGATAGAACCACAGGGACGGCGTTAGGGGGCAGCATTTGCAGCGCGGTCGCCAAAAGCGCCTCATCTCCCCCATTGCCCATGCCGTAGTAGCCGCACAACACTGTCCGCATTCAGTCCCCCGCTCGGCCATTGCCTTTATTCAAATACACCCAATCTCGCCAAACTGAGGCTTGGCCCCCTTACAATAGAGCAGGTTGGGCGTTCGTGCGCCGACGCCATCCTCGCAATAGTCGCAATAGATTTAATAAAAACCTCGATGCACGCCCTTTCCATTCCCACCTGGATTATCCACATTTCTAGCGTTATTGAATGGACGGTAGCCATCGGGCTGATCTGGATATATGCAGACGTCAGCGGCGATCGCGCTTGGCGACTGCTGTCGGTGGCCATGCTGCCGGCTTTGGTGAGCGCCATGTGCGCCTGCACCTGGCATTTCTTCGACAATCCCCCCAGCTTAGATTGGCTGGTGACCCTGCAGGCGGCCATGACGGTGCTGGGCAACACGACGCTGTGCATCGCGGCCTGGTGGATTTGGCGATGGTCAAAGACCGACCCCCAAGGGTCATCGCGCGACAGGAAAACTAATGTCTAAAGAGACCCTATTTGCCCTATCTCTATTTCCCTACCTGGGCTTTCTGTGGTTCTTAACGCGCTCCGGCAAGACGCCTCCCCTAGCGCTGGCGGGTTTTTATGGAACGCTGCTGTTTGTAGCCGTTACGATTCCAGCGGGGCTATACGCTAAATCTGCCTATGGTGAGGAGCTGGCCAACGTCGACGCGCTGCACGGCGGGGCGGAGATTTTTCTGACGCTGACCAATATTTTGGTGGTGCTGGGGTTTCGGCGGGCCATCCAGCAGCGATCGCTAGACCACGCAGAGAATACCAAACAGCCCCAGGGAGAGTAGAAATCCTTGGATTAAAAACATGCGCAGCATCCACCAGTAGACAGAGCGTGATGACGAGGCTGGTGTTGTCGATGTCGCTAAGTTAAGCATGCACTATTCCCATAGCTGGTCAATAAAAAAGCGCGGGTAACCGACGCGTTCTGTCAAAGCTAGCTCACACCAATTGGCTTTGGTAAAACCCTTAGAATCATTTCACAATTGGCCGGGAGTCTGAGCACACCGTGAAGACAAAGACGGCCCTAGGGCACAAATCCGCTCTGGCTGGGTTAAGCTTGACGCCAAAAGTGTCCAAAGAGGCTGATCGCGGGCGCTGAGAGTGTGTCAGAATGTAAGCGGTTTTTGCCAGATTACATAAAGAAGTATGAAGTAGGCATCGGATATGGATTTGATATATGAATACGCCTGGATCATTCCAGTTCTTCCGCTCTTCGGCGCGATGGTTCTGGGCATTGGCTTAATCTCCTATGGGGAGACTTTCGCAAAGCTGCGCAGCCTAAGCTCTGTTTTCATCGTGTCGCTGACGGGAACGGCCATGGTCTTGTCGTTTGCGATTCTCTACAGCCAAATCCAAGGGGCCGCGCCCTATGAGCGGCTGATTGAGTGGGCTTCTGCCGGAGATTTTCGCTTGACGATGGGCTACGTCATCGACCATTTGACGGCGCTGATGCTGGTCGTTGTCACCACGGTGGCGTTCTTGGTGATGGTGTATACAGACGGCTACATGGCTCACGACCCGGGCTATGTCCGCTTCTACGCCTACCTCAGCTTATTCAGCTCATCCATGCTGGGCCTCGTCATCAGCCCGAATTTGGTGCAGGTCTATATTTTTTGGGAGCTGGTGGGGATGTGCTCCTACCTGCTCATTGGCTTCTGGTACGACCGCAAGGCGGCCGCAGACGCCTGCCAAAAAGCCTTTATCACCAACCGAGTTGGCGACTTTGGTCTATTGCTCGGTATCCTGGCGCTCTACTGGGCTACCGGCAGCTTCGAGTTCGACGTGGTTGGCGAGCGTCTACAGGATCTTGTGGCGAGCGGCGCTCTGGCCCCGGCCCTGGCAGGCTTTTTTGCCGTGCTGGTATTCCTCGGCCCTGTGGCCAAGTCCGCCCAGTTTCCGCTGCACGTGTGGCTCCCCGATGCGATGGAAGGCCCCACGCCGATTTCTGCCCTCATTCACGCCGCAACGATGGTGGCGGCCGGGGTATTCCTCATTGCCCGCATGTTTCCCATGTTTGAGGCCCTGCCCACCGCAATGTCCATCATTGCTTGGACTGGTGCCTTCACGGCCTTTATGGGTGCAAGCATTGCCATCACTCAGAATGACATCAAGAAGGGACTGGCCTATTCCACTATGTCTCAGCTGGGCTACATGGTTATGGCCATGGGCGTCGGAGCCTATACTGCTGGGCTATTTCACCTGATGACCCACGCCTACTTTAAGGCGATGCTGTTCTTGGGCTCTGGCTCTGTCATTCACGGCATGGAAGACGTTGTCGGTCACGACCCAACCCTAGCTCAAGACATGCGGCTGATGGGCGGCCTGCGCCGCTACATGCCGGTAACGGCCATCACGTTCTTAATCGGTACCCTGGCGATCTCTGGAATTCCGCCCTTTGCAGGCTTCTGGTCTAAGGACGAGATTTTAGGCTCAACCTTCGCCGTGAGCCCAGTGCTCTGGGGCATAGGCTGGCTGACGGCGGGAGCTACCGCTTTCTACATGTTCCGCATGTACTTTATGACCTTTGAGGGAGAGTTTCGCGGCCAGGATGAGGGGGTCCGCCAGCTGCTCAACCGCGAGAAGCGGCAGCGCATGGGCCTAGCCTTTGGGCCAGGAGCCATGGACCCGCAGGAGCTCGTGGTTGAGCACGACGAGCACGAGGCCCACGGTGATGGCGATCACGGTGATGGCGATCACGATGACGCTCATAGCCACGGCGGCCACAGCGAGGTGCCCCACGAGTCGCCCTTTGCCATGACGTTTCCGCTGATGGCGCTGGCCATTCCCTCGATGCTCATTGGCCTACTGGGTACGCCATTTGCCAACTATTTCGAGGAATTTATTCATGCCCCTGGTGAAGCGGTTGACGCCTTAGAGCACGCTGCCGAGTTTGAGTGGAGCGAGTTCTTGATTATGGCGGGTAACTCGGTGGGGATCGCCCTCATCGGCATTACCCTGGCGTCGCTGATGTACCGACAGCACAAGATCAACCCAGATGCGATCGCCAGCAAGATCCGTCCCTTCTACAAGCTGTCCCTTAACAAATGGTATATCGACGAAATCTACAACACGGTCTTCGTGCAGGGCGTCATCCGCATCGCTAAGCAGGTGCTCGAGGTCGACATCCGCATCGTCGATGGGGTAGTCAACTTAGCCGGTTTCGTTACCCTGGTAACGGGCGAAGGCCTAAAGTATATCGAGAACGGGCGGGCCCAGTTCTACGCGCTGATTGTGTTTGGCGCGGTGCTAAGTCTCGTATTGCTCTCTAGCGTGACTTAAGGTAACGCCACATCAGGTCACGCCGCTACACTGGCGCTAAATTGGGGGTGTCGAACGGACATCCCCAACCAGGGAACCAGCACGATGGTTCTTTGAGGTCCGGCCGTAGACCATTGCCTCAGATCATCGCTTGACCCGATCATCGCTCGACCGCCCATCATTACTACGTTTTGCCCACACTGCATCTTGCAAATACTTTTGCAGAAACCGCAATGCTTACTGCTGAATTTCCCTGGCTATCGACCATTATCCTCTTTCCGATCGCGGCGTCTTTGCTGATTCCCATCATTCCCGACAAAGACGGTAAGACGGTCCGGTGGTACGCGCTCGTCATTGGCCTGATCGACTTTTGTCTGATTGCCTACGCGTTCTACAACTTCTACGACCCCAGCACCGCTTCGCTGCAGCTCGTCGAGCGCTACAGCTGGGTACCCACCCTAGGGCTGAGCTGGTCCGTGGGGGTAGATGGCCTGTCGATGCCGCTCGTGCTGCTCACTGGCTTTATCACCACCCTAGCGATTTTGGCCTCTTGGCCGGTAACCCTCAAACCCAGGCTGTTCTATTTCCTGCTGCTGGCTATGTACGGCGGCCAGATTGCCGTCTTTGCGGTCCAAGACCTGCTGCTGTTCTTCCTGGCTTGGGAGCTGGAGCTGATCCCGGTGTATCTCCTGCTGTCTATTTGGGGCGGCAAGAAGCGGCTTTACGCGGCAACGAAATTTATCCTCTACACCGCGGGCGGCTCGCTGTTTATTTTGGTAGCAGCGCTGGCCATGGCCTTCTACGGCGACACCGTCACCTTCGACATGACGGCGCTAATGCAAAAGGACTTCCCGCTTAGGTTTGAGCTGCTGGCTTACGCGGGCTTCCTGATTGCCTATGCCGTCAAGCTACCCATCTTTCCACTGCACACCTGGCTACCCGATGCCCATGGCGAGGCGACGGCTCCGGTCCATATGCTGCTGGCGGGTATTCTGCTGAAGATGGGCGGCTACGCGCTAATCCGCATGAACATCGAGATGCTGCCCGACGCCCACGCCTATTTTGCGCCGGTGCTGATCATCCTTGGCGTTGTGAATATCATCTATGCGGCGCTGACGTCCTTTGCACAGGGTAACCTAAAGCGTAAAATCGCCTACTCCTCGATTTCCCACATGGGCTTTGTGCTCATTGGCATTGGCGCGTTTACCGACCTGGCCCTCAGTGGCGCAGTGCTGCAGATGGTATCCCACGGCTTGATTGGGGCTAGCCTGTTCTTCTTAGTGGGTGCCACCTACGATCGCACCCATACGCTCATTCTGAAAGAGATGGGCGGCATCGGTCAAAAGATGCCCCGCATCTTCGCCATGTTTACCACCTGCTCGCTGGCGTCCCTAGCGCTGCCCGGGATGAGCGGCTTCGTGGCTGAGGTGATGGTGTTTGTCGGTTTTGCCACCAGCGATGCCTACAGCCTCACCTTCCGGGTGATTATCGTCTGTCTGGCCGCCGTTGGCGTGATCCTGACGCCCATCTACCTGCTGACCATGCTGCGGGACATTTTCTATGGGCCTGAGAACAAGGAGCTGACCTCCCACGAGGCGCTCGTGGATGCGGAGCCCCGCGAGGTATTCATCATCGCATCGCTGCTAGTGCCTATCATCGGCATTGGGCTCTATCCCAAGATTTTGACCCAGGTGTACGACGCTAAGACGCTGCAGCTCACCGAGCGGATGCGCAACGCTGTACCGTCGCTGGTTGAGCAATCTCCGGTGGCCGAGTACGACCCGGAACAGCCTCTAGCCGGACTGCCTGCGGCAGGGAAAGCTGTGGCGATCGCCCCAGCCATTAGGCCATAGGTTATGGGCTATAGGTTATTGGGCTATAGGCCAATCGACCGAGATAGGCCAACAGTCGCTCTAGCCGATTGCTTATCACACCGCTCGATCATACGCTGTTAACAACGAGCGTTTTTTCAATACCGTTTTCTAATGCCACTGACATTACGTCAGTGGCATTGGCTTATTCAGGCCTCTAGGACCGTCGATGGCTGGCGGTAAGCACGATAGCAGTCCCGGTTAAGGAGGAAGTATTCACCGTGGGATCTAAACCGTCTCTACAAGCTGTCGGCTGGCGCGAGCGCGTATCGCTGCCTTCCCTGGGCATTGTCACGATCAAGGCTAAGGTAGATACCGGCGCTAAAACCTCAGCCCTTTACGCCTTCGATATCGAGCCTTTTCAAAAAGACGACGAAGACTGGGTTAGCTTCAAGGTTCACCCCTATCAAGGAGACCGCGATCGCACGATTTCTGCCGAAGCGCCGCTGATGGAAAATCGCGCGATTCGCAGCTCCAACGGCCAAGTTGAGCAGCGCCCCGTCATCCGTACCGTCGTTGCCCTAGGCGACCAGACGTGGGAGATCGACGTGACGCTGACCCACCGCAGCGCTATGGCCTTCCGCCTGCTGCTGGGTCGGGAGGCGCTGCAGGGACGATTTTTAGTCGACAGTGGGCGATCGTTTTTACGCTCAAGCGCTAAGCCCCCGACAGGGCCATAACGCATAAGTCACAACGCTTAAATTACAACGCTACACAGGACATAGGCATTCGCCATGAAAATCGCTATTCTTTCCCGCAGCGCCTCCCTCTACTCGACGAATCGTCTTAAGGAGGCCATAGTCGCTCGAGGCCATACTGTCAGCGTCATCGACTACCTGCGCTGCTACATGAACATCACGGCCCATAACCCCCAGGTCATTTACCAGGGTAAGCCACTCGGCGACATCGACGCGGTTATTCCCCGCATCGGCGCGTCCAAAACTTTCTATGGGACTGCCGTGGTGCGCCAGTTCGAAATGATGGATGTGTTTACCACCAACGAATCCCAGGGCATCTCTCGCTCTCGCGACAAGCTGCGCTGCCTGCAGCTGCTGGCTCGGAAGGGAATTGGCCTACCGGTGACCGGCTTTGCCCATTCCACCAAAGATATCGATGGCCTGATCGACGTGGTCGGCGGCGCGCCGCTGGTGATTAAGCTGCTAGAGGGCACCCAGGGCATCGGCGTGGTGCTGGCGGAAACGACCCAGGCGGCCACGTCCGTCATTGAGGCGTTTCGCGGCCTAGACGCCAACATCCTGGTGCAAGAGTTTATCAAAGAGGCCAAGGGCATGGACATCCGCTGCTTCGTGGTGGGCGATAAAGTGATTGCCGCCATGAAGCGCCAGGGGGCCCCGGGCGAATTTCGCTCTAATATTCACCGGGGCGGCTCGGCGGAGAAGATTCGGCTGACGCCGGAGGAGCGCAGCACGGCAACGCGGGCGGCTAAAGCCATGGGCCTCAAGGTGGCGGGGGTCGATATTTTACGCTCTAACCACGGTCCCGTGGTGATGGAGGTGAACTCTTCTCCCGGGCTGGAAGGCATCGAGGCGGCAACGGAGGTAGACGTGGCCGGGAAGATCGTTGAGTTTATTGAAAAGAATGCCGCGGATGGGAGCCTGAAAGATCGGGTTCAGGGGTAATGGGCTTGGGGCATCGCCAATGTTGGGAAAAAGCATATTGTCATACCCCTATTGCTTAGACCAGTCCTGAGCCACGCAGAGCGAGCATACCCCCCAGCGCTCCAGCTCTCCGGGCGGTGTGGCGCAGCGGCAGCGGGGACAGTGGGGTAAATTCTGCGATCGCGATCGCACTTTCGTCTCCCAGGCCTGAAACGCTTCAGCTGCGCTTTGAGGTACCACCTGGCGCGGGAACCGACCCCCCTTAACTCGTGCTGGGTGCTGGCGCCACAGCGCCGCCGAAGCGATCTGCGTCTCGGAGGAGGACGCTCCGTCTAGGTCGGGTTTCGACCATCGCTGCTGGGCCATGGAAAACTGAATGTCTTGGCAGGGAAAGTCGGGAAAGCGATGGCGCAGCTTTTTGAGGATGTGGTGTCGCTCAAACGCTAGGGTTTGAGCCCATACCGGGCTGGCGGTGGCAACGACGAGCCGCTGCCGCCGAATCGAAACCGGCCGGGCGTTGGCCGCCACGGCCGGTCCCACAATCTCGGCCCAAGCAGCGAGCAGCCTTTGGAACTGCTGCTGCTGGCGGCGGGCAGGGTGGCGATCAAAGGTCTTAACGAGCTGGGTTAAAGAAGTGAACGCCATTGTTTAAAGCAGCATTTTACAAAATCTAGCGCGGTTTTCGTAGAGAGTATAATTCGCTTCGCCGCTATAATCCTTAGTATAAAATTCCTAATATGATAGGAATATTAACGCACTGCACTGGTCGCGGCATTCAGCCGACTATTTGGCTATACTCGCCCTATGATGACATCCATTCCCTCGCCACTTACTCATCCTAGCGCTAACCCTGGGCGAGACTTACACCCGGTTCTCAGTGCTGCTATAGACTGCCTAGATGTTGAGCTAGAAGCAGAGCTAGACCGCTACCGGCGGCTGGCTAACCCTAAGGGCACAGCGGCGCTGGTGCCACTGGCGCCAAGCCAGGAAGCGCAAGCAGGCCAGACGCAAGCAGGCCAGACGCAAGCAGGCCAGACGCAAGCAGGCCAGACGCAAGCAGGCCAAGCGCAGGCAGGCCAAGCGCAGGTAGGCCAGATGCAAGCAGGCCAAGCGCAGGTAGGCCAAGTGCAGGTAGGCCAGATGCAAGCAGGCCAAGCGCAGGTAGGCCAAGTGCAGACAGGGCCCATGCCGTCAGCTCAAGCGCAATCAAATCTAGAGATGGCGATCGCTGCAGCTTCAAGCGGCGTTGGCGGTCAAATCCTGCCCTACTCAATGGGCGAATACGCCGACGAATCGCAGGACGCTAGCGCTGATTCGACTGCGGCCCCAGAGACCTATCTTGAGTCATCCGAGGAGCTGCTGCGGAGTTTGGGCGACACCTACGGTGAGGCATCCTACGCCGATGATTTGTACGGTCGGCTCCCACAAGGCGGCGAGCGGCCGCGGCGTAGGTTTCCAGGGCTGTTTACACCCCTAGGCGTAGGGCTAATACTCTTGGTCGGTCTATCGAGCCTGACGCTGACCTATGCTTTCTTCAACATTCGATCGGCGCAGGTTGCCCGTCAGGACGCGTCCAGTCAAGCGGCTTCGGAAGCCGATCCCCTATCCCCTTTGTCGCCTAACCTTACAGTCGGTGAGTTTACGAAGCTCGACTTAGGCCGTCTGAGCGCTCTGCCTATATTTCGAGGCAATCGCTCGAATGAGAGCGTTACACCCCCTGATGTAGGTCAAACCTCTGCTGAGGCGCTCAGCCCAAGCGCTGACCCTGAGCTAGAGGCTGAGAATACAGCGGTTGATGATATCCCTGTCAGCGCACCTGAGGCGGCTGTAGTAGCGCCACCAGTGCGGCAGCCGGTTCAGCCGGCTCGCTCTACTGCTAGGACCCTTCCCTCAAGGCCGCCCGTCGCTACTCCCCCAGCCCCGCCGGCGATCGCCCCGGCCCGGCCCGAAGCTGCAGTTGACAACGCTAGCCAAAGTGGCGATGCTGCACCTTCTCCCGTACCACAGGCACTATCGACGTCTTCTAGGTCTGCCGCACCGCAAGATTCTGCGTCGCAGACTGCCCCGTCACAAAATTCCGCACCGCGGGCCCCAGCACCGCAGACTGCCACACCGCAAACCACTACGCCGCAGGCCCCAGCACCGCCAGCCGCACCACAGGCCAATGCGCCGCAGAGCAGCCCACTCCCGGCCAGCAGACCACAAACCGACTCTAGCGCTGCTCAACCAGCCGCCGCTGCGCCCGCCAATACCCCTGCAGCAGCCCCAGGGAACAGCGCCGACCACCGTGTGGTTGTCCCTTACACCGGCGATCGCAGTCTGCAGGAAGTGCGTCAGACCGTGCCAGAGGCGTATGTCCGCAATTCTGACGCTGGCGCACAGGTGCAACTCGGCGTGTTTGAGTCTCCGGCTCGGGCAGAGCAGCTTGTTGACGAGCTCGCCGAGCAAGGCATCAACGCTACGGTGCAGCCCTAGCAATTAGCCCCAGTGTTCCGCTATCCACTCGTACCGCAATGCCCCACAGCGACCAGTCACCAGTAGAGGTTGCGATCGCTATTATTCTTCAGGGCGATCGATTTCTTCTGCAGCTCCGCGACGATATCCCAGGCATCCTCTATCCCGGACATTGGGGATTCTTCGGCGGACATATGGACCCCGGCGAAACGCCCAAGGCTGCGGCCGTTCGAGAGCTTAAAGAGGAGATCGACTACAGGCCCCCCTACGTCGTTCCCTACGCCTGCCAGCGGACTGAGTACGCCATTCGCCATATCTTTGTTGCCCCTCTAGAAGTCGAGATAGAGCAGCTTACGCTGCAAGAGGGCTGGGATCTTGATCTGCTGACGGCTGCAGAAATTGAAGCTGGCCAGAGGTATTCGCCCAAGGCGGGCCGTGCTTGTCCCATCGGGCTGCCCCACAGGCAGATACTGCTAGATTTCATTCAGGCAGTATCCCAAGGCTACCAGCTTGAGGACCCGCGCTAAGCGCCTCCTTAGCTGAATCCCGCCAGCACAAGCACAACAGCTGAGACAACAGCTAGAACAGTGAGCACCAGCCCCGCATTGGGGCTGCCTTTCCAAGAATAGTCTTTGTCTTTCATAATCGTATTTTTTAAAGCTTGTGTTTAGGTTAACATGAAGCGCCTGTCTGGAAATTTGTCTCCAGAGTGATGCCTTGAAGTGGTCCGCGTAGGCTGACGTCGCGGCTATTCGCACCAGAGAGCTTAGGTGACCAAAGTCACATACTTTTCGCTCTAACATCACAAGGTTATTACGATCGCGATCCTGCAAAACCCCACTGGGTTAGACGATACTTTGGGGGACTCAACTCTAGCCGAGTCATCAACAGGGAACACACGACTGGCCGACGCATATGCGTCGGCTTTTTTTATCGCATCGCTCCCATAGCCGTCTTCCAAGACAGCTCTTTACGCAGCACTTCCAGCGCCCGCCGCTCCTCCAGTGTGAACGGCGATGCCTGCAGGCCGTCGAGAATATGCTGAGCCAGTTCGGTAGCAAAGTGACCACCGCCGCGCAGCAGGTGCATATAGTAGCGAAACTGAGGCTGGTTGGCCTGGTCTCGGTGAAATCGGTAGATTTCATCAGCTGACATCAGCGCCGCGGCGGTGTTGAAGGGAACCACCACCCGCGGAATACGCTGCAGGCCGTAATGGCGATCGCCCTCCTGCTGCATAGCGCCCACCAGCACCACCCCCAAAAGCGTACGCGCCTCATTAACCTGATCGGGGGTAAACAGCGGATCTGGCTCACTGGAGAGCCTCGGGCCGCTGCTGTTAAAGCTGGGATTGTAGAGCTGCGTATTATAAATAATGCCTACGGCCCAGTGCCGCCACTCAGAGGCTGGCCTCAATAGATCATCACCCGAATCTTCGAGCTTGACGAAACTCCCAAACCCAAACTGGTCCGCATCGGGAGGGGTAAGTGTAGAGAGATTGTCATCGAGCTGGATAACATAATCACAGTGGGAGTTAGACTTAACCACTTTTCCAAGATGCATGATCTCTGCCTCAAAAGCGCGCGACTGCAAAACCATACCCATAATACAAGCGTTCTCCGCCCCTATCTAGAAACTCAACGAGAGGATCGCTGAGCTCCTGTACGGGCGGAGAACAAATACCGCTGTGGAAAACGATGGGATGGATAGCTTATGTGAAGTCGCTATTTCAAACGCGTCATCGGCTTGGCATCATTAGCCCGAACCAGCAGGGCGTCTAGCTCATAACGTCGTAAGTTGACATGCCCTGGATGATGTAGTCAAAATAGGGTGCTGCAGTCGCAACATCCTCAGCATCAAGAAGGCCAAGAGACGCCTTTTTGAGGCAGTCAATTGCGGCAACCATACCGGGGACCGGAACGCCCAGCGAGTTATACATCTCGCGGACGCCAACCAGCCCAATGCTTTCGATAGGGCCTTTGTCACCAGCTAAGATGCCGTAGGTGACAAGGCGCAGATACCAACCATAGTCTCGCAGACATAGTGCCCGCTCGCGCTGCCCATATGCGTTTCCGCCTGGAGCAATAAAGTCAGGGCGGCGCTGCCACAGCTGCTTGCTGGCTTCGTCTACAATTTTCTGCTCATTTTCCGCTAGGACGGCAGCAATTCGCATCCGCTGCTCGCCGGTGTTCAGGAAAATCTTGATGCTCTCTAGCTCTCCACTACTGGGGTAGCGAAGCTCATCGTCCGCGTTCAGAATAACGTTGCTTACTACACTCATAATGATGGGGATTATTTATCGTGATAATTCGGCTATCGCTAGTATTTTAACGGGTTTGGCGCGACAAGCGAAAGATGAAAGATTGCAATAAATCTTAAATCTTTCCGGTGGCTGACGCAAACGTTGCCGGGGCTAAGCACAAAGAGCGATCGCCCGACGCGCAAAAGAAGAGCGCCCCCCAGCGCGATAGCAAGGGGAGCGCTCTATCAATCAGTTCAGATTAGCCTTCATTAAAACTCAGGCTGACTGCGCTGGAGGAGGGACCTAGCCGTTGATGGCAGGTGCCTCGGCAGCAGCTAGGTCAAGCGGGAAGTTGTGAGCGTTGCGCTCATGCATCACTTCCATCCCCAGGTTCGCCCGGTTGATGATGTCCGCCCACGTGTTGATGACTCGCCCCTGGCTGTCCAACACACTCTGGTTGAAGTTGAACCCGTTCAGG
>JBHJHD010000012.1:0-50253 GCA_050331115.1 Elainellaceae cyanobacterium
ATCGACTGGACCGACTTTCAAAAAGTAGAGCTGCGCGTCGGCACCATCATCGACGTACAGGACTTCCCCGAAGCTAGAAAAACCGCCTTCAAGCTAACCATCGACTTCGGTGAAGCCATCGGCACCAAAAAATCCAGCGCCCAAATTACCGCCCTCTACGACAAACCTAGCCTCATGGGCAAGCGCGTCATCGCCGTCGTCAACTTTCCGCCCAAGCAAATCGGTCCCTTCATGTCCGAATGCCTGGTCACCGGGTTTCACCGCGAAGATGGAGCCGTGGTGCTGGCGGTGCCCGATGGGACGGTGGCAGAGGACAAGCTGCCCAACGGCGCGCAGCTGGCTTAGTCAGTAGACTAGACGGTATGGCCTTCTAAGAAAGCGATGCCCCATCCGATCATCAACCTAAACGACGTCCCCCTAGCCGGCTGGGGCAACGGCGACTTCGCTGCCCGCGTTGGCAGCGTCGGCTCCCGTATCGGGGCGCAGAAGCTGGGCTACCGTCTGGTGGTGCTGCCGCCAGGGAAAGCCGGCTGGCCCCTGCACCGCCACCACGCCAACGAAGAGATGTTTTTAATTTTGGATGGGACGGGGACGCTGCGCTGTCAAGATGAATCTAACCAGCGCGATCGCCACTACCCCGTAAAGCCGGGCGACGTCATCTGCGCCCCGCCCGGCGGAGCGGCTCATCAGCTTATCAACACCTCCGACGCAGACCTGCGCTACCTGGCCGTCAGCACCATGGAAGCCCCCGACGTCATGGAATACCCCGACTCGGGCAAGTTCGGCGTTTTTGCCGGCAGCCCGCCGGGCGGCGACAAAAGCAAGCGAACGTTTTCCTTCTTTGGGCGGCAGTCCTCAGCGGTGGACTACTGGGACGGCGAGGCTTGAGCACTGGGACTTATTTACACGCACCATGCTATTGACAAATCTGCCCGAATCACCCCCCTTAAAATCCCCTTTGGTAATGGGAACGCCGGAGGCCGGGGTCTTACCAAGGCTGATGACGCGTCGTCTGTGCGCAAATCCTCAATTATCTGACCCCTATCTAAATCTATGACCACGCCTTACTACGAAGCCGACATCGTCGTCATCGGCAGCGGCATCGGTGGCCTGAGCGCCGCCGCCGTCCTGGCCCATCAGGGCCTCAACGTTGTGGTCTGCGAAAGCCACAGCATTCCCGGCGGGGCCGCCCACGGCTTCGAGCGCCAGGGCTACCGTTTTGATTCCGGCCCTTCCCTCCATTCCGGGCTCTCCAGCCCTTCCACTAACCCACTGCGTCACGTCCTCGACCTAATCGGGGAAGAGCTGCCCTGCGCCACCTACGACACCTGGGGCTGCTGCCTACCCGAGGGCGATTTTGATACCCAGGTGGGGGCTGACCAGTTCTGCGAGGTCCTAGGAAAACTGCGCGGCCCGGCAGCGGTGGCGGAATGGCGATCGCTTCAAAAGCAGCTTCATCCTCTGGGGCAGGCGGCCACCGCACTGCCGCCCGTGGCTCTCCGTTGGGACTGGAAGGCGGCCCTTACCGTAGGCCGCTTCGCCCCAGCGCTGCTGAAGCACGGCTGGCAGATGGCCCAGCTCTCGGGCAGCTTCGCCTCCGTAATGGATAAAACCGTTCGCGACCCTTTCATCCGCAACTGGTTAGACCTGCTGTGCTTCTTACTCTCGGGGCTGCCCGCTAGCGGCACCAGCGCGGCGGAGATGGCCTTTATGTTTGCGGAGTGGTATCGTCCCAACGTGCAGCTCGACTATCCTATTGGGGGCAGCCAGGCGCTGGTTGAAGCGCTGGTGCGCGGCATGAAGCGAGCTGGGGGAGAGCTACGGCTGGGCACCCACGTGGCGCAAATCTTAGTCGAGCAGGACAAGGCTGTGGGGGTGCTGACGCAAAAAGGCGAGACGATTTACGCCCGCCGCGCCGTGATTGCCAGCGGCTCGGCCTGGGACATGCGATCGCTTCTGCCCAATGCTGTGAACCCTGACGCCGTCGCTAAAGACCTGCCCTCCTGCCCCAGCTTCATGCACCTGCACGCCGGCTTCGACGGGGCTGGCCTACCAGATCTCGCCTGCCACTACATCGTGGTCAACGACTGGGATAAGGGGGTCACTGCGCCGCAGAACGTGGTGCTGATTTCTATTCCTTCGGTTTTAGACCCGTCCCTCGCCCCACCCGGCAAACAAGTACTGCATGCCTACACGCCGGGCAGCGAGCCCTACGCGCTGTGGGAAGGGCTCGACCGCAGCAGCCCAGAATACCAGCGGCAAAAGCAGGTGCGGGCCGAGGTGCTGTGGCGGGCCGTGGAGCGGGTGATTCCCGACGTGCGCGATCGTTGCGAGGTGGCGCTGGTGGGCACGCCGCTCACCCACGAGCGCTATCTACGGCGGCACCGGGGCAGCTATGGTCCGGCTATTTCGGCAGCGGATGGGCTATTCCCCTCGGGGAAAACCGATATTGCCAATCTCCTGCGGTGCGGTGATTCTGTATTTCCCGGTATTGGTCTACCCGCCGTGGCCGCCAGCGGCCTGATTGCCGCCAACACCCTCACGCCGCTACCTCAGCAGTTTCGAAGGCTACAGCGCCTCGGCTACTGAAATTGGCTACATATGGCTGGCTGTATATAAAGAAAAGCCGGCACTTCCTATGCCTTTTGTGAAGCTTGGCCGCCACACCAGACGACAGGCAAAGCGATCGCCTATAACAGTAAAAGTACGGTAGTTCTACGGACTTCTGAACTGCAGCGTTCTGTTAATAAGCAATGGCACAGTATCGCTTGCTCAACTGGATCTTACCGCTTCCCCCTTTGCCCATTCGGTTTGTGCTGATTGGGCTATTTGTCTTACAGGTTTTCAGCGCCGCTGGCTTATCAAGCTATCTCTATCATTACCACGCTCAGCAGACCGCTGCGGCAACGGCTGAGCATATGCAGCAGGAAACGCGCGATCGCCTGCAGCGCGCCGTAGAATTCACATTAGAGCAGCAGCAGATCCAGGCAGCAGACCTAGCCTCTGCCACCCAGATCGGGCTGCTGGATTGGGAGAGCGACACAGGACAGCGCTACTTGAAGCAGGCGCTGAACCGCCTTCCTGACGGCAGCGCGATCGCGCTGCTGAATGGCCCGTCAGGACGCGTTGTGCAAGCTGACTCCAGTCAGCATCAGCTCAGTGCAGTAGCTATAGCCCGTTTAGAGGCCAGCTTGGAGGCCAGTCTTCGCGAAGCGGGGCAAATGGGCCGCGCCGCTGAAATTTTAGCGACGCCGGAAGCTGTCCTCAGCATTGCCCCTCTCTCGGAGACCGCAAATGCGGCGGTTGTCGTGCAGACGCCACCCACCGCGCTGCGGGCGTCCGTTAGTCAGATTTTTCCAAGCACGGCAGCGTGGCTAGCGTCGGAGCAAGGCGATTTATACCCCCTTTGGACGGATGCTCAGCACCAGGTCAAGTACCAGGTCAATGGGCCTACCCTTTCAGAAAAGCCTGGTGCGGCTGCAGGCGACCCAAACCTGTTTTCGATTCAGCCTTCTGCCGCTCCTCTCCCAGAACCCTTCAAATCAAGCTGGCAGATCATTTTGGCGCTGCCGGCTGACCAAGTCAGCGCCCTGGCTCCTGTTCGAGTTCCTGTCGCGACTTTTCTTAGCCTGGTGGGCGCAGCGTCGCTCGTCTCTGGTCTAGTGGGCCTGCTGATGGCCCAGTGGATCACGCAGCCCATCAGCACGCTGATAGAGGTCACGCAAGACCTGGCCCACGGCGGTAGCTGGGCCTGCCCAGACTTCAACCTCCGGGAGCTCGATGAACTAGCGGACTCTCTGCAGCGCATGTCCGCTCAGCTCCGGACCTCTCTTATAGCCTGGGCCGAGAGCGAGACTAGGCTCTGGCAAATTTTAGACAACCTTCCGATGGGGGTAGCGCTCTACGACGACAGCGGGCGCATTGCCTACATCAATCAAAAAGGTCAAGATTTGCTGTCCATTGAGAAGGCTTCGCAGGTCTATGCAAGCGCCCTGCCAGAGCTGTGTCAGCTCTATCAGACTGACGGCAGGCCTTACCCAGCAGAAGATTTACCCGTGCTGCAGGCGATTCAGGGCAACACCTGCATCATCACCGATGTCGAGCAGCACCTGCCGGATAAAGTAGCCGTATTTGAAATTCAGGCCATCCCGGTTCGAAACGACCAGGGAACGGTTACCAGCGCCCTCAGCATCTTTCAAGACATCACGGAGCGGCGGCGGGCCGAGCAAATTATTGACCGCTATAACCGAGAGCTTGAGGATCAAGTAGCGGAGCGCACCCTGGCGCTGCAGCGCAGCGAGGGCACAAATCAAGTGCTGCTGCAGGCCATCCCAGATCTGCTAGTCCGCATGCGCCGAGACGGCACCTACCTCTACATTCAGCACAGCGGCAGCGTTCGCCTATACGATTCTGGGAATCTAGAGACCGGGAAATCAATCTACGACACTCTGCCTCAGGCGCACGCTGACGAGCGCATGGCGTACGTCGAGGCGGCGCTCTCTAAAAAGCAAACCTATAGCTACGAGTACGCACTGCAAATTGACGGTGAGATTCACTACGAAGAAGCTCGCATCACGCCCTACGATGAGGACGAGGTGCTTGTTATGGTGCGTAATATCAGCGAGCGTAAGCGGGCTGAACTCTCCTTGCGCCAGGGCCTAGAGCGAGAAAAGGCGATCGCTCGCATCATCGAGCACATTCGCCGCACCTTAAAAATAGAGGAAATTTTTCGCACTACGGTTCAAGAGGTGCGGCAGATCTTGGCCTGCGAGCGCGTCCTAATCTATCAGTTTCACGGCGCGCTGCAGTGCAAATTTGTGGCAGAATCGGTGGACCCTGCCTGGGCCGCCCTGCTCCCCCCCGCTAGGCCCCGCCTCAAGTCCAAGGGCCGCGTCGCCAAGCAGGCCACCGGCGACGCTCAAACGGCGGCCTGCTGCGCCGGCCAGCGGCTGTCTGATCCTTACAGCGCCGAGGAGGCTCGGCTTGAAACTATCTTAAACGCGGGACGAACCGTGCTGCAGGAGCCCCTAGAAACGCTGCAGAACGACGTCCGCTTTGCCTGCGTTGACGACGTTCACGCCGCCAGCCTCGAGCCAGAGCACCGGCAATTTCTAACCCAAATCCAGGCGCAGGCCTACATTACCGTTCCTATTTTTCGGGGCGATCGCCTCTGGGGGCTCCTATCGGTCTACAGCAACACCAAGGCTCGGCAGTGGCAAGATATCGAAGTCAACACGCTGGTACAAATTGCCTCCCAGCTGGGCGTAGCGGTAAAGCAGGCTGAGCTCTACTCGCAAATTAAGGAGAAGTCTCTGCAGCTGCAGAAGGCCAAGGAAATGGCAGACGCCGCCAACCGGGCCAAGAGTGAATTTTTAGCCAATATGAATCACGAGCTGCGCACGCCGCTCAACATTATCGTCGGCCTAGCCCAGGTCATGCGCCGGGACCCGCAGATGCCCAGCCCGCTCCAGGAAACCCTCAACACAGTGCTGCGCAGCAGCGAGCACCTCATGTCGCTGATCAACGACGTTCTGGATCTATCGAAGATCGAGGCTAACCGCATGGTGCTCAGCGAAGGCAGCTTCAATCTAATTGAGATGCTGGAGACCATCCGGACGATGCTGGCCCAGCGCGCGCAGCTCAAGGGATTGACCCTAACCCTTAACATTGACGCTGGGGTGCCGTCCTTTGTCACCGCCGACCAAAGCAAGCTGCGCCAGATTTTGATCAATCTGCTGGGTAACGCTATTAAGTTTACGGAGAGGGGCCACGTTCGGGTGACCGCATCGGTGATTGGCTACGCGCCGAGTAGTTTACCGCCCCAGCGCCCAGGGCAGAAGACAGCGCCGGCGCTGTCTCAGCGGGAGCTAGCGGGGCGGCTGTGGCTGTCATTCAGCGTCATTGACACCGGCATTGGCATTCCCGCAGATCGTCAAGACGCCGTTTTCGATGCCTTTGAGCAGGCCCGCAACGGGCAAAACACAACCCCTGGGACGGGGCTAGGGCTGACCATTAGCCGCCAGTTTGTCGAGCTAATGGCGGGCCGCATTGTGGTCGAGAGCACCCTGGACCAGGGCACCACTTTCACCGTCGCTATTCCCGTTGGCACTGCCGAAGCGGTCTACATTTCAGAAACCGTCAGCAACCGCATGATCGCTAGCCTAGCCCCCAACCAAACGCCGCCTCGGGTTCTGGTGGTGGACGACCTGTCCGAGAGCCGGCAGCTGCTCATTCGGCTGCTTAAGAATGTGGGGTTTGAGGCCCAAGGCGTAGAAAATGGCCAAGCCGCGATCGCCGCTTACCAGGCTTGGTCTCCCCACCTGATCTTGATGGATCTGTTAATGCCGGTGATGGATGGATACGAAGCCACTTGGCAGATTAAGCAGGCCGCGCAGGCTCGCCAGAATGAAAGCGGGGCGATTTACCCCAGAATCCTGGCGCTTACGGCCAGTACCCTATCGAGCGTCCGCGAAGCCGCTGCCGAAGCGGGGTGTGACGGTTTTTTATGTAAGCCAGTTCGAGAAACTGCGCTGCTCAATCAGCTCTCAACCTGGCTAGATGTCACCTACGTCTATCACCCCATCAGCGACGCAGACCCCTTTATTCCGACTGACGAGCGATCGCCGCTGTCCGAAGCAACCCTGTCGGCCATGCCTTGCGACTGGGTCGCGACGCTGCATCAAGCCGCATCCCACTGCGACGATCATCAGATCAGCGAACTTCTTAAAGAGATTCCGGACGGGCAGGTTGACCTACTCAACGCGCTTCAGAACCACGTGGCTCGCTTCAACTTTGAGCCAATCATCGCAGCGGCAGCAATGGTTCTGGAGCATTCGCCAAGTTCATCGCCGGCCTGCTGAGGGGCATCGCAGCAGGCACAGCGCTAGCGCTACGCGGCAGGAATAAAGCTTTGAAAGCCTAAGGAGAAGCAACTATTTGAGAAATTTGGCCCGTTTTTAGCCGGAATTCAACCCTCACCGACTGTACTCAGATGTAGAGAGACTGTAAGCGACCTCAGGCCACAAGATTCGCGCTGAAAAGTCTCGTTCTAAGTATAAAGATATCGCTCAACTCCGCTAGCTTAACCGGGCCTATGCGTCCGTCTCGATCGAATGGTAGCGTCTCAAGCGGGGTTTAACCCACCATCAGGGCTACTGTAAGCCTCTAAATCCACACCTCTACGAGTCGAGCCCGATGACGATGGCCGCAACATCTTTCATGAATGCTCCTTCTGAGCCACTTCCACCCGCCCCTTCATCCGGAACGATTCTCATCGTCGATGATGTTCCCGACAATATTCAGGTTTTAGCGAGAATTTTGGAGTCAGAAGGTTACCGGGTCCGCAAGGCGGTCAGCGGTCAGCTTGCCATCCAAACCGCGGTTTTGTCGCCCCCGGACCTCGTGCTGCTCGACATCAGCATGCCTGTCATGGACGGGTACATGGTCTGTCAACAGCTCAAGGACAATCCTGAGACTCAGGCGATCCCCGTCATTTTCCTGAGCGCTTTGGGTGAGACCTCGAGCAAGATAAAGGCGTTTGAGCTCGGCGGCGTCGACTATATCACTAAGCCATTTCACGCGGACGAGGTGCTGGCGCGGGTCAGCACTCAGATCAAGCTCTACAAGATGCAGCAGCAGCTGCACAGTCAGGCTCAAGAGCTCCAGGCGCGGAATGTCGAGCTGCGGAAGGCCGAGGCAAAGTATAGAAGTATTTTTGAGAACGCCAGCGAGGGGATTTTTCAGATGACCCCCGACGGACACTACAGCGCCGCCAATCCGGCGATGGCGAGAATCTGCGGCTATGACTCGGCTAAAGAATTTATGGAGACGATTACCGATATCGACCATCAGTTCTACGTCCATCCGAAGCGACGCTATGAGCTAGCGGCCTATTTACGTCGCTACGGCGAGATCGCCAATGCTGAGTCCGAAATTTACCGGAAAGACGGCAGCACGGTGTGGATCAATGAGACGATCCGAGCCGTCAAAGACAGCGCCGACGAGCTCTGTTTTTACGAGGGCACCGTGCAGGATATTACCGAGCGGCGACAGATCGAGCTAGAAATTCGGCGGCAGCGCTTTCAGTCAGAGCGGCTGCTGATCAACGTGCTGCCCCAGACCATCGCCCAAAGGCTCAAAGCGGGTACCCACACCATTGCCGATAATTCAGAGCACGTCAGCGTTTTGTTCGCGGACCTCGTCAACTTCACCAAAGTATCTGCCTACCTGTCGCCCAAGGAGCTCGTTGAGCTTCTCAATCAAATTTTTTCCACGTTTGACCAGCTTGTCGATACCTACAAATTGGAGAAGATCAAGACCATCGGCGACGCCTACATGGTGGCTGCCGGCGTGCCGCTGCCCCGACCCGATCACCTAGAGGCGATCGCCCACTTTGCCCTCGACATGCAGACGACAATTCAGCATTTCACGCAGCCCGACGGGAAGCCCTTTCAGCTGCGGATTGGCATCAATACCGGTTCGGTGACGGCAGGGGTAATCGGCACCTCCAAGTTTGCCTACGACCTATGGGGGCACACCGTAAACTTGGCGAGCCGCATGGAGGAGACCTGCCTACCGGGGAAAATTCAGGTTCCTGTCCATCTGTACGAGCAGCTGAAGAACGAATTTATCCTTGAGCCGCGCGGCGTTATTGACGTGCAGGGACTGGGTGAGGTAGAGACTTATTTCTTAAAGGAGCGGGCGTCACAGCGCTGAAGCGCTCTATTGTAAAGTCTATGGTCACCTGCCCTGCCTGGATATCTCAGCAGCCTATCGCCCATCGGGGACTGCATAGCCCTGGCGTGCCCGAGAATTCCCTCGCGGCGTTCGAAGCGGCGATCGCCCAAGGCTACGCCATCGAGCTCGACATTCAGCGCTTAGCCGACGGCCAGCTCGCCGTCTTCCACGATAAAGATCTGATGCGCCTGACGGGGCAAGCGGGGAGCATTTTTGAGCAAACGGCTGGGCGCGTCAAGCATTTGAAGCTGCTGGGCAGCGAGCAAACCGTGCCGCTGCTCCAGGAGGCCTTGGCGCTGATTGCGGGACGCGTTCCGGTTCTGATCGAGATTAAGAATGAGGGGAACGCGGGGCCGCTGGAGCGATCGCTGGCGCAGATTATGGGCGGCTACTCCGGCGACTGTGCGATTCAGGCCTTCAATCCCCATGTCTTGGCCTGGTTTAAGGGAAATAGGCCTGGGGTCATTCGGGGGCAGCTCTCCAGCGATTTTGAGGGTGAAGACCTCGAATGGCACAAAAAGCTGCGGCTGAGCAACCTACTGATGAACTGGGCCAGCGACCCGCAGTTTATCGCCTACGATTTGCGGGCGCTGCCCAGTCTGCCGGTGGCGCTGACGGCGGCCCTGTTTCAGACGCCTGTCGTCGCCTGGACGGTACGCACCGAGGCAGATTGGAATAAAGCCAAGCGGCAGGCCGACAATATTATTTTCGAAGGCGTTCGCCCCTAGCCGGGTCCCAAATGCTCTAGAAACAGAGCAATGCCCTGTCCGGTCGCGTCAAACGCAGCCCCGCTATCCCGCCCCCAACAGGTACAGCAGCGCCATGCGCACGGCTACACCATTGGTCACCTGGTGGGACACCAGACTGAGGCCCGGATCATCCGCCACGTCAGAGGTAATCTCCACCCCCCGATTTGCCGGGCCAGGGTGCAGCACCTTAACCGCTGGACCGCAGTCTCGCAGGCGATCGCGGGTGATGCCAAACTGCTGGTGATACTCCCGCAGGCTGGGCAACAGATGCTGGGTCATGCGCTCTTGCTGCAGCCGCAGGGTCATAACAAAGTCGGCGTCTTTTAGGGCGGGTTCAATTTGCCAATGGACCTGCAGACGCCGGGGCAGGCGGCTGCCGTGACAGAACTGCTCAAAGCCACGCGGCAGCAAGGTCGGGGGAGCAGCCAGGTGCACCTCAGCGCCGCTAGCGGTAAGGCTCCAGATGTTGGAGCGGGCGACTCGCGAGTGCAGGATGTCGCCGACGATGGCGATCTTCTTGTCGGCCAAGTCCTCTAGGCGGGGCTGATCTGGGTTGATTTGGGTACATAGGGTGAACAGATCGAGCAGAGCTTGGGAAGGGTGAGCATGCTGACCATCGCCCGCGTTAAGGACGCTCACGCCGCTCTGCAGCCGGTCCATTTCCTGGGCGATCGCTAGGGGCACCCCCGCCTGACGATGGCGGATTATCATCAAGTTAGCCCCCATAGCCAAATAGGTTTTCGCCGTGTCTAAGATTGTTTCCCCCTTAGACAGGGAAGAGCTACCGGGAGAAAAGTTGAGGGTGTCGGCAGACAGGCGCTTTGCGGCCAGCTCGAAGCTGCTGCGGGTGCGGGTCGAGGGCTCGAAAAAAAGGTTGGTGACCACCTGACCCTGAAGGGCGGGGACCTTCTTGGTGGCCCGAGACAGGATATCTTGAAAGGTAGAGGTGGTTTGCAGTACGACATTATAGTCTGCTGGGGCGAGATCCTGGAGCGACAGCAGGTGGCGATGGTCCCAGGATGAGTCGGCTAGCGTCATCGAGTCAGTCTACTTAGCGCCTATTAAACGTGTTCCGCAGTTGTATGCCGCAGTTGTATGCCGAAGTCTATGGCTTCTAAGACTAAACCCTACACCATCTGCGGCTACTCCGTGCGAGAAAGCAGGCGGTCGCGCCGGCTCCGGGTACAGGTATCAACGAGCGGCGAGGTCGAGGTGGTTGTGCCCCGGGGCTATCGTCGCGAAGGGCCGCAAGGGCCAGTCTTTGACCCGCGCGTGGTCCAGTTTTTGCGAGAAAAGCAGGGGTGGATTGAGCAAACCCAGCGGCGTATGAGAACGGCCCGTCAGTCGCGATCGCCCGAAACAGCGCAGGCCCAGCCGGCCTACATTCTTTTGCGGGCCTTGGGTCAGTCCTGGCGGGTAGACTATCGGCCTGGCCCAGGCGATCGCATTCAGATTCAAGCGGCGGCGGGTCGGCTGCAGCTCTCGGGGGCGATTCATCAGGTGAGCACCTGCCAGCGCGCGCTTCAAATTTGGGTCCGCGACGCCGCCAAGCGCCATCTGGTGCCCTGGCTAGAGCAGGTGAGCCAAGAGGTTCAGATGCCCTATAGCAAAGCCACGATTCGCCGCCAGAAGACGCGCTGGGGAAGCTGCACCAGCCGCCAGACCATCAGCCTCAACGACAAGCTCCTCTTTTTGCCGCCGGCCCTAGTACGCTACGTGCTTATTCACGAGCTGTGCCACACCGTGCATCTCAACCACTCTGCTGAATTCTGGTCGCTCGTGGGCCAGTGGGAGCCCGACTATCAGAGGCTCGATCACGCTCTGAAGGAGGGCTGGCAGTATGTTCCTGACTGGCTGACGGCGGGCCATTCCGTCAACCGGTAGCGATCGCCTTGAGCTAAACCCAGCGGCTCGCAAGGTCACCACCACCGAAATGAGCCATGAGAGATACACCAAAGCCGGTGTAATCCGGCTAGGTTGGAGTAGTCCTAGATTCTCGGCATGTAGGCGTAATGCCCGGCGTAATCATATGCGTTATATTGCGCTGGCCCTATCGCCACGATTCAGCCTGAATACTTATCTCGCTTGAAGCGGGCATTATGGATAGATTCAGATTGAGGTTCGATAATCGTGTTAACACTGTCACTTTAGTCGGTGGGTATGGCTTATGGAATTGACAAGCATAGACCGCGCTGCCATCCGATTGGTCATCGAGCAGCAGATTCAGGCTTTTCGCCGCGCTGACGCCGATGCTGCATTTGGCCTCGCTAGCCCAGGTATCCAGCAGCAGTTCGAGACCGCACAGACCTTCCTTCAGATGGTGCAAACCTCCTACGACCCGCTATACCGCTCCCGCTCGGTCATCTTTGAAGACATTGGCACCGTTGAAGGTCAGCTCGCCCAGCAGATCGTGGTCATGGGGGCCGACGGCTCGCTCTATCAGGCGTATTACCTCATGCAGCGGCAGCCGAGCCGGGACTGGCGCATCAATGGCTGCTACCTGACGCGCATGAAGGCACCCCGCTAGCGCAGCCGGGGCGATCGCCGGTAGGTTTCGAAGCGAAACCCGTCGTGCTGCAGCAGATCGACCCGCCGAAACTGCTGATCGAGATACGCCTCATAGGGCGGAAAAAACACATCGCCAGGGTAGTCGCCTTCGACCCGGGTAAGCTCTAGCCGGTCCGCCTTGAGAAGCGTTTGGGCATAAAGCGTCCCCCCGCCGATGATGAAAATCTGGGGAGTGTCCGCGCGCTGCAGGGCGGCCTCTAGAGACGGCAGGATATCGAGGCGCGTGGAGGAGTCACTATTAGTTGGGACAGGCTGCGATCGCGGCGGCAGCGTCGTAGAAACCACGACATTGTGGCGACGGGGCAGGGGACCCGGCAGGCTTTCCCAAGTGCGCCGACCCATGATTACAGTGTGGCCCAGGGTGAGCTGCTTAAAGCGCTTCAGGTCTGCCGGCAGGTGCCAGGGTAGATAGCCCTCCCGGCCGATGACGCGGTTGTGGGCCAGGGCCGCGATGAGCACTAGCTCCGCCACAGGCCCTCAACCCTCGGCCCGCAGCTCGTCGTACTTTTGCTTCACGGTCTGAATGTCCTGCCACATCAGCCACTTGGGGCTGCCCTTATCCTTCGACTGGTTGCGCAGCAGATACGCCGGGTGAAAAATCGGCATGCACAGCCGCCCGTCCCACTCAATCCACTGGCCGCGAATCTTGGTGATGCCGCGCTTATCGCCGATCAGGCCTTTCACCGAAGAGGCCCCCGTGAGCAAAATCATTTTGGGGTCTACGAGGCGAATCTGCTCTAGCAGATAGGGGCGGCAGGCGTCCATCTCCTGGGTGGAGGGGGCGCGGTTGTTTGGCGGACGGCATTTGACGATATTGCAGATGTAGACATCGGTCTCGCTGCTCAGCTTCACCGAGGCTAGAATCTTCTCTAAAAGCTGACCCGCCCGGCCGACAAACGGCAGCCCCGTCTCGTCCTCATTTTGACCTGGCCCTTCCCCCACAATCATGATGTCGGCGTTGGGGTTCCCCCGCCCGACTACGGCATGGGTGCGGCCCGCCGCAAGCCCGCACCGCTCGCACCTATTGCAGTGGGTCACCATCAGGTCGAGGTTGTCGTAGGTGCCAGGGGGGATAGGGACGCTGGCGCTGGTGGGCACCAGGTCGGGGTCAATATCTTCGGCGGTCGGGGCAGATGCGCCCGCGTTGAACAGATCGATCTGCTGATCACTCATAGCGGTAGGAAAGGGGCGGGCTTGGTTTAAACGGCCCTGTGCGGCGTCACAACCTGCAGCTGGGCAAATTGCTAATGGATGTCAGTGTAGTGGATTGCGCTGGGATTTTCTAGCAGCTTTGGGCAAATCTATTAGCAGATGTCCTGACTTGTTGTACCAATTCCACATGTAGCTGCACCTGCCGAGATCCCCCTATAGCCCCCCATGGTAAAGGGGACGGCGACAGCCGGGGTGAGCCACAGGGCCAGTCCCAAGCGACAGGACCAACGTAATAGTACAATTTGAAGGTAATCCAATGTGTATTACCCAATGGATAGGTCTATCGAGGTTGAGCAGCGAGGGCCAAAGGTTGGGCTTAGGCTAGCGCACCTCAAAGAGCGCCTAGATGACATCGACTCGTCAGTAGGCCGAGGGGTAAATTTAGCGATCGCCGCTCTGGTGCTGATTTCCTGCGCCATCTACGTGGCCGAGACTTACCCCATTGGCCCCCAGATTCACGCCCGACTGCGGCTTGTCGACGCGGTTATCCTACTCGTCTTCTCGGTTGAATACGTCGTGCGCTTCTGGTGCGCTGACCACAAGCTCCGCTACGTTGTCAGTCCCTACGCCCTCGTCGACCTAGTAGCGATCGCCCCCTTCTTCCTCGGCCTGCTCGACGTCAGCGTCATCTTGGTCTTTCGCTGGTTTCGCATGCTGCGGCTGCTGCGGCTGCTGGAGGGCTCCCGGCTCGGCTCGTTTAACCACGAAGATGTGGCCAGCTTCGCCCGCATTCTTCTGACCCTGTTTACCATCGTTTTTGTCTACTCGGGGCTCATCTACCAGGTAGAGCATCCCGCCAACCCCCAGGAGTTTGGCACGCTGCTAGACGCGCTTTACTTTGCGGTCGCCACCATGACCACCGTCGGCTTTGGCGACATCACTCCTGCTTCAGAGCTGGGCCGGCTGCTGACCATTTTAATGATTTGGACCGGCATCATTTTCATCCCCTGGCAGGTGGGAGACTTAGTCGCCCGCGCCCTAAAAACGCTGCGGCGGCTTGAGCGCCCCTGCGATCGCTGCGGCACAGACTACCACGACGGTGACGCCCACTTCTGCCGGGTGTGCGGCTGTCTGCTGGCCGACGAGAGAGACGGCGGTGTTCAGCAGAAGGACTAACGTACTATACTATAGGCGGCTGCGTAAGGCAGTCGCCGTCCGAGCTAGACCCCAGCCATGGCCATCATCTCGTCTCAGCCCTCCCCCGACGGACCGCAGCAGTCTAAAGCTGGTCCGCGCCCAGCGCCGGCTGCCTTTACGCCGCCGGCTGCCTCAGCCGCGCCATCGACCCTGCTGCAGCCCGAAAAGCGACAGGATGAAGGCGGACCTCCCGAAGATGGCCTCCGCCCCCAGCGGCTCGAGGACTACATTGGCCAATCGGCCCTCAAAGAAGTCTTAGACATCGCCATCCGCGCCGCCCAGGGGCGCAGTGAAGCCCTAGACCACCTGCTGCTCTACGGTCCCCCTGGCCTGGGGAAAACCACCATGGCCCTAATTCTGGCCCAGGAGATGGGGGTAGCCTGCAAAATCACCACCGCTCCGGCGCTGGAGCGTCCCCGGGACATTGCCGGGCTGCTGGTGAACCTGAGGCCGGGGGACGTGCTGTTCATCGATGAGATTCACCGGCTGCCGCGGATGACGGAAGAAATTCTCTATCCCGCCATGGAGGACTTTCGGCTAGATATTACCGTGGGGAAGGGCCAGAGCGCCCGCATCCGCAGCATTCCGCTGCAGCGCTTTACCTTAGTCGGGGCAACCACGCGGGTGGGGGCCCTCACCTCGCCCCTGCGCGATCGCTTCGGTCTAGTGCAGCGGCTGCGATTTTATGACTTAGCAGAGCTCACCCAAATTGTGGCGCGCACGGCCGCGATTTTGGAGACCGACGTCACCGCTGACGGCGCGGCGGAGATTGCCAAGCGAGCCAGGGGCACGCCGCGCATTGCTAACCGGCTACTGAAGCGGGTGCGGGACTACGCTCAGGTCAAGGCCTCAGGCCAGGTGACCCAGGGGGTGGCGGCGGAGGCGCTAGAGCTATTCAACGTCGACCCCATGGGGCTCGACTGGACCGACCGGCGCATGCTGACGGTGATGATTGAGAATTTTGGCGGCGGGCCGGTGGGGCTAGACACCCTGGCGGCGGCCACTGGAGAAGACGCCCAGACCATTGAGGAAGTCTACGAGCCTTACCTGCTGCAGATTGGCTACCTGCAGCGCACGCCCCGGGGCCGAATCGCCGCTCCCTCAGCCTGGCAGCATTTGGGCTATCGCCCTCCCGATGCGCAGCTTCCCCTGCTTTCGTAAGAATCCTTCCAGAGGGCAATAGCTGCCGTAAACTGAAGGTATGAGAGTGCTACTTGCGTGGATTTTATCGCTATTGCTGCTGGGGAGCGGGCTACCAGCAGCCTGGATGCCGTCAGCGTTAGCGTCGGCATCTAGTCGCTCGGTATTCAGTCCGGCAAAGTCCTCCGCTTTGGGCCTGATCGCCGAGATTCAGACGCGGCAGCAGTTCGAAGACCTGAAACAAAAGGCGTTTGCCGCCTCCCAGTCGGGGCAGTTTGAGGCCGCAGACGGCTACTGGAGCGAGCTGCTAGAGGCGTTTCCCGACAGCGCGCCGCTGTGGAGCAATCGCGGCAACATTCGCGTCAGTCAGAATCGCCTTGAAGCGGCGATCGCCGACTACGATAAGGCGGTGGAATTTGCCCCCAACAGCGCCGATCCATACATCAACCGGGGGGCAGCCTTGGAAGGCCTAGGCCGCTGGCAGGAGGCGATCGCCGACTATAACCAGGCCCTGCAGTTCGAGCCCGACAGCGCCGCCTTGTACAACAACCGAGGCAATGCAAAAGGCGGCCAAGGGGACTGGGAAGGGGCGATCGCCGACTACCAAGAGGCCGCCAAACTGATGCCTAACTTTGCCCTAGCCCGCGTCAACACGGCCCTAGCCCTCTATCAGGTGGGTGAGGTCGAGCCGTCAATTCAGCGGCTGCGGGGCCTGGTGCGCAAATATCCCCGGTTTGCAGACGTGCGGGCGGCGCTGACGGCGATGCTTTGGGCCACGGGCCGTCGGGGCGAGGCTGAGAGCAACTGGTATGCGGTTATGGGGCTAGACACCCGCTATAAGGACATCGACTGGGTGCGGCAGATTCGCCGCTGGCCCCCGGCCGTGGCCGATGCCCTCGATCAGTTTCTGACGCTTTCGTGAGGCGCAGGGAGCTAGAGGCACAGAATCCTAGAGGATTAAAGTTCTATCTGCAGTTCTATCTGCGGTAGGCCAGCACAAACCGCTCAATCCCCGCTAGGTCAGCAAACGTCTGGACATCCCGGTACGGCCCTCGCTCAAGCAGACTAACCACCGCCGCTGGCTGACCCAGCATCGTCTCCACCAGCCATACTCCCCCCGAAACCAGGTAGTCTGGAGCCGCTGCAGCCAGATGACGGATGGCCTCTAGACCGTCTGCGCCGCCGTCCAGCGCCAGGGCCGGATCATGCTGCACCTCGGGCGATAGGTGCCTCAGCGACCCTGTAGGAATGTAGGGCGGATTTGATACCAGCCCATAAATCTGGCCTCGAAGGGGCTGCAGGGGCTCAAACCAGATCCCTTGGCAAAACCGAATCTGAGGAAAGCTGACGCGCTGGGCGTTCTTTCGGGCGATCGCCAGCGCGTCAGCGCTGTAGTCTACAGCGTAGATGATGGCCTCAGGCAGGGTCGACGCCAGGCCAATGGCGATCGCCCCGCTGCCGGTACCGAGGTCGACCCAGGGGCCTTTTCGCAGCGAAGGCCGGTCTTGAGTGGCTAGCAGGGCGAGGTCAACGAGCTGCTCCGTCTCGGGGCGAGGAATGAGTACTGCGGGGGATACCGCCAGCTCAAACTCCCGCCAGGGGGCCTTCCCAGTGACGTATTGAACGGGCGAGCGCTGCTGAACGCGGGTTCGCCAGCGCTCGGCCAGCGTCTCCAGCGGCAGCGCCAGCGTGATCGCAGGGCGCGTCTTTAGGGTTTCTAGCCGCAGGGTCAGCCGATCGAGATCGCTGACCTGCAGCAGCACCCAGTCCACCTCATCGGGAGACACCTGGTGGGCGATTGCCTGCTGACGCGCCGCCTGGCGCCAGTGCCAGAGATCCTCGCCCGACGCTTGATGCATAAAGTGCCAGTTAACAATGAAAGGGGCAACAGGCTACTGCGCAGGGTCCTCTAGAGCCTCTTCCTCCGCAGCATCTTCTGAAACTCCTTGGAGCCCCTCAATCTCCTGACGGGTTTCAGGAGAGGGAATAATCCAAAGCCGGTCCGCGCTTTCAGCCGACTCGATGCTCTCAATCAGGCTTTGGAGGGTGACAACACCAGGCTGAAATTCCTCTGGAATCTGCTCACCCTCCTCTCCCAAATTGTCAATAAACTCCTGGTAGTCGCCGTATGAGAAGAAGAACGGCGACAGACAGTTGCCCTCATCATTACAGGAGGCAAACACGGGAGCCCCCAGAAAACGGCTAATGACCGACGGATCTTCGCCTCGCTCCTCTAGTCGGCCTTGCAGGACCTCAACCGCCGACTGCTGTTCGTCCGGTGACGGAACGTACTGAAGCGCCAGCTGGTTCTCAGGATTCTCTTCGTCTACTGAGGCCGCGTAGACCGGCCCAAGGGGGGACAATGCAACGCGGATATCCTCTGGAAGCTCTGATTCGGTATCTTGGATTCGAGTCAGAAAGCTTTCGGCATCGGCCCTGTTAATAAATATCGGCGCGACTGAGACGGCTTCTTCTGATTCTTCTTCCTGGAACTCAACGGTCAGAGAAACGCCATTGCTGTCCACAATCGTAAACACAGGTATCCGCTGAAGCTGCTCGATAACTTCCTCTTGCGTCAGCGCCCAAGCAGGATGGATCGCTCCCAGTACAGCGCTAGTGACGATGCCGCCAACAGCGAGTAGCTTGGCGCTGTGATGCATAAATGGATTCATAAGAACTCCTAGCCTGAGTATATTTGCTCAAAAAGTGTATCTGAGAACTAGCTTGAATGGTACCACTGTCCAGTTCGAGCGGCGATCGCCCCTATCCGGACGGTTTCCAAACGGGCCCGTCAATCGCCGTTCTGCAGCGCTACGCAATCCTGCAGCGTTTCCTGCACCGAGCGGGGCGTCCACCCCAGGCATCGCTTCGCCTTGGACCCATCGACCCGCACACAGCGATCATAGATGTAGTGC
Organism: Elainellaceae cyanobacterium; assembly: GCA_050331115.1. GTDB lineage: Bacteria > Cyanobacteriota > Cyanobacteriia > CAKZMO01 > CAKZMO01 > JBCCAG01. Next base: position 18,458 of record JBHJHD010000012.1, read on the forward strand.
ACCCGCTCCCGACTAATGGGAGGTTGCCAGTTCATCAACCGTCCAATTGGGTCGAGTAGATTACCCGCCAGACGAACCACCGGAGGAGGGACTTCAGCGGGGGCAGGGACGCCGGTCAGCCGACTCAGCTGGGCAAACATGTCCCGCGTGGTCAACTCGTCTGCCGACAGGATAAAGTGCTCGCCGGGCTTGCCCTGCTCGATCGCCCGCAGCATGCCGTCAACCAAATCATCCACGTGAACCACCCCCGTGATGCGATCGCCCCCCGCCCAAACCTTGAGCCTGCCGCGCCGAAACGCGTCTAATACCGGACCGAAGTGAGGGTCATCGGGGCCAAAGATGCCTGAAGGCATGACGCTAACCACATGCAGTCCTGCTGCGGCCGCCTGGTCTACTAGGCACTGAGCCTCATACTTGGTGCGATCGTAGGCTGAGGAGAAGCCCGCCTGCTGCCGCTCAAACGCCTCATCGATCACCTTACCCTGGGTATCGCCATAGATGCCGATGGTGCTGCAGTAAAGCAGCCGAGATTGTGCTGCCTGAGCTGCCACCAACACGGCCTGGGTGCCTTTAACGTTGACCTGGGCCATGCGGGCCGCATCCACAACCCCCAGCTCAACATAAGCCGCTGTGTGAAAGACCCAGTCTACGCCTGTCATCGCCTGGGCCAGCGCCGCCTGGTCCGTAATGTCGCCATAGGCCAGCCCAAGCGCAGCGCTTTCAGCCGGCAGTCGCGACAGATCGCTGGTCGGGCGCACATAGGCCACAACCGACATACCCCGCGCCAGCAGGGCCCCAACGAGGTGCGACCCCGTAAATCCGTTTGCCCCTGTGACTAACGCCTTCATAACGCCTTTTCATAAGTGCGATAGGTCTTATAAATAGTAGCGCCCGTTGCTTCAACAATGCTGCGGGAAGGGCCGTTATTTTCGTAGACGTACCCTAGCTCCGCAAAGCGGTAGGGTTTGCGCTTCTGGCTACCGTAAGTAAACCCCAGGTAAATTAAGCCCAGCGGCACCATGCGGCGGCGGTGCTCGGGCAGCGCGCAGATCACCACTACTCGCACCTGGTCAACAAACCGACGATACCAGAGAAACTTAAGCTTGCCCCATAGATCGAGTCGCCCGTTGAGGTGCTTCAGAACCAAGTTGTAGTCCGGCAGCGTCATAAAGAAGCCGATCATCTCGCCCTGATATTCAGCAATCCAGAATATATCTGGATCGACAAGCGACTGGAGATCCTTGGCCTCTTCCGAGAACTCCTCTAGCGTCCGGGCCGTTGCCCCCCAGTTGTCGGCGAACATGCGGGTGAACAGACGGTACATGTCGGTTACGTCTTGCCAGAAAGCTTCACCCTGCGTGCGCAGACGGCGAAACTCCACGCCAGACTTGAGGGCAATCTTGTAGCCCCGCTCATACTGGGGCGGCAAAGGTTCCGACCCGTCGAGTCCATAGGAGTAGGCCTCTATTGCCTTTTTCCAGCCCAGCTGCTCCATAAACTTGGGGTAGTAGGGCGGGTTATAGGGCATCATGATCATCGGCGGTGAATCAAACCGATCCACCAAGAACAGGCAGCGGTTGTGGGTAGACAGATCGATGGGTCCCCAGACAACAAGGATCCCTAGCCGCTTTAGCCACTGGCAGGCCGCATCGAGGAGCAATTTCGCAATCTCGATATCGTTAACGCACTCGAAGTAGCCAAAAACGCCGATTGGGCGATGCTCTTTTTCGATCAGGCGTCGATTGATAGCGGACACAATCCGGCCGACTGCGGTCTCGCCCCGAGTCACAATAAAGGCCTGAAACGTGCCGTACTTAAGGAACTCATTGTCCTCAGCGAAAAGGCTTGCCTCGCTGCTGCGCAGGGGCGGGACCCAGCAGTCGTTACCCCGGTAGACGCGAGCCGGGACGTCGAGGAACGCTTCACGCTCCTGAGGCGATGTCACCACCCGGACCTTAGCAGTTTCTGAGGAATTGACCACGCTAGCCATAATACTGCCGCCGTAAACTGCCCTTAGCTTACATGGGGTGGGTTTCAGCGTCTAGCGAGGCTAGTCCGGTTCAGCGTCGTTGACGCTGTAGCACCGCTCTAAAGTGCCGCCATATACTCGCACAGATCCTGACGTTTGCCCCGCAGCCTGCGTAAGGCGTCCTGTTGAATCTGGCGGACTCGCTCGCGGCTAACGTCGAGCTCATCACCAATTTTCGCCAGCGTCAGCACCTTGCCGTCCCGCAGGCCGAACCTCAGCGTGAGAACCTCCTGCTGCTGCGGCGTGAGGTCATCCATGAGCTGGGCTAGATCCTGCTTTAGGTGGCGGTTGACCACGATATCCTCTGGCGAGGCCCCGTCGTCCGGGAGAAGATCCCCCAGGTGATTGCTATCGTTGTCTCCAATCGTTAGATCCAAAGACAGCGGCTGTCGCGCCCGGTCAAGGTAGTAGCGGACTTTCTCGCGCGATATACCGGTTTCTTCCGATAGTTCAGCCACCGTAGCCGATCGCCCTAAGCGCTGGGAAAGCTGACGCTGCGCCTTTTTGATTTTGTTGAGCTGCTCGACCACGTGAATCGGGAGTCGAATGGTGCGGCTCTGCTCGGCGATCGCCCGGGTTATAGCCTGGCGAATCCACCAGTAGGCGTAAGTAGAAAACCGATAGCCCTTCGAAGGGTCGAACTTTTCGACGCCGCGATAGAGCCCCAGGGTCCCTTCTTGAATCAGATCGAGAAACTCAAGGTTGGACTTGATGTACTTCTTGGCAATAGAGACGACAAGCCGCAGGTTGGCCCGCACCATCTTCACCTTGGCTCGCTTACCCTCGCGCAGGGCTTGCCGCAGCTCAGCGATCGAGATTTCTGCCGCCTCAGCCCACTCGCTGAGGGATAGCTCGCTGCTCTCCGACTCCTCTAGCAGGCGATCGCGTACACCCTGCAGCGCCATCATGTGCTGCACCTGCTTGCCGAGAACAATCTCTTGCTCATGGGTCAGCAAAGGAAAGCGTCCAATCTCCTCTAGATAAGCGCGAACCGGATCGAGACGGCGAGTAACAGTCATAGTAAAAACGAGACACCTCAGTAAGTTAAAAGCGTCGAACCTGCTCTAAGCTCGACTGATGAAATGCGACAGCTTGGCTAGCGGATGCGACGCCGACAAACCTGCGCCGACAAACCTGCAGTGAGCCATCTACTGTCGCGGTCGGCCACTCTAGAGTTCATGCCGTTCGGCAGCAGCTCAACCCTGCAGATTAATCCCAATTAAGAGCAAATGTCAGCACGCCTCTAATCGCCACGCCTCTGATCGCTATCAAACCACTGCTGAACTAGCGAAATGATATAACCGCTTAATACTGTCTAGCACGCAAACCAGCTAGCACGGAAACAGGCGAGCGAGGCTTAAAACTCAGATTCGCAAAACAATGGCCAAAATATAAGTTCAGCTAAACTCTATTCGAAACGGCGGTAAACCCTGCCCATCAAGCAGATTCTGTCCATCAAACAGATTTTGCTCATCAAACAAACTTTGCCGTTAAATGGTTGATTACTTATTGTAACATCATACTACCACATTATCACTGCGAAAGACAGGGCTACATCAATCGAATTGGGGAGACTCAGTGTAAAATGCCGCGTTGTTTCCCTCAGCAGAGTTCGGAGCTCAGCAGTGGAGTCTCTCTTTAGGAGGATGACGAAGCTCTGCTTATCCATATGCTAGAAACCTATCGCAGCCAGCGATCCAAGATTTTTGCTAACTTTTTAGCCTAATCCATAGCGCTGCAGTTTATAGCCCATAATTTTTGCTAATTTCTTAAGTGGCGAACTTGTCTAGGACCTACGTTCACTCAGGCCTATTTTTTCGCCCTTTGTACTGTTTTACTGCGAGGAATATATCCGATGACTTTTCAGTTTCGTCACCTTAAGAAAGCTGTGGTAACCGCCTTCAGCCTGCTCAGCTTAGCCCTATCTTTAGCTGTCCTGCCCATGGGCCACGCCCAAGCTGCCCCTCAACAAGCCGGGCAAAATTCCTACTTCTCTGATATCTACAGCGGCGAAGTTCTCTCGATGGACCAGTTTGATTCGGCACAGCTCGACGCCATCGAAGCCTGCCTACCCAGCGAGATTAGCGCCGAGAATGAAGACATTGGCGATCGCGTTGCCCGCGCTTTCGGCGAGATGGGAAATGATTTCCTTGAGCGCGCGTTCAACCTCAAAGACAATCCCGAGCTCAGCGACGTCGAGATCGCATTCCGCGACTGTCTACAGAGCAAAGGGGCCGGGTTCGAGTCTCCGGTTCAATAAGCTCAGGTTTTGAGCAAAAACGCCGCGCTGCCCTAGGCAACGGCTTTATCTGAGCGCGCAGCCTAAAGGTCTAAAGACCTGTACGTGTTTAGCGACCTCGGGAAAAGCGCTGCGCGTCTCGGTTTCCCCCCCCTCAATCCTCCTGCGTCTTAGGGACGCGCTGCGCGAAAGCTTAGAGGGGAGAAAGCGCAATTCTCCCCTCTAAGCTCTGGCGCTAGCATGCCCGCAGGGCGTAAGGGATTGAGGGGGCTTTCTGCCAAACGCAGACATTGCTCCCTGGGCCGCTTTATCAGCGTGGGATCGCCATTTGAGGGCCGATGACCCGCTTGATAACTTAGATACAATTTGGGCAGACCGACATAATGAGGCCCTGCACTTTGAGCTATCCTGCCCCATCTCAGCCCTCTGCAGATCAGGTTCAAGACCTGTTTGACCGCATTGCTCCGCTGTACGACACCCTCAACACCTGGCTAAGCTTTGGGCAGCACCGCGTTTGGAAGCAGATGGCTGTGGACTGGGCGCGCCCCTTTGCTGGAGCAGCCTGCTTAGATGTCTGCTGCGGCAGCGGCGACCTAGCTTACCTGCTCGCGCAGCGGGTGGGCGTTGAGGGAACAGTAGTAGGGCTAGACTTTGCCCCTCAGCAGCTCGCGATCGCCACCCAGCGAAAGCATCAGTACTGGCGCGTGCCCATGGCGCCCATAACCTGGACGGTGGGTGACGCCCTCAGCCTCCCTTACGACGATGACACCTACGACGCCATTACCATGGGGTATGGCCTACGAAACGTCATCGATATTCCCCACAGTCTACGGGAGCTACACCGCGTGCTTAAGCCCGGTGCGATCGCCGCCATACTCGATTTTCATCGCCCTACAGACCCCTGGTTTCGCCAGTTCCAGCAGATTTACCTTGATTACTGGGTCGTGCCCGTGGCGCGGCAGTTTGGCTTAGAGACGGAGTATGCTTACATTAGCGACAGCCTGCGCCGCTTCCCGACCGGAGATCGTCAAATTGAGCTAGCCTACGACGCCGGATTTACAGCAGCGGTTCACTATCCAATGGTGGGCAGCATGATGGGAACCTTGGTCGTCACCAAAGCTCTGCCCTAAATACCCTCCTCATTACCGTGGCACTTCCTAACCTCTGGCTCCTTATCGCTCCCCCTGCCATCGGGGGCATTATCGGCTACTTCACCAACGATCTAGCCATCAAGATGCTGTTTCGGCCCTACCGCCCCGTATACGTAGGGCGCAAACAGTTGCCCTTCACGCCAGGGCTAATCCCCGGTAATCAGGGACGCCTCGCCAAGCGTATTGCTGACACTATCATGCAGTCTTTGCTCACTCCCGAGGAGCTGCAGAAGCTGGCTCGCCGGCTTCTGGCCTTAGAGCGTATGCAGTCCGCCATCGGCTGGCTGCTGCAGATGGCTGTTGAGCAAGTCGGCCCCAACGAAGAAAAGGCTACGCGCATTGTCGCCGGTATTCTTGAAGATTTAGCCGAGGAGTCGTTGCCCAAACTGCTTAAGTCGGTAGCCCGCAATGAGGATTTTCTAGAGCCCCAGTTCAATCAGGTGTTCGATCGGGTTTTACTAGAGCTGCAGCTTACGGAAGCGCAGGCCGAGCAGGTCTCTGCCTGGCTATTGACCACGGTGCTCGCCCCCGACACTCTACGTCAAGGGATCGTCGACTTCCTTACCGATCGCAATATCCGCACCATCGATGACGCCATCCGCGCCCAGACCACCGGCACCTATTGGGTCGTCGCCAACATCATTGGACTACGTAACACCCTCATTCGGCTGCGCACCTACTGCCTAGAGGAGCAAGACGCCAGTAACGAGAAGATTGCCCGGCTAATCCAGCAGCTCGGCGTCAAGGGGCGGCTGCAGGAGTGGATACAAAACTTTTCGCTGCAAAATCTGCCGGTGTACACCGTGCGTCAGATTCGGCAGACGGCCCACCGGACCCTGCGGGAATACCTCTATCTCCAGGGCGGCAAGCTGCTCAAGGATCTCGGTGAGTCGGTGGACTGGCGGGCGATCGCTTCTCTCCTGGTGGATCGGCTGCGCAGCTCTAAAACTATCGCTAAATCTCTAGTGCCGGTCAGCAATGAGCTGGCCCTGATTCTAGAGCGCTACCTAGAGCGCGACCTAGAGACCATCGTCGCCCAGGTGATCCCCATCCTCAATATTGACCAGGTAATTATTGAGCGCGTCAACGCAACCTCGCCCCAGGAGCTAGAGGTCACCATACAGGGCATCGTGCGCAACGAGCTACAGGCCATCGTCAATTTGGGCGGCATTTTGGGGTTTACAATTGGTCTGCTGCAGGCGGTTTTCCTGGTGCTGCAGTAGGCCTTCATCCGATGTTCACCATAGGGGGGCTGCGCGCATCCTGATTCGACCGCTAGCGTTTGTATCAGGGAGTAGACCACTACATAGCAGCTCATCCATGGCGATCTCTACTCTCGTTTCTTTGAGTGTTCTATCCCATATCGCCCTACTCCCTACAGCAGCGATCGCCCCTGAATCGCTATCTACGTCGCTATCTGAACCTGCCAAGGTCGGCGCGCTCAAGGCTGACTCAGCCGTGATAGAGGCCATTCGCCCAAAGCACCGGGGAAGCGGCCGCTGTGGGCCCGAAGTATGCGGAACGGCGAGCTACAAACCCAGTCGGCGCTAAGCGCTCTGCGACAGCTTAATTCTAGGATCAATGGCCTTGAGCAATAGATCAGCCAGCAGATTGCCCACGATCAGCATCACCGCCCCCATCATCAAGCTTGCCAGCACCAGATACAGATCTTGAGCCTGAACCGCCTGCAATACTAGCAGGCCTAGACCGGGCCAGTCAAAAAAAGTTTCGGTGATGAAAGCTCCGCTCAGCAGCGCCGAGAACTCAAAGCCCAGTAGCGTAATCAGCGGATTCACCGCATTTCGGAGGGCGTGGACATAGATCACCCGGTTTTCTGGTAGACCCTTTGCCCGGGCCGTGCGAATATAATCCTGCCGCAGCACGTCTAGCAGCTCACCGCGCATAATGCGCTGTAGCCCCGCATAGCTCGTGAGGCTGAGGGCAAGGGTGGGCAAAATAAGGTGCCAGCCGATATCGACCGCCTTACCTAGCGGGGTGAGGTCGGCGTAGTTGATGCTGGTCATACCCCCAACCGGGAACAGGGGGGCTGTAATCTGCGCGAAAAACAGCAGCAGTAGTCCGGTGATCAGGGTCGGCATTCCCTGACCCAGGTAGCTAACTACCCGCAGTACGCGGTCGACGGCCTTGTTTTGATGCACTGCACCGATGATTCCCAAGGGAAGCGCGATCGCCCAGGTGACCAAAATAGACGAGAGGGATAGCAGCAGCGTCGCTGGAATTCGCTCAGCCAAGATGGAGGTCACTGACCGCTGATAGGCAAAGCTCGTACCAAAGTCGCCTCGAGTAAGAATCTGCCAGAGCCAGCGGCGATACTGCTCCCAAACGGACTGGTCGAGGCCAAAGCGCGTTTCAAGGTCTTGGATTGTTTCTGGAGAAATCTGCGGGTCCTGGCGCAGCACGTCTAAGAAGTTGCCGGGGGCTAGCTGAATAATCAGGAAGCTTAGGGCTGACGCCAGCAGCAGCGTCAGCATTGCCTGCAGCAGTCGCTTGACCAAGAAAGCGGCGGTCTCGCCGGTAAACAATCGAGACAGGGGCGTTAGAACCGGCAGCGACTGAGAAGACTGGGACATAGGTAAACCGCTAGTACTAAACCAAGGACGCTAATACTGAACTAAAGAAACAATCGGGGCATCGGACGGAAGCTTTTGGCGGCCCTCTAGCTCGGTCAGCTCAATGACAAAGCCGAATCCGGCAATCTCACAGCCTGCCTTTTGAATCAGGTCAGCGGTGGCGCGGGCGGTCCCCCCAGTCGCAATTAGATCGTCGACTACCAGCACGCGGCTGCCCGTAGGCAGGGCGTCCCGATGAATTTCGAGCCGGTCGGTGCCGTATTCCAGCTCGTATTCGGCGCTATGGATCGCTGCCGGCAGCTTGCCCGGCTTGCGCACCAGCACAAAGCCTCGGTCTAGCCGGTAGGCCAAGGGCGCACCAAAGATAAAGCCTCTAGACTCCATCCCAACGACGTAGTCCACAGAAGCGTCTGAAAAGGATGACGCTAGGCTATCGACAGTGTAGCGCAGCCCGTCTGGATTGCAGAGCAGCGTCGTGATGTCCCTAAATAAAATGCCAGGCTTAGGGAAATCGGGAATCGTCCGTATTAGAGCTTTTAGATCCATTAAGTCCCTACCACTCAGCCTCTAGCGTATAGCAAATGTCCTGATGCATCAGGACATTTGCGCGCAGTTGCTCTCGAAACGCGAAGCTTTGAGCCCATTGTATTGCCTTGAGCAACTGCGCCAATACAATAAAATTGCTGACTGCAATCCTATCATTATCTACCCGCGCGCCGAAAACCTCAGAGTTGCCCATGCAGGACTGCTAGGGGTTGCTAATGATAAATGGCGTCGTGAAGTCCTCAACCGTGCCGTCCGTGAAGGTAATCTCGGTTTCAATGGTGTGGGGACCATTGTCCACCGTGCGGGTGTCGAACGGCAGCGCCTTGGCTGGGCGTCCGCCTGCGAAATCGTAGGGCGCACGGGACTCCAGCCGACTGGGCTCTCCCAGCCGGCTGTCGAGGCCGAAGCGCACGCTGTCGATAGTCTCTGTCTGGTCGGCGGAGAAGAAAATATAGACTTCACCATTCACCTCAGCCTCGGCCAGCGGACGCGGGCTGCGGCGATCGCGGCGGCTAGAGACCAGTAGGCGGTAAGGCAGGGGCTGATTGTCGACCGTAAACGGCACAGCCAGCGGCTGTACCGTGCCGTCCTTAAAGCGCAGTTCGGCGTAGATAGTGTGCGGGCCGTTGGCCACGGTGCGCGTATCAAAAGGAAATGCGGTCGGGGTGCCGCCACCAGCAAAGTCGTAGGGTGCGAACCGCTCTAGGCTACCCGGTTCTCCCCGGGGGGCGTCTAGCCCAAACTGCACCTCGCTGAGCACACTGGCCTCATCGCCCGTATCCCGGCTGCGGTGGTCTAGAAATGCGTAGATATCGTCGCCCACCGTCGCATCTGACAGGGGCCGCGGGCTGCGGCGATCGGCGGAAGTAGAGACGAGCATCTGGTAATTAGGGCGGCTGCGGGACTCACATTCAATGACGTCGTTGACGTTGAGCTTCAGGGTTACGCCACGGCCCGCTGCGGCCCCGCCAGGAGTGGCGACAGCGGCGATCGCCTCCCCGTTGCGGCTGCAGGTGATCACCCCTGGCGTAAATCCGGGCTGGGTTTCCTCGGTGATCGTCACCTGGACCGGGCGCGTCACCTGCCAGCTAAAGCTGGCCAGGCCATCCCCCTCAGTCGTACTCTCAGGAGGCAAAATCGCGATCGCATCCCGGTTAGATTCCTCCAAGGTAGCCTTAAAGGCCCAGCCCTCAGCGGGTGCGTAGGTGCCGTCAAGCTGTTCAACCCGCTTCGTGACGGTGATCGAGCCGCCGCAGGCCCGCAGCGCAATTTCCCGCAGGCGATCGCCCAGCCCGTCAAAATTGGTGAGGTAATAGTCGTCGTTGAGGACCGCTCCAGAGACGCGCCGTAGATTTTCTGGCAAGATTCGCGTGCCGATGCCAATGGCGATGACCCGCGTGCCGACTTGGCGAACGCGGTCGGCGGCGGCGAAGGCCGCCTGCTCAGCCCCCGCCTGGTTATCGGGGAGGAAAGGCGCGCCGTCTGTACAGAGGATAATTAGCTCTGGCTTGAGGCTTTGAGCGCTGTTAAACGCCGCCGCCCAGTTGGTGTACTCACCGACGTATTCATAGTCGTTGAGGGCGGCGGCGACCTCAGCCGCCCGCTCCACCGTCGAGACATCCGTCAGCGGAAACAGCACCTTAGTATTCGTGCTGAAGATGACAAACCCCACCCGAGAGGGCGTACCCACCAAGGCTTGCGCAAAGTCAGCGGCGGCCTGACGAGCCCGGTCGAAGTTATCCGGCCCCATGGAGTTAGAGCTGTCGAGGGCGATGACAACGTCAAGACCGCAGCGGCCAGGAAAGGGAGGATTGGGGGTCGGCATGAGCATCTAGTTTGGAGTGCACGCCAATGAGTATAGCGGGTGTTTGTCCCTTCCTACGCGGCCCTTGCTAAGAGCGCACCACCTGGGAATTGACGGGGTACAGCGATCGCTCCGCAACCTTCTGCAGCAGCGTACCAGATCTTTCGGCAGCCGCAGGGCTCTGCTGCCACCGCTTTAGGGTCTGAAGACAGCGCCGGGCGGCGCCGGGGTTGTTTTGACGAATAAAATGCCAGGCGGCGGTGTTGAGGTCTGCCTCGGCCTGGGGCATCTGCTGTAGGTATCGATGAACGATGGCGCGCCGGTAGATTAAGACGGCGACATCTGGGGCCAGCTCGCAGGCGGCATTGTAATGACTCAGGGCGCGATCGTAGCATTTCAGGGCTTCCCAAGCCCGCCCCCGATAAAACAGCGGAATGGCAGAGTTCGGCATGAGCCGCACCGCCTGATCGAAGTCCGCGATCGCCCCTTGGATATCTCCCCGCTCGTGGCGCAAAAAGCCGCGGTTGCAGTAAGCACTGCCGGCTGTAGAGCCCAGGCGAATCGATAGCGAGAAGTCGCTGAGGGCCGCGTCAAAATCGCGCTGGGCGCAGTGTAAAATGCCGCGCATGTTGTGGAGCACCGCATCCTCCGGCACAGCCGCTAGCAGCCGGTCCATTTCGGCGATCGCCGCTGCGTACTCGCCCAAATCGTACTGCGCCATAGCCTGTCGCCAATGCGTATCAGCTTTGCCTGAATCCTGCTCAACGCGGGTATAGCGATCCAAGAGTGAGTTAATCACGGTGTCGCTTGTGGTGCGAACTTTGAGCCCTAAGGGACGTCCCTGAGTAGAGAGAACTAAATTATGCTCAACGCCGACAACCGCTTGATCCCGGTCCAAAACGAGGAAATTTTCTCCAGCGTCCAGAAGCTTAACGCGCAGCAGCTGGGGGTAGTGACGCTTGAGCTGTAAAAAGTGCTGTAACGTCCGCTGCCGGACCGCAGGGCCACCGCCATCCAGGTCCCAGGTCTGGCCAATTTCAGTTAGAAAGTGAGCCCCTGAGCGATGGCGCTGGCTGCACCAGCCGACGCTGAGGGATTTTCCGGACGCCAAAAACTGCTCAAACTGCTCCGCCAAAGCGGGGTCTAGCCGGTAAGACGACAGCCAAGGCCAAACTAAGATTACCTGCCTCTCAGCCTGGCGCAGTCCGTCCGTCAGCGCGAGCTGGCTACTGGTTGCCGAAGGCGATTTGGGCAAAGGCGATTTGGACTCTGTGGCTTCTGAGGGCAGGTCGATTAACAATTGATGGGGACTCGCCTGGTCCGGAAACGCCTGCAGCCGCCGGTGGAGCATCTCCTGCAGAACAGCCTCTAAATCAGTAGCGCTGGGCAATACTTGGATTTTATCTTGAACGATGTCTAAAATAGCCTGCCAGCGGCGCTGCAGCGCCGCCAAAGCCTCCTCGCCAGACTCGGGAAGCTGCTGCTGAATCGCGTCGATTTCCTGAGCGAGCTGCTGATCTCGCTCGGCCTGAGCCTGACACTGGTGCTGCAATGCTTGTACCTGAGCTTTGATGGTATTCCAATCGCGGCGAGGCACTAAATCGGCAATCAAATTGACAATCTCATCGAGCCGCGCTTCGCCAAAGTCTATGCTCTTGCCTACAGACGCCGGCAGTTGAGCCATTTCAAGCTGCGTTTCAAGCTGCGTTTTGAGCTGCGCGAGGGCGGGGCGGGTGCTATCGCCAAGCTCCTGAAGCTGCCGGTTGACGTGCTGCACCCGCTGCTGAAGCTGGGCGATCGCCCGCTCTGCTGTCTCGATTTGCTCTCGGGTGGTCATCTCCTTCAGACCAGCCTGCATATTGTCCAGCAGGGTGTGGATGCTGCCGTGGGTAGCCCGCAGGCGATGAATATCTTGGCGAATCGAGTCGTAGTCGTGACGCTCTAAGGTCACGAGCCGCTCCCCCATCATGGCGTAGGCCGACTTAGCGTGACCCGCCATTTCTTCGATAGCCTGCTGGTGCTGATGCTGCGATCGCTCCAGCGCAGCAATGGTCTCCGGCTGCGGCATCGACTGCAGGTGAAGCTTGAGCTGTAGGGTGTCCTGACGCAGCATGTCCATGTCGCCCACGCGCTGCTGTACCTGCTGCTGCTGCGCCTGCAGACGGCGACGGTTGCTGATGCCGACAATGACGGCCAAAGACAAGGGCGTGGTCGCGTACAAAAACTGCTGAGCGAGCGCTGAGGCAACTGAACCAGCCCCGACGCCCGCTAGGGAGATATATTCAGCAATGTCAAGCCAGTGGTCTATTCGACGATTTTTCACAGGGCAAAGATAGGGAGAGCGCCAAATCCGCACAATCACCGATGATTGCACTTGTTCTGCTTTTCGCCGCTAAATATCGCCTATCCGGACAGATGGGCTAGGACAGATGGGCTAGGACAGATGCCCTAGGACTGGACTCCGCTCAATTAGGAGGATCGAATGCTGTAGGATGAGGCCTGCTCAGCGCCGAAAACGGGGGACGGATCGAGCCCAGTAATAGTGCTGAACTGCGTCGAGGTTATGCTACTGGTAATGGGCTGAACTTCCCAATACTTTAGCCGTGCGTGGGCCTGGTTTAGAAAATCGACGCCTCGGTGAAATGGAGCGCTTAGCCAGTTTTCTACAATTGTCTCCGCTAAAGAGAGCTCGATCAGCGGTAGAGGGTAAGTCTGCATCAAGCCGTCTAAGTAGGCAAAGAAGCTGATTTGCTCCTCCCCTGCGAGACAATAGCTGTCAACTATGTACTTTATTCGCTGCTGGCCAATCTTCTCGTGTAAATCCATGTAGACCACAATTGGGAGGAATGAGCATACTCACATAAAAGCGTCATTATTAAATGATGCAATATTCAGCTTATGTCCCAAAGTTTAATTAATGCAACCTGATGGCGGTCTTGGGTGACGATATCTGCTGATAATTCAACGATGAGCCGGGCCTGAGGCTGATCCTAGGCTTAATCAATGAGTGTTCAACTTACAGAAGCTCAAGCATGACGTCACGGACGTCATTGGCCCAAACGTGCCAGTTGAGCCGATCTTCGTAGGCGCGTCGAGACGACAAAACCAGGGGTTTGTAGGCGTCGCGATCGCTAAAGACCGCCGCCATCTGCTTAGCGTAATGGTCTGCGTCAGCCTCGACGGGAAAGGTATAGCCGTTGACGCCCTCCTCAACAATGGTTGAAATGCCTCCGACGTTACTCGACACAGTTGGCAGGCCAAAAGCAGCGGCTTCGTAGAGCACAATGGGAGAGCAGTCTGCCCGCGTCGGCAGCATCAGGAAGTGCGCATCAAGAAGAATTTGATGGAGGCGCTCACGCTCGCGCGCCACGTTCTTGTCCAAAAACGGAATTATCGTGAGGCGATCGCCTGCTTGGGCAACGATGTCTTCTGGTGGGGTACAGCCAATCATCGTCAGCTTAGCGTCAAGGCCTAGGTCAATCAGCCTCGACAGCGCGCCGAACGCTATGTTTCCCCCTTTGCGACGCCAGTCTTTACCAATAAATAGAAGTCGACAGCAGGATGAGGACAGCCGAGCCTGAATTTGACTGATTTCAGGAACGCTGTCTAGATTAGCGCCGAATGGAACCACATGCACCTTACCAGGGTCCGCACCGTAATCTTCAACCGCCGACTCGGCCGCCCAGCGAGAGGGATAAATTAACTTTTGGCTCTTAGAAATGACGCGCTCTTCCAGGCTGCTGGCGACGGCAAAGTTTTCCTCGCCATCAAAGAAATTATAGTATTCGTTATGTATCAGCTTGGGCGTCGCATCGGATAGAAATACAATTGGAATCGAAGTCTCGATCAAATCAATTTCATCCGATGCAACGGGGGCAAATATAACGTCGCAGACCTGGCTTTTTAAATTCCTTTGAACCTGCTGCTTAAACTCAGCTAAATCTGGTGTTTTTCCAGCAGTGCTTGAAAAGCCAAGTCGATTTAGCGCGCGGTTGGCCGCCCTATTGATCAAACTCGGCGTTTTGGGCTTTTTCAGCTCAACAAGCTCAACGCCTCTAGACTTCAACGCATGGTACATGTAGTACAGCGTTCCAGAAAATGTATTCTTGTCCAGGTAATTTTGTTGGGACAGGAAACCGGCTTTAATTATTCTGTCCATATTTACCCCTTAAGTGTTTAAGCATAATTACCTATTTCATGTCTCAGTCAGCTTATCATTACCTCAATATACTCGTACTGAAGAACAGTACAAACCTATGGACCTTAAGCCCCCGGTCACGAAGCTTTTTGAGGTTTTCCATCCCTCCTTCGTTCATCCACCTTTCGAGTAGGAGAGGCTCAGAGGATGTTTGAAAAGTGCTGGTTAAAACGTTATTGCCTTGCATTACCCCCCTCAGTCCCCCTACGCCCTGCGGGGGGTAATGCAGAACTTTTGCTACTTTTCAAACGCCCTCTCAGCAGCGTCTAAAGCGATCGCTATAACGGTCTTTTACTGAATATAGTTATCGTCCTCCCAGGTGAGTTTTAAAGTCGAGAAGTATCTAAACAATATGTCGCAGCGTGTTGAAATCATCGCAGCCTACGAACGAAGATCCACGTGTAGAAATACTTGTGAAATCTTGAGCTTGGCGAGACACAGTAAATGTCCTGATGCACTAGGACATTTGCACGCCCAGCAGTCTAGAAAACGTCTAGGTTTTAGCCGTTCGCATCGCGTGGTGTAGTCAAAGGCACTGTCCTAAGCCGCTGGGCCAACGCAATATACTCTCAGTCTATAGTTTCAGTCTATAGTCGAAGCTGGAGGTTAGCTGTAATAGCAGGTTCTCCTTCTTGCTGTTTTCATGGGCATTTTAAGAAATTCGGAAGTTCGAAAGCATATTCCAGACTGTAAAAACTCGCGAACCACGACACCGTATCAGGAGCTCAATTATCCTAAAATTTAAGCGTCGCTTAGAGAATTGAGAGGCTAAGCTGTAAAGTAGAAAACCTGAAGTCGTTAGCAGCCCTACAGAGCTAGCGTCAGCTCAAGGCTAAGCTTTGCTTACGATCCGAATGTGGATTGAACAGTTTCTCGAAGTTTAGAGCGCAGCTAAACTTATGCACCATATCTCGAAGGTGCCCAAACTTGGACCAGAAATATCGCTTTTATTTATTGCTGCCGAGCTTGAACGCCGAGCTGTTTTTCAAAAAATCAAAAAAGAATTGTGGCGGGTCTACCTGAGGCTTTTTCTGAATGACGTTGCGCACGCTCCAAAGTCCGTAGCCAAACATCCAGGCGTAATCCGCCAGTTCCGCATAGAGCTTGCCGTAGTTTTTTTTGAAATAGCGCCGCCTAGAATCGAACCAGTACTGAGGCCTGCGCTTCGGCGGCTGCTTGACGTTCGTCACCCCGGAACTCTGACCCACTAGATGAACAACTCGGCTGCCGGGAACATACCAGCATGGCCATGCCGCCCTGCTCGCAGCCAGGCAAAAGTCCATCTCCTCGTAGTACATGAAATAGCTGTCGTCCATCAGCCCAATGTCATCGAAGACCTCTCGGCGAACCAGCATGCTGGCTCCTGCGACCCAGCCGACTTGGCAGCTATAGTCTACGACTGGAGGGGCAACCACCCATTTCGACAACAGCTTGGTAGCGACCCCTAGACGAAGACCTAAATCGAGTTCACTGAAGACGGTATGAAACCGGAATGCAGAGCGCTGAGGGGTTTCGTCCAGGTCCTCAAGCCTGCTACCGGCGATGCCGACATCTGGATGAGCATTCATAAAGTCTACAAGAATCTTCAGCGCCTGCGGGCGAACGACGGTATCAGGGTTTAGGAGCCAGACGTATTGTGGCGGGTTTTCTTTGGCAAGCCACTCCTGAATAACGGCATTATTGCCGTAGGCAAATCCACCATTCTTATCTAGCGGCATCAGCTTCACCCAGCTGTGCCAGCCCTCACGATCTATAGCAGCCGAAATTACCTCAACCGAATCATCGCCAGAAGCGTTGTCAGACACAACAACCTGAACTTCGGGAAGTCGCTGCACTTCATTTACAAGCGAGTGAAGCGCGTCGACCGTGAGTTTGGGCGTTCGATAGTTAACGATAACGACAAGTATCATTTTAGGTAATGCGTGGGTCAAGTAACATTTGAACGACTTCGACTGTGGGCGAGCTGCCCAGGGCAATACCGGTTAGCTCAGCCGTGAATAGCTCTGGGGAGATAGATTGGGCGGCATTGCGACCTGACGCCTTTTAGCCTGAGGCACCACCGGACGTAGGGCAATACCGGATAAACTGCCGCAGGCCAAGATATAGATGGGGTTGATCATGGCGTTGAGCAAACACTCAATCGTATACATCATCACCGTTATCGACAGCGCTGCTAGGGGAGCATACTCTGGCCTCATCCACAGCTTCGGCGGACAGCGCTGCGTCAAGACAGTCAGCGGGGGAAGCAGAAGCAGCGCCATCATGCTGGTTAAGCCAACGGCACCTTTTTCTCCGTACTCAATAATCCACAGGCTGTCAGGCACGGTAATTAATTTCCCATCATCGTCATAGAGGAGAGACCGACCCCAGCCGCCCCAGCCAAAAATGGGCTTTTCTCGGGCGATGTCTGACAGTACTTCTTCGTTGTTAAACCTGAACTCAAGGGACTGAATTCGATCAGGGGGCAAAAGATTTGACAGCCCTTCTACGGCTTGGTCAGTCACATAGGCGTCGGTTTGGGAGCTGATGAACAGGTAGACCACCATCGCTACGGCTAGCAGCAGGACGGGCACCGTGGTCCTAAGTTGGGAACACAGATACAGAAGCGCTATGCCTAGAAACAGCAGGAAATAAGCGCCCGTAGACTTACACAAGATGAAGGTTACAACTAGCGCGATCGCCAGCCACCGCATAGGTATGTCGTTGATCTTCTTGATGGTGCCGCTCTTCCATAGCCAAAGGCCGATTAGGCTCGCCGCCATCATGAAAGCGGCCACCGCAAGACCATGAATCATAAATACCGTTGGCCTAAAGCCACCCCAGCGAATCGTTTGGCTGAAGTCCTGGTGGGCTCTAAAGCCGTAAATCATCAGGTGCAGCTGGGGGCTCATGCGAACCTCATACAGACAAAACGGAACGTACGCTAGTCCGCCTAGGAATATGCCGACTGCAAGCTGACGGGCTCCTGTTAGGTCGGCCAGGTAGATTCGCCCCAAAAAGTAGGGAATTCCCCAAGTCACGATTTGCAGCATGATCATTGAGACGCCATCATATACCCCTAGCCCGTTGCTCAGCGCAGTGACAATGGGGCAAAGACAAAAGATCACGATAGGAATATCGATCCAGGCAAAGCGATAGGCACTTAAACGCTTAACGTCAAAGACAATCGTAGCCAACAAGATTCCGTAGGCCGTAGCGGAAGCTTTGGTCAAATCTGGAATGCCCGGCAGCACTATGTTGAACTGCGGTAGAAACAGCCAGGCGATAATGAAGCTGATAACAACGGCTTTTTGCGCTGGAACCCGCTTATACAGGTAAAGTACGAAGGGAATCCAGCCGTATATGGCGAGGTAAGCAAGGGGTGACATGGCGTTTTTTTGAACTGAACGTTAGCTGGACCAGCTCGACAAGTCTTGGCCTATAAATTTAGCAAGATTCTCGTTGGGCTTAGAAAAATATTCGAGCAGTTCCTGACGGGTTTCAGGCTTCATAGGCGGGGCTGTATAAGTCTGCCGGACTTGTTTACCGTAGGCGGTTTTCTTGAGCAGCGCATAAAAGCCGTCGCGCCAGGACTGGGGCATCGCTGCCGCTACGGTCGCTAGCAGAGGGACGCGCCTTAGGGGGGCCGTTACCCGACCGCGCAGCGTGTCCTCAAACACTTTTCGGCCGCGATTTGCGGCCACAGGACCGTCCGCAGAAAAATCGAAGGTATCGTCGACGCCAATAAACCGGCAAACGCTTCTGAGAGTCTCATAGGGATCGCTAACTAGATCTTCAGAGAGAAGAAACAAAAAGCGCTCTTTCGAGAAGAAGGGCATATAGCGCTCAATTTGCATCATGTAATTGCTGCCGTCAATCGCCTCGCTGGTGCGCGCAATATATTCTTCAAAGGTCTCATCTACCCCTGAGCGGTGCCTATGAACATAGTACGAATAGGCGCGTTCGACCGGATGACGCATGAGATAAATCAGCTTCACGTCGGGCAGGTGTTGAGCAATCCGCTCAGCCACGTGGGGATAGCGCGGCCATTTGGCGTAGTCGGTAGAGGCCTCTGCGCAGTGCTGGTTCTCCGCTGCTGGCTCAAACAAAGCGGCGTAGTAATCCAGCCCCTGCTCGTATTTCTCGTCAATCCCAAAGAAGTTGGGCTCCTTTTCTTCCGGAATAAAGCACTCTGGATGTTTGCGCAGATAGGTTGCCAGGGTAGTTGTACCTGACTTCGCCGCGCCAATCACAAGGAATTTGGGTAAATTTGGCTGTGCACCGTTACTCATAATAATTTTAGATAATGTTTACTCTCGACGATTAATCGGTTGCTGGAGTTTTCAGGGCAATATTAGGTCTTCATTAAGGGAAAACGCATTATACGAATAGTTCACCTATTGATACATCAAATCCCAAGATGTGGCGGACCAAAGCTAAGGCAGCGACGCTCAAGATCATAATTAGCGTTGCCAGCAAGTCTTGCCTAATGAACGATAACTTTTCTCGCCAAAGGCCATATGCGGCAACGAAGTAGGGCAATATGTCATTTAGGGCAATTGTGGCGATCGCCCCAAGGAGGCCAAAGGCTTGGTAAGCCAGAGGGACGGCCACCACCATATAGACGAGCTTAAAGTTATATCCGACTGCACCATAGATTGACTGGCCCACCGACAGCAAAATTGAGTTACACAGGTAAAACAAGATCATTGGCCAGATGCCCACTGCTAGAAGGGGAAGCATCCAGGCCGCGCTTCTATAGTTGTCGTCATATAGAGTGAGAATAATAAAGTCGCCAACGTTAAAGAGCAGCGCAACTCCAAAAGCCATAGTGAGCAGGAGGAGGAAACGCTTCTTTGCTATATTCTCCCGCAGCTCCGCCCGGGGACGACCAGCCTGCTGAGAGACCACCGGAAAGATGACCTGATTCGCCAGGCGTTTGATGACCTGACTGGGCAGATCCGCCAGCGTGAACGCCACGGTATACACCCCGAGCATCTCAAAGGAGAAAAGCTTTCCCAGAATAAGCCGGTCCGACTGCGCCGCCAAAAAGGTCATGGCGGTAGAAACAAAGATCCATTTTCCGAAAGAGAAAATCTCCTGGACAGCCTTAGGTTCCCAGGTAAACCTATGCTTGAGATCGGGAATGAGCCGATGGCTCCAGGCCATCTTGATGCTCGTTGAGATAATATTGCCGCCCACCAATGCCCAAACGTTGGGACTGATCAAGGCCCAGCTGATCATGACGCTCAGAGAGATCGTCTGAGTAATAAACTCAAACACCGTTAGCTTGCCTAGGTTCAAGCTTTTCTTCATTAAATGCAGGGATACAGAGTAAAACCCCTGAATAATGGTGGTGAGGCTGACCACCGGAATCAGCCACAGCAGCCGATTGTCCTCGTAAAACGAGGCCACTGGCCAAGCAATGAGCAAGCTGCAAATCCAAAGCCCAAATCCACGGATAACCTGAATTGTCCAGGCCGTATTGATAAAGTCTGTATCATTCCCTCGCTTATTCTGAATAATGCTAGGGCCGATGCCGACATCAGAAAACAACACAAGCCCTATCACAAAAGTATTGATCAGGCTCATCAGTCCAAAATACTCTGGAATGAGTAGCCGGGTCAGAACAATATTGCCAGCGAACCTGAGACCTTGGCTTGCACCATAGCCGATGAAAGTCCAAGCGGCTCCATGTATAGCTTTCTTTTTGAGGGACACCATAAACGTGAATCAGTGGTTGGATCTTTCGAATCTAGAGGGCGCATTGCTAGAAGCTAAACAGGGTTTAGGACTATGGCTAAATCGACGCTTGGTGCGAGTTTTGGAGACTCATTGAGCTGGCGGGGTCAGAAATAGACTGTGGAATTTCTTGGGCCGAGAACAATTCCTTTAATACCAGGGCTTCGGTTGCTGCGTTGTGATAGCGCTGAATACGAGCCTGTCCTGCTTTGCCCATTGCGTCTAGGGTCTCCCTGGGCGTTTCCAAGAGGGCTGTAATCGCCTCCGCAAGTTTTTCAATGCCGCCGGGAGGAACCAGCCATCCACAGCGTCCAGGCTCAACAAGCTCAGGGATGCCGGCGACGTAGGTACTCACCACCGGTCGTCCGAGGGCCAGCGACTCCATAATCACGACGGGTAGCCCCTCCGCAAAGCTAGGAAGCACTGAGGCCTTAGACTGAATGATATAGTTTTTGACCGCCTCGCTACTTGCCCAACCCGTGATGGTGACGTTTTCCGTCAAATTAAGTTCCCGAATGCGCTGCTCGATGGGCGATCGCAGCGGACCATCGCCGACCAGCGTCAGGTTAAACGGTACACCGTCCTTTGCCAGCCGCCCAGCGGCCTCGATCAGCATTAGATGGCCCTTCTGCTCAGAGAGGCGGCCCACGCACACCAGCTGAGGCGCATCGGGTAGCTCATAGGCTGGGGCAGACAGATAATCTTGCTCGACGCCACAGCGCACAATTTTAATTTTGGACCAGTGCTCAAAGCCGCACCAGCGGTAGAGCTGGCTGCGACCAAAGGAGCTGATTGCCACCACGAACTTGGCCCGCTCAATCTTCTGGGTCAGGCCAATTCCCCCCACGCGATCGAACTCTTCCGGACCGTGAACCGTGAAGCTATAGGGGATGCCCGTCAGCTCACTCGCCAGCAGCGCCACCGTGGCCGAGTTGGTTCCAAAATGAGCGTGCAGGTGGGTCACGCCACCCGACAAGAGCCAGCCCGCTAGCGTACAGGCTTCGACGAGGTAAATGAGATGGTAGAGAACGCCGCGATCGCCTTGCCGGCCCAGCCCAAACGCTAGCCCTAAGGCAGAGACAAAGGCCGCAGGCCGGGTCAGCAGCACTTTGAAAAGGCCCCAGAGCAAGGTATAGACCGGTTGACTGAGGATCACCTTAGTTTTTTGAAGCTCCTGTTTGTCAGCCTCGTCCACTAGTTCCCCACCGCATGAGCGGATTGAGAATCGCATTACCGTCAACCCATGCGCTTCCAGGCTCAAAACTTCTCTACGAATAAAGCTGTGGCTGACTTTGGGGTATTGGTTAACTAAGTAAGCGATTGTAGACATGTATTTAATTATTTAGAGAAAATAGAAGCCATTCGCACCCGACATGCTCTGGTCCAATAAAGCAGAAATAGCTCACCGCAAATAATGAGCACGCTCAATCGCTCTTAACAATAGCAAAAGCCACGATAGCAAGAGCACAGATTCAATCTAGTTAACCCCGGTTCAGCGGCAGTAGAACAGGCCTTCGACGGGCATTGCCTCTGGGCGAGGTGGCTGTAGAGCGGTCGATATTGGAGCACGTACCACCCCCAAAATAGGCTGGGCGCGGCAGTGTAAGGTGATTTCCGCTATGACAATCACTGAGTCTTCATCATTCTCAGAGCAGCTTCAAAGTTCAATAAACTTCTGTAGAGCGGCGTAGTCTGCGCTATGGCGCGGGCTCCATCGCCACAGCTTTTGCCGACTGGCATCAAAAAGACGTGCTACCCAAGGAAAAGCCTACAAGAGCTTTATCTGAGCCAAGCTTTCGTAAATGAGGCGCTAAGAAACCTAATTAGCCTGTGAGCGCTTTATAGGAGCAGGGTAAATTTGATTAGAGGCTGTTTGAAAAGTGTCAGTTGAGGCGTTACCGTCTGCATTACCCCCCTTAATCCCCCCTTGCCAAGGGGGGAAACTCCAGTTCTCCCCCTTAAGCTTTGGCGTTGGCCTGCCCGCAGGGCGTAGGGGAGTTAGAGGGGGCAATGCAGAGCGTTTGCTACTTTTCAAACGCCCTCTTAGAGTAGTGCCTATATAGCGCTTTCAGCGCTGCCGGGCCAAAAGGTTAGTGCATATCAAAACTAGCGTATATCGAGACTAGTTTTTATCCGAATCAAAGCTAGATTCAGCCAGACTGGCTTAAAGGGCTACGCCCTTTTGAGAGCGTCTCGGTCGAACACGTCTTGACCTGTAGGGTCTTACCCTACGCTGGGGATCAGGCGCGACCAGGCAAACTAGAGCATAGAGCGCCTTTCGACCTCCGCCCCCACAATATTTTTTCGAAATTGAATATGCGAGATCTCAAACTAACCTGGGATATCAGCGATCGCGCCCCGTTTGATCTGCTTCATCATTAGTTCTTACAGCCTGCACTGAGACCAGATTCTTCGCTATGAAAAACAAGTCCTCACAGCCTCAAATTTCCGCAACCGAGCCCGACTGGAGCCGAGAAAAACCTAAGAGCTGGTGGGACCCTTCTCGGCAGCTGCTCAGCTCCATTCGCCGTTATCAGCATTGGCAGCCTAAGAAAAGCATAATTGGGTGGGGGTTTTGTAAGCTCAGCATCATGCAGCACCGCTTTTGGAGCGCCGTGACCGGGGCCGATATCCCAATTAACTGCCAGATTGGCGGCGGCCTGATGCTGCCTCACCCCAACGGTGTTGTGATTCACCCCAATGCCCGTATTGGCCCAAACTGCCTGTTTTTTCAGCAGGTTACTGTGGTCAACGGCGTAACAATCGGGGGACAAGTCAATATCACGGCAGGTGCCAAAATTATTCGTCCAATCAGCATTGGCGATCGCGCCATTATTGGGGCAAACGCTGTCGTGCGGACTGATGTCCCGGCTGGGGCAACGGCGGTTGGGGTCCCGGCAAAAAATATTATGCCGCGCCATGGGACCGCACCCAGTGACGGCGCTGATGCCGTTGACGGCGCTGATACTGGCACTGAGAAGCATCATGCCGCTGAGTCTCGACTGGCAACCCTCAATAGCTTAGAGTAATCGCCTAGGTTGGCGTCTACTGGCGCGACTGCGTCAGCGGCTGCAGTGCATAGTCGCTGTGGATATGCCACTGACCTCTATGGACCAGCAGCGTGAGGCGATCGCAGATGAACTCAAAGTGAGCCGGACGCGATCGCAGATCGACCCAGATGCGGCGAAACAGCCCTGGGGAAAGGTTACGAGAGGCGACGGTAACGTGGGGCGTGTAGGGGCGCGGCTTGGGATCGGCAATACCGAAGTAAGCTTCGAGGTGATGCGCCATGTGAGACTGCAGATCCAAGAGCGCCTCGGTCTTGCACACGTCGATGTAGAGCACCCGGGGCTTAAACGCGCTGAACCCCTCGAGGCAGACCGGCACGGGAGCATGCTGCGCGGCGATCGCACTAATGCCTTGGGCGAGCGTATCCATCGCCTGCGGCTCGTCGTCCCATAAGAACGGCGGCTGCAGGGTAATGTGAGGCGCCGCTCTTGCAGTGCGGGTTTGATAGCGATCGCGCAGCTCAGCAATGACGCTGTTGGCATAGGCCTCGACCTCAGGCGGCAGCATCAGGGCAATGAAAAAGCGAGGTGACTTCGAAGTAGGCCGCGTCATACAGCAGTCCCAAAATGTGTAAGCGCGGGGCGGGCAGCGCGTAAAACCAGCACCCAGTCAAATTTAGACCGGTTTAGAGAATGCCAGCAGCCAGTAATGTATTCAAATAGGCTTTGCATTGCCGGGTGGGGATGTCACAGTAATAGATATTGAAAGCGCTGGAGCAACGCTATGGTTAAAATTGCCGTCATTGACTACGATATGGGCAATTTGCACTCTGCCTGTAAAGGAATCGAAAAAGCAGGTGGCCATCCCCATATTACCGATTGCGCCAGCGATATTCTCAGCGCAGACGCCGTCATTCTTCCAGGGGTTGGAGCCTTCGACCCCGCCATGCAGCACATCCGCGCCCGAGACCTAGAGGGACCGATCCGCGATGCGATCGCCAGCGGCAAGCCCTTTCTAGGCATCTGCCTGGGACTACAAATTCTGCTGGAGGGCTCGGAGGAAGGCCAAGAATCTGGGCTCGGCATCATTCCCGGCGTCATTCGGCGGTTTCGGCCAGAGCCTAGCATCGCCATTCCCCAGATGGGATGGAACCAGCTTGAGCTAGCCCAGCCGGAGCTGCCCCTGTGGCAGCAGCTCCCCGCTCGTCCCTGGGTATATTTTGTCCACTCCTACTACGCCGACCCCGCCGACCCTAGAATAATTGCAGCCAATGTAACCCACGGGTCGCAGATCGTGACGGCGGCGATCGCTCGGGAGAACCTCAGCGCCGTGCAGTTTCACCCAGAAAAATCTTCCACGGTGGGGCTGCAGATGCTGGCCAACTTTGTGCACACCGTACAGCAGGCCGCTGTCGTTCCGGCCTAGCTAAGCCATGACGCTCCGCATCTCCGGAAACCGCCGCCTCAAAACGCTGCCGGGACAGCACACGCGGCCCACGCCGGCCCGCGTGCGTGAGGCGCTGTTCAACATGCTGCAGGGCGGCGCGGCGGGAGGCCGCTGGCTCGATCTCTGCGCCGGCAGCGGGGCCGTGGGAGCAGAAGCCCTCTGCCGCGGGGCGAGCTACGTTCTTGGCATCGAGCGCTCTGGGCCGGCCTGCGCCATTGTCACCCACAATTGGCAGCAGGTAGCGAAAGTGAACCAGCGCTTTGACGTGGTTCGAGGCGATGTGGTCAGACAGCTGGCACGGCTTGAACTTCAGCCTTTTGACTATATCTACTTCGATCCCCCCTACGCCAGCAATCTATATGAGCCGACCCTGACGGCGATCGCGGCGCGCCCTATCCTAAAGCAAAGGGGAACGCTCGTGGTCGAACACAGCATCGACAAAGCGCTCCCCAATTATCTAGATATAGAATATCGAGCTAGCCTGAATAACCCAAGCGAACATCCACAGCTGAACCGCTATCGTCAAAAGACCTACGGGCGCACTCAGCTCTCTTTCTACGGCATGGGCAGCGCCACGGACGCTACAGGTCGGTTAGAAACAAGCTAATTACAGATTGAGCTGATTGCCGCGCCGGTACTGTAGATATGCCGCAACAAACAGCCCTGCTAGCGTAATCGGAATTAGCCCTAGCACGATTCCCGATAGTAGAGGCTCAACCATATCTCCAAACTCCTTTTTTCGTAACTTATTTTTTCGTAACTTAATAAGTATGGCAACTGTCCTAAGGCTTTAGGACGGTTGCGCACCCAGCTGCCTAACAAAATGTTAAGGCTTTGAGCCGTTCGCACGGTCCCAAGCAACCGGGCCAGCGCAATATATCAATGTTACCGCTTTAGGTCCAGCTTCAGCCGTGACTCAGTCGCCTATTTGGCCCAAGGCGCGCGATCGCGGCGCCAAAGCTTTGAAAAAGATTAAGCGCAGTCCGAGCTGGCGTTAAGAAGGATAAAGTATTAAATTAGATAACAATGCCTACTGTCCCCAGTGCTGACTAAAGAACTTTTGAACGAGCGTACAACACCCAACCTTGACGTGGTTATCCAGGGACTGTCCTTAGCGATAGTCGCGGTGCTGTTCGCAGTATTGCTTTTTCTATTAGGAATGTACCAAACCCGGTATGCCGATCCATACGTCCGCAGCGTTTTAGCGACGACGGGGGATGCGGGCCGGGGCCACGATATTTTTCAGATGAATTGCGGCACCTGCCACGGGCTCTACGGTGACGGTCGCGTTGGCCCTAGCCTGCAGAACGTTTCCGAGCGTAAGTCGCGCGTTGCCATCATTCAGCAGGTGATTAGCGGCAACACGCCGCCGATGCCTCAGTTTCAGCCCAATCCTAAAGACATGGCCGACCTTTTAAAGTACCTTGAGACCCTCTAAGCCTCAATCAGGCCTCGGTGGCTTCAGCCTCGTAGATCTCCAGCGGCAGGTCGTCCGGGTCAAAGAAGAAGGTAAATTTACGGTTGGTGATCTTGTCCACGCGCACCGGCTCAACGTCGACGCCCTGCTCAATCAGGTAGTCCGCGACCTCATCCACATCATCAACCACAAAAGACAGATGGCGGAGCCCCCGAGCCTCAGGGCCAGAAGGCCGCGCCGGCGGGTTTGGAAAGGAGAACAGCTCGATCTGATCGCGATCGCCTACTTTTAGATCGAGCTTATAGGAGTCGCGCTCGGCCCTGTAGGTTTCCTGAATGATCGGAAAGCCCAAGATCTCAGTATAAAACCGCTTAGACCACTTATAGTCTGAGCAGATAATAGCGACGTGGTGAATCGACGTGATATGCATTAATTACGAAAGTATCGGGACGAATGACATGCTGACCGCAGCACATCTCAAAGTTTAGCAACTACTTGGAAATTCTCGCTAAATCTCGGCGATCGCTGCCCGTAGGCTCATTGGAGAGAGAAGAGCGTCTAGCTCCGCGCGCCGTTGATGCGGCTCGGCAATAGCGTAGGCTCTTCAACCGCCCGGCGGAACTCTTCAACTTCCTCGTTGAAGTCAATAGGCATGACGGCAACCACGTTCTCATGGGGACGGGGAATAATCACCCAGGTTTCCAAAACGCCGCCGGGCGTATTTTCGGCAGCCTCAACCCCAGCCGCCATCGCGGCCTTGACCTCAGAAACATCACCCCGGATGTTGACGACGAATCGGGCGCTTCCACCGCGAATATAGCCAATTAAAGTGACGCGGCCTGCCTTAACCATGGCGTCAGCGGCGGCCAGCACGGGCGGAAATCCTTTCGTTTCAAGCGATCCAACTGCCTGAGGCATACCAACTCTCCTTACATTAATCGAGACCTATCGCCCAAAAAGCCATATTAGAGGCGCATCTTAGGCCAGCGTCTCCCCATCATTCTACGGGTGTTTGCGCCCGTTTTTGGCGCCGCCTAAACCTCATGCCGGGATTGGGATGATTCTTTAACTCCGCTTAGCGGACAGCAACGCTTCGATACGAAAAGCAACATTACACCCGAAACGGCTCAGATTTCTCAGTGAAGTCGATGGGCATCACGGAGACGGTGTTCGGGGTCGGGTTAGGGATGTAGCAGTGGCAGGTCACTTGACCGTTATAGGGTAGGTCACTGGTGGCTAGCTTCCCCGCTTCCATGGCCCGCTTGACCTCCGCAACAGGCCCACGAATGACGACGAAATGACGACCACTGTCGGCCTGCTCCCGCCGAACGAAGGTGACGCGGCCTGCCTTAATCATGGCGTCAGCCGCAAGCATCGAAGCGGGAAGGCCGTGGGTCTCAATCACGCCAACAGCAATAGGCATCTGGATTTTCTCCGTAGGTTAGGTAAGCTTTGAGCTCAGACCTTGAGCAGGCTGGGCTCATTGACAGAGGCAATCACCTGCTCGCAGCGCGACTGGGGGTAGGCCCAGCCATAGTGACATTCGTTCGGGTCGCCCCAGCATAAGCCTAAATATAGCTCAGCGAGACCCGCCTCGATCTCAAGCCATTCTGCCGCCTGAATACGCTGATTAGCCTGCTGCACGGAGATGGGCCTAGCCGGGCTTATTTGCCACAGCGGCAGCTGATCGGCCTGGGCATGCCAGAATGTCAAAATATCGGCTTTACTCGCAATCAGATCGTCCTTATCGCTCGGGATCGCCAGCAGCTGATTGTGAATCTCAGGGAAGTGAATAGAGCGACCGTTAAACTGACAGCTTCGCCGGACGAGCCCCGACACCTGGTGCTCGAGCTGATATTGGTGAATTTGGCTGCGAAAATCGCGATAGGCATAGACCTTGCTCAGCTTTTCGGTGCCCAGCGCTTTTTCCACAACCGGGTCGAGCCGGCTAGACGACAGCAGGAGACGTTCACCTTTCCAAGCGGCCCTGAGCTCCTCTTCTAAAATTCGAATCAGCTGCTCGGTCGTGTAGGTCATTGCACAGTTAAGTCATCGCGCAGTGGGCTAATCGAGGTAGCTGAGCATATCATCCATGTTTTCGGTCGCGTTGTCGCCAACGGGCCGGTTTCGCGGCAAAGGCCGCACGGGTGGCCGGCGAATGTCGATGGACTGGGGTGTGGACTGCGGGGCACGCTGAAGTTTGGAGGGATCAGATTGGGGCTTGGGCTGAATGTTGTAGCGGGGATCGGAGGTCATGATTTAATGGCGGTAATGCTGATAGCGGAATGCAATCGCTGCCCGCGCTGTTTTCCCACGCGGTCATTGCTCAGGGCGCACCGATAGAACATGGGACGGCGCACCTAATGAGTCATCGATCGCCTTGTAAGGCAGCACTGCAGGCTTCTCCTATCTTACTCGTCAACTCCACCCTAGCGACCCAACTCAGCTCAAGTCTGCCGTCGATTTCCAATACGCTACCCTAGACCATCTATGACCCTCTCCCCTTGGCTAATTGCCATCGCCCTCAACACCGCCCTGGCCGCGATCGCCTGGGCCCTGCCCAAGAAACTGCTCACCCCGGCGGGCCTAGGCCACGCCTGGGCGCTGGGGGTGCTCATCTGGGGCACTTTAGGCTGGGCGGGATACGGCGTCATTATGGCCTACTTTCTGGTGGGATCGGCGGTGACGCGGGTGGGGCTAGCCGAAAAAGAAGCCGCCGGCATCGCAGAGAAGCGCTCCGGGGCGCGGGGGCCGGAAAACGTCTGGGGATCGGCGTCGACGGCGGCGCTGTGCGCGCTGGGGGTATGGGCGATCGCTTTAGCACCGCCAGATGGCGCAGCGCCATCTGGCCCGACCTGGACGGCGGCGCTGCTGCTGGGCTATGTGGCCAGCCTGAGCACCAAGCTCTCGGACACCTGCGCCAGTGAAATCGGCAAAGCTTACGGCAAGCGCACGTTTTTAATCACCACGCTGCAGCCGGTCCCGGCGGGGACAGAGGGAGCCGTGAGCCTAGAGGGCACGCTGGCGGGGGTAGTGGCCTCCCTAGTGCTGGCGCTGCTGGGGTGGGCTTTGGGACTCATCAGCGGCCTGGGCGTGGGCCTCTGTGCGATCGCGGCTTTTGTGGCTACGAATTTGGAGAGCCTGATTGGGGCAACGCTGCAAGAGCAGGTCGATTGGCTGACCAATGAGGTGGTAAACGCGATCAATACGCTGATTGGGGCCGCGGTGGCTATGGCGCTGTATGGGGTCTTGGCCTACACGCTCACGTAGCGGCGAGTAAAGCTCTCCAAAGACTCCATCTTCAGGTCAAAGGTCTTCTCCAGCCGGGCCACCTCGTCAGTAGAGCAGAAAAACTCGTTGCCCAGCAGGGTGCGCAGCGTTCCCAGGTTCTCCTTGAGATCTGAATTGACGAACCCTAAGATCTCCCGCGCCCCGTCCACCACCGACAGCGGCAGGTTAACGACTATCGGCTCTCGCTTGAATATCTGACCAAATACCCGAGGGATATCCTGGCGCTGCAGCACATCGGGACCCCCGACGGCAAAAATCTCGCTACGGGCGGCCTCAGTGCGGGCGGCGATCGCCGCAATGTAGGCCAGATCATCGGTACTGACAATAGAGGTACGGGCCGTGGGCTCGCCAATGAGGAGATACAGCCCGGTCTGCTTCAGCCGCTCCGCCAGGGGAATCAGATTGGAGGCAAACCCAGACGGACGCAGAATCGTATAGGATAGCCCACTGCGCTGCAGATATTTCTCCACCTCTCGCTTGGCCTTGAAGACGGGAGAGTCCTCATAGCCCCGATCTGCGCCCAGCACCGAGATGAACGTCATGTGCTGCACCCCCGCCGCCTTAGCCCCGTCGATTAGGTCGATATTGGCGCGGTAGTCGATATCTTGAGGGGTGGCCTGGCTAGACTCGTTGGTGCCGTGGGCGCTGATCACATGCTGAATGCCCTGGAGCGATCGCTCGATGTCCCGGGGCTCCAGCAGATCACCGATGAATACATCTGCCCCGCGCCCCTCTAAGTCGCCGTAGCGCGAGCTCAGCCGCGTAAACGCCCGTACGGGCTGCTGCTGCTCGCAGAGCCGCTTCACGATGCGGCGGCCCAAATCGCCGGTTGCTCCAGTCACCAAATACATAGCCCCATCCCTTGACGCGTGTGCTTTACACAATGTAACCCTAGCTCGATTTTATCGCCCGCCCAATAATCTGCGGGCTGACAATCGCCGGCACCGGGGCCCGGAAGTGGTTATAGCTCACCCGCTCAAAGCCAGCAGCCTCAATGGCGGGGCCGGTTTCTCGGTCTAAGCAGCAGCCGTCTCCGATGACGCGCCAGGCGGGTTTGAGCCAGCCCTGCACCCGCCGCAGCCCGGTCTGGGGCGGAGCGGCGACGTGCTCCACAAAGTAAAAGGTGCCCCCCGGCTTCAGAACCCGCAGGATTTCCTGCAGCGTTCCCGTCAGGTTCTCCACTGAGCAGAGCACTAGGGTGCTGACCACAGCGTCAACGCTGCTGTCCTCGGCATCAAGCCGCTCGGCCCGCCCGGGCTGAATGCGAATCTGCAGGTTGGCCTCATCTGCCCGCTGCCGCAGATAGTCATGCATGTAGGGGTTGGGCTCCACGCCGATCCAATCCACCGAAGCGGGGTAGTAGTCAAAATTTGCGCCCGCGCCAGGGCCGATCTCTAGCACGGTGCCCTGTAGGTCCGCGAACAAGCCCTGCTTGCGCTCGCACACCGCCGCTTCGTAGCCCGCCGTGCCGTGGGCCATCAGCCAGGCGAAGACGCGTTGATACCAGTCGGGTTGCGTAGAGGTCATAGGGGTATGGGGGATTAGATCTCCACAACAACCGGCGTGTGGTCGCTGGGCTTGGGCAGCTTTCGGGGCTCCACGTCGATTTTACAGGCTGTGGCCCGTGCATATAGCGGCGGCGACAGGTAGTGGTGGTCGATGCGCCAGCCCCGGCCGCGGTTGAACGCGCCGGTGCGGTAGTCCCACCAGCTAAAGTGGCCGCCGTCTTCGGTGAACTTACGAAAGGCGTCTGCCAGGCCCAGATCAATCATGGCCTGCAGCGCCTCGCGCTCGGGGGGAGAGGCCATGATGTGGTCTGGCTTTTTGGGCGCGTAGATATCGCGGTCCTCTAGGGCGATGTTGAAGTCGCCGCACACCAGCAGATTAGGCGACTCCGCTAACAGCGCTTTCAGGTAGTCCTGTAGCATAGCCAGCCAGCGCAGTTTGTAGTCGTACTTGTCGCTGCCCACCGAGGAGCCGTTGGGCACGTAGAGGTTGACTACGCGCACGCCGCTCAGCACGCCGGTAATCACCCGCTTTTGCGCATCAAGGTCGCCCACAGCCTCACCGTCGAGGACGCCGGCAAACCCCATACTGACGTCAGATAGCGGCGCGCGGCTCACCAGCGCTACGCCGTTGTAGGACTTCTGGCCGCTGATGTAAAGCTGATAGTCTAGTGCTTCAAACGGCGATCGCGGAAAGTCTTCGTCGACCACCTTGGTTTCCTGCAGACAGAGCACGTCTACGGGGTGGTTTTGCAGCCAGTCGGTCACCTGCTCTAGGCGTGATCGGACGGAGTTAACGTTCCAGGTGGCGATTTGCATGGACAAAGTTTTGCGCGTTATGGCCTATGG
>JBHJHD010000013.1:0-33454 GCA_050331115.1 Elainellaceae cyanobacterium
GCTCAATCTAGAAGGTAGGGGCGCGGTTGCCGGCCGAACGTTTGAGGGCGCTAGCGGCCCGAAGCTCATTCAGGTAGAGTTTGTTTACAGCGACGCCACCTGCTCTGCGTCGGAGGCGATCGCTCGGGACGAAGCTGGGCAAAACTAGGCCGGATGACGCAAATAGATTTCAAGACACAGCTGCTCGGCTCGGCTGAGCGGCTCTTCGACATTATCGACAGCTTTCATCAGGCCCGCATTTTAGTGGCCGGGGACATCACCCTAGACGAATTTGTCACCGGCGGCGTCGAGCGGCTGTCGCGGGAAGCCCCCGTACTCATTCTCCGCCACGAAAGCACGCGCCAGATTCCCGGCGGCGGCGCCAATGCGGTCTACAACATCGCTAAGCTAGGTGGGCAGGTAAAGGTGGTGGGGCTTGTGGGCGACGATGCCCAGGGCCTCGCGATTCGGCGCATCTTTACTGAAGCAGGCATCGATACGACCGGGCTGCTGCTAGACCGCGATCGCCCCACGGTGACCAAAAGCCGCATCTCGGGCCACGCCCGCCAGTCGGTGACCCAGCAAATAGTCAGGGTGGATCGTAAATCAGACGACCCACCCCACCCCGAGCTGCAGCAGGCCCTAGCGGCCTATGTGGAGACGCAGCAGGGCACGGTGGACGCGGCGGTATGCTCAGACTACGGCGACGGGGTGCTGAGTGCCCCGGTGATCAAGGCCATGCTGGGCTACGCGCGGGTGGTTGTGGATGCGCAACTCGATCTGCACCGCTACCCCGGCGCGACGCTGTTCACGCCCAACCTACCCGAGGCGGAGACGGCGGTGGGCTATGCCATCAACACGCCGGAGCTGCTGAAGCAGGCGGGGGATGACCTGCTGGCGCTGACCCAAGCCAAAAAGATGCTGATTACCCGAGGCGAGGAGGGCATGAGCCTGTTTGAGCGCAGCGGCCAAATCCATATTCCCGCCTTCAACCGCACGGATGTGTTCGACGTGACGGGAGCCGGGGACACGGTGGTGGCGGGGCTGTCGCTGGGGCTGAGCGTGGGGGCCTCACCTTGGGAGGCGATCGTGCTGGGAAATTTGGCGGCGAGCCTGGTGGTGCGGCAGTTTGGCACGGCGACGACGACGACAGCCGAGATGAAGACGGCGCTGACGGCGCTGCTGGATAAGTTTCGCTAGGATGAAGTCTCGGCCTCGCCCTTCGCTGGAGACGTCAAAAGCCATTAATGTAAATCCTTTGCCCTAGCCACTGCGCCCTAGACAATATCTTCCAGGAAATACCCTCTAGACAATATAGGCGACAAGAATTAGCTATGCCCTACGTCAATATTCAAATTACCCAGGGCGCGACAAGAGAGCAAAAGGCTGAACTGGTCAAAGACGTGACCGGCTCGCTGGTGCGCGTGCTGGGCAAAAAGCCCGAATACATCCACGTGGTCATTCAGGAGATTGAGGATGAGAACTGGGGATTTTCTGGGCTGCTGACGGATGAGTGGAAAAAGCGGCAGGGATAGCGCTGTCGTGGGCACAAAAGCCGCTTGGCCAAGCAATCACCTGCTGCGCCAGAATAGCAATCAGGTCTGAGCTGAGGAGAAGCCGAGGGGCGATCGCAAGCGAGGCCCTAAATTTGCGAAGACACCAATGGCGATGTCAATCTCGGACTGCTCGATCAGCAGTCCGTAACGGCCAAATGCGACGGCTAGATGCGACCATTGTTATTCTTCCCATTGCTTAATTATTAGAATTGGCCCAGGCTATGGTTTTCTCTTCTCAACGGTTTCAATTTTTTAGGCGATCGCGCCTTAGATTGCTCATTATTCTTCTGGTTACCCTGGTTGGCCTGTGGGTCACAGCCCCCAGCGCGATCGCCGCAGACTGGGGAGCGGAGAACGCTGGCGTCTACCGGTTTCAGATGGGCCGCTTCAACGTCGCCATCTTGTCCGACGGGTTGCTGAAGCCCTCGCCCCGCCCCATCTATGCCCCCACCGCCCCGCCCACCGCGCTGGAGCAGGCGATGGTGGAGCGCTTCCAGTCCCCCGATGAGCTGTTGCTATATTTCAACGCGGTTTACGTCGATACGGGCTCCCACCGCGTTCTGATCGATACGGGCGCTGGCACGGAGCTTGGGCCAGCCCTCGGAGCCTTATCCCAGAACCTCAGCCGTCTCGGCGTTCAGCCCAGCCAAATTGACGCCGTCATTCTCACCCACGCCCACCCAGACCACATCGGCGGCATCGTCGCGCCCACCGGACAGCTTGCCTTTCCCAACGCCCAATACTACATCTCAGAGGCCGAGTGGCAGTTTTGGACCGCGCCCGACATCGACCTGTCGCCGCTTCTTGTCCCGGAAGCGTTTAAGCAGGGCATCACTGCGGCCGCCCGCAAACATCTCGGGGCAATCGCCGCCCGCATCAACCAGTTTGCGCCTGATCAAACTATCATTCCCGGCATCACGGCGATCGCCGCGTCGGGGCACACGCCGGGGCAGTCGGCGCTGCGGATCACCTCGGGAGACTCAGAGCTGATTGTGGCCGCGGACGTATTTTTCAACGAAGCGCTGGACCTACAGCACCCCGAGTGGCAAACCGGCTTTGACCTTGACCCGCAGCAGGCGGCAGCGTCGCGGCAGCGATTGCTGAATGAGATTGCAGGCGATCGCACGCTGGTCACGGCCTACCATATGCCGTTCCCGGCACTGGGGCACATTCGCGCGGCTGCAGATGGGGCAGGCTACGAGTGGGAGCCAGCGCTGTGGGAGTTTGTGCCCTAGAGGGCGGCGCTGTCGCCGGTACGAAGAGGGTCAATCTGCGGGCAGCCGCTCGCCTGTTTCCGCATGGAACCAGTGCAGACTGTTTGCCGGCAGCGCCAAAGTTACATGCTCACCACTCCAGCTTACGTCCGAAGGCAGCAGCGCTCTCAGCGTAACCGCCTCAGCCCCCTCAGCGCCGTCCAGCTTCACGCTGATGAGGTTGCCCATCCCCAAGTTCTCGACCAAGAAAATCTTGCCCTCTACCGTCAAGGTGCTGTCCGGCTTTGCCAGCCCAATCTGCTCTGGGCGGATGCCCAGCACCACCTCCGGCGGCGGCACAAAGCGGTCGGGCAGCGGAATCGAATACTGGCCGAGCTGCGCCGCCTTGTTCCGGCAGGGCAGCGTCAGTAGGTTCATCTGCGGGCTACCGATGAAGCCGGCTACAAAGCGATTCGCCGGGTAGGCGTAAATGCGCTCCGGCGGGTCGAGCTGCTGCAAAACGCCGTCGTAGAGCACCGCAACCCGCGAGGAGAGGGTCATGGCCTCGGTTTGGTCGTGGGTGACGTAGACCACGGGGGCCTGCCGGGCAGCAAACAGCTGCTTCAGCTCGGCCCGCACCTGCTCCCGCAGCAGGGCGTCTAGGTTACTCAAGGGCTCATCCAGCAGAAACACGTCGGGGTTGCGCACCAGGGCTCTCCCTAAAGCCACCCGCTGCCGCTGTCCGCCAGAGAGCTTGGCGGGCTTACGGTCTAGCAGAGGATCGAGCCCCAGGATGTCGGCGGCGTCTGCGACCCGATCGCGAATTGTGGCCTCGGATTCTTTGCGCAGCTTTAGCCCCGAGGCGATGTTCTCGCGCACCGTCATGTGGGGGTAGAGGGCGTAGCTCTGAAACACCATGGCAATATTGCGATCGCCCGGCGCAACCTGCTCCATCCGCTGGTCTTCGATCCAAATTTCCCCACGGGTAGGCTGCTCTAGCCCCGCAATCAGCCGCAAAATAGTAGATTTACCGCAGCCCGAGGGACCAAGCAGGGTGAGGAATTCGCCCTTGTCGACGGCTAGGCTTAGGTCTTTGACGGGGATGTTATTGCGGCCAAAGGATTTGTGGAGGTGCTTGAGGGTGAGGGTAGCCATGATGCATTGTGGTGGAGTGATTTGTGGGTCGGGTCAATGAGCCGTAGGGTGGTTTAGCGTCAGCGTAACCCACCAAAAGTACCGATAGTGTTAGGTTTTGTGACTAGCCTTTAACCGCGCCAGAGGTAAGGCCTTGAATGATTTTGCGCTGGAAGAACAGCACCAGCAAGACCAAAGGTAGGGTGCCCAGCACCGTCGCCGCGGCCAGAGGCCCGTAAGGAATCTCGAATACGCTAGCGCCGCCGAGCTGTGAAGCCGCTACCGGGATAGTTTTCATTTGCTCTCGGGTAATGAACGTCAGGGCAAAGAGAAATTCGTTCCAGGCAAAGATGAAGGCCAAAATGCCTGTGGTGACTAGGGCAGGCAGCGTCATCGGCAGCACGATCCTTAGCAGCATTTGCACCGTGCCGTAGCCGTCCACCTTGGCGGCGTCTTCCAGGTCTTTGGGCAGCTGCTGAAAAAAGCTGCGCATGACCAAAATCGTCAGCGGCAGGTTGATAGCGGTATAGGGAATGATCAGCGCCAGGTAGTTGTTGCCCAACCCCAGCACCCGGATAATTTCCAGCAGCCCCAAAAACAGCAGGATATAGGGAAATAGCGTCACCACCAGTACCCCCGCCAGAATAATCTGCTCTCCCGGCAGCCGCAGCCGCGCTAGCACATAGGCAGCCGGAGCCCCTAGCGCCAAACAAAGCGCCGTGGAAACCACCGCCACAAAGCCGCTGTTGAGCATGTAGCGCAGGAAAGGGCGACGCTGAAACAGCTCCACGTAGTGCGAGAGAGTGTAGCGGCTGGGTACATAAATATTGGGCACCGCCGAGATGTCTTCATTCACCTTGAGGGAAGTGAGCAGCTGCCACAGCATCGGCCCTAGGCTAAAGACCACCAGCAGAAAGATGGCGATCGCTATCAGCAGGGTGCGCAGCGATACGGCGCTGCGGGCGTTAGATTTGGCGGGTGCGTTAGAGGGAGAGGCCATAGCGGTCGTAGGGTGTGGTCAGATGTTATGCGTACCGTAGGAGCACAGCGTGCTGTGCCCCGATGACATGTGGCAGGGCACCGGGAGATCATGCCGTATCGCGCCGCAGCCGGTTGATAATTAGCGCCGCGATCGCCACCGCCAAGATCAAGATTAGAAAGGTGATTGTCACCAAGGCCGCCCCGTAGCCAAAGTCCAGATAGCGCATCACCGTGGCGTAGATGTACAGCGACACCATCTCGGTGGCCCCTGCTGGGCCGCCGCCGGTCATCACCTGAACTAGGTCAAAGATGCCAAAGGACTGGGCAAAGCGAAACAGCATGGCGATCAAGATCTGGGGCAGCAGCAGCGGCAGGGTGATGCGGCGGAAGCTTTGCCAGGGCGACGCGCCGTCGATGGCGTGGGCCTCGTA
Organism: Elainellaceae cyanobacterium; assembly: GCA_050331115.1. Classification (GTDB taxonomy): domain Bacteria; phylum Cyanobacteriota; class Cyanobacteriia; order CAKZMO01; family CAKZMO01; genus JBCCAG01. The sequence goes on from JBHJHD010000013.1 coordinate 5,275, forward strand.
GAGGTCATCGGAGATGGACTGCAGCCCCGCCAGCAGCAAAATGCTGACGAAAGGCGTCGTCTTCCAGACGTCGGCGGCGATGGTGGCCAGCAGCGCCAGGGTAGGGTTGCCCAGCCAGTTCACCGGACTGTCAATCACCCCCAGCCGCAGCAGCATGTCGTTCCAAACGCCAAACTGGTCGTTAAAAATCCAGGTCCAGGTCAGCGCAATTAGGGCGGTGGGCAGCGCCCAGGGCAAAATGGCTATGGTACGCACGATGCCCCGGCCCTTGAACGACTGGTGGAGCAATAGGGCGATCGCAATCCCCAGCACCAGCTCTAAAGACAGCGCGATCACGGTGAACACCGTCGTATTCCAGATGCTCTGCCAAAAGCGCCCGTCGATGGCCATGCGGCTATAGTTGCTGAAGCCCGAGAACACCGGCTCCAGATTGGTGCCCAGGTTCTCGGTAAAGAGGCTCAGCCAAAAGGCCCGCCCGATGGGGTAGGCGAACACCAGCAGCAGCAGCAGCAGCGCCGGCAGCAGCAGCAGCCAGCCGGTCAGTTGTTCCTGGGAGCGAAGTTTAGAAGCCATACGATAATGTAGACATACCTACCAAAAGATTCTCAGTCCCCCATGGGGGACGGCGACAGCAGGGGGTTAAGAATCCACTAGACGACGGGTTTCCCGAGCCGCCTGCTGCATGGCCTCCTCCGGCGACTGCCGCCCGGTGAAGGCGGCGCTCAGATAGCGCTGCAGAATGTCAGAGGCCTGGGCGTATTGGGCAATGGGCGGACGCAGCACGGCATTCTCAACCACGTTGAGCAGGTCGGGGTAGTGCTCGTACTTTGCCACAATTTCAGGATCGGTGAATAGGGCGCGACGGCTGGGGACATAGGCCGACTCCAGCACAAACTGCCGCTGGGCGGCGGCGCTAGCGAAAAACTCCGCTACCCGCCAGGCTTCATCGGGGTGAGCCGAGCTTTTGGCAATGCCCAGCCCCCAGCCCCCCTGGCACGCACCGCTGCCGTACCCCGCCTGGTGCACCATGGGCTTGATGCCTACTTTGCCGGCTACCGGGGAATCATCGGCGTTTACTAACGCCCAGGCATAGGGCCAGTTGCGCATGAACACCGAGCCGCCGTTCTGAAACAGCCGCCGGGCTTCCTCTTCTTGGTAGTTGGTGACGCCATTGGGGGAGACTTCCTCCTCAATGGTGTTGAGCAAAAACTGCACCGCCGCGATCGCCTCCGGCTGGTCTAGCCCGACTTCACGGGTTTCAGGATTCACCCAAAAGCCGCCAAAGCCCTCCAAAATTTCGACGAACATGGCGGAGAGTCCCTCGTACTGGCGGCCCTGCCACACATAGCCCCAGTCGGCTGCGTTAGCCGCCTGCAGGACCTTAGAGATCTCCATAAGCTCCGCTACGGTCTCCGGCGGCTGAGCCCCGATTTCCGCCAGCAGATCCGTGCGGTAGTAGAGCATGCCGCCATCGGAGCGAAACGGCATCCGGTATAGCTCGCCGTCAAAGCGGCTGCCGTCGATATCCCCGTCCAAAAATTCAGCGAGCTCCGTCTCCGAAACCCGGTCCGACAGCGGCAGCAGCCAGCCCGCCGCCGCAAACTTCTGTACCCAGACGATGTCCATGTACACCAGGTCATAGGGGGAGTCCCCCAGCAGAAACGAAGAGGTGTAGAGGTCTTCCACCAAATTAGTGGCGTTGGGTCCCTCGATGATGTCGAGGTCGATGTCGGGGTTGGCTTCCTCAAAGGCTTCTACAATCGGCTGCCACTGGGTGCCCTCTAGCGCCTGGATGAGCACCGAGACGCGCACCGGCTGGGGCTGGGCGATCGCCACAATGGCCGACAGCACAACGGCAAAGCAGACGGCGATCGCCACTGCGCCAAATCTGAGAGGGCTGGCGGTGAGGCCGCGCAGTGTGCGTCGCCAGGATGAGGGCCGGAGCCAGCTAAAACTTCGTTGGGTCACGGGTGGGGAATTCTATTAACGCTGAGACACCCGCAATCAATAAATTGGGCGTCGGTTAAGGCCATCCTACCTAATGGTGCTTCCAAGACCAAACCTGAGGCGGGCCAGCCTCTATTCTTGAGGCTCGTCAATATCGCACAGCTCCGGCTTCAGATCCCGCTCCATGAGCGCGGTTACCGCATCCAGCGGCGTAATCACCCCGTTGAGCAGCCGGTGCACCTGCCGGGAAATCGGGATAGGAATCGCTTCCCGGTTGGCCAGCTTTACCAGCACGTGGGCCGTATTCACCCCCTCCGCCGTGCTGCCCAGCTCCTCTAAAATTTGCTCTAGCGCCTTGCCCTCCGCCAAGCCGTATCCCACGCGGTAGTTGCGGCTCAGGGGGCTGGTGCAGGTGGCCAGCATGTCCCCCAGCCCCGACAGCCCATAGAAGGTTTCCGGCTGTGCTCCCAGCTGCGTGCCGACGCGAATCACCTCCGGCAGGGCTCGCGTGATCAGGGCCGAGCGGGCGTTGGTGCCTAGGTTCAGGCCGTCGCACACCCCCACGGCGATCGCCATCACGTTTTTGAGGGTGCCCCCCAGCTCGGTCCCCAGCGGGTCGGTGTTGGTGTAGACGCGGAAGCGATCTACGGCAAAAATCTGCTGCACCGTCTCAGCGGCGGCGGGGTCGTGGCTGGCGACGACGGTGGCCGCAGGCATACCCTGATCGATCTCCTTGGATAGATTGGGGCCGGAGAGCACCACGACGGGGTTATCGGGAAAGGCCGCCTGCCACAGCTGGGAGGGGGTCTTGGTGGTTTTTGGGTCGAGCCCTTTGGTAGCCGTCACCAAAATCGCGCGGGGCGGCAGCCCAATCTCGCTCAGCCGCGCCGCCAGGTCAGCCACCCCCTTCATGGAGATGGCGCACAGCAGCACGTCGGCGTCTGCCACGGCTGCTTCTAGGGGCAAGTCCCCCCGCCGGGACCAGGCGCGCACGGCAATGCCCGACTCGCTGGCGAGCTGCGCCAGCGCAGTGCCCCAAGCGCCTTTGCCCAAGACAGCTAGGGTCTTCACGGGAGTTGGCTCACCGCTAGCGGTCATGATCGTTGGCGTCGCAGCTGTTTTCATAGCGTAGGACCCTCAATTTAAGGTTGTCGATGCACGTTGATGGGTGCAAGAGGCTCCCCCCCTTTGCAAAGAGGGGCCGGGGGGGAACCGTGAGATGCACAAAGAATACCCTATTTGCGTCAGCCTCGGTTCGGATCGTCGCTGGTTGTGGACTAAGCCGGAACCGCCGCCATCGCGTAGTCGGGCTGGCAGTTATGCTCCATGAACTCACGATAGTCTTTCGTTTGGCGATCGCACTTGGCGCTGTCCCAGCCGCAATATTTAGCAAGCACTTCGGTGATCGCGGGCAGCAGGTCTAGGCCATAGTTGGCGTGCATTGCGAGCACCGTCCGCCGGCGGCAGATATCCACCAGGGTCTGGGCCATCTCCGACTCCACGGCGTATACCGCCTGAGCCTTGATGTCCGGCAGCTCTGGGGAAATGCGATCGCCCAGCTCTGGGTGGCGGTCCACCAGCGCCAGCACATCCACCGCCCGCGCGCCGTATAGTTGGAACAGGTGGTCGATGGACAGTCGCGAAATTTTGGGGTGGTAGGCCTCAATAGCCTGCTGAATGCGGGGGTCCTTAGCGCCGATGGCCCCGGGGAAGGGCTGAAAGCGCGTCTTACAGGTAGGAGCGGCCTCGCTACGCTTTTCGTAGGCCCAGTCCACCAGCTCCTCGCCTACCTGGCGGAAGGTGGTGAGCTTGCCGCCCACAAGAGACGCCAGATTGGCAATGCCGTCCGATTTGTGGTCGTAGAGAATGTGGCTGCGGGTGATGCCGCTAGTCTTGGTGCCCTCGGTATAGGGCAGGGGCCGCAGGCCGGAGTAGGTGAACCGCACCTCGCTGCGGGAGAGCTGGGCCATGGGCAGCACGGCGTTGGTCTCCTTGATTAGGTAGTCCACCTCGTCGTTACTGGCCTTGATGTCCTCCAGCTTGCCCTCGTACCGCAGGTCTGTGGTGCCAATCAAGAACATGCCGCACCAGGGGACGACGAAGAAGGGTCGCCCGTCGCTCTTGGCCTCGACGTACAGCGCCGTGCTGGGGGCTCCCGGGAAGGGCTCAACGATGATGTGGCTCCCCTTAGTGCCCCCCATCAGCCGCTTGGGGGTCAGGGGCTTGCCCTCGCCTCGCTCGTTGACCACGTCAACCCAAGGCCCAGCCGTGTTGATCACCATGCCCTGGTCGGCGAGCTTAGCGGTGAAGGTCTCCCCCGTGGGCAGGTCGACGCAGGTGACTTCAGCGATGCGATCGCCCTCGCGGCGAATTTCGCTCACCTCTACGTAGTTCAACGCGTCCGCCCCCGCCGCCTGCGCCGCGAGAATATTCTCTAGACACAGCCGCTCGGCGTACTCCACCTGGCAGTCGTAGTACTGAGCCGCGCCGGCTACTTCATCCGAGGTGACCGAACGGAAGAGCTGCTGCATTTTCTTGGCGGGCAGCATGCGGTGGTTGGGCAGCGTTTTGTCGAAGCTGAACATGTCGTACAGCAGCATGCCCGCCTGGATTTCCCAGTAGCTGCGTCGCCCACCCTTATAGATGGGAATCGTCAGCTGAATGGGCTTCACCAGGTGGGGGGCCGTATTCAGCAGAATCTCCCGCTCCCGCAGAGATTCGCGCACCAGCTTGAACTCAAAGTATTCCAGGTAGCGCAGTCCGCCATGGATTAGGCGGGTAGACCAGCTGGTGGAGCCGCTCGCAAAATCGTTCTTTTCCACCAGTAAGGTTTTGAGGCCCCGCAGAGCGGCATCGCGGGCGGCCCCCGCCCCGTTAATGCCGCCCCCAATGATGATTAAGTCGTAGGGAGAGTGTTGAACTGAGGATAGATCTCGCATGGATGGTATTATCGATAACGCCTATACCAGCGCAGAGGCTTTTGGTTGGCTGCCGACCTCTGCGCTACGGTCCGCCGCTGCCGCTTTAGCGGCGCGGAACATGTGGTTGGCCCACTGTTGCACATCGTAACGGCAAATCGATTCGTACATGGTGCCCATGCGACGCTTCTGTTCCTCAGAAGGCATATCCAGAGCGCGATCGATCGCTTTGTCCATTTCGTATGAAGCGTAGGGATTCACCAAAACGGCGTCGGGTAGCTCTACCGCCGAGCCGGCGAATTCTGAGAGCACCAGGATGCCCCGCTCCCCTTTGTTGGCGACAACGTACTCCTTCGCGACCAGGTTCAAGCCGTCCCGCAGGGGCGTAATCCAGGCGATATCGGCAGAAGAGTACACCGCCATCAGGTCGTCGAAGGGCAGCGGCGTGGTGAATAGCTTGACAGGGGTCCAGTTCAGCCGACCGAAGCGGCCATTGATTTCGCCCACGCCCTGCTCGATTTCTTTTTTGGCCGTGCGGTAGACGCGCATCCCCTTATTGGGGGCCGCCGCCGTCAGCACCAGGTGCACGTTGCCCTGTAGCTCAGGGCGGCGCTCCAGTAAGCGCTCATAGCAGGCGAGCAGCTCCTTAGTTCCCTTGACGTAATCCACTCGGCCCGCAGAGACGAGCAGCTTACCGTCGCCAATTTCCTCGCGAATCTTGGCTGCCCGCGCTTTAACCTCGGGTTTGGCCACCATGCCGCGCACGTGGTCGGGGTCGGTGCCTACGGGAAAGGCGTTTAGGTTCACAAGCTGGCCCTTATAGCGCAGCTTGGTGGTGATCATCGGCTCGGTGAGGGCGGACCCTGTGGGGGTAAAGGCCTTCTCATCTACGGGAAGCTGCTCTACCACTTCAGCGCCGCGAATGCCCCGAGCGGCTGAAACGAAGTTCTCAAGGTAGCGGGGAATGTGGAAGCCGACTAGGTCGCAGGACAAGAGGCTATCCACAATCTCTGCTCGCCAGGGCAGGATATTGAAGATATCGGCGGAGGGGAAGGGGGTGTGGTGGAAAAAGGCGATGTTGGCGTTGGGCTTTTGCTGACGGATGTAGTAAGGGGCGAGCCACAGGTTGTAGTCGTGCACCCAGATTAGGGCGTCGTCAGCGGCGTCTTCGCAGGCGACGTCGGCAAACTTTTTGTTGATTTCCTGGAAGTTCTCCCAGTCGGAGGAGTCGTAGGTAAACTGCCAGGGGAACGAGTGCAGGATGGGCCAGAAGGCTTCTTTTGAAGTGATGTGATAGAAGTTCTTTACCTGGTCTGCCATCAGCGGAATGCGCCGCACAACGCCGCGATCGCCTAGCCCTTCAAAGGTCATCCGCTCTTGAAAATCAGCCCGCTCGCCTTCGGCAACCTGCTTCCAGGCCACCCAGGTGCTCTGCTCGGCATCGGCAAAGAAGCTCTTCAAGGTCGGCACGATACCGTTGGGGCTTTTCTTCTCGCGGTAGACGGCTTTACCGTTCTCTATCACTTCATCGTAGGGTTCGCGGTGGTAGAGAATGACGAGGGAAGATTTCATGGAAAACCTCTTGAAAGAACAGTGCAGCCTAGTCAAAAGTAGCCTAGACCACGGATAGACGCCGCCACAGAGGATTGCTGCCGCTGTAGAGGCTAAAAGTCTAAACCTAACGGTCCAAGCTCACCCAGCACCTGTGCCGGAAAATTAATGTAGATCAGCCAAGCCGGTCGTGGACGCCGCGCTGCGCAGGTCAGTACGTGGGTGACCTCAGCTATCCGGAACACGCGCAAAAATTAGGAGTGGGTGACAACTGCGAATGTGCGCAATTCACCGCATCTAGAGCCGATGGATGAGGCCGGCTGGACCTGTCTAACTACATGGAGCAGTTTAACATTACGTTGAGTTTTTTAACTTTTAGCAGCGAGATTCGGCTCAGCTCAGCGAGTTGCGGGCATTATCGAACCCTTTAAAGAAGTCAAGGCCGTACCTCAGCTCAATGTCATATAGTCCAAATTCATAGGAAGCTAGGCACAGGTACTAGATGTAAGATTAGGGCCAGACTGAGATAGGGCCAGACTGAGATAGGGATTGAGTTTTGTAGCGATCGCCCCAGTTGGGGGATGCGGCTGTTAAGCTGTTGCTGGCTTCATATACCTTAACTTCTACAGTAATTCTCCCGTGAACGATTCTCCACTTATTCAGCTAGCTGGGGCTGAAACACAGGGTCTACTCGATTGGGCAGACGCAACCGCCAATTCAAAGGCTACCTACCTGCAAATTAGCCAGCAGCTCGCCCGTCGTCTAGGAGCCCACTACCGTCCCGACGGCCTCACCGAGATTGGGTTCTGGACCCCTGGCCTGACGGGTGAGGTTATTCAGACCGCTCGGGATATCTACCTAGAGATCTTCACCCCCCTAGAGCCTATCGACTTCCGAGCCGCAGAGCAGACGGTAACTTTTCGGCGCGACTGTGTTGCCTTACCTCAGCAGGGCGAGTTTTTGTGGGGCGTCATCTCGGGGCTCAGGCCAGGACGCCGGGACCAAGCCGGCTCTCTCTACTGGCTGCGCTTTCGGGACAACGTTCACGACAGCATGCGGCTCATCCGCGACGTTATTCCCGAGTCGCTGCCCTACGGCGTATTTGGGCCAGCCGAGGTCTACGACATAGCAGCCGTGCAGCAGCAGCGGGCCGATCTGGCCTATTTTCAGCAAACCGGCGTCCCCAACGAAGCTGGCGAAGCCGACGGGGCTGAAGACAGCGTCCTGCCCGGCCCCCTTGACGCCCCCGATGAGACCATCCCGCGGGTGCCTGCCCCCGTCAATATCCTGCAGATTCACGTCAATACGGGCTCCAAGGAAGGCACCTTGGAAGGCTTAACCCGCATCTATCGGAGATTATCTGAAAAGCTGGCGGCCGGAGAGGCGCTGACCCCGGAAGAGCAAAACTACGTCGGCTATGACGCCGTTCAGCTGCTGCCCATCGAGCCTACCATCGAGTACCGGCTGGAGGAAGACCGCCCGGGCTATGAGTTTTTTGAGGTCGTCGATAAGGAAATCCTAGAGGCTGGCCCCTCTCCAGTAGACGAGCCGGTCCGGGTCACGCTGCGTAAGCCAGACACCCAGAACTGGGGATACGACGTGCCGATTTTGGGGGCGGCGACCACTAACCCGGCCGTCCTAGGGAGCCTGCGACCCGATGAGCTGATTGACTTCATCGCCACCCTGCACAACTTCCACAGCGGACCCATTCAGGTAATCTATGACCTGGTCTATGGCCATGCCGATAACCAGTCTCTAAAGCTGATCAGCCGTCAGTTTCTCAAGGGGCCGAACATGTACGGCCAGGACCTCAACCACCAGCTGCCCATGGTGCGCGCCCTGCTGCTAGAGATGCAGCGCCGCAAGCACGACACGGGCGCTGACGGCATTCGCATCGACGGCGGCCAAGATTTTCGCTTCTTTAACCCGCTCACGGGGCGGCTCGAGCAGGACGACGCCTACCTGCTGGCCATGAGCGACGTGGTGCAGGAGATCGGCGGCTACCAGCGGCGGCTGTTTACCATTTTTGAAGACGGGCGGCCCTGGCCGGAAGAGGGCTGGGAGGAGACCTCCACCTACCGCGACCTGGTCGAGCTGCGGCCCGATTCTTACCAGTGGGGGCCCCTGATTTTTGCCCATAACACCCCCGCCCTACAAGGGTTTTGGGACTCGAAGTGGCGGCGGGTCACCGAGGTGATGTTCCAGGGCGATCGCTGGATTACCGGCTGCGGCAACCACGATACCGTGCGGCGGGGTAACCAAATTTCAACGACGGATCAGCCGATTAACTGGAACCTGGGGGATACCCTCCCTGAGGTACTGCACAATGCCTACGACAACCCCGCCACCCAGCTGTGGGTCTACGGCTTCAGCCCTGGCCTGCCTATGGACTTCCTCAATACCCTGATGCACAGCCCCTGGGGCTTTTTCCGCAACACCGACGAGGTGTACGGTGTCAAGGTGGCCTCGGAGGAGGCGGGCTTCTTAGACTGGCAGATCTCCCCTAAGTTCTACAGTCGCCCCGATACCTTCAAGCGGCTGAAGGACTTTGGCCTGACCGAGCTAGGACCCATGCGGCAGTTTATGCGGGCGATCGCCGACGCCATGGTACAGACAGACTATGACCTAGACAAGGCGGTAGAAATTTCTCAGAAGTGCCTGGGCGACAACGACGAGAGCTGTCAGGTGGAAGGGCTAGGCACTTTGGGCGAGGGCGAGAAGGCAGCCCTGGTGAAAGACCTAGATGTAGATAAGCTAAAGGCTATAGCCATGGCCTTTATGGAGGACGGCCATGACGTCTGTCGCGTGTCGTACCACGTAGAAAAGCTCTCCGCGGCGCGCACGGACTACAACCTGAAGCTGCGTAAGTACCGTAAGGCCAACGCCTGGCTGGGGAACAACCTGACCCAGAGCGATCGCTTCAACCGCATCAGCGACGAGGATAAGACGCTGTTTTACGGGCTGCGCACTCAGCCGATGGCAAAGGAGGCGGAGAGCGACGTGCCTGATCCGATGGTGCCTAAGCAAATCGCCTTTGTGTGCCACATGGGCGGGGAGCCGATGATGGTGACTTTAGGAGACTGGCTACAGCTCGACCTGAGCGAGTGGAAGGTGGCGCTGACTACGCCGGGGCTGGAGCTAGGGGATTCGATGGAGTCGCTGCGGGCCTTTGAGCTGAAGGATATGCAGGGGGTGCTGCTGGAGTCGGTTGGGGCAGGCTAGGCTAGCATTGACTCACCGGCGATCGCCCCCAACCTACCGCGTCAATGCTTCTAGTCATTACAACAACTCACCAACCGGCTACCGACTTGGGCTTTTTGCTCCATAAGCACCCGGATAAGCTGCATTCAGTGTCGCTGCCGTTTGGAGTGGCCCAGGTGTTCTACCCAGCAGCGACACCAGAGCGCTGCTCTGCGGCGCTGCTGCTAGATATCGATCCTGTTGGCCTGGTGCGCAAGACTCGTGGCAGCCCTGGGTTTGCGCTCAAACAATACGTCAACGATCGCCCCTACGTGGCCTCGTCCTTCATGAGCGTAGCCCTCAACCGGGTTTTTCGCACCGCGATGTCGGGCCGCAGCAAAGAGCGGCAGGCTCTCGCCGAGGCGGACCTGCCGCTATCAGTAACCCCGTCGGCACTGCCCTGTCGCGGGGGCGGGCCCTGCTGGAAAGATTGTTTGCGCCGCTGGGGTACCAGCTAGAGGTGCAGCAGCATCCCCTCGATGAGGCGTTCCCCAACTGGGGCATGAGTCCCTACTTTACGGTTACCCTGCGCCAGAGGTGCCGCCTGAAGACGGTTTTAGAGCACCTCTACGTACTGATGCCGGTGCTGGATGATGACAAGCATTACTACATTGACGACGCTGAGATCGAAAAGCTGCAGCAGCATGGCGAGGGCTGGCTAGCGGCCCACCCTGAAAAGGCGCTGATCACCCGACGCTACCTGCCGTTTCGCTCCCTCAGCAGCGCCGCGCTAGTCCGGCTGCAGGAGGATGCCCTAGACACTGAAGACAACACCCTTCAGGAAAGCGAGCCGCAGGAGGAGACTCTAGAGCGCCCCACTCGTCTGAATGAGCAGCGGACGCAGGCGGTGGTGGCGACGCTAAAAGAGCATCCGGCAGCCCGAGTGATGGACCTAGGATGCGGGGAAGGCAGACTCGTAAAAACCCTCCTGGAGGCGGGCGGCTTCGATGAGCTCCTCGGTGCCGACGTCTCGCTGCAGGCCCTAAACCAGGCCAAGGCGCGGCTAAAACTTGATGATCTACCCAAATATCTGCGGATTATCTACGGCCCTGAGTACACGGCCCCAGAGAACCTAGAGGGGCTTCGGCCCAGAGGGCTGAAGGAAAAGCGATCGCTGGCGCTGCGGGAGTATGCATTGGGCTATGAAGCGCTGAAGCGATTTGTCCAAAAAGAGCCCCCGTATCGGGTGCATGAAGCCGTCTTCGGCGTATTGGCCTTGGAGAGCGAGCCGGTCGATCCCAGACTGTGACGACGCTAGCTCCAATTGCTTGCGGGAAAAAAGTCATTGAGACATGCCCGCTGTTGGCCCTTACTGCAGGGATTCTAGCGCTCCATAGAAACCATTCAGATAATCAACACGGGTTTGCTCATCGATCTCTAGCCACTGGCTCTCAGGCTCGAAGCGGATGGTTTCGCCACTGAACGCGTCCATCCCGTGAAGCAATATCCATCTGGGATCATAGGACCTACTCGCCGCCCTATCTCTCGCGACAACAGCCTCAACTGTAGATCTAAGACGCTCTATATCCCCAAACGCATACTGGTTGATGGGCGTGCCAAATTCCCTGTTTAGGACATCCACAGCCGCTCGCGCACTCACGTCAAGCGACTTGTTCGCATCAGACCTGGCGCGCAGCTGACCTGTATAGAACCAAAACATGGCTTCTTCCTCGCGACCAGACTCAAACAGCGCCCGCGATAGCGCATAGAGCACCGGCGGATTGAAGTCATCTGGCGAGGTCAATACTGCCTCGATGCTTGATTCGCTGCCCGTTAGAAGTTCCTCAAACGTCTCGTTCTGATTGGCAACGTCTATCTCAGAGAACTCACTCTGGGCCACGACAATCTGGCGAGCTGTGTCAGGGGAATCGTAACCCACAGGCGAGGCCAAGACGAATGGAATCGTTATCAAGCGGTGCATATGCTGTCCTTGAGCGCTAATCCTATCTATTCAATATCCAGATCCGACGGCTGGCACCCTGCTTCCCGAATCTTATCAAGTAGCACCATCGAATTTCCCCTGATCCCCATCCACTGTTTATGATGGTGCTGACGCCAAGACCACGCTGTTCATACAACTTTAGACATGACGAACCACGGCAAAACCCACGTCATGGCCCTCGATCTGGGGACCACCGGCAACCGCGCCATTATCTTCGACCGGTCAGGGAAGATTGCGGGGCAGGCCTATAAGGAACTGACCCAGTCCTACCCGCAGCCGGGGTGGGTGGAGCACGACCCCACCGAGATTTGGCGGGACGTGCGTCAGGCCATGCAGAACGCCGTCAAGGACGCTGGCATTGAACCCAACCAGATTGCCGCCGTGGGCCTGACGGTGCAGCGAGAAACCTGCCTGCTGTCGGACAAGACGACCGGCGAACCCCTGCACCCCGCCATCGTCTGGCAAGACCGCCGCACCGCGCCCCTGTGCCAAGAGCTGCGGCAGGCAGGCCACGTGGAAAAGATTTACGATCGCACCGGGCTAGTGCTGGACGCCTACTTCTCGGCCACATAGCTGGCCTGGCTGATTGACTGGGTAAAGCAAAACCGGCCTTCAACCAACTGGGACAACGTGCTGGCGGGCACCATCGACACCTGGGCGCTGTGGAACCTCACGGGCCGTAAGGTGCACGCCACCGACCACAGCAACGCTAGCCGCACCATGCTGCTCAACCTGGGCGATCGCACCTGGGACGCCGAGATGCTAGACCTGTTTGGCATCCCCGCCCACATCATGCCCTCAGTGCAGCCCAGCCTCAGCGTATTTGGCCACACCGACGCCGAGATGCTAGGGGTTGAGCTGCCCATCGCCGGCATTTTTGGCGACCAGCAGGCGGCGCTGTATGCCCACGGCTGCGATCGCCCCGGCCTCTTGAAGTGCACCTACGGCACCGGAGCGTTTTTGGTCTCCCACACGGGGGATGGGATTATGCGCTCTACCCACCAGCTGCTTTCCACCGTGGCCTGGACTGAGGGCAAGCCCGAAGATTTCCACACCGGCTACGCCCTAGAGGGCAGCATGTTTACCGCGGGGGCCTGCGTGCAGTGGCTGCGGGACGGGCTGAAGATCATCAGCAGCGCCTCGGAGACGGGGGAGCTGGCCATGAGCGTTGAGGATAACGGCGGCGTCTATTTTGTGCCGGCGCTCAGCGGCCTCGGTGCCCCCCACTGGGATATGTCGGCGCGGGGCGCGTTTCTGGGGCTAACTCAGGGGGCGGGCCGCGCCCACATGGTGCGCTCAGTGCTGGAGGCGATCGCCTACCAGGCCTGCGAGGTGGTGGAGGCAATCAACAAAGATTCTGGCACGCGGGTCAAGCTGCTGAAGGTAGACGGCGGCGCCTGCAACAACAACTTTTTGATGCAGTTCCAGGCAGACGCCCTGGGCATCCCGGTGGAGCGTCCGGCGATTTTAGACGCTACGGCGCAGGGAGCGGCGTTCGCGGCGGGGCTGACGGTGGGCTTTTGGGATGATTACCGAGCGCTGATTGAGGGGCGAGAGATTGACCGGGTGTTTGAGCCCAGCGGTAAGGCGGCGGCGGTTCAGGAGAACTTTGCCATGTGGAGTAAGGCGGTGAGCCGGGCCAAGGACTGGGTAGACTGAGGTTTCGCGGCCTGGACGGTGGGTCGGGCGTTGTAGAGAGGTCTGCATTGTTTTGGGGGCACAGCGCGCTGCGCCCTTACTGGATGTGCTGGTCAGCCCCGATGGCGATGAGCCGCAGGCTGTCGTAGCTGCGATCGCAGCAGAGGGTGAGGTAGTCGTGCCAGGTGCCGTCGCGCCATGGCCGCACGGTGCGGTCATAACTGCCGACAATGTGCTTGCCGTCCGGGCTCAGAAAAAGGGACGCTTATGATAAAACTATGTCCAGCCCTTTAGGCCAACCCACCATGACCATTACCACAGCTCGGTGGACCCTCAGCGACTATCATCAGATGATCGAGGCAGACATTCTCACAGGCCGAAGCGTTGAGCTGCTCAACGGGGAAATTATTGAAATGTCGCCAGAAGGTCCAGAGCACGCCCAGCTCAGCACCGACGCCGCCGACTACCTGAGGAGCGTCCTCAGGCAACACGCCCTGATTCGCGATGCAAAACCCATTACCTTATCCAGCAGCGGCTCCGAGCCAGAACCGGACATCGCCGTTGTCCAGCCACTTCGGGATCTGTACCGCACCCGCCACCCCTACCCGGAGAATATTTTCTGGCTGATTGAATACGCCAATACGAGCTTGGAAAAGGATCTAGACCAGAAGCGAAGCGCCTACGCCAGCGCCAACATTCCTGAGTATTGGGTCGTCAACTTAAAGCAGCGTGAGCTTGTTGTCTTACGCAATCCAGCCGGGGGAGGCTATCAAGTTGAAGAAACCCTGAGCGACGGAATTATATATCCGCTCGCCTTTCCCAAGGTGGCGATCGCAGTTAAGCAACTGCTGTAGGTTCAGCGCCAAATCGCGTCGCATAAGCTGCTTCAAACCCGATGCCACTCCGTGCAAGTCATTCCCTGCCAAAAAAAAACCTGCGTCACAGGGGCAAAACCCATGTCAAGATTGGGGGGTGCCACTACTGCAAGCCTCAATGACTACCGAAAATCTCTTGGGCGCACTCGCCCTTTTCTTCTCCCGCCTCGCCGACGATACCCTCGGCACCCTGCGCATCAGCATGCTGGTGAGGGGCTATCGGGCGATCGCCACAGGTCTAGGCTTTGCCGAGGCGCTATTTTGGCTCTTTGCAACCAGCAAAGCCATTCAGGGCATCGACGATCCCCTCAAAATCGTTGCCTTCGGCGCAGGCTTTGCTGCTGGCACCCTGATGGGTTCGATCATCGACGGCTGGCTGGCCTTGGGAAGCTGCGTGCTTCGCATCATTGCCCCGATTGACTCGCCCAAAGTCGAGGACGCCCTCCGCAAGCTAGATCTAGAGGTGACCGTGCTCAACGCCGCCGGGGCCAAGGGCGAAGTGCGCCTCACCTACAGCACTATCTTCAAGCGACGACAGCACGAGGTGCTAGAAACCATTAGCCTCGTCAACCCCGACGCCCTAGTAAGCATTGACGACGTCACCACCGCCGACCTGAGCAACTACTCAGTCTCGCGTCAAACCGCCACTTGGCTCCCGCGTTTGGTCAAATCCTAATTAGAGATGTCGCCCTAGCTGAGAAGCGTTTGATAGAGATCCACATGCTTGGAGACGATCGCCTCCCAAGAGAACTGCCGCGCAAAGGTCAGTCCGGCCTGACGCAGGCGATCGCGGCGATCAGGCGCATTGAGCAAGGTGGCGATCGCCGTAGCTATGGCCTCGGGACGCTTAGGCGGTACCAGCTGCAGCAGGTGGTCGGTGAGGCTAGGGTCGGGCGGGCTAGCGGTGGTGGCAATAGTCGGCAAGCCGTGGGCCAGCAGCGCTAGCAGCGAGCCGCTTTTCAAGGTGACGCCGTGGTTGAAGGGCAGCACCCCCAGGTCCGCGCCCAGCAGGTGGGCCGAGACGGCCTCAGCGTCTTGATAGCCCGTAAACGCGACGTTGGGCCAAAGCCCCAGGTTATCCGCCTCAGCGTGCAGCTTATCCCAGTACCAGTCGGCCTCATCCCCCAGAGCTAAGCTACGCACCCCGCCCATAACCAGCAGCCTGGCTTGGGGGCACTGCCGCTGCACCTGCTGAAAGGCGGGCAGCAGCGTCTCTAGCCCTTTAGTCGGATGCAAAAAGCCGAAGAAGGCCACCACTTCAGCATCTTGGGGCCAGCCAAAGCGCGATCGCATCTCAATTCGTATATCCTCGCGGCAAGGGCTGGCCGCTCCCGGTAAGGTATCCGCCGCCGCATAGGCATTCGCCGCAGCATATGTATTTGCCGCAGCACAGGCATTCGCCGCAGCATAGGTATTCGCCGCAGCACAGGCATTCGCCATCACGTCGACGTTGGCCGCGATTGGGATAAAGTGGAGCGCGCGGCAAGGCAGGCGGTGGCTCAGCACATCCGCCGCCTCGGCGTTGGTGACGACAGTCGCCCGAGACCCGGTGATCAAAAAGCCGTCCTCCTGGTCCCACCAGCCGCGCCGCTGCCCGGCCTGTTTCAGCCACTCCAGCGGGGCAGCAGGGAGCCACTTGGGCTGCCAGTCCCACCAGCCGTACTCGTGTAGGGTAACCACCAGCGGCGGTCGATAGCCCAGCGCCCGGAGCAGCAGGGGCAGCAGGAAGAGCGATCGCTCGAAGCGGTAGCTGCCGGCAGCGTGCTGAATATGCAAGAAGTCGGTGGGGGTGGTGAGCAGGGCGCGAACGAGGGGCAAAAGCTGGGGCACAGACCAGTCTTTGACGACGCCTTTAATTTGGGGAGAGCCGTTGACTGCGCTGGCGGCCTCGTAGGTGGTGAGCACGGTGGTGGCCACGTCGCGCTGGCGCAGCTCTTGGCGTAGCCGCTGGGTATAGTGGGCAACGCCGCAGCGCTGGGGTTGGTAAGTGCCGGCGATTAGGGTGACGTGAATCATGCGGGGGGAGGTAACCGAACTGCTATTGGTCTACCATCGATGATTTACATTGCGCTTCCATCGAGGTAAATATCGTTGCCCCCTTCTGACGTATTTAAAGGCGATCGCTGAAACTTTTGGAAGAAATTGACTCCTTCAAATCAGCCTACATTCGACAAGTTATCGCGTCTATGGTCCGGCGTTAGGACGGCGGCAGATCAAAGCAGCGAGCGGGGCCAGCCGCTAGGTTGAGGACGGCCTGATAAGCCCAGTGGGTCGGCAGCACATCGCGAAACGCCGAAGGGAACTGACCCGGTGGGCAGGTTGGAAGCTGCGCCGTTGCGGGTTCGCGCCCGGTCTCGTTTTGAGTAGGCCTATCTTTCGTAGGCCCGTCTTGCGCAGGCCGAACGGGAAGCGGCGCGGCAGGCTCGGCCTGGGGGGACACTTCTTGTGTAGGTGTGTCAATCGGTTCAGGTGCGCTAATCTGTGACCTAATCCCTTCAGCCGGGGCGTCAAATTGAGCTAGGGCGCGGCGATCTAGAGTGACCAGTCCTGCCACCGTCACACCGATGGCTACGCAGGCAAAGCGCCGACCAGCGATCGCAGCCGTCGCGTCAGTAAAGGATTTCATATAACTTAGGCCTAGCTCGACTGGTCCGATCCTAGCGTATAAGTGGGGCGTGTAAGTGGGGCGTGTAAGTGGGGCGTGTAAATAAGGCCGGCGGTGCCAAAGGAGCAACCGTCTTCTGTCGCAGGAGCGCCTGCCCAACAAGTGGGCTATCTTAGAGGCGGTTTTGCGATCTACCACCCCCGGACATCACCATGAAACAGTTTCTCGCCCTCGTCGCCGCGGCGGCCCTCACTGCCTGCAGCACCGCCCCCGGAGAGAGCGTCACCAACGCCATCCCAAGCGACGCCCCTAGCAATAGATCGCCCGTCAGCCAAATCACCGAAATCAAAGATCTCAATCAGGTCAAACGGATCGCCGAAGAAATCGCCTCCCCTGAGACCCTGCTCGTCGTTGACGTAGATGACACGATGCTCACCGCCAACGAGTTCTTTGGAAGCGACAAGTGGTATGAATGGCAGCGCGGCCGCGCCAAAGACCCCACCGGAAAAGACATCACCATTGAAGGAGTCCAGCAGGTCAACTGCCTGTTCGACTTCCTCAGCGTCGCCTTTGAAATTGGCACCAACAAGCTCACTCAGCCCGACGCAGCAGAAATAATCGACAGCATCGACCTCGACCAGCTCGTGCTCACCGCCCGCGGCGAGGACTACCGCTCCGCTACTATGCGCGAGCTGCTGCGCAACAGCCTAAGCTTTTCCGACGAGCATCTAGTCCCCGACAACGAAGCGATTCGGTTTGTCGGCGCGGATGAGAGCAGACAGGCCCCCGTCAGCTATATCGATGGCGTCTACATGGTCTCGGGCCTGAACAAAGGCACCCTGCTGCTCGACCTGCTGGCGGAAATCGACAAGTCTTACTCGTCCGTCATTCTGGTTGACGACAAAGAGAACAATATCGTCAATATGCAAAATGCCCTCCAGGAAGCGGGCATCGACTTCTACGGCTTCCAATACACCCGCGTAGACAAATCCGTCTCTGAAGCTGAGGTAGCTCAGGCAGTGGATGCGGCTAGCGACCTGAATGCTTTTCTCAAGGAGCATTTTCCTGAGCGCGTTGAGGTGCTCACCTCCCAAAGCTGCGCCCTCCGCCAGGATCTGGTGCGCTAGAGGGCTTTTTGAGGGCGCGGCAGGCTGAACTCCAGCCGCGTGCCCTCACCCTCTCGGCTCTCAACGTCAATGGTGCCGCCGTGGGCCTCTACAATCTGCCGGCACCGATAGAGCCCTAGCTTAACGCTGCCGTAGTGGGAAAAATTCGGGTCGTCGATGCACAGTTCAAAGAGGCGATCGCAGCGCTCAGGGCAAAGGCCCGCGCCGGTATCTTCAACGCAGCACAGCACGTCGGCGTCCGTAGCGCGCGCGGAGAGGGTCACCGACACACCGGGCAGGTTATGGCCGATCGCATTGGCGATCAGCTGGTGCAGCACCTGACAAATGCGGTCGGAGTCAACCCACAGCAGGGGCAGCTCGTCGGGAATATTGACCGTCAGCTGGGCACGGTTCTCTCGAATGTATGCGGCTAATTCTAGCCGAACTTGCGCCACTAGCCGCGATAGAGACACCGCAGATGGCGTGAGCGTGAGCCCAGTGGTTCGCGCCTGATAGATATCCTGCAGGTCGTCTAGCTTACGCAGCTGAGCCTTGCTAGCCTGGTGCATTCTCACAATTAGGTCGGCAGAAACGCTGACTGTATCCTGGGAGTCAACGTCTAAAGACTGCAGCAGCATCAGGTTGCCAATTACCGTTGTCCGCAGGTCGTGGGTAGTAGCGTAAAGGCAAAACCGCAGAAAGCCGTTGAGATCGTGCACCGCTTCGACCTGCTGCTGAAGCTCTTCCGTACGCTCTGCCACCTGCTGCTCAAGACTGGTATTGAGGTCCTGAACTTCTTTGAGCAGCTTCGCCTGGGAAATCGCGATCGCCACCTGGGTTGCGATGCGCTCTAGCAGCTCGCTCTCCTGTCGCCGCCACTGCCGCTTCTGGCTGCATTGGTGCACCACCAGCACGCCGAAGAGCTGTCCATTGACCACGATGGCTGCCCCCATGGCCGACTTCGTTTCGTAGCGCTGCACAAAGTTTCGGTAGGGACAGTCGTCCTCCAGCAGGCTGATGTCGTCAATTTGAATGACTGAATTCTCTCCCATGGCCGCGCGAATATCCTCAGTGGGGATCTCCGCCGCCTGTCCCAAAATTGAGTCAAAGGGCAGCGCTACCGATTCCGCCACAATTTCGCTAACACAATCGCGGTGCATCTGATGAATAAAGGCGCGATCGACATCCAGGAACCGCTGAACTTCGGTCACGGTGGCCTCTAAAATATCGCTTAAATCTAAGAGCTGGTGAATGCGAAGCGCAATTTCTCCCAGAAGGCGATCGCGTTCTGCCGACAGCCTCAGCGTCTCCTGGGCCTGCTTGCGCTTGCTCACATCCCGCGCCACCGTCAGCAGGCAGGGCTGGTGACCTAACCTAAAGACCGCGGTCGACAGCAGGGTGTGAATTACCTGTCCATCTCGATGATGGAACATGATGTCCTGATTGCGCACCATGCCCGTCCGCTGGATATTCTCGACCAGCTCCTGCCGTTCATCGGGGTCGTACCAGAGCCCGAGCTCAATTGAGGTCTGACCTAGCGCCTCCCTCCGGCTGTAGCCCGTCAGCGCGACAAAGCTGTCGTTGACCTCGATAAACCGTCCATCGCTGAGATGGCTTAGAGTAATGGCGTCAGGGCTAAATTCAACCGCCTTAGAAAACTTCTCTTGGGAAAACTTTAGGGCCGAGGCCGTCCGCCGCTGCCGCATTACCATCAGCCCGAGGAGAAGCGCGGTCACCGAGGTAATGCTGATAAGTACCTCTAACAGCACCACCAGCTTAGTATTTGACTCAACGCCTTGGGTAATGGTCGATTGATCTAGGGTAGCGAGCGATATGCTGTATATCCAAGCGATGGAGCAGCCGATATCGGCCCACGTGTCTTCATTCATGACCAGGAGGTTTGGGGGGAGACGCTGCATGGCACTACCCAGTCAGCACAAACGATGGCCGGTCCCAGCATCATAGGCAAGTAGAGGCAGTAGCCGCTGAAGCCTCTAGACCGGACGTTTTCATAATCCAGCATTACGATGCGAGATAAGGGGACCTCATGTCATCACCCACACGCATGAAACGCGAAAAGCGAGCCCTTAGGCTCGCTCTTACGATATATAGATATTGAGTTCAAGGCCTATGGGACAATTAGCGGGCTTCGGCATCGAAAGCTCCTTTTAATAATGTCTTGATCGATATCGGGCTGGTGCCAGGGTTGTCGCTAAGCCGTCTCCAGCCAGTCAAAAATGCGATCGAGCTGCTCTAACGTGATCAGACCGTACTGCCACAAAATCATAGGTAAAGGCCCTGGGTCTTGCTCGGTGTGCCGCAGGGCAAGGGAGATCGACGATGGGGAGATCGACAGCTCTTCCTGTAGGAAGGTAACGAGCTTTGAGTATGTTCCAGGTGTCATTGGTAGTTTCTATCCTCAAGTATTAAAAGGTGATGTACGTGTGTTTCTAATAAACTTAACAAAAGTTTAGAGTGCTTGGGTAGTACGGGGCATCCGTCGCTGGGCTATGGATAATATCAATCTTTGGCTATACGATTCCGAAAGATTTTTCTACAGGGGCTCTTTGCGCGGGAAAAGCCTGTCTAAGGAAGCCATGTCGGCAGGCCCCCGCGTCAGCCAATAGTATATGTAAGCTTGCTGCACTCATATCTGCGCCCAGGGGCAATTTTATGAATGGCCTACAACAGCCGGCGGTTTAATAGCCAGGGTCGGCAAGAATTGCTGACGCAGCCTGCCAGCACCGCTCATCAACGCAGCTTGCTAACGTAAACCACCAACGCCACTCATCAGCGCCGCGACTTAAGCACCTTCCAAAAATAGATGTAAGCAAGGCTTAGAGCGGAATATACAGGGCTTTGGTGAACAATCAGTTTAAGAGTAATTCATTCTGTCATAAATAAGATGAACAAAATAAGTCAATTCTAATAGTTTCCTTAAGTTTCGTAATTCGCTGCCGCGCCCGAAACTTATTCGGTGGCTTCATCGGGCAGCGAATTCGATGTCGACGCGATCGCCCACCTGCAGGCCCAGTTCGGCAGCCCGTCCCCCCCGCAGCTCAATCACCTGGTCGATTATTACTGAGGGTCCGTAGGTCGGGCAAGGGGATTCGCTGCAGGGCGGCACGTCAGCGGCGATCGCCATCACCTGGCCCTGATTTAGAAACACCATATCTAAAGGCACCAGCACGTTTCGCATCCAGAACCGCACCGGGCGTGGTGGTGAGAAGGGAAACAGCATGCCCCGATTGTCGGGAATCTCGGTACGGAACATGAATCCGATGGCGCGCTGCTCAAGGGTTTCAGCCACTTCTAGATCGATTGTGACGTCTCTAATATTGGCAGTTGCGGAAATGGGTAACACTTGTCCCTGCTGTGTAGATGCAAAAAGCTTACCTTCGCCCGCTTCAGATGGGGGCGGGGGGGTAATTTTTGAGGAAGGCTGGACTGGCGCTTGGAGCGGGATTGCCACCGTACTGCAGCCTGCCGTCAACAGGCCCAGGCCAACGGCGATCGCGGCCAGCCTGGCCCTAAGCCCTTTTCTCCTAAAAATATAAAAATTGTGTCTCATCATGTTACGATTCCCGCAGTACATAGCCCACGCCGCGCACGGTTTGAATAAGACGCTTTTCGCCCTCTTGCTCAATCTTGATTCGCGGGTAGCGAATGTAGACCTCGATAACATTTGATTCACCCATAAAATCGTAGCCCCAGACGTTCTCTAGAATCTGCTCTCGGGTGAGTACAGTGCGCGGATGCTCCATGAAGTAGCGCAGCAGCTCAAATTCTTTCATCGTCAGATCGATGGTTCGACCGCTGCGAACGGCATGACGCGCGTTGATGTCCAAGGCAAGATCGCCAAAGCGGAGCTGCTCGACCACCTTTTCCTGGGGGCGAAGGTAGAAATTGACCAGCTTCAAGAATTCATCGGTGCGGTAGGGCTTTAGAAAGTAATCGTCGGCTCCGACATCGAGGCAGGCGACGCGATCTTCGATAGCATCGCGGGTCATCATCATTAGTATGGGAGCCTGATTTCCCTCGGCGCGGAGCTGACGGCAGATTGCAAGGCCAGAGGCGCTGCCCGACAGCATCCGGTTGACGATGATCAGCGCCGGCTGAAAGGTCTGAACCTGCTGTAGGGCTAGCTCTGCGTCTATCGCTACGGTCGAATCGTACCCTGACTCGGCCAAGTCGCCGTAGATCTGATGAGCCAGGGACTGATCGCTCTCAATAAGCAAAATGCGGGAGGATGCGGGGGTGGCACACATAGGCGACGCTCATGCCGAAGGCCGTAGAGGACGGGTTGTTCACCCAGAAACTCGTCTGTTCTAGCCTATCCTACAGCAGACTGTCCGCTATGCTGCATAAGGTTTCGCCCAGCGCTGCGTAATTCGTCACGTTATTTTTCGTATTGCACTGTAAGCTATAGGGCACTACATTTTTTGCTCTATGGCGCTTAGGGCAGCTCTACAGAAGCCGGCTTAGCAATGTGGGGCAGCCCCCAGCCCAGCTTCTCCCTCAAGACGTGGAAAAACTCGGGCGATCGCAGTCGAATAAATTTAGCCGGGTAGGGCGATCGCTGCACGCGCACCGTGTCGTTAGTCAGCACATAGCACCCGGCGTTGCCGTCCACCACCATTGCCAATCGGTCGGGGGTGGCAGGGTGAATGGCCACCGGCTCCGCGTCGCTAAACACCAGGGCGCGGGAGGCTAAGGAGTGGGGGCAGATGGGGGCAAGCTGAAGTACCGGTACGTCTGGGGTAATCACCGGCCCGCCCGCCGATAGCCCGTAGGCCGTAGAGCCCGTAGGTGTGGAAATAATCACGCCATCGGCTGCGATGTCCACCGGGGCATGGTGGCCAATTTTGATTTCGAAATGGCACATGCAGGTCATGGGCTCGCGGTGCAGGGCCATTTCGTTGAGGCTCAGCACTTCCCAAACCGCCGTATCTCCCCGGATAACCTGCACCATCAGCATGGAGCGAGACTCGATTCGATAGTCTCCGGCAAGCAGCGCGTCGATGACCTGGAAGAGCTGGTTGACGTAGGTTTCGGTCAAAAAGCCCATGTGCCCCGTGTTGACAGCCAGTATGGGAATGCCCACGGGAGCAACCTGACGAAAGCTCGATAAAACGGTGCCGTCGCCGCCCAAAACAATGGCGAAATCCATGTTGGCGTCGAAGCCTGGGGGGGCTAGCTTGTCGACCGGGGTGTGGCAGATGGGCCTGTCTGGGGCGGAGTAGCCCAAAAGCCCTCCTAGTCCGGTTGCTAGGCAAACGTCCCAGCCGCTAGCGCTCAGCTTACCGTCCAACTCTTTTGCAATACGGCAGGCGGCAGGTTTGATATCGTTGTAGATGATGCCGGCTTTGGGCACGTTGAGAAATCCAACAGACGCTAGTGATAAGGCGGCGAGTCCGCCGTGCAGTGGAAAAGCGCTTGCTTGACCGCACCACAGCTTTGGAGTGCCGCACCCCTTCTCTATATAGAGTAATCGATTTGTGGACGCGGCGTGAACTGTTGGGGTAAAGCGTCGTGGCTGCTGGCCTGTGGCGATCGCCTCACCGATTTCGCCACCTCAGCGTCTAGATCCGAATGCGCCGTTGCGGTACCCTCAGCAGTGGCAAGCTAGAGCCAAGGCCAGATCCAGCATCCCCACTTCAAACCAACCGCCATGCTCACCCTCCGCAACGAATACGCCTGCTTCGACGGCACCGTCGGCTTCTACAGCCACACCTCCGAGCTGTGCCACAGCAAAATGAACTTCGCCGTCTACATCCCGCCCCAGGCCAAAGACGGCCCCGTGCCGGTGCTCTACTTTCTCTCCGGCCTCACCTGCACCGAAGAAAACTTCACCACCAAAGCTGGTGCCCAGCGCTACGCTGCCCAGCACGGCATCATGCTTGTCGCCCCTGACACCAGCCCCCGCAACACCGGCATCCCCGGCGAAGACGACGACTGGGACATCGGCAGCGGAGCTGGCTTTTACGTCGACGCCACCACCGACCCCTGGCGGCAGCACTACCATATGTACAGCTACGTCAGCGAAGAGCTGCCGCGCCTAGTTCGGGCCAACTTCCCCGTCAGCGATCGCGCCGGCATTTGCGGCCACTCCATGGGGGGACACGGGGCGCTAGTCTGCGGCCTGCGCTTTCGCGATCGCTATCGGTCTATTTCAGCGATCGCCCCCATTGCCGCCCCGACCCAGTGCGCCTGGGGCAAGAAGGCGTTTGGGCTGTACCTGGGGGAACACGAGGCAGACTGGCGCGCCTATGACGCTAGCGAGGTGGTACGCATGCAGCAGCACGACTATCCAATATTGATTGACCAGGGCGAGAAGGACTCCTTTTTGGCCCAGGGTCAGCTGCTGCCGGAGGTGTTTGAGGCGGCCTGCGGCGAGGTCAATCAGCCGCTGACCCTGCGCCGCCATCCGGGCTACGACCACAGCTACTACTTTATCGCCACCGTCATTGGGGACCATCTGCGGCACCACGCTGAGGCGCTGCAGGGGCAATAGGTCTGTTTGACGGTAATTCCCTGACGGTGGTCCTTCGGCGAAACTATCTGGCGATATCGGTTGGGGTTGACGTTTCTTGGGGTAGACGCCGTCTGCACCTACCCTGTGAACCATTCTTTAAAATGGCCTTGGGCGCTGTGACGATGACGGGCGAACTGCGCTAAGGTTGAAACGCTTTGTCGCTCACGTCACCGCAGGTCGTCGCAATGGCTGGTATCGCTTTTCGCTCAACCCCCTCTCACACGCCTTATGAAGGTCACTTGCCCCAGCGGAGCCATCGCTATAGCCATCTGTCTGGGCGACCGCTAGATTTTTGCCTGCTGGCGGTGTGCTCCTGCCTGCTAAGCCTAATGTGCCATCAAACCGGGGGCGTGACGACCCAGACCGCAGGCGCGGCGGCCGCATCGCCGCCCCAGATTGACTTTGTCGTCAAGGCGGGGCTAGCGACCACCGCGCGCCAAAATACGGCGGTGACCGAAGAGGAAGAGGCCTAGCCGTAAGATATTGGGCCAGATAATTAGACAGATCCCTGAGCCGCGTTCTTAGCAGGCCCGTGGGTCGGGCAGGGAGGCGCTGAGATAGAGCGGTCAAGCCAGCCGGTGGCCTGCTGCAGCCGGGTTAGGGCCTCATCCGACTGGTCCGAAACCAGGTGAATCAGAGCGATCGCGGCCTGCTCGCGGGCGCGGGCGACGCGGTTGCCTTTTAGCCGGTGCCAGTCTTGGGGCATGATGGCGAGCCGCTCGGCAAGGGCCTGGGCGAGGGCGGCCGTATCTACGCCGGCGAGGGCTCGGCTCTGGTCGGTGGCTAGGGTTTCAATAAAGAGCGGTTGAGTCATGTTTTGGGGCAGCTGTGGGTCTATTACCCGTTAGTCTATCAATATCGCCCTTTCAGTATTGTCCGCATTGTCCGCGCATCCGCCAACGCCATGCCGCCTACCCCACTCTCCCCCGACCTAAACCCTGAGCCTAGCGCCACCGAAGACGACTTCGACGCCGATCTGCGCCAGGTGGAGCAGTCGGTACAAGCGCTGCGCGATCGCTATAGCCAGGTGACGGCGGCGCAGCAGGCGCAAAAAGCGCTGAGGGCGCAGCAGGCCCGGCTGCAGCACGAGCTAAAGCAGCACCGCACGGCGGCGCTAAAGCAGGAGCTAAAGCAGGTAAAGACCCGCATAGACGAGCTGGAGCTGACGCTGGAGAGCCAGCTTTTTTCCTGGGGCAGCCTCAGCGAGCCCTTTTGGCAGGCCGTCCGCTTCGGGGGGCTAGGCCTGATTGTGGGCTGGTTTCTGCGGGCGGTCGTTGGCTAATTGGGCTGCGGGTGATGGTGACTAGGCACAAGCGCCAGGCCTAGCCATAATGAGACCTGTAGTCATGCCGCTTTCAGCCCCATGAAATTCCTCAAAACGCTTTTTCTGATTGCTCTAACGATCGCCCTCATGGCCCTGGGCCAGGCCTGGTTCAGGGCCAGCGGAGCGGCCCTACCCAATGAAGAGGCCGGACTGGTCTACATGCCCAGCGCCTTTAGCGTTGCTGAGACCGGCGATCGCATCGAAGCCCTGCTCGAAGAGAGGCCGCTGAGCCTATTCTCGCGCATCGACCACGCGGAGAACGCCGCCTCTGTGGACATCGAGCTTGCCCCTACCCAAGTGCTAATTTTCGGTAACCCCAACGCCGGTACTCCGCTGATGCAGTGCAGCCGCACCGTGGCCATCGATCTTCCCCAGAAAATGCTCGTCTGGGAAGACGAAGGGCAGACCTGGCTGGCCTACAACAATCCTAGCTACCTGATGGAGCGCCACAATTTGGCAGGCTGCGAAGAGAATATTGTCGGGATTGGGCAGGCGCTGCACGGCCTGGCGCGAGCGGCAACCCAAAACTAGGGTTGCGACACACAGCCTGACTTCACAAGTGGCCTGCCTAATGAAAGTGCTAGGCTACTCTAGTACTAGGCTCGCTAGCGAGCTATTGCCTAGAAACCTGACAAGGGACTGATATGGCAAATCAGAAGCGCACCCGCGAAGACATCCTCGAGGCCGTCATCGACACGGTGCATCGCAAAGGATTTGTTTCCACGAGCTTGAGCGAGCTGTTCAAGCTCAGCGGCGCCTCCTCAGGCAGCTTCTACAACTATTTCTCATCCAAGCAGGCCCTTGCCCACGCCTTGATTGACCTAGAGTGGCAAAAGCTGGAGCAGAACGTATTTCAGCATGCCGCTGAACAGTCCTCCTCAACCATAGCCCAGCTCTTTTGGATTCTCGATCGCCTAGAGCAAAAGCAGCAGCAGCACCCCTTCTGCGGCGGCTGTCTGCTGGGTAATTTGGTTGTGGATTTGGTGGAGCAAGACCCCAGTTTTCGAGCGCACCTGCAGCAGATTTTCCAAAGCTGGGAGGCAGTGCTAGCCCGTCTGCTGCGGCAGGGACAGCTGAGGGCCAGCGTAGACCCTGACCGCCTAGCGGAGCAAATTATCATCGTGATTGAGGGGGCGATGCTGATGGGCAAGCTACACCGCGACACTGCTCGCCTACACCGCAGCTTTGATCTGGCTCGTCAGCTCGTCAGGCAGGCGCTTCACGATGATTTTTTCGACAGTGACAGCGGCGGCGACAGCGGCGGCGACAGCGCCGAGAGATTGGCGGCGAGAGATTGGCGGCGATCGCTTAGATTGCCCTGCATACCCACTGGCTTCGATTAGGCGCAGTCTGCGAGTTCGCCCATCGCTTAGCCTCAGGCGTAACAGCGGATACAGCTTGCCAAAAAGCCTTCGACTACATTAAATAGATAGATCGTTCTATTTAATGCACAGCTATGACCAATACCACTGTTGATACCGCTATTAAAGTGGCCTTGACCCCCATTCCCCAGGATGGTCTGCAGGAGCTTAGCGCTAAAAATAAAGCCAACCCCGCCGACAAGACGCTGAAAGTTAAAACCGTCTGTGAAGGCAAGTTTCGCAGCCTCAACTACGCCCGCGACCTGGACCCGTTCGTCATTGATGAACCGCCCGTACTGCTGGGAGACAACACCGCGCCCAACCCCTCAGAAATCGTGCTGGGCGCTTTTGGCTCCTGCCTGGCCGTTGGCCTGCAGGCGAACGCAGCGGCTCGGGGCATCGCCCTGACCAAGCTAGAGATCTACCTAGAAGGTGACATTAATATTGTGAGCACCTGGGGGACTGGAGAGCTGGGGAATCCCCAGGCGGGCTTCACCGATGTACGGGTGAAGGTGGACATCGACGGCGACGTCAGCGAAGAGATCCTGGCGGAGATGGTGGCCCACGCCAACGAGTGGTCCCCCGTGTCGGCCACCCTGCGTAACCCGATGCCGGTCAGCGTGGAAATGGTGTAGTAAACCCCTATCTAAAACCCACGAGAACACTTCAAGAAAAGTTATAGGATGCAGATACTTCAGACAGAGTCACCAGCCCACAGACCGGCAGCCCTCCAAGCGGCAGCTAAAGCCGTGCGCAGCGTCGCCGAGCGGCCTCTAGCGCAGAAAGTGCAGGCCATCGACCTAGATGGCGAGTACCCAGCTCAGATTATGCACCAGCTGGGCGAAGCCGGCGCTTTTGCCCATGGGGTTGACCCCCAGTACGGGGGCACCGGACTAGGCCTTAAAGGCGCCGTTCAAAGCATCGAAGAAGTTTCTAAGGTATGCCTGTCCACCGGGTTTATCGCCTGGTGTCAGGTGGCCTGCACCTGGTATCTGCAAAATACCGAGAACGCGGCGCTGCAGGCTAGGCTGCTGCCCGACATTGCCACCGGGGGGCGGCTGGCTGGTACGGGCCTGTCTAACCCCATGAAGCACTTTGCCGACATCGAGAAGATCGCCCTGACGGCGGTCCCGGTGGA